>CAJURH010000012.1 GCA_910588775.1 uncultured Lachnospiraceae bacterium
TTTCTGTTCTCTGAATACCACGAAGCAGAGCGCCAATGTTGTCACCAGCCTGAGCCTCATCCAACAGTTTACGGAACATCTCGATACCAGTTACGACAGTCTTCATTGTCTCTTCTTTGATACCAACGATTTCTACTTCTTCACCTACATGCAGTGTACCAGCTTCCACTCTACCTGTAGCAACTGTACCACGACCTGTGATAGAGAATACGTCCTCTACAGGCATGATAAATGGCTTGTCTGTATCTCTCTGTGGATCTGGAACCCATTCGTCTACTGCTTTCATCAATTCCAGAATCTTCTCACCCCATTCGCTCTGTGGATCTTCCAGAGCTTTCAGAGCGGAACCCTGGATGATTGGAGTGTCATCGCCTGGGAATTCATATTCGTTCAGCAGTTCACGGATTTCCATGTCTACCAGTTCCAGAAGTTCTTCATCGTCTACCATATCGCATTTGTTCATGAATACTACGATATAGGGAACGCCTACCTGACGGGACAGAAGGATGTGCTCTTTTGTCTGAGCCATTACACCGTCTGTAGCGGCAACAACAAGGATTGCACCGTCCATCTGAGCGGCTCCGGTGATCATGTTCTTAACGTAGTCAGCATGTCCTGGGCAGTCTACGTGTGCGTAATGACGGTTCTCTGTCTCGTATTCTACGTGCGCTGTGGAAATTGTGATTCCACGCTCTCTTTCTTCAGGAGCTTTATCAATGTTTTCAAATGCTACGACCTCACCAGTCCCCAGTCTCTCGTTCAGGGTCTTTGTGATAGCGGCTGTCAGCGTTGTTTTACCATGGTCTACGTGACCGATGGTACCAATATTACAATGTGGTTTCGTCCTCTCAAATTTAGCTTTAGCCATTTTTAAAATGTCCTCCTTAATAACATACGCCCTCTGGGCAAAATCTGGTTTTTTCTTTTATTCCAATTAACTACTATTACTAATTATATTGCAATTCAAAGGTATTTGCAAGAAAATTTTTATTCTCCTTTTTTGGACAAAATTTTCTCCTGTACAGACTTGGGAACTGGCTCGTATTTCTCAAAGAACATAGAGTAGTTGCCTCGTCCCTGGGTTCTGGATCGCAAGTCTGTGGAATACCCGAACATTTCTGACAGCGGCACGAATCCGCGAATCATCTTACCCCCTCCGATGTCGTCCATACCTTCGATACGGCCACGGCGGGAATTAATATCTCCGATTACATCTCCCATATAATCTTCTGGCGTGGTTACTTCCACCCGCATGATTGGCTCCAATAAGATTGGAGAAGATTTCTGCATGGCTTCCTTGAATGCCAGAGATCCTGCAATATGGAACGCCATTTCGGATGAATCGACTTCATGGTAAGATCCATCGTATACATTAGCATATACGCCCACAACGGGGAATCCACCCAGCAGACCAGCCTTCATAGCCTCTTCAATGCCTTCTCCCACAGCAGGAATATATTCCTTGGGAATGGCGCCACCCACAACGGTTGACTCGAATTTATACAGCTCATCGCCGTTAGCGTCCATAGGCTCAAATTTAACTTTACAATGTCCGTACTGTCCACGTCCACCGGACTGTTTCGCATATTTGCTCTCCACGTCCACCGGCTTGGTGATGGTCTCTTTATAAGCAACCTGCGGCGCGCCTACGTTGGCTTCCACCTTGAATTCACGCAGCAGACGGTCTACGATGATTTCCAAATGCAGTTCGCCCATTCCAGCAATGATGGTCTGTCCGGTTTCCACATTGGTGTGGGCGCGGAATGTGGGGTCTTCCTCCGCCAGTTTCGCAAGGGACTCGCCCAGCTTGCCCTGACCTGCTTTCGTCTTCGGCTCGATGGCCAGCTCGATAACCGGCTCCGGGAATTCCATGGATTCCAGGATAACCGGATGCTGCTCATCACAGATGGTATCGCCGGTGGTTGTCAGCTTGAATCCGATGGCGGCGGCGATATCGCCAGAATACACTTTATCCAGCTCTTCACGCTTATTGGCATGCATCTGTAAGATACGGCCTACACGTTCTTTCTTGCCCTTTGTGGCATTCAGCACGTAAGAACCGGAATTCATGGTACCAGAATACACACGGAAATATGCCAGTTTGCCCACAAATGGGTCTGTCATAATCTTAAATGCAAGGGCTGAGAACGGCTCATCGTCTGAGGAATGTCTTTCAATTGGATTGCCATCCATGTCTTCACCCTGAATAGCCGGGATGTCTGTTGGCGCTGGCATAAATTCCAGAACTGCATCCAACAGTTTCTGCACGCCCTTGTTTCTATAAGCGGTTCCGCAACATACCGGAACGGCTGTACATTCACAAGTGCCTTTACGTAGCGCGGCCTTCAGAGCGTCTACGGACGGCTCTTCCCCTTCCAGGTATTCCAGCATCAGGTCATCGTCTAATTCGCAGATTTTCTCTATCAATTCTGTATGATAAAGCTCTGCGTCATCTTTCATATCTTCCGGGATATCCTCAATGGAGATGTCTTCGCCCTTTTCATCGTTGTAGATATAGGCTTTCATCTCGAACAAGTCAATAATTCCCTTGAAATCGTCTTCTCTTCCGATGGGCAGTTGAAGACAAATTGCATTCTTGCCCAATCTAGTCTTTATCTGATCTACCGCATTATAAAAGTCTGCGCCCAGGATATCCATTTTATTAATGAATGCCATACGGGGCACGTTATAGGTATCGGCCTGGCGCCACACGTTCTCAGACTGAGGTTCCACGCCGCCCTTTGCACAGAAGACGCCTACGGCTCCATCCAATACTCGAAGCGAACGCTCAACTTCCACAGTGAAGTCTACGTGCCCTGGCGTATCAATGATATTGATACGGTGTTCCAAGGCTCCTGGTTTTTCCTTACAGTTTTCCTGCAAAGTCCAGTGGCAGGTAGTAGCGGCGGAAGTAATTGTGATACCCCTTTCCTGTTCCTGCTCCATCCAGTCCATGGTCGCAGTTCCCTCATGTGTATCTCCAATTTTATAATTAACACCGGTATAATATAAAATACGCTCTGTCAGAGTCGTCTTACCCGCATCGATGTGGGCCATAATACCAATGTTTCTGGTTCTCTCTAATGGATATTCTCTTCCAGCCAATGCTTCCTCCTCCTAGAATCTATAATGCGCAAATGCCCTATTGGCTTCTGCCATCTTATGCATATCTTCTTTTCTCTTCACGGACGCTCCCGTGTTGTTCATAGCGTCAAGCAGTTCATTTGCCAGCCTCTCTTCCATGGTCTTTTCCCCTCTCTTACGGGAAAACATGGTCAGCCAGCGAAGCGCCAGCGCCTGGCGTCTCTCCGGACGCACTTCAATGGGCACCTGATAAGTGGCGCCACCAATACGTCTGGCTTTTACTTCCAGTACAGGCATGATGTTATTCATCGCCTCTTCAAACACATCCAGAGCGGGTTTTCCAGCTTTCTCTTCCACTCTGTTAAACGCTCCGTATACAATTTTCTGAGCAACGCCTTTCTTGCCGTCCAACATAATATTGTTGATCAGCTTGGTCACTACTTTATTGTTGTATAACGGATCTGCCAGCACGTCTCTCTTTTGGGTATGTCCTTTCCGCGGCACGTTACTTCCCTCCTTAATCATGATCTCGATTAAATCATAGGTACTCACACAAGAATCGTATGTTCGCACTGGTAAACCTCTATATTTAACCCGCAGCCGGGAGGGTATATGGAATAACCGTACAAATCTTATTCGTCTGTGGAATAGCTCTAATGATTACAATGTTACTTATTTCTTCGGTCTTTTTGCCCCGTATTTGGAACGGGCCTGTTTTCTGTTGGCTACGCCTGCAGTATCCAGCGTACCTCTGATGATATGGTATCTGGTACCTGGCAAGTCTTTTACCCTTCCGCCACGGATCAGCACAACGCTATGCTCCTGCAGATTGTGTCCTTCACCGGGAATATAACTGGTAACTTCAATGCCGTTTGACAGACGAACCCTGGCGATCTTTCTAAGAGCTGAGTTCGGCTTCTTCGGTGTGGCAGTCTTAACGGCTGTGCACACGCCCCTCTTCTGAGGAGATGACAGATCTGTAGTTTTCTTTTTCAGAGAATTGAAGTTTTTCTGCAAAGCCGGAGCTGTTGATTTCTTAACGGCTGTTTTTCTTCCTTTACGGACTAACTGATTAAATGTTGGCATTCCATTTCACCTCCCAAAATTATTTTGCATATTCCGGAGGGCTTTTCCTCTATTTCGCAATTAAGGCGCCCCCGGAATGTATTTTATTTTCATTGTCTGCGGCTGCTATTTTCTTTATGAGCGCATAAATATTTTCCAATATATAAACACGCCGTCCTGTATTATAGCCTGTTGGAAATTATCTGTCAAGGGGTAAATGTGTGCGTTTGCGTCAAATCTTCCTCTATCTCTTCCAAATCTTCTATTTCCCCGGTTTCTTGTATTTCCTTGACTTCTTGTATCTCTTGCGTTTCCTCGGTTTCCCCCAGCTCTTCCATATCATCCATTTCGGATAAGAAAACCTCGGCTTCTACCATGGATACGTCCCCGTCTTCTTCTCCATCCAGTCCGAAATCTTCACTAAAGTCCACGAAATCATTTTCATCCTTTTCTGAATCCAGCTTAATGTCACTGTAGCGTTTCAACCCAGTTCCGGCAGGAATCAGTTTTCCAATAATTACGTTTTCTTTTAGCCCAATCAAGGGATCGGCTTTTCCTTTGATGGCCGCCTCTGTGAGGACTTTCGTCGTTTCCTGGAAGGACGCCGCTGACAGGAAGGAATTGGTGGCCAGAGAAGCTTTTGTGATGCCCAGCATTACCTGACTGCCGGATGCCGGTTCCAGACCTTCTTCCTCCATCCGCAGGTTTTCATCTTCGTATTCCAGAACATCCACGAGTGTGCCTGGTAGAAATTCTGTGTCTCCGTTGGTTTCAATGCGAACTTTCTTCAACATCTGACGCACAATGACTTCGATGTGCTTATCATTGATTTCCACACCCTGGAGCCTGTATACCCGCTGCACTTCCTGAATCATATAATCCTGAACCGCCCGCACCCCTTTTATCTTCAAAATGTCATGGGGATTTACGCTACCTTCCGTCAGCTCGTCGCCAGCGGCCAGCTCATCTCCATCCATAATCTTAATCCGGGAACCGTAGGGAATCAGGTATGTCTTAGAATCTCCGCTCTCATCGTCTGTAATGGTGATTTCACGCTTCTTCTTGGTGTCGCTGATGGTTGCCCTTCCCGGTATCTCCGTGATAATCGCAAGACCCTTAGGCTTTCTGGCCTCAAAGAGCTCCTCCACACGGGGAAGACCCTGGGTGATGTCCCCGCCGGCCACGCCTCCGGTATGGAACGTACGCATGGTCAACTGGGTTCCCGGCTCACCGATGGACTGTGCCGCAATGATTCCTACGGATTCGCCCACCTGTACGGGTTCGCCGGTGGCCATGTTGGCGCCGTAGCATTTGGCGCATATGCCCACATGGCATTTGCAGGTCAAAATAGTGCGAATTTTCACCTGATCCAGAGCCTCGCCCTTTTCATTGACTCCCTGGGCCATGATTTTCTCCGCCCTTTTGGGCGTAATCATATGGTTTGCTTTCACGAGCACGTTGCCATCCCTGTCTTTGATTGTTTCACAGGCAAACCTTCCAGTGATTCTCTCCTGCAGACTTTCAATTTCCTCTTTTCCGTCTGCAAATTCTTTTACAAACATGCCTGGAATTTCGTCTTTTCCCTCACAGCAATCCACCTCGCGAACAATTAATTCCTGGGATACGTCCACCAGACGCCTGGTCAGGTAACCTGAGTCGGCGGTACGAAGCGCTGTATCCGACAGACCTTTTCTGGCTCCATGGGCAGACATGAAGTATTCCAGAACATCCAGCCCCTCACGGAAATTGGACTTGATAGGCAGCTCGATGGTATGCCCTGTGGTGTCCGCCATCAATCCACGCATGCCCGCCAACTGCTTAATCTGCTTGTCAGAACCACGGGCGCCGGAATCCGCCATCATATAGATATTGTTGTATTTATCCAATCCGGTGAGCAGCGCATGGGTCAGCGTGTCGTCGGTCTTCTTCCAGGTTTCCACCACTTCTTTGTAACGCTCTTCTTCGGTGATCAGACCACGCTTGTAGTTCTTGGTAATCAGATCCACTGTATCCTGCGCTTTCTGAATCAGCTCTGGTTTTTCCGGCGGCACCGTCATATCCGATATAGATACGGTCATGGCCGCCCGGGTGGAATATTTATAACCCATGGACTTGATGTCGTCCAGCACTTCCGCCGTCTTCGTGGCGCCGTGGGTGTTGATGACCTTTTCCAGAATCTGTTTCAGGCTCTTCTTGCCCACATGGAAATCCACTTCCAGTTTCAGCTCGTTTTCTGGAACGCTCCTATCCACAAACCCTAAGTCCTGCGGCAAGATTTCATTGAATAAAAACCGCCCCAGAGTGGATTCCACCTGCCCGCAGCTTTCCGTGCCGTCCGGGCGTTTCTTTTGACAGCGCACCACAATCTTGGACTGCAAGGTAATTGCGCCGTTTTCGTAGGCCAAAATGGCCTCATTTACATTGCGGAAAATCTTCCCTTCGCCTTTTGTTCCTGGACGCTCCTGGGTCAAATAGTAGATTCCCAGCACCATATCCTGAGAAGGCACCGCCACCGGACCGCCGTCGGAAGGCTTTAACAGGTTATTTGGCGACAGCAGAAGGAATCGGCATTCCGCCTGCGCTTCCACGGACAGCGGCAGATGCACCGCCATCTGGTCCCCATCGAAGTCGGCGTTAAACGCGGTACATACCAGCGGATGCAGCTTGATAGCCTTACCTTCCACCAGAATCGGCTCGAAAGCCTGAATGCCCAGACGGTGCAAGGTAGGCGCACGGTTCAGCATGACCGGATGCTCCTTAATGACTTCTTCCAGAATATCCCAAACCTCCGGCTGTAATTTCTCCACCATTTTCTTGGCGTTTTTGATATTATGGGAAGTCCCGTTGGCCACCAGTTCCTTCATAACAAAAGGCTTAAAAAGCTCGATAGCCATCTCTTTTGGCAGGCCGCATTGATAAATCTTCAGCTCCGGCCCTACCACGATTACCGAACGCCCGGAGTAGTCCACACGTTTACCAAGCAGGTTCTGGCGAAAACGGCCGGATTTTCCCTTCAGCATATCGGACAGGGATTTCAGCGCACGGTTTCCCGGCCCGGTAACCGGGCGGCCCCGGCGGCCGTTGTCAATCAACGCGTCCACCGCTTCCTGGAGCATACGCTTTTCGTTTCTCACAATAATGTCCGGCGCTCCCAGCTCCAGCAGGCGTTTCAATCGGTTATTCCGGTTGATGATTCTCCGGTACAAGTCATTTAAGTCAGATGTGGCGAATCGGCCGCCGTCCAACTGCACCATGGGCCGCAGATCCGGCGGAATCACAGGGATTACAGACATAATCATCCATTCGGGACGATTTCCTGATCCGCGGAAGGATTCCACCACTTCCAGCCTCTTGATGATTCTGGCACGCTTCTGTCCGGTGGATTCCTTTAAGCCTTTGCGCAGATCCACCGTTTCCTTCTCCAGATCGATGCTCTCCAGAAGCTCCTGGACGGCTTCCGCGCCCATTCCCACCCGAAACTCATATCCATAAGTTTCCCGCGCTTCCTGATACTCTTTCTCTGTGAGCACTTGCTTATACTGCAAGCCGGAATCTGCCGGATCCAGAACGATATAATTTGCAAAATACAGCACTTTCTCCAGCGTCCGGGGACTCAAATCCAGCACCAGCCCCATCCGGGACGGTATGCCTTTGAAATACCAGATGTGAGATACTGGGGCCGCCAGTTTAATATGCCCCATCCTCTCTCTGCGGACGGTTGACTTGGTCACTTCCACGCCACAGCGGTCGCAGACTACGCCTTTATATCGAATTTTCTTATATTTTCCGCAATGGCACTCCCAGTCTTTGCTGGGTCCGAATATTTTTTCACAGAAAAGCCCGTCTTTCTCCGGTTTTAAGGTTCTATAATTGATTGTCTCCGGTTTTAGAACTTCGCCTCTGGACCATTCCATGATTTTATCAGGAGATGCCAGTCCAATCTTGATCGCGTCAAAGGTCATTGGCTGATAGACCTCTTGTTTATTCGTTGTCTCCGTCATCAAATATACCCCTTCCTACTCTTCTTCCTCCAAAGTCATCCGCATATCTTGCTCGATTTCCTCTACAAGCGCTTCCTCCGTGTCTTCAAAATCGTCGGGGACTTCCGGTTCCTCCACGTCGTCAAAATCGTCCGGTTCCTCTGGCTCTTCGGCGCCGATATCCACCAATTCTCCGCCGCCGTTGAATTCCTGACGGGTATAGCCCATGTTGTCGTAGGATTCATCCATGTCTCTGCGGCGATCCCCTTCAATGATGGAGTGCAGATCCGTTTCCCCATAATCGATGGTTTCCATAATTTCTACTTCTGTATTGTCGTCTTTTAAGACTTTCACGTCTAAACCTAAGGATTGAAGCTCTTTTAATAAAACTTTGAAAGATTCTGGCACGCCCGGCTCTGGGATGTTGTCGCCTTTTATAATGGCCTCATAGGTCTTCACACGGCCCACCACATCGTCGGACTTGACGGTCAGAATTTCCTGCAAGGTATAAGACGCGCCGTATGCCTCCAGCGCCCAAACCTCCATTTCCCCAAATCGCTGGCCGCCAAACTGGGCTTTTCCGCCCAAAGGCTGCTGGGTAACCAGAGAGTAGGGGCCTGTGGAACGCGCATGGATCTTGTCGTCCACCAGATGATGAAGCTTCAAGTAGTGCATGTGTCCAATGGTGACTGGACTGTCAAAATATTCCCCGGTGCGCCCGTCTCTTAAGCGCACTTTTCCGTCCCGGGACAGGGGAACCCCTTTCCAGACCTTGCGGTGATTCCGGTTTTTATCCAGATAATCCATCACCTCCGGCAACAGCTCATCCTTGTATTTATTGCGGAACTCCTCAAAATCATCCATGTTTACATAGTCATTGGCGATTTCCAGCGTATCCATGATGTCGTCTTCATTCGCGCCGTCGAACACAGGCGTGGCAATGTTAAAGCCCAGGGCTTTCGCCGCCAGGGACAGGTGAATCTCCAAAACCTGGCCGATGTTCATACGGGAAGGCACGCCCAGCGGATTTAACACGATGTCCAGTGGACGACCGTTGGGCAGAAATGGCATATCTTCCACCGGCAGCACACGGGAAACCACACCCTTGTTGCCGTGACGGCCTGCCATCTTATCTCCCACGGAAATCTTCCGCTTCTGGGCAATGTAAATGCGCACCGACTGGTTCACGCCTGGAGACAGCTCGTCACCGTTTTCCCTGGTAAATACTTTGGCGTCCACCACAATGCCATATTCCCCGTGAGGCACTTTCAGAGAAGTATCCCTTACTTCACGGGCCTTTTCCCCGAAAATCGCCCGCAGAAGACGTTCTTCCGCCGTCAGCTCCGTCTCCCCTTTTGGCGTCACCTTTCCCACCAAAATGTCTCCAGCCCGCACTTCCGCGCCGATTCGAATAATTCCCCGCTCATCCAGGTCCTTTAACGCGTCGTCGCCTACGCCAGGCACGTCACGGGTGATTTCCTCTGGTCCAAGCTTGGTGTCTCTGGACTCTGCCTCATATTCCTCGATATGCACGGATGTGTACACATCCTCTTGCACCAGACGTTCGCTTAAGAGAACCGCATCCTCGTAGTTGTAGCCTTCCCAGGTCATAAACCCGATCAGCGGGTTCTTGCCCAGCGCCAGCTCTCCGTTGGACGTGGACGGACCGTCTGCGATAACCTGGCCTTCCTCCACACGCTCGCCCTGGAACACGATGGGTTTCTGGTTGTAGCAGTTACTCTGGTTGCTTCGCATAAATTTGGTGAGACGGTATTCATCCCTAGTTCCGTCGTCGGCCTTGACCACAATCTGCTTGGATGTGGATCTCTCCACCACGCCAGCGTGACGGGCCACCACACACACACCGGAGTCCACGGCTACTTTGGTCTCCATTCCGGTTCCCACGGCGGGAGCTTCCGTAATCAGAAGAGGCACAGCCTGACGCTGCATGTTAGACCCCATCAGCGCACGGTTCGCGTCGTCGTTTTGCAGGAAAGGAATCAGCGCCGTCGCCACAGAGAACACCATTTTCGGGGATACGTCCATGTAATCAAACATGTGTTTCTCGTATTCCTGTGTCTCGTCTTTGTAACGGCCAGATACGTTCTTGCGGACAAAATGGCCTTCCGCGTCCAGAGCCTCATTGGCCTGGGCCACGTGGTAATTGTCTTCCTCGTCCGCCGTCATATAGATAACTTCTTCCGTAACCCGTGGGTTCTTGGGATCTGACTTATCAATGGTTCTGTAAGGAGCCTCCACAAAACCGTATTCATTAATCTGCGCATAGGACGCCAGAGAGTTGATAAGGCCGATGTTGGGGCCTTCAGGCGTCTCTATGGGGCACATTCTTCCGTAATGGGAATAATGCACGTCACGCACCTCGAATCCGGCCCGGTCTCTGGACAGACCGCCAGGCCCCAGCGCGGACAGACGTCTCTTGTGGGTCAGCTCACCCAATGGATTGTTCTGATCCATGAATTGGGACAACTGGGAGGAACCAAAGAACTCTTTTACCGAAGCGGTCACTGGCTTAATATTAATCAGCGACTGTGGGGATATGCCCTCAATATCCTGGGTGGTCATCCGCTCCCGGACCACTCTCTCCAACCTGGACAGACCGATTCTGTACTGGTTCTGCAAAAGCTCACCCACCGCGCGGATACGGCGGTTGCCCAGATGGTCAATGTCGTCGTCATTTCCCAGACCATATTCCAGATGCATATTATAATTGATGGAAGCCAGAATGTCTTCTTTCGTAATATGCTTAGGAATCAGATCGTGGATATCCAGTTTAATGGCCGCTTTGATATCTTCCAGATTTTCATTTTCCTCCAGAATCTTCTCCAGGCAGGGGTAATACACCATCTCCTTCACGCCGACCTCTTCTGGATTAATATCTACAAAATTGGTAATATCCACCATCATATTGGATAAAACTTTTACTTTCCGCTCCTCCGCGTATACCCATACATAGGGAACGGCGGCGTTTTGTATCTTGTCGGCCAGATCCCGGTCCACAACCGTGCCTTCTTCCGCCAGAATCTCTCCGGTGGTGACATCCACCACGTCCTCCGCCAACGGATGGCCGGAGATACGGTTTTTCAGAGCCAGCTTTTTATTAAATTTATATCTGCCTACCTTAGCCAGGTCGTACCTTCTGGGGTCGAAGAACATGGCCATAATCAGGCTTTCCGCGCTCTCCACCGCCAGAGGCTCTCCCGGGCGAATCTTCTTATATAATTCCAAAAGCCCTTCCTGGTAGCTCTCCGAAGTGTCCTTGCCAAAACTGGCCAGAATCTTCGGCTCTTCCCCAAAGAGCTGTATAATCTCTTCGTTGGTCCCGATGCCAAGCGCCCTTATCAGAACGGTGATGGGCACTTTCCGGGTTCTGTCTACACGTACGTAAAACACGTCATTGGAATCTGTCTCGTACTCCAGCCATGCCCCCCTGTTGGGGATTACCGTGGAGGAATACAGGGTTTTCCCCACTTTGTCATGGGCAATCGCATAGTAGATGCCCGGGGAACGCACAAGCTGACTTACAATTACACGCTCTGCGCCGTTAATCACAAACGTCCCGGTCTCCGTCATCAAAGGCAGGTCACCCATGAAAATCTCGTGTTCGTTGATTTCATCGTTTTCCCTGTTGATTAAACGGACCCGCACCTTTAAAGGGGCTGCGTAGGTTACGTCCCGTTCTTTACATTCCTCGATGGAATATTTTACATCGTCCTCACATAAAGTAAAATCAATAAATTCCAGGCTTAACTTGCCGCCGTAATCCGCAATGGGAGATATGTCGCTAAATACCTCTTTCAGCCCTTCCTTGAGAAACCATTGGTAAGAATTCTTCTGTACTTCTATCAAGTTCGGCATTTCCAGAACTTCTTTTTGTCGCTGGTAACTCATCCGCATACTTTTGCCAGTAGTTACAGAACGTATCCTGTTTTTTTCCATTGACGCTTCACCCCTGTTTTCTTATAATAATTACAATGTTTCACTCTCATTCACGGCCACGTCTGCATTCATATGTGTCCGTTCAGGCATTGCCTGACTCGTTTTAAAAGTAGGCATATCTTTCCATAGTAGTGTATTTTTGAATATACCACACATACAGACTTTATGTCAATCGTTTTTCACATATTTTCTTAAAAGAAATTGTAAAAATATACTGGAAAAATTTTGCGGCGCAAGGCAGGTTGCATGCGGTATGATGGAGTTATGGGGAAAATTAAAATGGACGGGATATGCCCGCCCATTTTTTCTGGCTATTTCACAGTTATGGTGACTGTCTTTTTCTTTTTGTTGCCGCTTTTTATGGTAATCTTACATTTGCCTTTCTTTTTGGCTTTGATAACGCCCTTTTGGGTTACGGAAGCCACTTTGGGGGCGGATGAGGCGTATTTTAGCTTTTCCGTGGATGTAATGGGGTTCCGGTTTATGATAAGCGTTAGTTTTTTACCCTTTTTCAGCGTTACTTTATTTTTGTTGATGGCTTTCTCTTTCCCGGCGACGGTGAAGGATTTCAGCGCCGGCTTTTTCTTCTGAACCGTTACGATGCACTTGGCTTTGGCGCCAAATTCTGTTTTGACGGTGATGGTTGATTGGCCTAGCTTTTTCCCGGCTTTTAACTTTCCATTGGCCGTAACCGATACGATTTTCGGCTTGGAACTTACCCAGGATGTAATTTTGTCGCCTTTTTCCATTTCCATAACTTTTAAGGCCGTAGTGGATTTACTCTTTTGAAGTGGTATTTTCGTGGCGTTCAATTTTACCACGGCCTTTTTCACCGTCACTTTACACACCGCCGTTACGCCGCTTCCATCCTGGGCCATTGCCTTTATCTGGGCCGTCCCGGATTTTTTTGCCGTTATGACTCCTGCGCTGGTTACGCTGGCCACCGCCGGACTCCCACTGACGAATTTGAGCGACTTATTTGCCGCTGACTGCGGCAATGCCTGCGCGGTCAACGTAGCTTTCTGCGTGGGATAGAGGCTTAATTGGGTCTGGGAAAGTTTGATTTCCTCCACTTTCTGCGCGGGCTTTGGCTTGTTGATTGTCTCATCCATCTCCCCGTCTCCGTTTGAATCCCCTTTCACCACTATTTCTTCGGTATCCTTGTCCACGGATATTTCTATTTTCTTGTATTGATTCAGTTCTTTTAAATCTTCTTTCTTTTCCTCTCCATCTTTTATAACCGTTACAGACATCTGAGCGGCGCCTTCCACCACGGCGCCCTTGGAACTGTCCTGCACCACCGCTTTTTGGGCGGCGGTTCCTTCCAACTCTATGCTCTCGATCTCCTTTTCCGGCTCTCCTGGATAGGCAATCTTCAACTGGAACTGATTTTTGCGTCCGGTTGTAATCTCTGCCAGAGTGGTTTCCCCCTGGCGGTCCGCCGCGTCCAAACGCGCGCTGCTTCCGTTACAGCCTCCCACTTGCACCTGGCTGTAATCTCCGGTCAACGCCACCTGCACCCGTTTGTTCAATCCGCTGACTTCCAGTGGAGAACTGCCATCTGTCCAATAGAGATGGGAACCGGAAGCGGCGCCTTGAGAGCTGTCTCCCATTTGGGAAATCTCCACCAGAGCGTCTCCTTGCATTTCGCCGTTTTTCACCGTTGCAGTTTTGGCGCCTTTCCGAATAACCATATTTTCCGCCTCACCCAAAGCATCCAGAGCGGATGAAGGCATGATGAGATTCAGCACGTCCCCAAAATCCATGCCCAAGTCCGGACAGGGGTCTCCATTGGCGTAGGCTTTGGCCACTTCGTTTACCTGGTTGGTTATCTTCCAGTACTTGATTCCCTTATAACTAATAACCTCATTTCTGCCGCTTATTGCGCCAACGGAGTAGCCTCCCGCATTTTTTACAACTTTCAATACATATTCTTTATTTGGCGCATTGCAATCGTAGATCTCTATCTCAATAATTGTTCCATCTTTATTTTCTTTTATGGAATATGGCAAGAGAGCGTGGTAGCCGCCTCCCCAGTTCTCCACCCCAATCACACACAAGGTCTTTTTATCAATGACCATTTCTTTTACAGCGGCGATCATTCCTTCATAGTCATTCTTAGTCTCATTCAGGCTCTTTGACACTTCCGGCGTAAGCTGCAGGATATAGGAAAGCTGCCAGTAAGTCTTCAAGTCCAGACCATTCAATGCGCTGCTTCTGGCCTCCGGTCCTGTACTGTATAATTGCTTTTCGCCAAAAGTGGCGATATCCGGCAGGCCGCTTCTCACCAACGCGGCTGTGGTCGCCATCCCAAAGCAAATGCCGTTCTTGCCGTCATTGATTATCTTTTGCACATTCCCCTTCCCGTGTCCAAGCATCCACTGGAACAGTCCCTGAGGTATTTCTTCTGTGGGATTGGATGTGCCCCAAAAGTCTTCCATGGTCTTCTTGGACCAGACTCCCCGGCTGTCCCATTCTCCGATTTCATCTCCGGTTTTCGGCTCCCGCAGGGAACCCGCTTCTACCATGACTGCAAATTCCGTTTCCGAAGGCAGGCCATTCGTTATGGCAATCTGCATCTCTTCTATTTTCCCCATTTCATACCCAGTCTCATTGATATACTTTTTCCCAGTAGCGCAGTCAATCCCTCCGGAGCGTTTGCCACTTACCATCCACATGGGCTTCGTGAATTTCACAGAAATATTATTTCCACTGTGGAGCATGCGACCGGAGTTTATCCCCGTATCATCCCGCACGTACATCCCCAGCGTATACCGTCCCAACGTCGCGCCTCTCTCGTACTGGTCGGGGTATTCCCGCTGAAGCTCCCGTTCCGCCTTGCTTGCGCCAATCCCGTAGATGCTGCATTTTTCACTTTTTGCAAAAAGATCCTCTCCCAGCGTCTTTACGTTCTCTCTTAAGGTGACGAACAACATTTCATTCGCTTTGGAAAATGCCCTGTCCCCCAGCGCTTCCACTGTATCCGGCAAGTCCAGATGTTCCAGCTTCGAGCCAGAAAACGCCTCCTCTCCAATCGCCTTTACGCCCACCGGAATCTCAAGTTCCGCAAGAGCGCTGCCTGCGAAGGCTCTGGGACCGATTTCCTTCAGGGTGTTGGGGAGGGTGACTTTGCTAAGCCTCTGACTGCTGAAGGAATTTTCCTCCAGACGTTGTACACTGTCCGGCAAGTTCACTTCCCGTACGCCAGTGTCCTTAAACGCATTGCCGCCAATGACTTTCACCGTGTTGGGAATGGAAATGTTCTTGGCGTAAGGCAGGGCCAGAATCAGTTTGGTCCTGTCCTTGCTGTACAGCCCTCCATCTATTACAACCAGATGCGGGTTGGCTGCGTCCACCGTCACTTCTTTTAAGGAGGTCATCCACGAGGATGCAAAACCCGGCTCCACGGTTTCCACCGAAGCGGGAAAATGTATCTTTTCAATGCCCTCTTCTCCATTTGCCAGGATACGGCTTCTAAAGGCGCCTGCCTGGATTTTCGCCACTGGATAACCGCCCAGGGTTTCCGGCGTATTCACATTTTTGGATCTACCGATGTATTCTATGACTATCGCTTTTTGATTCTCGATCCTGTATTGGAAATCTTTCTGTATGCTTCCCACGTTTTCTGGATCATCCTGGTTGTGTTCACCGTCCAGAGACTGGAATGTATAACCTTTTTTCACAGCGTATTCTTCCGCCAGGCTTCCTGTTTCACCAATAATCGTTACCGATGTGGCGGAACTGTTTGCCAGCGTGCCGGATATGGCAGAAACCTCCGGCGCTATGTAAACATAGAGCTGATTTTTAACGCCCAGCTCTGATTTCTGTGTAATGGACCCATTGCCGAATTCAAGAGCGCCCTGCATGAAATATACTTTTGCCGTTCCCGCCCGCATCTGCAGCGCAGAGCTGAGCATCGTCACATCGGAACTGTCAATAATCACCTCACGGGCGTTTGAAATTGCATTTCCGTCCATCTGCAGCGCTTGGCTTAACAGGATCAATTTGTCCATTCCACCGGAAAACGCGTCGTTTCGGATTTTTTTGCTGCCCGACGACATGCCCACTCTGGCCAGATTGGGACATTCATAAAAAGTCCTGGACTTTATCTCGGCAACTTCCGCCGGAATCTCAATCTCTTTGAGGCCGCTGGCGGAAAATGCGCTTTCACCTATGGCGGTTAATCCCGCCGGCAGAGCCACGGCTCCTAAACTGGCGCATCCCTGAAAAGCCTGCTTGTCAATGGTCCGCAGACTGTCCGGCAGCTGAACGCTCTTGAGATCTGCGCATCCTGAAAATGCAGATTCCCCAATGTTCGCCGTCCCTTCCGGTAACTGCACGCTCTCCAAACGGGAGCAATTCAAAAAGGCGAATGCTTTTATGTCCGTTAAGCCCGTGGGAAACTGGACTTTTTTCAAGTTGGCGCATCCTGAAAACGCCCGCCGGGGAATTTCCGGTCTGTTTCCCGCCAGCGTCACAGTTTCCAGCGTCCCGTGGTCTTTGAAAGCCTCCTCCAAAATGGGCGCCGTTTCTGGTATAGTAACTTCCCTCAGATTAGGCGTTTCCGCATAGCGGATTTTCACAGCTGACATTTTCTCTGGAAATTCAAAGACTTCCAGACCTTCTGGATAAGAATTTATGTACCTTACCGTATCCGGCAACTTCAGTTCCTTCAAGCTTTCGCATCCTTTGAAAGCACTGCTTTCAACCCCTGTCACATCTCCCGCTTTTTCCAAACCTTCAATCTTTTCCAGACTGCCGCATCCGGCAAACATATACATGCCCAGGTCGCCTGTTTTCACCGGCATAACTACCCTTTTCAGACTGCTGCAGTTCTCAAACATGGAGAATTTGTTTCCGTCAATATCTGTGGTTTCCGGGAATACGACTTCCTCCAGACTGCTGCATCCATAAAAGACCCGTGTGGTCCGATCCTTGGTGTAAGAAGTGTTCACCCACTTCAGCTCACTTAAGTCTGGAAGCTTTTGCAGGCTTTCACATTTGTAGAATTCCTCTTCGTTGAGTGAACGGATTCCTTTTGGCATCACAAGGGTTTTTAATTTACCACAGTTGTAGAAGGTCCTTCCGCCAAAACTGGCTGCCTCTTCCATCTCTCCAATTACCATTGCCTCCAGAGAAACGCAGTTCTCGAAAGTATTTTCCGCATACCAGTCATCCACTTTCTGAAAATACGCCTTCTTTAACCCGGTGCAGCCTTTAAAAGCGGATTTTCCCATGGAGCTTAAAGACTCCCGGATGGTTATGCGCTCCAGTCCCGCGCAGTTCAAGAAAGCCTCTATTCCAATGGATTTTACGCTGGAAAAATCGGGAAAATCCGTCAGAGATGAGCAATTCTCGAATTCCCCAATTCCTAATTTCGTAATGTCGGCATCAATTTCCACGCTCTTAAGGCTGGTGCAGTCTTCAAAATTCCCGGAATCCAGGCTGATTGTATTCATCTGAGGACCGGATAAAGATACCCTCTCCAGGTTCGCGCAGCCGCTGAATACGCCACTGACTTCCTGCTTATCTTTCAGATTGGGGAAGTCCGCCTCTATTAGATTGGCGCAGTTTCGGAAGGCATAGTCTCCTAAGACTTCCACATAACTGAAATCTGGAAATTCCTGCAATGCGTCGCATCCGTAAAAAGGCGCATCTGCACCATAATAACTACAGCCAATCTCCCGAAGCTTAGCCGGGACTTTGATTTCTCTTAGATTTGTACAGTTGGCAAATGCGGCATTCTCCAAAGACCAGAATCCGGACGACGTTTCAGCCACAATCACAGATTCCAGCGATGTATCCCCTTGGAAATTATTCTGCCATGTATCGGCGCTCCTCCACTTTCTCACATAAACGGTTTTGAGGGCCGTGCAATCTTCCGCCAATACTTCTTCCACGCTTCCCGTCACTGTGATGGTTTGTAACTGGCTGCAGGCATTTAGATTCAACTGTCCCATATTTCCAGACGCCTGCACGTTTTCCAACGCCAGATATTTGTGCAAAGCTACATGACTCTCCCCCAGAATCTGAATACTTTTTATGGTAGTATTCTTCTTGGCTCCATTGTCATTATATCTGTCTTCGTTATCATAATAAGCCCGGACTTTTTCTCCCACCACAAGGGTCTGTGCATTGGGAAACAGACTGTCGTCGTATGTCCCATGGTTCCAGGTTCCGCTTTCAAAATAGATGGTCTTCACCTGCCGCCGCTTAGCCTCTGACAGGCCAGACACCTGTGTGATGCGCTCTCCGAAACCATTCAACCCCGCCGCGGAAGTTATGGTGAACAGTCCCTTATTATCCAATGTCCAGCTAAAACCTTTGCTTAAGGTTCCCTTATCCGTAACCGTCCCCT
The DNA here is from genome assembly GCA_910588775.1 of uncultured Lachnospiraceae bacterium. Lineage (GTDB taxonomy): Bacteria > Bacillota > Clostridia > Lachnospirales > Lachnospiraceae > MGBC164599. The sequence goes on from CAJURH010000012.1 coordinate 18,445, forward strand.
TTTCCAGTGCAAATGATTCCTGCTGCCCGGCATTGGGCTCTTCTAGTTCCATCTCCGCTGATTCATTGACTGCCTCTGGATTTCCCGGCTCATCCAGAGCTACAGGCTCTTCTGGCTCCCGCGTTTCCACTGGCTCTTGCGTTTCCCTTGGCATCTGCAATTCCTCGGGATCTTCTGTCTCTTTCGGCGCTTGCGTTTCCTCGGGCTCTTCTGTCTCCCTCAGCTCTTGCGTTTCCTCGAACTCCTCGGGCTCCTTCGGCTCTTGCGTCGCCTCGGGCTCCTCTGTCAATTCCTCCATCGTTTCCGGTTCCGCCTGTTTTAGGCTCTCTTCCCATGACGGGGGCAGCTCTTCGTTACCGTCGAATGTCGCCCCTAACGTCACAACGCTTTGCAGCGTCATCATCGCCGCCAGAAACATGGCCACAACTTTCTTAAATTTCATATTCATTCCCTCCTATTCCATTATTTTATACCCACAAACGTATTTGTCAAAGCATTTAGACATTCACTTTCGGAAAATTTACCAAAAAACCTTGCCTTACAGTTTTAAAAACCATATAATGTGTCTATAACCTATCTGAAAATCAATATAAGCAAGGTGATAAGATATGAAAATAGACAGTAAAGATATGTTGAACAGCATTTTGGAAAGCGTTTCGCGAATTGACTACATCAAACCGGAAGATTTGCCCAACATCCATCTGTACATGGATCAGGTAACCACCTTCATGGACGCTCAGCTTGAATCCACCAAACGGCATTCCCAGGATAAAATCCTGACGAAAACCATGATTAATAACTATGCCAAGAACCGGCTTCTTCCTCCGCCCGAGAAGAAGAAGTACAGTAAGGAACATCTGTTGTTGCTTATTTTCATCTATTATTTTAAAAATATTCTCTCCATCAACGATATCCAGGCTTTGCTCCATCCCATCACGGACAAATATTTTGAAAACAAAGACGGCTGGAATCTGCAGGATATCTACACCGAGGTGTTCAGCATGGAAAAAGGGCAGATTGAATACCTCAAAAAAGATTTGATAAAGCGGTACAACGTAGCTGGCGAAACTTTCTCACAGGCGCCAGAAGAAGACCGGGAATACCTACAGTTATTTTCCTTCCTCTGCCTGCTCAGCTTCGATGTCTATGTAAAGAAGATGATTCTTGAAAAAATCCTGGATGATATGCAAGACAAGCCACCTTCCAAGGGCAAAAATAGCGATGAGAAAAAATAAGGAAAACCAGGGCTTACACCTCCCCGGTTTTCCTTAAATTAGATTCAAACAGCCGATTGTATCCAAGCCAATCCTTCTTCGCCCCCGCCGATCCGAAGACCTCGGTCAGCGTCTCCATGCGCGCATCTGTATTGTCCGCCAGATTCAGAGCCACAGCTTCCGCCAAAGCTGGCTTCTTCGGCGATCCATATTCTAATTCCCCATGATGCGATAAGATACAGTGTTTCAGCTCGCTAGCCAGCACATCTGGAAATCCCGGTATTTCCCGGATTATATCATGGATAATCTCCGTCCCGATCACAATATGCCCCAATAACTGCCCATCATCGGTATAATCGTTGAGCGGAAAGGCGGACAGCTCCCTGGTCTTTCCTATATCATGGCAGAGCGCCGCTGTAATCAGCAAATCGCGGTTCAGCACTTGATACGCGGACGCATAAAAATCGCACAACCTGGCCACGCCGATGGTATGCTCCAGCAATCCACCCACAAAACCATGGTGCACTGTTTTTGCCGCGGAATGATTCTTAAACACCTCAAAAAACTCTTTGTCCTCTATAAAAAGACGAGTTAAAAGCTGTGATAAATATGGGTTTTTCACAGAACGGATGTAATCTAACAATTTGCTCGTCATCTCATCCACGCTGTTTTCACTGACAGGCAGATAGTCAGCTGCATTGTATTCGCCGTCTTTCGCCTTGCGCACCCGTTTTATGCTAATCTGCAAAGCCCCGGCAAAACTGTTGACGTCACCTACAATGGCGATATAGTCCATCGCGCTGAATTCATCAATCCCCTGGGAATTGGGGTCCCATATTTTTGCGTCCACCACACCGGTCCGGTCCTGCAAAATCAGGCTCTCGTAGGGCTTTCCATTCTTCGTCACGGCCGCCTGCTTCTGTTTGCACAGATATATTTCGCCTACCCGCTCTCCCTCGTTCAACTCGTTAATAAATTTCATTTCTCCTCCCTCTCTATTTGACATCCAGTGTTACGTTAATCTTTGTCTGGCCGTAGCTTTCCGCCCCTTTTCGCATAACTGCCAGCTCCACCTTCTGTCCCTTTTCGCATTTTTGCAATTCCGCATAAAAGCGCTGCATCGTGTGTATATCTTTCTTATTAAACGACGTGATCACATCGCCTCTCTGAATGCCCGCCTCCATAGCTGGAGAATCCTCTTCCACCTTATCCACGAAAATCCCCCTGGATATTTCCATGCTCTTGGCCGTTTCCTCGGACACCTCCTGACCTCGGACGCCCATATAGAGAATATCTTTCCCGTTGGATAAATTTTCAATCAAGGGCTTTAACTGGGATACTGATAGCGCCTTCACCATCGTCTGCGTGTCTTCCGGGCCATACGCCATAGCAATAACTCCGATGATGTTGCCGGACGTGTCCAACAGCATGCCGCTTCCCTGGCCACTTCCCAGAATGTCCGTCGTCAGAAGATTATACTCCATATCTGTCACCGGAACTTTGTTGGTCACAGAGGTCACATTTCCGTAAACCACCGAATCGTTGTAGCCTGTGGGTTTGCCGATGGCGATAACCGCTTTTCCCTGCACCAGACTATAGGAATTCCCCAGTTTGGCAACCGTAACATGCTCCAGCGTGGATTTCTTCAGGGAAGCCGAAGACACCTGAATCACCGCCAATCCAGTGGCCGAATCCCCTTTAACTCCGACTGCCTGCGCGGTGGACCCATCCACAAATTCCACCTTTATGCGCTCCGCCTCTGACAAAGCCGCCAATTCTGTCAGAATAAACATCTCCGTGCCATTATTCTCAATGATAATGCCTTCCGACTCACCGGAAGACAAAAGCGTATTATCCAACAAATCCTCTTTCTTTTCTATTCCCGACACATGGACTAGGGCCTTTCTGGGATTTTCTGAAATCTTGAGAATCTCGTTGTATATCTTTTCATAATCCGCCAACGTAATGTTGCGAGGCACTTCCACTATCTGGGGCGCGGGCGTATCCGCTTCTTTTATCTCTTTAGCCTCCTCTGGCTCATCCCTTGGAATCTCCACTTCCCGTTCCTGACGGCGACTCCTACTCTGATAATCCTCCGCCGCGGAAAAAGTCAAAGAAAAAGCTATAGCAGCCACTATGCCAAACAAGGCCGCGCCACCTGTGACAGACGCTGCCCGTATAAATAAATTCTTTCTGTTGACTGGCCTGTTTTTGATAGTCTCTCTTATAAAATTATATTCCCCTGCATTCATATCAGAAGAATGATCGACTGACTTTGAAGTTTTTTTCCCTTCACCCATAGGAAAACCTCCTGCTCCAGCTACTGAACACGCCCTGAAACTACGGTTATTTTACCAAACAGTTATGAACATTCTATGAATACCCCGAATTTTTTGACCTGTTGGCAATTTCTTTTCCAAAAAGTGAAAAAAAACCTTCACATTTCTTTCACCGTAAGGACACAGATTTTACACATTTTGTGGTTATAGTTATTAAGTGTTAAGGATAAACCCTTTTCAAACAAATTCTTTTTCATACGCCGGTGCGTGCAGAGCGTACCGGCATTCCTTTCCAGCTTGTCTTAAGCATTCCACAGATTTTCCAGTAAACATGCTTTTATATTGCACTCTTTCCCAGAATAAGGTACAATAGAAACCATGAATTATATAGTGTTAGACCTAGAATGGAACCAATGCCCAAAAGGAAAGGAAAAAGAAGACGTCAATCTTCCCTTTGAGATTATCGAAATTGGTGCAGTAAAATTAAATAGCAGCCGGAAGACCATAGCAGAGTTTCACCGATTTATCAAACCGCAGGTCTACCATTGGATTCACAGCAAGACCCGCGAGATTCTTCACCTGGATTACAGCCGCCTAAAAGACGGAACGCCTTTCCCCGAAGCGGTGCGACAGTTCTTTGCATGGTGTGGCGAGAACTGCAGATTTTGCAGTTGGGGCAATCAAGATTTGCTTGAAATGCAGCGTAACCTGAAATACTATGGTTTAGAAAATCTTCTGCCCGGGCCTATGAAATACTTCGACGTACAGAAATTATTCAGCCTCCAGTACGAAGACGGCAGCTCCAGAAAATCCCTGGAATACGCCATCGACTTTCTGGAATTATCGAAAACGGAAAATTTTCACCAGGCTTTGGCGGATGCCCGCTATGCGGCGGCCATTCTTAAGCAAATGGAAGAGGACTGCATACTTCGCAATTTTTCCATGGATGTATACCAGAACCCTAAGTGTAAGAGTGATGAGATCCACATTTTCTATGACGACTACGAGAAATTCATTTCCAGAGAATTTCCGAACAAAGAAGCCGCCATTGGCGATTCAGAAGTGAGCAGCACCCGCTGCCCTCTATGCCATAAACCGGCCAAGAAGAAAATCCGCTGGTTCTCTGTAAACGCCAGAAGATATTTCAGCGTTTCCATATGTTCGGAACACGGATTTTTAAAGGGAAAAGTCCGAATGAAAAAGACAAATGAAGGAAAATTCTTTGTGGAAAAGACCATTTCCCTGATTGATGAGAAGGATGCAAAGCGAATCCTGGAGAAAAAGGAACTGCTTTGCGCCAAAAGAAGACTGCACCGAAAATCAGTGCAGTAAGTCTTTTAACAGCAAGTTTTCATATTGATAAGAATAACCCACATAGTGATCTTTATAATAAAATGTGGTTTTGATACGCCATGGTCCAGCAGCATTCGGTTCCATGGCCTTTTTTTGCGTCAACTTCTTTTTTGAAATCCCTTTGGGCAAAAACACCCATCCTGGGGAACGCTCCTGGGTCCAGTAGGCATTTTCCCAGTTCTGAAAGAATCCCTGAGAGCACCCCAATGGCGCCTCCGCTTTAATATCGTGGACCTTCTTGGAATGTTTCCATTTGAAGTTATCGAAGCCGTAATCCAAAAGGGCCGTGGTGTCTGAATATATGGGCGTTCCATCTGTTTTCAGGTTTACGCATACGAGAATGCGGTTTTCCTTTTTGGCAAATGTAACCAGTGTATTTAACGCCTGGTCCGTATAACCGGTTTTCCCACCCCGGCAGCCTGTATAATACCACTCATCGTCGGAGAGCAGTTTCTGGTGATTGAGCAGATAACGGGTTTCCTCCTCCATATTTGTAGGCGGAATCTCATAATATATGGTCGTCACTATGTTCAAAAATGTCTGGTTGTGGTAGGCTTCACGGGCAATTAGAGCCATATCGTAAGCCGTTACATAATGATTTTCATCGTGCAAACCGTGAGGATTGACGAAATGGGTGTCTTCACAACCCAACTGGGCGGCGCGCTGGTTCATCTTGTCCACAAACGCCTCCACCGAGCCAGCCACGTGCTCTGCAAGGCCCATAGCCACTTCGTTGGCCGAAGCCAGCATCAGTCCGTACAGACACTGTTCCACCGTCAACTGCTCTCCCACGTCTATGCCAATGTGGCTACTCTCTGGTTCTATGCCGTAGACTGCATTTTCCGAAAATGTAACCACATCGGATAAGTTCGCATTTTCAATGGTGAGCAGAGCCGTCATGATCTTGGTAATGCTTGCCGGATACTGTTTCTGATGCATATTTTTTTCATAGAGGCATACGCCATAATCCACATCCATCAGAACCGCCGACTCTGCCTGCACCTGAGGCCCCTGAGGCCATCCAGGTATTTCATTGGACTCCACAGGCATGTAATAGGACGGCGGATAAGGGTCTGGCGTGGCCTCTGGCTGTTGGGAAGAATCCTCAGAAGACTCCTGGGCAGGTTCCTCTGAGAGATCCTGTGACTCTGTATAAACCGGAAGTTCCTGTTCGCCTTCTCCCATTTCCTGGGCATACGCATACAATGGATGGACCCCATATAAGCTCATGACCAACGCCAGCAAAACTGGCAATATTCTAATCTTCTTCTGTCTCTTCCTCATCTTCTGCACTATCCTCATCTATAAGGATACCTTCTTTCCCATCTGAAGCGCCTGCCACTGTATTTACCTCGGCATTCTCCACAATGAAATCCATGACTCTGGTAAGGGCCACGTTTTCTCTGACGGATTGCTCTCCGTACTGTTCTGCCAGTTCATCCAGCGTCATATCATAATCTTTCACCATCTGATCCGCTGTTTTCTTCATTTCCTCGTCGCTTAGACTGAAGCCTTCCTGGTCCATAATCGCCTGTAAGGTCAAGCTTTGTTTGAGCTTGCTTTCCGCATACTGCTGACTCTCTTCATCGATCTGTTCCTGGGTCATATTTTGCGATTTAAGAAACTCTTCCACAGACTGCCCCATCTGGTCTGCATAATCATTTATAGAATCCTTATATTCTTTAATGGCTCCTTTCAAATCCTCGTCTGGATATTCCTTAATCTCACTTTCTTCAACCACCTGATTCCATGCGGTGTTCTTAACGGATGAATCCGCTGTAAGCTTATTGCTCTCCTCCAGCTCTTTCTGAACGCTCTTTCTGTATTCTTCTATGTTTTTGGATTCGGTGTTATTCTTCACCCATTCTTCCGTCAACTCCGGAATCCTCTTGATGGCATTGACCGATACGGTAAATACAACCTCCTGGCCATTTAATTCCTCATTGCCATATTCCTCTGGGAAGGTCAGGTTCAAATCCCTTGTCTCACCCTTCTTTGCGCCAATAAGTCCATCCTCGAAACCATCAATAAACTGACCGCTTCCTATGGACAAGTCATAGTCCTGGGATGTCCCGCCGTCAAAGGCTTTGCCGTCCTTTTTCCCCACAAAGTCAATATTGACAATGTCGCCTTCCACCACTTTCGCCTCCGCGTCTTCCACTTCTTCCGCGGACGCGCTGAGCACGTTGTCAATCTGCATGTCAATGTCATCTTCTGTAACGTCCTGTATGGTTTTGTCTACGGTAATGCCTTTATAATCCCCCAGTTTGACATAATCTTTGATTTCCTTGTCCGATACGGATACCAGTCTGCCTTCTAAGATGGCAGTCGATTCCCCTTTGCTGGATTTCTCCGATGATATTGATGAATCTTTCTCTTTGCCGCCACATCCTGTAGCCGCTGCCGCCATGCACAGGGATAACAATACAATACATACTTTCCTTTTCATGATAAATAATCTCCTCATTCTCTATGATTCATATTATGAAATTGCGAAACAATTTTTCTGCAATCATCTATGTAATTCATATGCTTTTTATATTATTAAGACATCTCAGGAACTGGCGTGGGTCTAACCGGATCAAACACTTCTTTGGCGTTGAATAAATCTTCCACCAACTCTGGATTGTAATACATTCTATATCCATCCAGGTTTCTGCGCCCCATCCGCAGATAATTGGGCGCAAGCTGCACCCATAGCCGGCTAGAATCCACATTGCAGTAATAATCAAATCCCTGAGATTTCAAATAATCAAATTTTTCCCCAGAGTAATTCTCCGCTCCGGCCAAATCTGCGCCAAAAGCAAATATAATCTTATCGGTTCCTCCTATAATCGGCGCAACGTACGTAAGCCATTTCTCCGTATCTGTTTTCAGCCGTTCCAATGAACTTTCTCCTACATTAATGTGCCCCCATGTGTGGCTGGCAAACGCCCATCCACTGTCCTTCATGGCCTTCGCCGTCTCTGTGGCCTTCGCCACTTCTTCATCCCAGTTAAAATCCAGGTGATTGTTTAAATACACACACTGCAACTCGTCCAATTCCTGACGAGTCTTGTAGACGCCGTCAGTACGATATCCCAACACCCCTTCATAACCGGTCAAAGCAATAATTCCCTTGGCTCCCCGGTAAGAAAAATCCGGGTGTTCCTCCACGAAGGCGTCAATCAGAGGAACCATGTCGTAATTTCCCACAGAAACGCTGCCATCCGCCTCTATATACTCTGCCTTTACCTGACCGTTCTCATCCACAACCAGGCGACTGGCCATACCGTCCCCATCCATATAATGATAATAGCTCACATCATCCTGAGAAAGGACAAAAGGCTGTTTTCCTGGCGGCAGCAAAATCTTGCCGGGAACCATGTTCCCATTTTCATCTTTTACCGCCATATCTTCTAGCGTAACCATCACGAAACCTTTGTCATACATGGCTTGGGTGATTTTCTCAAATTCCCCGATGGTGGTCATTACCTGATTGTACCCGGCTGTATCCGAATCCCCGTCAAAAGCCAGGGCTGGATCTTTAATTAATGTATGATAAAACACATGAGTCACCTGATCCGGCGTCCAGGGCACGCAGGAGGCTTTGGTCTCCTCCATCTCGGCTATTGCCTTGGTATACGCCGCATTCTCCGGCTGACTTTTCAGCAGTTCAATGGCTTTGTCATAGTCATACATGGACGCCATCCGCTGCGCCTGCTGTAAAATTTCATCCGATGTTTCTTGCTCTTTCTCGGAAGAAGATTCCGCACCAGAATGGTCTTGTACGGAATCCTCAGCTACGGCATTGCCGGACAGATCTTCGATGTCCCGCGGTTTGCTTTTAAATGCGATCCCAGTATTTGAAGACGTAGCGCTTTCCTCCGAAGCCGTACCTGAAGTAGTCAAATCCTCTGAAAATGGCATGATATGCCGACAGCCACCGACTCCCGTGCCTAAACACAGCACAGAAATTACCAGAACCAATCGTTTCTTCATTTATGTTCTCCCCTTTTTCTAAAAAAATCCCCTTCGCGTGTTTTTATATCTGTATTATCATGACATAGGCGGCACGGGCACCGGCCGTACTGGATCAAACACTGCTTTTGCATCAAAAAGGTCCGCCAACAAATCTGGATTGTAATACATTCTGTACCCATCCAAATTCCTGCGCCCCATCCGCAGATATGTATCTCTAAGCTGCACCCAGTATTGGCTGGAATCCACATTACAGAAATAGTCAAACCCCTGGCTCTTCAGATAATCAAATTTCTCACCAGAATAGTCTTCCGCGCCGCAAATATCCGCGCCAAAAGCAAAAATTATGGTGTCTACCGGCTCCACAATGGGTTTAACATAGTCCAGCCATTTCTGCGTATCTGTCTGCAAATCTTCCAAAGACCGCTCGCCTACGTTGATATGGCCCCATGTGTGACTGGCAAATTCCCATCCATCCTCCCGCATGGCTTGGGCAACCTGTTTTGCCTGGGCAACCTGTTCTTCATAATTAAAGTCTGGATTCTCCTGAAGATATTTCACCTGGTTTTCATCCAGATTTTCCCGGGTCTTGTACGCAATGTCTGTATAATACCCCAATACGCCATTGTACCCGGTCAGCGCCAAAATACCTTTTGCGCCGCGGTAAGAGAAATCCGGATGCTCTTCCACAAACCGATCGATTAATGGAACCATGTCATAATCCCCAACCGCCACTGTGCCGTCTTCCTGCACGTATTCGTTTTTGATATCGCCGTTCTCATCCACGATTAGTTTCTGGGCATAGCCATCCCCAACCATGTAATGATAATAACTCACATCATCCTGAGAAAGAACGAAGGGCTGCTTGCCCGGTGGTAGCAGAATCTCCCCCCTCTGCATCACCCGGTTGCCCTGTTCATCCGTTACCACAGTCGCCATATCTTTCAGACTGACCATGACGAACCCCCGCTCGTACATGCTCTGGGTAATGGCGTTGAACTCCTGAATCGTCGTCATAACCTGATTATATCCAGCCTCTTTGGAGTCTCCATCAAAAGATTTGGCCGGCTCTGCAATCAGCGTATGGTAAAAAATATGAGTCACTTCTTCAATCGGCCAGGAAACGCATGATTCCTTCGCTGCCCGATAGTCGCTTACCTTTTGCTGCATTTCGGCATTCGCCTGGTAATCCCCCTGTTCCTGCAGCATGGCAATGGCTCCATCGTAATCATACATGGCCGCCAGCCTGTCCGCCTGTTCCATAACATCCGTTTTTTTCACTTTCTGCTGGCCCGCTGTCTGCTGAACGTGCTCTGCGGCGACCGCCTGATGCGCCGCCTGGGCTTTGACCCCTCCATCGCGCTTCCCAGCAATCGAATACACCCCAAGGGCAACCGCCGATACCACAGCCACAACAGTCACTCCTGCTAAAATATAAAGATTCTTTCGTACTTGTGCTTCTCGGCGTTCACGTTGGATGACTACAGCGTGCCGTCTTCGCTCATCATAGCTCATCGGCTGCTCTTTTTGTTCCATCCACTCATATCTCCTTCACATCTTTTGTCTATGATATGCAATAAGCCTTGTTCTTTATGTATATCCCTTAGCATTCCATTATGCTCTTTGACATATCAATTTATATTCTTAAGATACATATTGATTGTATTATAGCATAGATTCGAACTTTTTCAACTTTCTATTTGCCTTTTATTGAAAAGAATGCTAGAATATACAGGAATTAAAAGAATCTCTGGAGAGACTTTTGTAGATAAAAGGAGGAAAAAGATGAAACTCTGGATGGTGCTGCTGATTATTCTTGTTATACTTGTAATCGTGCTGGCTGTCCTTTATTTTCTGGGTAAAAAAGCACAGAAGAAGCAGGAAGCACAGCAAGCGCAAATAGAAGCTGCAAAACAAACAGTTTCTATGCTGATCATTGATAAAAAACGAATGCCCCTCAAGGAAACGGGCCTTCCCCAAGTGGTAATTGACCAGACGCCCAAATTGATGCGTAGGGTAAAACTGCCTGTGGTCAAAGCAAAGGTTGGTCCAAAAATCATGACTCTCATCAGTGACGAGAAAATATTTGATTTAATTCCCGTCAAAAAAGAAGTGAAAGCACAGGTCAGCGGCATTTATATCGTTGGCGTCAAAGGCGTGCGAGGCCCACTGGAAACGCCTGTGAAGAAAAAAGGATTTTTCTCCAAATTTAAAAAGAATTAAAAAAAAGCATTTCAACCATTTATTTCCGGTTGAAATGCTTTTTTCATCTATTACTCTGCTTTCGCTAAAGCCTTCTCCTTGGCTTTGTCTTTGAACTGGTGAGCGTCCTCCAGTATCATATCCTTTACCTTGATCAGACGAATCTGGGTACTTCTCTCATTTTCATCTAGTTTCATGGTAATATATTTGATATTGGCCTGCGCCTCTGGAATAATTACATGTTCTAGCGCGTTTACACGACGGCGGGTCTTTTCAATCTCCGCTGACATGAGCTGGCAGGCTTTCTCTATTTCAGCCAGTTTCAACATATCTGGCAAAATATCTGCCAGGGACTTCACTGCCCCGTCCAAATCGCTGGAAGTAAACGCAAAACCATAAGAATAGATATCATTTGCATCCGCTGTCCTGGTCTTATATTCAAAGACAGGAACATCCACACTCATGACATTTCTCTTACCTGTTTCCAGATACACTTCCTGTTTAGGAGCCATCAAAGCTGCATTTAAGATCTGCTCTGACATTCCGGCTTTAGCAATTACGAAATTTATATTGGAAGACTTGATTCCGGCCTCTACTTTCAACCGCAATGCCATATTCTCCCTTACCAAATCCAGAAACTGACGCATCAGTTCATCCCGTTTATCTTTCAAAAGCTTGTGGCCTTTGACTGCTGTCTTCAGCTTATTTTTCTGCCGAGTCAGCTCCATACGGGTTGGATTCACCTGCGTAGATGCCAAATCCCTTCACCTTCCTTCCTAGTATTTCCCGTAATGTTCATCCAGGAATTTCTCGTCGATACGTTTCAGCTCACTCCTGGGAAGGATAGACAGCAATTTCCAGCCAACGGTGAGAGTTTCCTCAATATCCCGGTTGCCCAAATAACCTTGAGATACATATTCTTGCTCAAATGCATCTGCAAACTTAGCATAAATCAGGTCAACATCAGACAGCGCAGCTTCACCCAAGATGGTCATCAATTCCTTCGCGTCTTTTCCACGAGAATACGCGGAGAAAAGCTGGTTCATGGTGTTGGCATGGTCCGCACGGGTCTTGCCTTCGCCGATACCCTTATCCTTCAGACGGGATAGAGACGGCAATACGTCGATGGGCGGCTCAATTCCTCTACGATACAATTCACGGCTTAAGATAATCTGACCCTCTGTGATATATCCGGTCAAGTCAGGGATCGGATGGGTCTTATCATCTTCAGGCATGGTCAGAATCGGGATCATAGTGATACTTCCCTTCTTCCCTTCCTGTCTTCCGGCACGCTCATACAGTGTCGCCAGGTTGGTGTACATGTATCCAGGATAACCACGACGACCTGGAACTTCCTTACAAGCTGCGGATACCTCACGCAGAGAGTCGGCGTAGTTGGTAATATCAGTCAGGATAACCAGCACGTGCATATCTTTCTCAAATGCCAGGAACTCTGCACAGGTCAGAGCCATTTTCGGTGTAGCGATACGCTCTACAGCCGGGTCATCGGCCAGGTTGATGAAGAGAACCGTACGGTCAATGGCTCCTGTCTCTTTAAAGCTCTCTACGAAGAAGTTGTACTCCTCGAAAGTGATACCCATGGCAGCAAATACAACGGCGAAGTTCTCGTCTTTACCGCGTACCTTTGCCTGTCTGGCGATCTGCGCAGCCAGATTGTTATGGGGCAGACCAGAACAGGAGAAAATTGGCAGTTTCTGTCCACGAACCAGTGTGTTCAGACCATCAATAGCGGACACACCAGTCTGGATAAATTCTTCTGGATAGCTTCTTGCCGCGGGATTCATAGCAAGACCGTTGATGTCACGACGTTCTTCGGGCAGAATTTCCGGACCATCGTCGATGGCGCGGCCCATTCCGTCAAATACACGTCCCAGCATATCTCCAGAAACGCCAAGTTCTACACCTTTTCCCAGGAAACGCACTTTACTGTTGGACAGGTTGATACCAGTTGAATCTTCATACAACTGTACCAGCGCTTCGCTTCCGTTAATTTCCAATACTTTACAACGACGAATTTCACCGTTGGCAAGCTCAATCTCGCCCAACTCATCAAATGTTACGTTTTCCACGCCCTGTACCAGCATCAAAGGACCGGCTACTTCTTGTATAGTACGATATTCTTTTGGCATTCTACTGGTCCCCCTTTCCTAATACATTCGCAATTTCAGTTGAAAGCTCTGTATTAACTTTCTCATACTCTTCAGTAATGTTTTCTTCCAACGTATATTTATAACGTCCAATACGTTCACGAACATCCATCTTAATCAGACCATTGATATCTGCGCCTTTTTCCAGAGCTTCTACACATTCCTCATAGAAAGCCATTACCAATTTCATCATGTAATGCTGCTTCTGAAGAGAGGTGTAGGTATCTACATCATGGAAAGAGTTCTGATGCAGGAAGTCCTCACGGATAGAACGGGCAGCTTCCATTTTCAGACGGTCAGCCGGAGACAATGCATCCATACCTACCATCTTAACGATTTCATCCAATTCAGATTCATCCTGCAAAAGCCCCATCATCTTACCGCGCAGTTCCATCCAGTCCGTTTCTACATTGTTATTGAACCAATCTGACATACTGTCCAGATACAGAGAGTAACTGGTCAGCCAGTTGATTGCCGGGAAGTGACGTTTGTAAGCCAGGTTTGCATCCAATCCCCAGAACACCTTAACAATACGCAAAGTTGCCTGAGATACGGGCTCAGATGTATCACCACCTGGCGGGGATACGGCTCCGATAGCAGACAGAGCGCCTGTACGTCCGTCCTTACCCAATGCAACTACGTGTCCGGCGCGCTCATAGAACTGAGCCAGACGGCTTCCCAGGTAAGCGGGATAACCTTCTTCACCAGGCATTTCCTCCAGACGACCGGACATCTCACGAAGAGCCTCGGCCCAACGGGATGTGGAGTCTGCCATCAGGGCTACGGAATAACCCATATCACGGAAATACTCTGCAATGGTAATACCTGTATAAATAGACGCCTCACGAGCGGCCACAGGCATATCGGATGTGTTGGCGATCAGCACAGTCCTCTCCATCAAGGAATGTCCTGTCTTGGGATCCTGCAGTTCTGGGAACTCATTCAAAACGTCGGTCATCTCGTTTCCACGCTCGCCGCAGCCGATGTAAACCACGATGTCGGCCTCAGCCCATTTCGCCAGCTGATGCTGAATAACGGTTTTACCGCTTCCGAAAGGCCCTGGTACGGCTGCCACACCGCCTTTGGCGATGGGGAACATACAGTCAACGACACGCTGACCTGTTACCAAAGGCATTTCCGGCGGCAGTTTCTTCTGATACGGACGGCCCTTACGCACTGGCCATTTCTGCATCAGAGTCAGCTCTTCGTCGCCTTTGTCTGTAGTAACTACAGCAACCACTTCTTCTACTGTAAATTCACCAGATTTGATTTCTTTAACAGTTCCACTGACGCCTGGCGGCACCATGATTTTCTGCTCAACGACAATCGTCTCCTGAACGGTTCCCAATACGTCGCCGCCCTCTACGCTGTCGCCTTTCTTCGCAACCGGGACAAATTTCCACTTCTTATCCCTTTTCAGCGCTGGCACTTCCACACCACGCTGCAGGCTGTTGCTGTTTGTAGCCTTCATAATATCATCCAACGGACGCTGAATTCCATCGTAGATACTGGTTATCAGTCCTGGCCCCAGTTCTACGGACAGAGGCGCTTCGGTAGATTCCACAGGCCCTCCTGGTCCAAGGCCGGCGGTTTCCTCATATACCTGTATGGAGGCTTCGTCGCCGTGCATCTCAATGATCTCGCCGATCAGACGCTGGTCACTAACACGCACCACGTCGTACATGTTCGCGTCCCTCATCCCCTCAGCGATAACCAGCGGACCTGCCACTTTCTTTATCGTTCCTTTACTCATTAGAACTAATCACTCACCTTCCTGATCAATTATTGCTAAAGAGAATATCCGATCCAACTGCCTGCTCCACAGACTTCTTGACGCCTTCCACGCCCGCGCCCGTATTGCCAAACACGCCAGGGATCTGGATAATCGCCGGCATCAGTTCCTCACGATACTTCTCCACTTCATTCTTGAGCAAATTTGCCAAGTTCTCCGTTATATAGATAACGGCATACTCACCTCCGGCCAACTGCGCAAGTTTCTTCTTTGCACTTTCCAGGTCTGTTTCTGTCACCGGAAATGTATCAAGACCCAGCGCTGCGAAGCCGTAAATGCTGTCATAATCACCAATTACTGCAATCTTATACATACATATCCCTTACCCTTTCCCGGATAGATTCATCCGACAGACCGTTCTGTTTGCCGGAAAGGATGATCCTCACCGTTTTAATTTCATTCTCACGCGCTATCACATAGGCCACCAGCGGCCCGATAGTGAATGAATTATATAACTGCGGCCGGATTGTCTCGATAATACGATTATCGCACCATCTCTCAAAAGCAGAAGGTGAATCTGCAAGAGCCTGCGCCCCTTGGGCATATTCCGTACCCGCCAGATATTCCTGGATTGCATCCATGCCGCTTAAGGCTGCTCTGGATAACAAGTCAACGGACAGGCTATCACATTCTGCCATGGCCTTTTTCATAAATTCTATTGATTTTGCGGTTTTCTGCGAACGCACAGCAATTTTAATGTCGGCAACCGCCACGGTGGATTCAGCGTACTTGCGGATAATCTCATCCGTCGCCTCCTGTCCCGCCTGGTAAATAGCTTCCAGAGCTGCCTTATCTATCATCACGTCACAGAGCTGACCATCGCCTGTATGGACAAATGACTCGTAGGCTTCCTGCGCCGCCTGCGCCATGTTATCCGGCAGCCGGTGGAAATCCTTGTTCTGCACAATCTCTATCATCTCTTTGCCGTTAATTGAGCATGAGTCATAGAACAGATTCGCATCTGCTGCAGAACTGTCAGAAGCCACATATTTAATGGCGGCTTTCAGATTATGAAACTGATCCGGGTATGTGAGCACATCAAGCACAGACATATCCTTTATCATTTCCCGCATCAGCTCCCACGTCTTTTCCTTCTCCCGTGATAAAATTGCTTCTGCATCCTCTATAGAAGAATCGGAATCCCCCCAGCCCTTTTCCAACAAAAGCTGTACGCACTGCTCATGAGATTTTGCAGCGACAAGCTGTTCAATGGTTGCCTGGGAAAACAAAGATACTTCCTTTGATCGAATTCGCGCGACCGCATACGTGTACTGTTCAGACATCGGTATAACCTCCTTATACGCGGATCTGCGCTTTTATGCAAATAAAATTTTCTGTATCTCGTCCTGCAGGTCATCCTTCTTGGAATCAAACAGTGCGCGGAAGGAACAATTTTCCTCTACTCCACCATAGGCCAGAACAAATCCGCCACCTTCCACATCTCTGCTTTCCTTGGACACCTTCAGGCTGCCGCCCTTTCCTTTGGCGATTTTTCCTATTTCCTCCTCAAATCCGGAAGGCATTTTCTTCAAGTCCCCGTCTGAAAAGTACACTTCTCCCTCTTGGGGCAGAACGAATTTTTTCAGCATCTCTTTCAATGTACTGAAATATTCCTCGTCACTCTTGGAGCAGAATTTCTTGTATGCCTTTTCCATTGTCTGGGCAATCACTTCCTGCTTCGCCTCCAGAACTGCCGTCCTGCGCTTTAAGTCTGCGGAAGATTCCACCCGGTCCCTGTAATTGGCAATCTCTACCTCTGATTTTTTGGAGATCTCCTCCTCGATCGCTTTGGCTTCCGCTTCAGCCGCATCTGTTATTTCTTTGGCTTTGGCTTTGGCTTCTTCCAGCTTCTCGTTGGCGGAGTTATTCGCTTCATCCAGGATTTGATTAATGATTTTGTCTAATCCGGTCATTCTAAGCTCTCCTTTACTTTTGATTTACTCAACAGCTACTTACACCTGAATTGCACTTACTGCCAGAATAGAAATCAAAAGCGCCAGAATCGCATATGTCTCAACCATGGCCGGGAACAGCATAGCTTTACCAAACTGCTCTTCTTTCTTAGCCACGATGCCGATAGATGCTGCTGAAGTCATACCCTGGTATTTACCAGAAATCAAACCTACGATTCCGATTGGAAGACAAGCTGCCAGAATCAATAAACCAGTTTTCGGATCAACGGCTGCTGCGCCACCGCCCAGAAGGCCGATCTTAGAAAGTGTGATAAATCCAACCAACAGACCATAAATACCCTGTGTACCAGGAAGAAGCTGCATGATCAAAACTTTTGCAAATTTATTGGGATCTTCTGTCACAACACCTGCGGCTGCCTGACCGGCAATACCTACTCCGATAGCTGAACCTGCACCTGCTAAAAATACTGCAACTGCTGCGCCAAGTAATGCGTATACAATTCCTAATTCACTCATAACGTTACTTCTCCTCCTTAATATCTACATATTTCGTATTTGCCTGAAATGGCTCAAACGGCTTTCCGCCGCCTTCATAAAATTTACCAAAGAACTCCACGAACTGGAGACGGTTAGTATGCACATAAGTACCCAACAGGTTGATAGCCATATTCAGCACATGTCCTACCACAAATACTAGGATAAAGACGATAATGCCGAAAACGCCGCTTCCGCCCATGCTGCCCATCTGGTTTACTACGGACGCAATAACTCCGGTAGCCAATCCAAGAGCCAGCAGACGGGAATAAGACAACACGTCACTGAGCCAACCTGTGATATTATACAAATCATAAGCGCCCAAGGCAATCCGAAGCCCCGGATTCTTGTTATCCCTTCCTGACATAAACAGGATAATCAGCGCGCCGCCAATGGCAAGAATCTTTGCCAAAGTGTTCACTGCGCTTGGGAATACAATGTGCGCCTGTGCAATAGACGCAAAAATATCTGTCGGGATAAAAATCAGCACCAGACCAGTGATCATCATATACCAGCTCACTACATCACTGATAAGGCCCACAAAATCTTTGTGCTTAATGCACATATATCCCTTCATGCCAAGACCTGCGTACAGATGAATCATACCCAATGCCATGGCGAAAACCAATAGTTTCATAGGATTCTCAAGAGGCGCAAACCACAGTGGCTTGATAATGGGCGTCGCCCCCGTATACCCGAAGAATGTCTTGGCGACCACGTCCACAACATCTCCGAAATAACCGCCGAATAAAATTCCCCACACGGCCGTAGAAATACCGCCGAACATAAACAATTTCACGTTGGTTCTTAAACCAGCGCTCATACGTGGAAATTTCTTTAATGCAATTGCACATACAATAAAAACAAGTAAGCCATAAGCCGTGTCAGACAACATCATGCCAAAGAATATAATATAGAAGAAAGACATGACTTTCGTCGGGTCCACTTCTCCCTTTTTCGGAAGTCCATAGGACTGAAGCACACCCTCCGCCGCCGATGAAATCGCACCGTTTTTCAGAATTACAGGCGCCTCCTCATCCTCTGCAACCTCTTCAATATCTACGCTGGCATGATACTTCTCCTCAAATTCCATCTTAATCGCTTGGCTCATGGACTTTGGTAAGTATCCGCTTATGAGAAACGTCTGCCGTGTATGGAGAACCTGCCCCAAAACTTCATACTTCTGGGCACGGGTACGGAAATAGTCAGATATCAGCTTTAAGTCTTCTCTGCTGCTGGCATAATCCTTAATCTGGGCCTCCGTATTCTCGCCCTGCCTCTCCATCTCTTTGATCTGCTTCTCATACTCTGCTTTCTGCTCAGCTGGAGTCTTACGCACTATTTGGGCCGGTCTTGAAAAACCAATGGCCCTTAAAGTTTCCTCCAACAGAACTGCCTGTCCTTTCAGGCAGGTGGCCGCCACGCAAGTCTGATCTCTGTCTGAGCTGATCACCTGTACGTCCACCGCTTCCAACTCTGGTGCGTGAGTCCCTATATGTGTTAAAATTTCTTCCAGGGTCATCACGCTGTTAATACTTCCGATTAAAACCGCAGTTTTTTCTGTGCCTGCAAAATCCATGGGCACATCCAGTTTCAGCCAAGGCTCCAAAGCGTCAATCTGTGTCTGCAGTTTCAATGCATTGGCATTTTGCTCTGCGATTTTCTTATCCAGAGCAACCAGCTCATTGGCAATTCCCATTGTTGCCTGGTTATCTGCCATCGCCTTTTCAAAAACCTGCTTTTCCACCAGCTCTTTGCCCGCCAGGCTGTCAAGCATGGATGTTTTCTCCGGGGCATATTTGTCCAGGATCTCCAAGGCATGGTCAGCCAGGGAAGCATTTTTTTCAAATACCTGACGTGAGTCCATGGTGTTAATGGTGTGTAAAGACTCATCTTCCACAAGGGAATTGTCGATTTCCACCACCCCCAGGGACTGCAGTCGTTCCAGAATGGCTTTTCGTTCTTTTTTCATAGCGCAGATACTAAAGCGTTGCATCTGCATAACTGCCATATCCGCATCCCTCCTTCTTATATTTCGTAAAAAAAGCTGGCACATAAGCGCCCATACATATCAGGGGGATCTTATAACCTCCCTAATACAAATGGGAGATCACCAGATCAACTGCCTGCGCCTCTTTTTTTGCTGCTGCCGCCTTAAGAGCCTTAATATCTTTTGCGGATGACTGTTCTGACTTCTGATAAACTTTCTGCGATTCCGCTTCTGCCTGTTCAAAAGCCGTCTTAGCCCTGGCACGGGCGTTCTCCTCCTGATCTGCCTTCAAGGTCTTTGCATCAGCCTTCGCTTTCTCTATCAATGCCTCTGCCTCTACCGCGGCGTCCTTGATAATCTGCTCGGCTTTTGCCTCTGTTTCCTTGACAACTTTCATTGTTTCTTGTACCACTTCATCACCACCTTTTATACGTATAGTAAGATAGTACCATATTCCTCAAGAAAAATCAAATAAAAATCGGTATATGCGATAAAAAGAATCCGCACACTTAAAAGACAAGATATCTCCCGATACCTTGCCTATAAATACAATGAATTTTCTAATCGTAAAACAAGCCACTTTGTCTGACTTCCTCTAGATTCTGTCCATCCACCCACATATAATCCACTTTTTCGTACTTTTCCAAATCAGAGAGCGGCTCTGAAAGCCCAGCGCAAACGGCAAGCCAAATTGTCTGACTGGCCATACAAGGTATATTCTGAACAATCGCGCCCAACTGCCGGCCTTCCTGAATGGCCTGCATCTGTTGTGCGCCCGCGTCAAATCCCACCAGCGCGACTTCCTTCTCGGGATGCTCCTTCAGAACAGACAGGACCTTCTCCGCTATGCCCTGGCTGGTGCAGAAAATCCCCCTTACCTGCCCATCTTCCAACAAATCCAGAACAACTGATTCCATGTCATCTTCCCTACCCTCTGTATATTCGCATACCGCTTCCACATCCGGATGGTTTTTCTTGATTTCCTTTCTAAATCCCTTCAGTCGTTCTTCACTGGTCTGGGAGTATTTTGCATGGGCAAACACAGCCAGCTTCCCTTTCCCTTCCATGGCTGAGCAAAGTTCCTGCGCCGCCCTCGCCCCTGCTTCTTTATTATCTGTGGCGCAAAAGGCCGTATCCATATCGCACTTCACCCTGGAATCAAATAACACCACGGGAATCCCATTATCCCGCGCCGTCTCAAGCTGCGCCTGACAGGAATTCATATCAATAGCCGCCAAGCAAAGCACAGACGGATTCTCCGCCAAAACAGCGTCAATGGTATTGATCTGATCGTTTACATTTTCCTCAGAATCCGGCCCTTCAAAAGTCACTCGTATAGCGTCTTCCCCTTGCAAATCATAAAACCCATTGATATACTCCACCGTTTCCTTCATATATTTCTTCATCTGTTTCCAGTAATTTCCTTGTGCGCTCCTGGCCACAACGGCAATATGCATTCCTGGTTCTATTCCCAGTTCTCCGTCCAACTGAATCGAAAACTGCGCTTCCTGCGTGACCTCACCGCCCCCCTGGTTCTGCGAAGCCATTCCCAGAGAACCATCCGTTTCTCCCTGTCCAGACAAGACTTCCACAGCTGCCGAAGCCGTCTGCGCCCTTTTTCCGCAACCTGCTAAAAAAACCAGGGACAATACAAAACACAAAAATGCCGCAAATACTCTCTTCATAACATTCCCCTTCTAAAATCCCGTAACTCTATGGCTTTTTCTTTTCCCCCTTAGATTATACATATTTTTATTCATTAGTCCATAGAATTTATTTTTATTTCACACTTTTTTCAGAAAGAGAATTTTTTAATCCCATATATCCCACTCTTTACCAATTCCGTAAATTAAGGCCAGCGCAATAGGCCCCAGAATAAATCCTGTCACCCCAAACACAAAAAAACCCAGATAGATAGCCGCCATAATCACTATGGGATACACCCCCAGTTTATCTCCCAAAAGCCTGGGTTCCATAAATTCACGGACCAATGTGGTGAGCAGCTCAATAGACAGATACCAGATTGCCAAATTGGTCTGGCCACGCAGAAAAAAGAATAATATAGCCGGATATAAGAAAAGTCCCGTTCCTATAATGGGCAACGCATCCAAAATCCCCAGCCCAATGCCAAAAAGCAGAAAATACGGATTCTTCATCAGCCACAACATAAATGTGCAGATAAAAGCGATTGCCAGCATAATTAAAATCTGCGCTTTTAAATACGTGACGCAAGTCTGGCGCAGCCTTTTTAGAACACGTTTCCAAGGCTGGTAGAAGCGGTATGTTCGCAAAGTTCTGCGTATGTCATCCAGATCATTTAAGAACAACACGCCTGAAATAAAAGCGATAATAATTCCACTAACTGCCGTGATCAACCCTTTCAGGTAATCCGTAGCCTGGAAAATGGTCTTCGGGCTAATCCCTTGGATAAAATTCTTTTGCATTTTCCCTACGTTATCAAGTATAAATTTACGACTCTCCACCTGGGAAATCCCCACCGCGTTCTCAATGGCGCAGCAACATTGATCCACGAACTGGTAGAACCTTCCTTCTATTTCTGGTAAGTGCATCATCCATGCCTTCAACTGGTCTATCAAAGTATTCACGCCCACCCACAGAAACGCCCCTACCACGGCCAGAAGCAACAGCATAAAGAAACCGCCCACCACGCTTTCTTTCAGATGAATTTTCCTCCCTATTTTCACGGCCAAAGGATGCAGCCAGACAGCCAGACCCCATCCAATCAAAAAAGGAATGGTGACAGGCAGCGCATACCGGAGTCCAAGATAGACACTTATCACAATCCCTACAATGCTTACTCTCCTTTTCCACTCAAAATCCACAAAACCACCATCCCTTTCTACTGAAAATATGCTTTAAATTTCAGTATGGCGGCATTATGGAATTTTTATGCATGCCATCCCAAAAAGGCTCTGCCCTCCGGCCAAATCTCCCAACTCATCTCCTTATTGGACGCGGGATGAATCAGACTTAGGCGATGGGCGCACAACCCTATACCCTCTGACGAATCACTGCCCTGAGAATTATATTTTCTATCACCCTCCAGGGGATGGCCCCGATGGCTGAATTGAACCCGTATCTGATGAAACCGTCCCGTAACTAGATGGATTTTCACAAGGCTGCTCTCCCCCTTGGATTCCACCACCCGGTAATGCAGACGGGCTTCCTTGGCGCCTTTCGTTCCTGCGGGAACCACCCTGGCCATTCGCTTCTTATTATCTTTCAGCAGCCAGTCTTCCAACATCCCCTCCGCCGGCTCCATCTTGCCCTGAACCACAGCCAGATACTCCTTCCCCATCTTTCCATCTTGCACCTGCGCACTTAAGCTTTTTGCCGCTCTTTTACTCTTTGCCATCACCAAAAGACCTTCCACCGGCTGATCCAGGCGATGCACAATGCCCACATATGGCTGTCTAACCTGCCCGTTCTCCTTTCCATTGAGATAGTTCAGACAAGCGCACTCCAGATCCAGAACTCCCACCCCTGCGCTCTGTACGGGAATCCCTGGCGGTTTATGACAAACAATAAAATGTTTGTCCTCATATAGAATACATTCTTTAAAATCTTTCACTTTATTTTCACCTTTATTTTATAAATTGTAAATTAAACATGGTGGAACCTTTTCTTTCATATAATAATACAGGCCACCGCTTGACAACCCATTCTTTTTGTTCCATACTTATTTTGTTTTTGGAGGAAAATATACATGATCAAATACTTACTGTTATTATTGGGATTTTTTTTGCTAATCAAAGGCGCCGATTTGTTCGTAGAAGGCAGCTCTAACATTGCCCGGCTTTTAAGAATACCCAGCATAATCATCGGCCTCACCGTGGTTGCCTTCGGAACCAGCCTGCCAGAAGCTTCCGTAAGCATCACAGCCGCCCTGGCCGGAAAAAACGACTTGTCCTTAAGTAATGTAATCGGTTCCAACATTTTCAACCTGCTCATAGTAGTTGGCGTCAGCGCCGCCTTGTGCCCCATGGAAGTCCAACCTTCTGTATTGAAGAAAGACTTTCCTTTCTCCATACTAATTGCAATAATCTTATTGGCAATGGGGATTCCCGCGGCTTTTCACGGCGAAAAGGTTTCTATCCTCACCCGGACAGAAGGCTGTATCTTACTGGCCCTCTTTGTCCTTTACCTTATCCTCACTGTTCGGGAGGCCTTAAAGGCACGACAAAATAACGAGGGAGAAAACGCTTGCGAAGGAGAATCATCCACTTCCATTTTCACCACAATTATTTGCGTAATCGTGGGAATTACAGGCATTGTGATTGGCGGCGACATGGTGGTGAACAGCGCTTCAGCTATTGCGTTGACCTTCGGATGGAGCGAGACATTCATCGGTTTGACGATCGTGGCCCTGGGCACATCCCTCCCGGAGTTAGTAACCTCCGCCGTAGCCGCACGAAAAGGAGAGAGCGACCTTTCTCTAGGAAACGCCATTGGTTCCAATATTTTCAACATCCTGCTGGTGCTGGGAGCCTCCGCCACCGTACATCCCATCGCCATAGGCATATTCTCCATCTACGACACTATATTCCTAATCGTATCCAGCATCATTGTCTATCTATTTGCCGTCCACAAAAAAAGCCTGGATAGAAAAGAAGGGCTGATGATGCTCCCCCTCTACATGTTTTTCTTTATTTATATCGTATTGCGGTAAAAGACAAAACGGCCACCATTTCCGATTCACAAAATGGCGGCCGTTTCAAAACTCTCCTATATTCATTTTTTTCTTTGTGAAACAGTTTTCTCTAAGCTGCTCCTTTACTTACCTCCTGAAATTAATTTTCTCCCGCTTATGGATGCCAAACAGTATCCCCCTTACTATCTGCGCCTCCTCTTAGAAAGCTTCATAACATATCTAATTCTTCTAATGCAAAGTCATCATCCATATTATTCCTTCTTAAACACTCCACGCCTTGTTACAAAATAATATGAATTTTAAAATGCAATCTCTGTTTGTTGCATCCTTTCCTGTTATATTTCTTTACATATAACGGAAACCTTTGTACCAGACTTGTGGCATTTATTCAATATAAAAATAAGCTTTTCTATATTACTGGATTGCTCTTTCCTTTCTCATACAGGACCCGGCGGTTCACACCTTACGTTATCCAGCGCTTTCTGCAGGAATGCCTATCATACCACTTTTATATTGAATGCTCATTCTCTTGTGTTCCCAATGGACTAATCCCCTCCTTTTCAACTTCATGTTTTTGATAAATGCTTTGCTTTTCTTTTGATGATGCTATCATATCATCTGTTTCTTTATTTGTCAACACTTTTCTTCAACTTTTTTAGATTATTTTATTTTTATAACTTTTCTCTGTTATTTCCCAATTAATTTTTATATTATTCATGAATTTTCTAATAATTTAAACATTTCATTCAATCCCCCCTCTTGCCATTCTTCCAATATCTGTTACAATAAAATAAAACCCTAATAAAGAACGCAAAACAGAAAGGAGGCGCCATTCTTATGATATTTGAAAGCCATGCGCACTACGACGACGAAGCGTTCGATCCGGACCGGGATGAACTTCTCAACTCATTGCAAGATTATGGCATTGAAGCAGTCGTCAACGTATGCGCATCTATAGAAAGCTTAGACAATACTGTCCAATTAATGGAACAATACCCATTTATATACGGGGCCATCGGCGTACACCCAGACGAGGTAGGCGGCATGAACGAACAAGTCATGGAGAAAATCCGCCGTCTCTGCCGCCATCCTAAAGCGGTTGCCATCGGTGAAATTGGATTGGATTACCATTGGGACAAAGAAAATCATGACACGCAGAAAAAGTGGTTCTGTGCGCAAATGGAAATCGCCCGCCAGGAGAAAATGCCCTTTATCATCCACAGCCGGGACGCTGCCGAAGATACGCTGTCCGTGATGAAGGAACTGCGGGCAGGGGATATGTATGGAGGAATCGTCCACTGTTTTTCCTATTCTGTGGAAATCGCCCGGGAATATCTCAATATGGGCCTGTATCTGGGCATCGGCGGGGTTCTAACCTTTTCCAACGGAAAAAAACTAAAAGAAGTGGCTGCATACGCCCCCCTAGAACAGCTGGTTTTAGAGACAGACAGCCCCTATCTGTCCCCAGTCCCCAACAGAGGAAAACGAAACTCCTCCCTAAACCTGCCCTACATTGCCAAAGAGCTGGCGAACTTAAAAGGCGTCCCCTACGACCAGGTGGTGGATGTGACCAACGCCAACGCCAGAAAACTATTCGGCCTGCTGCATAACGGATGATTCCATAACGCCATCACTCTGCTGCGCCGCGCGTTCACCGGACATTACCTGCAACAGACTGCTTAAGCTGCCGTCTTCCGCATTGGCGGCCGCGATTTCTCCTGGGTAAATAATGCTTCCATCCAGACCTGTAAGCGTGCTGTCCGGATTAAAAGTGCAATCCAGAAGATTTGTATTTCCGGATGAGGCAACTGGAATTCTCATAATATAATCAAATAAACTCTGAAAAGCGGAAACGCTCATAGCCTCGGCGCTATAATAATCAATCGCCCCAACGCCATGACTTTTCGCCAACTCATCCGTATAGGCGGACAGGGGATATACGTTACATATATTCAGATTTTCTGAATAATGCATAACTGTGGGGTTAAGGTTATTGGACGTTATCTTCACAGAACTCTGTCCGTCTATGGTGTTTTTTTCCAAAGTAAACTCTGCCATTCCTCCCAACAGTTCTGGCGCTGACTGCGCACCTGAGACAAAACTTCCCAGAGAATAATACACCAACATCTCATTTCCATTCGCATCCGAAAGCATCTGGCATGGCTGAAGCGTCAGCGGATGAGAACCAATCAGAACCTTCACGCCCTGCTGCAACAGAAACTGTGTCCACTGGCTTTGATATTCGTTGGGAACCGCATTCTCAAGAGTCCCCCAATGAGCCAGAAAAACAATACAGTCACTGATGCCTTTCGCCTGGGCGATGGCGCTGGTAACCCGCTCCCTCTCCAGATAATCCACCATAAAAGGCGCATCATTCTTTATGGAATCACTGTTGGATCCAAAGGCATAATTCAAAAAAGCAATCCGAATATTATTTCTCTCCACCACGCGAATATTCGCCGCGTCTTCCTGAGAACCATGTATGCCCAAGACGACCGTATCCGGATATGTAGACTGCCAAAATTCCAGCGTATTGCGCAAATAATCAGACCCAAAATCGTCCGCATGCTCCGTGGCGCTGGCAATAATGTCAAACCCCGTATTCACCAACGCGCTTCCCACCTCCACTGGCGTAGAATAGACAGAACTCCCACTGGTCAGATTGTGATCTCTCGTAAGAACCGATTCCTGGGTTACAATGGATAGATCCGCCTGACTGATTTGGTCCTTCACCAAACTGTAAATCTGATCGTAATTCCAGGCCGATTCATTTACCTGGCCTGAAGCCAGAATATTGTCATCAAATATATTACTGCCCACAGCCAGAATGCGAATAGAAGAAGTGGAAACCTCCTGCACCGCCTCCTGTCCTGCCGCCTCCTGCCCCGAAACGGAATCCTTCTTGTCCTGCGCAGATACGAATGCCTTGTCCACCTGTGTAATAATCAGACAGAGCAGCGCCAGCGTTACAATAGAAAGAGCCATACTGATTTTCGCTTTATTTTTCTCTATTATTTCCAATGGTATATTGTTGCGCTTCATAAATGCCCGTCACCCTCTTTCTTGCATACCCGTAATTATATCAAAACTTTCTCCAAGAAGATAGTCGTAAAAATTATCAAAAAAACATTTCTTTTTTTGTAGCGCCGCCGGACAAACTCCCCCTTTCAGCGACGCAATGCTCTATTTACAGGCCCAAATGCTTTTTCAACACCGGAAACTGCACCGGACCAATCTCCAGCGTCCGCCTGTGAAATTCACGGATATCAAACTCGCTCCCCTGTTCTTCTTGCATTTTCTCCCGAAGTTGTGTAAAATTCAGTGAACCCAGATAATAACGTAAATAATTAGCTGGCGCCTCCACAACAGACTGGAATATCTCCCGTACAATTTTATCATCGGTTATGCCAAAGGGTTTCAGGTACTGCGCAGCATTGTCCAGTGACCAGCCATAATAGTGAATCCCCACATCCAACAGGGAGTAAATGCACAGGTTCACTGACCGGTTCAACCAGAGCAGGCGGGACAGGTCGGCATCCACTGGCGCATACTGGTAGCCATAAGATTCAATATAGGTGGCCCATCCTTCTATGTACCCTCCGAATCCCATAATGCTGCGGATGGCATGGGGTTTGCACTGCTGGAAATACAAGGACTGATACAAATGTCCAGGAAATCCCTCGTGGGACAGCGTTGCAAACAGCTCCAAATCCGACGTCTGGCTGGCCTGATTAATATAAATCGTGTTTGGAGACAAAACATCCATAGGGGGAGTCAGGTAAAAAGCGGGGCTTAAAAACTCAGATAACGACGGATGCACATATTTCACCTGGTATTTCGCCTCATCAAGGGCTGGAAAATCTTTGACATAGGTCTTCTCCAGAAACTTTAACGCATCCTGGGGAGATTCTAAGGTGAAATCGTTTTGATAAACTGCGGTAATCAAAGAAGGGGACTTTTTCAACATCGCCCCCATTTCCCGGTAATCGGCCATAAGCTGATCATACAACTGTTTTTCAATGGCATCCACCGTTGTGTAAACCCCTACCTCGCTTTGCAAAAGGTATTGGTAATACGAACGGCCACCTGGATAATGGCGCAGACCATTTTCATTTCGCCCCATGCCTTTTAAAGCCTCCAACCCCTGGGCAAGGGTCCCGTAGGCGGGAAATACACGCTTCTCCATAATTTGCTGATGCGCCGCCTGGTAATCTTGTATTTCCTTTTGGGAAAGTTTTTCCACACTTTGAGAAAACTCCCTCAATTTGTCCTGAAAGACCTCCGCCAAAAAATTATTCTGGGGATCTGCAATAAATTCCCGGCATTGGGCTATAATACCTTCCAAAGAAACATCACTCATTAGCAGCCCCTGTTTCGCTTTCGCCTGCTCAAAAGCCAGGATCTGGTCAAAATAAACATCTATGGTTTTCAGAAGCTTTAGGTAATCGATGATATCTTGTTTATCATAGAATGTATATTCCGCCAGAAGAACCGGAAGCTGCGCCTGAATGCCCAGCGTTTCGTTAAGAGGTTCATTCAGATAATAAAATTTTTCGGAAGATTTTGCCGTAGTAAAATAAAGCAGCAACATATCCAGAGTAATCTGGTTTTCAGAGGAAAGCTTCTTGTAATCAAACTTTTGAAGCTCTTGCAGGCATTGCTCTATTTCCTCATAATGTTCGGGATTTGGAGCATCTGACATGGTTCCCAGTGAGATAGCGTAATCTGTAATTCCGTACTCTTCTGGGTGGGCCAATGTATAATGCAAGTTCAACGTGTTGGAGACCACCTCCTCCAGAAAAAGATTATCCGCAAATTTTACAAAACGGCCATTTTCACTGAATGCCCAATGCTTAGATCCATAACCCGCCAATATGCCAAGAGCCAGTAAAAAACTCAGCGCCAGGCCAATATAGACAAACTTGAGAATTTTTCTTTTTTCCATAAAACCCTCTTTATATATTCCAAGCTGTTTCTATATTTTATTGACAAAAATACGTATCTATGCTATTGAACTTTTATTTTTAATCTATAGAAAGGAGCAGATACCATGAATAAAAAATATGATTTGGTTATCCTTGGGTCCGGACCCGCCGGAATCACAGCGGGCATTTACGCCATGCGGGCCCAGCTAAAAACATTGCTTTTAGAAAAAAATTATATTACAGGAGGGCAGATGCTTAACACTTATGAGGTGGATAATTATCCAGGTATGCCGCTGATAAGCGGTTCAGACTTAAGCGAAGCATTCGAAGAACACGCCAAACGCTTGGGGCTGGCCATACAGCAGGGCGAGGTCTCCAACATAATACACGAAGGCCATAGCTTCCATATCCAGACAGAGCAGGATTCCTATGTTGCAGATTCAGTCATTATAGCCACCGGAACCCGTCACCGCCTGTTGGACGTGCCCGGGGAAAAGAATCTGGCTGGAATGGGCGTATCCTATTGCGCCACCTGTGATGGCGCCTTTTTCAAAGATAAAACGGTGGCTGTAGCCGGCGGCGGAGATACCGCTGTGGAAGATGCCCTTTTCTTGTCCAGAATATGCAAAAAAGTATATTTAATCCATCGAAGGGATCAGCTCCGAGCCGCCAAGATTTTGCAAGATCGCCTGGCAAAACAAGAGAACGTGGAAATCCTCTGGAACTGTGAGATAAACGAAATCGTAGGCGAACAGCAAGTTTCCGGGGTGGAAATATTCCACAACAAAGAAGGAAATTATACCGGCCTAGATGTGGATGGAGTCTTCGTCGCTATAGGCTCATTGCCAAACAGTCACGGACTGGGGCACATTGCGGACACAGATTCCAATGGCTATTTTATAGCCGGAGAAGACTGTAAAACCAGCACGCCCGGAATTTTCACCGCTGGTGATATACGCGCCAAGGCCCTCCGCCAGATCGTAACCGCCGTGGCAGACGGAGCCAACGCAGCCACCTCGGCCTTCCGCTACTTGGTAGATCTCCACAAAAATTGTCAATAGATGTAGAAAACACCGTTTTTCATCCAAAAAGTTATCCACACCGCGCCAAATTGAAAATCCCATAAAATGGACTTATACACCAAGTTATCCACATTGTCCACATTTATCTATGGAGAATCAAAACATGTGTTTTGTGGAGATGTGATAAAATGTGGGAAATTTTGTAAAGAAGACGATGTAGAACTATGGCAAAGGGATGCCCTCCTTTTTCCGACGGCATCCCTTCCCGATAAATTACTTTGCTATATAATTTTCTTGCAAATTATAATGCTGTAAAATCATAGTTTTAAAGAGCATTCCTTCATGCTGTTCTTTCAGAAGTCTAATACCCCAAAATCTAAGCAATCGCCAGTTTCTTCACTTGTTTTCTTATTCCAACAATAGTTATCCACAATTAAATTTATATCAATGGTCCTTTTTTCTCTTTCCTTGAAAACGAACCCTGTGCACTTTTATTTTTGGAAACCGCCTTCGCCTTCACTTTAGACAAGACTAAAAGACAAAAAACCGCCTTTATCGGGCAGTTTTCTGTCTTTTAATAACCTTCAGCCGGGTAAATTCTTCCCTCTCTTTTTCCTCCAGAGTATTTCCAATATCCTTGGCCAAAGCTTCGTATTTGGGTATGGTTATATTCTGCAGGGCGTTGGCCCTTTTTTGGGTCTTCTTAATATTTGCCGCCAAACGAATAGCCGAGTTCTCAATCATGGAAAGCTTAATGGACAATTCCTTTACTTTCTCAAAAGCGGCTTTCGCCTCATCCAGAGAAGAGCGGGTACTGTAAAAGGCCGCGGTGGGAACAGGTGGGGTTTCGTCGTATTCCACCAGCGGGATCTCCGTTCCCATAACGCTCCTCACCTTAATGCGTATAGAATTTTCCACAGGAACCGTATAGGAAATCTGCTCCACAATTACAATACCCATCTCCATATTGGCTTTCTGAAGGGCGGCGTAAGCTTTGCGGAATGTGGAATCAATCTGAGACTGAATATCTTTCGCCTGATCAATCAGTTCCATCATTTCCCGCAGCAGGATATTCCGTTTCTTATCCATCAGCTCATAACCCTGCCTGGCCAGAGCCAGGGAATTTTTCGCCAGCATCAGATTCCCCTTGGTGGGGAAAGTATTTGGGTCCATGGAATCAATTCACCTCATTTACATCGGAATCATAATATTTATCCAGCAACTTGGTGTCAATACGGTCTAACTCTTCCTTTGGCAGCAGTCTAAGAAGCTCCCAGCCCTTTTCCAATGTCTCAATTACATCTCTGTTTTCCGTCTCTCCCTGGCCCACATATTCCTGTTCAAAAGCTTTTCCAAATGCCAGATACTCCTTATCCAGCGGGGAAAGTTCGTCTTCACCGATTACCGAGGCAAGAGCCCTGGCGTCTCCCACTTTCGCATAGCAGGAGAAGAGCTGGTTGGCCAAATCCTGGTGGTCTTCTCTGGTATACCCTTCTCCAATGCCGTCCTTCATCAGTCGTGACAGAGACGGCAGAACGTTGATGGGCGGGTAGATCCCCTGGCCGAACATGGTCCGGTCCAGAACGATCTGTCCTTCCGTAATGTACCCGGTCAGGTCAGGAATCGGGTGAGTAATATCATCGTTGGGCATGGTCAGGATAGGAATCTGGGTCACCGATCCATTGACGCCAGATACGATTCCCGCCCGCTCATATAAGGTGGCCAGTTCGCTGTATAGATACCCCGGATAGCCTTTCCGAGAAGGAATCTCACCCTTGGAAGAAGAAACCTCCCGCATAGCCTCGCAAAAAGAGGTAATGTCCGTGAGAATGACCAGAATGTGCATACCTTTTTCAAACGCCAGATACTCCGCCGCCGTCAGCGCCATACGTGGCGTAATTAATCGCTCCACCACCGGGTCATTGGCCAGGTTCAGATACATCACCACATGGTCCGATACGCCGCTTTCCTCGAAGGTGCGGCGGAAGAACTCCGCCACGTCATATTTCACTCCCATAGCCGCAAACACAATGGCAAACTCCTCCTGGCTGCCTTTCCCCAGAGAAGCCTGCTGCACAATCTGGGCCGCTAGTTTGTCATGGGGAAGACCATTTCCTGAGAAAATAGGCAGCTTCTGCCCGCGAATCAACGTAGTCAGCCCGTCAATGGCGGAAATGCCCGTGTTGATGTAATTTCGCGGATATTCCCTGGACACAGGATTTAAGGGCAGACCATTGATATTCACCCGCATCTCAGGCTGAATGTCGCCAAGGCCGTCGATAGGCTGGCCAATGCCGTTGAACATCCTTCCCAGTATATCCGGGGAGAGATCCGCCTCCATAGGATGCCCGGTAAGACGCGTATGAGTGTTGCTCAAGGACATGTTTTCCGTGCCTTCAAAAAC
This sequence comes from uncultured Lachnospiraceae bacterium, assembly GCA_910588775.1. GTDB lineage: Bacteria > Bacillota > Clostridia > Lachnospirales > Lachnospiraceae > MGBC164599. The sequence goes on from CAJURH010000012.1 coordinate 50,873, forward strand.
CTGGATCACGGCCTTATCTTCGTAAATCTCAATGATTCGGCCAATCTTGCGGGTATTGTCGTCCATGCGGAAATCCACGATTTCCTCGTAAGCGGCGTTTTTGATGCCTTCCAGCACAACCAGAGGACCGTTTACCTCGCTTAAGCCTAAATATTCAATCGCCATAACCTGTCCCCTCCTTATCCGTTTTTGGCCAGCACTTGTTCGTAGAAGCGGTCAATGGCCTGCCGATATTCGTCAAATTTCTCCAGTTCATCGTTTGCAACATCGTATTTTATGGCAATTATTTTTTCAAATATGTTATCTTCTTTCAGAACGGACATGGGCATTCCCTGGGCAATCAGATCCTTGGATTTCTCATTTAAGTACAAAATAATTTCCATCATCTCAAACTGCTTTTTCATGGGCACACAGGTGTCTTCCGCATGAAATGCGTTCTGCTGCAGAAATCCCAGCCGGATCACGCGGGCAATTTCCAGAGTCAGCTTCTGATCGTCCGGCAGAACGTCGCTTCCGATAAGCTTAACGATTTCCATCAGGGAAGTTTCCTGATTTAACAAAGCCACAATCTGGGTGCGGTCCGCCAGGAATCGGGGTGAAACATTCTCTCTGAACCATGGCGCCAGGTCTTCCGTGTACTCGCTGTAACTGTTGTTCCAGTTGATAGCCGGAAAGTGCCGGGCATAAGCCAACGCTTTATCCAATCCCCAGAAACAGCGGACAAACCGTTTGGTGTTCTGGGTAACCGGTTCCGAGAAGTCTCCGCCCTGAGGAGAAACCGCCCCGATAATGGACACGCTGCCCTCTGTGCCGTTAAGATTCTGCACCTGGCCGGCCCGCTCGTAAAAGGCGGACAGCTTCGAGGCCAGATAAGCGGGAAACCCTTCTTCCGCAGGCATCTCTTCCAGCCTTCCGGACAGCTCCCGCAAAGCTTCCGCCCAACGGGACGTTGAATCGGCCATAATCGCCACGTCGTAGCCCATATCCCTGTAATACTCCGCCAGGGTAATCCCTGTGTAAATAGAAGCCTCACGGGCCGCCACAGGCATATTGGAAGTGTTGGCAATCAGCGTGGTCCTCTCCATCATCAGATTTCCCGATTTAGGGTCCACCAACTTACTGAAATCCTCCAGCACCTCGGTCATCTCGTTTCCACGCTCTCCGCATCCGATATAGATGACAATATCCGCATCGGACCATTTGGCCACCTGGTGCTGGGTCATAGTCTTTCCCGTTCCGAAACCACCGGGAATGGCAGCCGTGCCTCCCTTGGCAATGGGAAACAGTGTATCCAGAATCCGCTGTCCCGTAACCAGAGGCACATGGGCCGGATAACGATTGGCCGTGGGCCGCGGAATCCGAATGGGCCATTTCTGAGCCAGCTTTATCTCATGCAGGCCGCCCTCATCATCCTCCAAGGTCAGTATCCGTTCATTAACGGTGTACGCGCCATCGGGAACCAGATCTTTCACCGTGCCTGAAAGGCCCGGCGGTATCATGGATTTATGCATGATGGATTTGGTTTCGGGCACGTGAGCGAATATAGACCCTGGATGAAGGTAATCCCCCTCGGAAACCGTCAAAGTCACATCCCATTTCTTCTCAGCATCCAGAGAATCCACGTTCACGCCCCTAGAAATGTATTTTCCGGATTCCTTCGCGATCTCCTCCAGAGGCCGCTGAATGCCGTCAAAAATATTATGAATAATCCCTGGTCCCAGCATAACAGACACCGCGTCTCCGGTGGCAGTCACCTGATCCCCCGGTTTTAGCCCGGTAGTCTCCTCATAAACCTGGATGGTGGTGCGTCCTTTGGTCAAACCGATTACCTCGCCCACCAGTCTTTCCTTTCCCACATATACCATCTCTGACATCTTAAAGTCTGTCTTACCTTTCAGGTAGATAACCGGGCCGTTTATACCGTAAATGGTTTCTGTTCTACTCATATGTCAGACCTCCGTCAAAGGTAAAATTCGCTTTTTCATTGTTAAATGCCTCCAAAAAAGAGCTGTCAATGAGAATGTTTTTTTCCGGAATCTTTGCCTGCACGCCCCCAAGAAATGAATGTTCTGCAATCTGCAGATCCACGCCAAATTCCTTGGACATAGGCGAAACCTTCGCAGCGTCCTCCGGCGACAGATAAACCGTCACCGAATCCTGCTGGGCAAACTCCAAAGCCTCCTGGATCTTGCGCCTCAGATAATCTTCGTAACTTTTTGTTTTCTTAAATTCCTCCAGAAGCGTCATTACTTCCTGAAAAAGTTTCTCTTTATACCGATCCTGGCATTTCTTCCCTTCCCGCTTAATATCCAGAAGTTGAGAAGATAAAGTCTTATTAATCTCACGGGACGCCTGGTCCGTTTCCGCCTTTAAGGCAATGGCAATTTCCCGGTCTTTGGCCTTTTTATGTTCTTCCAGCAGGTTCTTCAGCTCTTTTTCATGTTCATCCAAAAGCCGCCCTGCATTGTCCCGGGCCTCTTTTATGGCCGCATCATAGAAATGCTGTAATTTTTCTTCTGTCGTCATGTTATCACCTGCCCGTTCTTATAATTTCAGGCCAATGGCCTCGTCCACATAAGAAGTGATGAAGTCCGGTTTGCGGCCTGTTCCATGCCTGTCTGGAATCTCAATGATTAATGGAGTCTTGTGATTTAACTTCACATTGTCAATCATCTCCGGGAATTCCCTGCCAAAGCCTTCGGTAAGCAGAAGAATCCCTATACTTTTGTCAGAAATGGCGCTCTTAAGAGCTTCTTTTAACTCTTCCCTTCCGTGCACCAACACACCCTCCACGCCGGCCAGCCGCATTCCCGTCAGGGTATCCAAATTGTCGCTGATCAGATAGATTTTCATACGCTTATCCCAATCTTCCCAGAATCATGAAAGATATAATCAGACCATACAGCGCGATACCTTCTGCAAGCCCCACGAAAATCAAAGATTTACCCAGCACAGACTGGTCTTCGCTAATAGCGCCTAATGCCGCGCTTGCCGCGCTCGCCACCGCGATACCGCCGCCGATGCAGGACAATCCAGTTACCAGAGCCGCCGCAAGGTATCCCATGCCAGTGGCCAGTCCAGCTGCGGAATCCGATGCCGCAAACACGTTCGGCGCACAGACAAACATAGCCACAACGGCGATTAAGAACGTTCCGAAAAAGAAAAAAGCATTACAGCCAATCGCCGTTTTATAACGTCCCCGGCTTCGTTCGCCGATTAGAAACGCCCCGAAAGGAACCAGGATACTGAGCGCCAAAGCGGCTACCAATGTAATTTGTGCGATAATTGTCATAATATGACCCTCCTCTTAACTTGAGCCTTATCATTCATAAACTGCACGGCTCTTTTATTTTTTTGTTTTAACGGTTTTATATGCAAAAGGCGTAAAAGCCCGCCCTGTGCCTTTGTAAAAACGGCTGAATATTTCATAATATTCCAGACGCAGCACCTGAATGCCCACAACCAGGCCCTCCAGGCCAATCACAAAAAGATTTCCCAACACCATGACCACCGGATTGGGCGACCCCTGCTCCGCTCCAGCCAACATCAGCACCACTTCCATCATAGCCGCATGGCTGACGGCGAAAGCGCCGATACGGACAAAGGACAGCGTATTGGAGAAGTAGCTGAGAAGCACTTCAAACAGCTCAAAGAAACCCTGTACAAAAAACATCCCTTTTTCCTTGGGGAAAACATCCCCTTTCTTTTCTGCCAACCCGGTCAACGGCTCCTTCAGGAAAATCACCAACAAAGGCAGCAAAAACATTATTAGTAACACAACGCCTCCTGGCAGCGCATGTCCGCCCATAAACAAGACGATGACCACGGCAGCCGCTCCATAAAATACAAGACCCGCCAAGGCATTGGCGTCAAACCAGATATTTTCCGCATCCCGGTCTCTGCAGCCATTCATAATGTGAAAAACCATGCAGGCCAGAATAATAAACATGCCAAATGCAATGGATATGATAAATACTGTATTTAATTTTCCCACAAAGGGGACCGTAATCATATGATTCATGGGCCGCAGCCACAAAGCCGGTATCAAATCCTCAAATCCAAACAAGCTCCCGAACATAAATCCGAAGAAAGTGGAGAAAATCCCCGCGGTCCCGATAATCCCCGCCAAATCCATTTTCTTAAAATGATACAGGAGAAAGCCGCCGATTAACAGGCAAAGCCCCTGCCCCACATCTCCGAACATAGCTCCGAAAATAAAGGCATACGTAATCGCCACAAACCAGGTGGGGTCCATCTCATTATACGAGGGAAGCCCATACATTTTCACATACATTTCAAATGGCTTAAAAAACTTCGGATTGGACAGCTTAGTAGGCGGCTGCTGGATTAGGTCGTGATCCTGATCCTCTATGATGCAGAATAACTTCTCATCCCCCGCCACATCCCTGGCAAAAGCCTTAGCATCAGCTTCCGACATCCATCCGCAGAGGATATAGAAGACATCCGCCTCTCCCCGGGTGCATGCCGCAAGCTTGCGAATATCAAACTGCTGGGAAAGCATATCCAGCCTCCTTTTTGCCCCAACAATATCCGACTGGCTCTCTTTAAGCGTTTTTGCCCTCTGCCGCTGGTTTTCCGCAATTTTCTCCTCCACCGTTTCTTGATGTTTTAAGAGAAGCTGATACGCGTCTTCCGCCGTGCCGCCATACTCATCTGGAATCCATATGCGTTCAAAATGCATGGATGAATAAATCACATCCGCTTTGTTCATTTTTTCCTTTGGGAAGAAATAAACGCCCCACACATATTGGTCGTCCGCATAACACTGCAAGAACATGGTATCTTCATCGTCATAAATATATTTTTCAAACTTTTCATAATAATGCTTCTCAATCCGTCCAAAGTGAAGCTTGATAAACCGGAATTTCACCAGAGCGGTCAGATCATAATCCAGATTCCGAAACGGCATAATAATCCGCATGTGCTCCAGAACATGACTATTCTCTTCCTCCAACTCTGCCCGGTCATGGTCCAGCTTTGATATTTTATCATCCACTTGCCTGACCAGATCCAGAGCGTCCTTAAGGGACAGATTTTTCTCCGGAATCTTATCGGGACTGTCCAGCATGTCATAATAACTTTCGGCCAAATGCAAAGATTCCTTATAGGGATTAATCTCAAAATAAGGAGTTAATGACCGGGCTTCGGTCAATTCCGTCAAAGCATTTTCCAGATGTATTTCATATTTGGAAAGGTATTTCTCCGTTACCCGGTCAATATCTGCTTTCGGCCCGGTAATGCTTAAAAATTTCATTTTTACAATCACAGCGCTACCTCCGGGTTGTTAGTTATTTCGAATGTAACGTATGGTTTCCTCTGGATCTACACCGTAACGTATACATTCTATGGCAGTCGTAAGGCGATCCACCTCATGTTCCTTATGATACATGAACGAATAGAGAGAAATCACCGAATACGGCGTCTTCCTAGCCTCTTTTTCCAAAGTTGTGCGCAACAGATAATTATAAAATTCATCCAATGTGGAAGTGGATATCTGTGGAAACTTCCGCCCATAATACGTTTTATCCAAAAGCGAATAAAACTCCTCCATATTGGACGCACTGGTCAACGCACGCAAATCTTCCTGCTTTAATTTATATTCCACAGGAATCAGCAGGGAAAAAATCCGTGTGGGGTCCATGCTGTAATACTGCTTCGCCCTCTGAATCCACTGCAAATTAATTACATCAAATTTCCGCCCGTATGCTTTTGTCAAATTTTCCAGATCCACGCCTTTAAAAAGCTGATCTTTCAATTTCCAGATTTGTCCAAAATAATACAGATCCAAAACCATTCCGTAATCAAAGGCCAGCGCCTTCTCCCTGCCTGCCACGCGGGAGAGAGGGGCGAAATATTCCGAAGGCTCCATTGTCTGAATCAGCTCATCGATTGTACTACAGGTAACCATCCGGTCAATATCCAGCTTGGAGTGGCGGTGAAAAAACTCCGCATACACAGATAAATCTGTATACATGGCAGTGCTGCCATCCAAATTCCGGTGGTCAAAGATATAGCGAATGCATTCCTTGATAAAGAAAATCTCATATCTCTTAAAATACAACGCCATGAACCTGCGCTGTTTCGGATTGCAGAAATGATACAGTTTCGTGTAATCCTGAAACACCGATTTCTTCAACAGTTTTTCCACCTCACCCCGGTGAAGCCGCTCTTCGTCAAAGGAGTCCCATCGCCCTTCATATTCTCTTGTCTTTTTTAGATAAGACACCACTTCCGATACACTGGATAACTGCGCAATCTCCCGAAACTGCTCCTCATTGACCAGCTTCGCCATCATGGCCCTGATTTTCGTGGACAGTCCGCTATAAGACAGTACAGCGCCCATTTCTTATCACTTCCTTTATGCCTGTATAATTTTCTCATATATTTGCCTGGCTAGCCGCTGATGCTGCTCCTCATAGTAATCTTCCATCTGCGCAAACCCCTCCTGGGTCCGCTCCTTAAGCTCGGCAAGCTGGGTCTTTTGATTGTGCTCCAACTGAACGCGGATTTGCCTAATCTTCTCCTCCGCCTGGGCCTGCGCCTGCCTGTCATATTCCCGGCACTGCTCCTGGTATTGCTGGGAAAGCTCCTTCTTCTTATTCTGGGCTTCCTCCATAATCTGGCCGGCCATATTTTCAATTTCTGATAACTTACTAATGATTTGTTCCATAATTTTCCATAGGGCCTCCTGCTCATAAAATAGTAAGTATCGCTTCCTATTAAAAAAGCTATCTGTATAATAATACACCTTTTTTTTAAAAAATCTAGTAGAAATTTAATTTTTTTTATCAGCCCCGTTCCATCCCTGTCTGGAAAACACTTTATGTCAACTGTATGCCGTGACATGATATATGGGAAATTCCATCAAAAAATATTGTATTTCTTATAGATTTATATTATACTAAAATCTGCTTAAAAACTGTTCTATTCAGGAGCTAAAATACTATGCGTTTGAGAAATATTCCCGAAGCAAAAAATATAGTGGAAAACAGCCCTTTTGTTGTCCAGAACCCCTGCTGCCTGCGCGGGGCATGGAACAAATTCTGGCAAAACACCCATCCCATCCATCTGGAAGTGGGCATGGGCAAAGGCATGTTTCTGATGGAGATGAGCCAGCGCCACCCCGAAAACAACTACCTAGGGATGGAACTATACGACAGCGTGCTCCTGCGGGCCATTCAGAAAAGACAGACCATGGAAAAACCCATGGAAAATCTCTATTTTCTATGCGCTGACGCCCGCATGCTTCCAGATATATTCGCCGAAAAAGAAATACAGAAAATATATCTGAATTTCAGCGATCCCTGGCCAAAAGCGCGCCACTCAAAAAGGAGGCTCACCTCCCGGCAGTTTCTAGAACGATACAAACAGATATTATCGCTGGATGGAACTGTGGAATTTAAAACGGACAATCTGGATTTATTCGAATTCTCTCTACAGGAAGTAAAAGAATCCGGCTGGACTCTAATTTCTCACACCTATGACTTGCACCAAGACCAGCAAATGAATCAGAACAATGTGATGACTGAATACGAAGAGAAGTTCTCCTCCATGGGAAATCCCATCTGTAAACTGGTAGCTAGAATGTAAAAACCTGAATCAATCATATTTTACAAATCCCGCGCATAGACTGAAAAAAAGCATGTGGTGGGATCATATGGGAAAAAAAAGTTGCAAAAAAAGAAAATTATACTGTTTTCTTGGTCAATGGTGTTACAAACACAGGGGAATCAACAGACACTTGATCCGGCTGAAAAAATCAATTGACGAACTGAACGAAATGCTAAAGAGATGTCCAATTAAAAAAAAATAAATTTTTATAAAAAAACACTTGATTTTTTATGAATAATCAAATATAATATGTCTTGCATTCGACAAAATGATATTGCAAGCGCGATTAGCTCAGCTGGCAGAGCACCTGACTCTTAATCAGGGTGTCCAGGGTTCGAACCCCTGATCGCGCATTGAAAAGCACTGTTTTTGGCGGGTTGAGGACGCTGGGGACGGTGTTTTTGCATGTAAAAATATTTATAATGCATAGCCAGCATCATATAAAAGGAACAACCACTTTGAAACATGGTTGTTCCGCTCCAACATATATCACGTCCTTTATTATTAATATCTGATTTTACGCATCCCCCTTCCCCATGGAGATTCAACCATTATTGCAAAACCCTTCGAATATTTTCTTTGTTCCAATAGCGATTAGCAGAGAAACCGCGCCTCCAAATAAGATGACCACAAACTCATATTCCTTAAAGATTTGAAACAAAACGCCATATAGAGCATTGCCCAATGGCTGTGCGCACATAGACACCGTAAGAATAACGGAAACCACTTTTCCAATCAGATTCTGCGGTGTTTCTATCTGGACAAAAGACATCATCTGCACCATAAAAATCGTGGAGCATACCATAATCACAAAACAACAGGCGGTCATAACCAGATAATTAACCATTCCTGATGAAAACGCCAGCAGCGCAATTCCAATGGGAAACACACATCCAGCACAGATTATCACCAGATTCCCTGCCTTTCGGATTGTAAGCTTCTTCGCAAAAACGCCTGCGCCAATTCCACCGGCCAATCCCCCCGCTGCCAATGCCCCTTCAGCAAAACCGTATAGCCGATTCGCAAAATCAGAATCCAACTGCAACACCTCCGTTATCATGTAAGGAAGGCCCACCATAATCATGGATGATAAAAACAAATTGACGCCACAAACGGCCAGCAATCCTCTTCCAATAAACGGTTTTTCCTTTCGAATAAATCTTACGCTTTGCGCAAAATCCTCCTTAATCGTTCGTCCTATGCCACCCTGAAAACCCTGCTTTTTAAAAGGAATTTTGATAAATAATTCCATAACCGCAGACAGAAAAAAGCACACCATACAGACCGCTAATACCGGTTTTAATCCGTAAGCGCTGTACAAAATTCCCCCAAACACCGGACCCAATAAAAAGGCAAAAGAGCTAATTGTATTAATAATGGAATTTGCCGCCATAGAGTGATCCGGACTTACAAGAGCTGGTATACTTGCCTGCACCGAAGGCTGATACGCCCCTGCGATTCCATACAAAAGCATCATAGTAACCGTCATCAAAAGGACCAGATTAACCGAACCCAACAACACAGTAAACATGGCGATTACCGCTGCTGTAAAAAAATCCAATATCACCATAATGTTTCGCTTGTTTACCCGGTCCGCCACCATGCCGCCTACTGGAGACAATAAAATAGCCGGAATAAAAGCGCAAGCCGTCACCGTCCCATAAAGAGCGGAGGAACCCGTTTGATTCAGAAGATACAAAGGCAACGCAAATCTTATGGTTGCATTCCCAAACAACGAAATAATCTGCCCAATCACAACCAGCGTAAAATCTTTGGAAAATAATTTCCCTCTCATTTATTAAACCTCCATTTTCTCAATTCCATGAGCCAGGAAATGATACATTCCATTGGCCAACACACTGAATACAATTCCCATAAAAACTATGGTCCAAACAATCCGACTGGACGATCCCGCAATAAGATTTGGCACAAAACAGACAATGATTAAGGCGCTGACAATCGCGGTCACCATGGAACGCTTCTTCCACCCGATAACAGCAGAGATAAGACCAATAGACGACGATAACAACCCCGCAAAAAAACTGCAAATAGACACCATAAACACAAAATTTCCCGCCGTAAAACCAAGCTTAATTCTGAAAATTTCCGCAGTCAAGTACATCAATCCTGTTACAAGCACGTTACTTATAAATACAGAAATCATGGTAAAAACAAACACGATTCCACACTTGATCCGAAGGATTTTCCCACGGCTAATGGGATATGTAAAAAGAAGGGCCGCATTTCTTCCACAATACTCATCCACAATTATTTTCCCAGCAATCACCGCCGAATAAACGCTAAAAAATCCAACGGACATGGCGGTGGTAAGTGAGAACAATCCGTTCCAGCTTAAGAAAATCTCCTCCCTCTCCGTCATCTGCGCGCCAAGAAATAAAAAGAATATACCCATCGCAAGTACACTGACAAATATGCCAAACGCCGCCCAAAAATACACCGATACACGAATTTTCATCCGCTCATATTTATACAAACTCATAAGATTCCCTCCTCATAAAATCCACCACACGCGATTCAAATTGTTCCCCCCACTGGGCAGCTTTTTCCTTCACTGAGAACTCCTGATAGATGCATCCATTCGAAAGAATGCCCACCCGATTGGCTGTATGGCGTATCTCCCCAATGATATGACTGGACAACAAAATAGACATGCCCTCCTTGACTAATTTCCCCATCAGTTCCCGCATTTGTGTAATGGCAATGGGGTCCAACCCATTCAACGGCTCATCCAGCAGCAGCAATCGAGGGCGGTGAATAATCGCCCGGGCAAGCCCAAGCCTTTGCTTCATACCCAAAGAATATTGGGAAACGGGCTTTTTACCCACACTTTCCAGCCCCACTAGACGCAAAACATCCGGTATCTTTCCTTTTTTCTGCATATACGCCAGATGCATAGATAAAATCTCCTCTGCATTTAAATGCTCATAAAACACAGGATTTTCAATGACGCTTCCAATCTCCGCCAAATACTGTGGACCGTCACTTTCCCCTTTTCCCAAAACAAAAATGCTCCCACTATCCAGCTTCTGCAATCCAAGAATCATTTTCATCAACGTGGTCTTTCCCGCACCGTTTACGCCCAGCAGACCATAGATTTCCCCCTGGTTAATCTGAAAACTACAGCCATGGATCACCTGGGATGCGCCATAACTTTTTTCCACCTGTTCCACTTCTAAAATGGTTTTCATGGTTCCTCCTTTTTTAATACCATACGACGGTATGTATCTGTTTCTAAATATATCTGTCCTCAAAACAGGACAGATTTTTTACTTTCATTTTATTTTATTTTTTTGGTAAATAGATGCCAGCTCCTGCAATCGAAGCATAAGATCGTCGTCCACAATATCCAGCCCAAATCCCTGCATCATTTGACGAAACACCATGAATTTCCGACATGCTTCTTCCTCAGAATCGTCAAAAATCATAGGGTTCATCCAAATATTAGAAACAATAAGCATCAATTCCGCCAATTCCACCGGGTAATCCGTCTGTATGGTTCCATCGGAAATCCCCTGCTCAAAAATAGGCAAGATATAATTTGGAGCCGCGTCATTCATCGTTTCTCGAAAAATACTAAAAAGCAACCGAGGATTATCGCCTAATTTCGGAGCCACTGTGAACATCTCGTCTTGCACTGGCCGAAAAATCGATTCTTTGAAAATCGCCCTCAATTTTTCCTTTCCCGTTAAATCCTTGCGGTCACGAATATCCCCCAGCATTCTGTTGGATTCCTCGGTCATTTTATCAGTAACGGCCACTAAAATATCCTCCTTTGATTTGAAATGATGATAGATAGCTCCCTTGCTCAGTCCCCCCAGATTGTCAATGATATCCTGAATCGAAGTACGTTCGTAGCCTTTCTCCATGAACAGACGATAGGCCACATCCAATATCAATCGAACTGTCTCCTCTGGATGCTTGTTCCTAGCCATAATACCCTTACCCCCCCCCTTACATACCGGTAGTATGCACATATTATCATGCCACCGGTATGTTTGTCAAGGGCAACGTCCCTGCCAAACGGCCTAAATATTTGGAACCCTGGGTTCAGTCCCATCATTTTATTTCCAGTAATTAGGCATTTTTTTGCTCCTATTGGCATCCTAATTCGAACATTGCCCACCCTTCAAATAATAAAACAGACACAACATTTGCTATAATGGCTTTTACCTGCTGTAATTAATCAATTTAGATCCTTGTTTTTTTGTTAAGAATTTTAGAAGTCCAATAAGCGTTGACGCATAGATAAATAAACGGCAAACTATACACCATAGATAAAAAACACAAGATATTTTCTTAAATATATAAAGAAGTTCCCAAAACGCCCCTATTTGATTTTTCAAATACAATACAAAAAAATTTTCTAGCTTCCCCCATATTTCATTTCTTTTATGCTATAATTTGATTATACTTACATTTGATTATGGGAACCGGGGAATTTTATGGCTATAATAAAATCTCTCATCAATAAACGAGCCGAATTAGAAAATGAAAAGGAGTAAAACAACATGAAAAAAACCATATTATTTGTCATTTTACAACAATTCGCAGATTGGGAGGCGGGGTATCTCTCCTCTGCCATCACTATGTTAGGTCAAGGACAGTATGACATTAAAACAGTGTCTTTATCCCAGGAACCCGTCCAATCCATTGGCGGCTTTCGGGTGTTTCCCGATTATGATCTTTCGTCCATTTCAAAAGACTACGAAGCAGTTTTCTTAATTGGCGGCATGTCTTGGAGAGAGAAAAACGCGTTGCAAATCAAAACCCTGGCAGAGGACTGCTATAACAAAGGAAACGTACTGGGCGGCATCTGCGACGCCACTGCTTTTCTGGGAAAAATCGGCCTTTTAAATGAGGTAATTCATACAAGCAACGACCTGCACGATTTAAAACAATGGGCAGGCCCCTTATACAAAGGAGAGGCCAAATACATGTCGAAACAAGCAGTCCGTGACAAAAATGTCATTACAGCCAATGGCACAGCGCCTTTAGAATTTGCAAAAGAGGCATTGCTTGCTCTAAATGCTGCAAGCCGACAAAAAATCGAGGAGTGGTACAATTTTCACAAGTTGGGATTCTACACGGCGTCCATGCCAGATATGTAGATTTCAACCGCAAAACATAGATTTCTAATACCCTTTGCCGATATAAAAAAACGAGATCTCTCCCCTACAAACTGGCCATTTCGCCACCGCAAAAGAAAACTCCTTCTATGCCTATGATGAAGACGACAATATGTGGCGACTCACACAACAAATAAGGTGAGACTTATGTATCTGGAATTTGTTTTTGACATCAAAGATCTTAGGTTATTCAAAAGCGTAACACTTAATGAGGTATGACATGATAGATTTACATGATAAACAACATTGTCCAACACTGGACGACTTGGCAGAATATATTCAAAATCCTGTATTCCAACAGTTTTGTTCAGAAATCAAAAAAACGTATGCGTGCCGCGAAAAAATAGAATTTAGCTCTTGTAGTTGGGAAATGGGCTGGAACATAAAATTTAAAAAATCTGTTAAAACACTGTGTACCATATATCCCAGAGAGTCGTATTTCACGGTAATGGTCGTTGTGGGGAAAAAAGAAAAAGAACGCGTTGACGCAATGATGCCCGACTGCACGCTGGCATTACAGGAAATCTACGCACAGACCAAAGAAGGCAACGGCCAGAAATGGCTAATGATTGATTTAGAAGAAAAAGGAGATTTGTATGGAAATATTTTCCGACTCATAGAAATTCGCAATGGCTAACAACTGTCAAAGCATTTTTGAAACAAAGCATCTTTTTATTTCCCACAGTGATTGGGATCAGGTAAAGGGTATTTGAATTGGGAAAAATTTACAGAAGTAAGGAATCATCATTACGCACATTGACCAAATCCAGGAAAAGTCTTATCCCAAATGTTTGAACAAGCGCTGCCGCGGGGTAGATGGCCCTATTATGAAATTACACATGCGCTGACATGAAAGAGAAAGGGATAGACATTCTATATCTAGTAACAAGCTATACCGCTGTTTTGCGAACACTATGAATAGGAATTCCTTAATATGGTGCAGGGCGACAGAGAATTTGCCATATCAAGAATGTATATTCGCAGAGGATAAAATTTTAAAAGAGAACAAATGGAGTATCTTGTAATATGGATAAAACCTAAAACGATAACTTTTAAAAGGGGAAAACTATGGGATTTTGGATTTTCATACTGCTTATGAATGCCATCGTTCCGCTTACGATGATTGGCTTTGGAAAAATGTTTTTGAACAAGGATCCGGGGAAAATTAATATGGTATTTGGATATCGAACCAGCATGTCTATGAAAAACAGAGATACCTGGGAATTTGCCCACAAATATATAGGAAAAATCTGGTATACTTGGGGAATTTTCTTATTGGCTCCGTCCATTTTTCCACTGTTTTTTGTGATAAATCAGGGAGAAGAGGCCATAGGAAGGCTGGGTGGAATCATTTTCATAGTCCAGATGATTTTCATGGTTGGCCCCATCTTTCCCACGGAAAAAGCCCTTCGGAAATCCTTTGATAAAAATGGAAACAGGAGGTAATTGATTGATTCTCAGAAAATATAAATCGTCGGATTGCCCCCATTTGGCAAAACTATTTTATGAAACCGTACACGCGGTAAATGCTAAGGATTACACCCAGGAGCAGCTACACGCGTGGGCTAATGGCCATATAAATTTAGCCCAATGGGATGCGTCTTTCCTAGATCATTATACGGTAGTCGCAGTTTCAGATACCGCTTACATTGGCTTTGGCGACATAGACCAAACAGGATATCTGGACCGACTGTATGTACACAAGGATTACCAGAGACAGGGCATCGCCGCCGCCATCTGTCAGGAATTGGAACATGCCGTTTCTGGCAGCATAACGGTACATGCCTCCATCACGGCAAAGGCTTTTTTCACCTCGCAAGGATACCGGACTATGAAAAAACAACAGATTATCTGTCATGGCGTTGCTTTAACCAATTACATCATGAAGAAATGCCGTTCTCTCGAAGTGCATCCATCATCTCTGACTCCTGAGAAACACGCAACGCCACAAGATACCCTTCGTGCGCCCAACTAGAATCGGATGCCGCCTGACTCACTCCAATTCCAACAACATGAACTCGTCTCCGCCTGCCTCTTCGCTGTCTTGCCCTTTAGACATAACTTTAAATCCCAGTTTTTGATATAAAGAATATGCGACGTGGTTTTCTTTGTTAACGCTTAAGGACGCTTTTTGGTATCCCTGCTGTTTTAGAAGGTGTATCATTTCCTCCATCAGCTTTTGGCCAATTCCCTGCCGCCGAAAGTTTTCTTTCACCGAGATGGCAAATTCTGGCGTGTTTTCATCCAAATGCCCATACCCCTCCACCTGGGTTCGAGTCCAAACCGCGCCAATCAACCGCCCCTCACATTCCGCTACCAGACAGCAATCGCCAAGCTGTCCAAAATCTTTCACATACGCTGCCACTTTGGGCTGTTGTATGATTTCTTTGGGCAAAGGTTTCACGCCTTTCGGAAGATAAATAGCATCGTACAGAAAATCCTCCAACAGGGTATACTCCTCCACTTTCATTTTCCGAATGGCCACTTTTTTCCACTGCTCCTTTGTCAGACAGGTGACATGCTCTGTCCGGACATCTTCTATCATGGAACAGGGTACGTCCTTTCTGGTATGATGGTATCGGAAACCGCATTTTTCCTGAACCCGCCGGGATTTTTCGTTTCCGTCAAAATACGCGCACCAGAGAGTTTCCAGCCCCAATTCTCTAAAACCACGTCGCATCAGTTCGCGAACCGCCTCGGGTATCAACCCCTGTCCCCAGTAAGGCACGCCAACCCAATAACCAATCTCCCCCTCTGTTTCACTCAACTGCAAGTTGCTTTTGTCTCCAATCATCAAACCCACGCTTCCGATTGGCTCTCCGGTCTCTTTTAAAACCACGGCATAAGTCTCTGGCGCAGACAATACAGTTCTTATAATCTCCCGGCTGTTCTCTTCGCTGGTATGGACAGGCCATCCGGCAATGGGGCCCACTTCCGGATCTTTGGCGTATTTATACAAACTTCCTGCGTCCCCTTCCTCCCAAGGCCGTAAATAAAGCCGCCGCGTTTCCAACATTATCATCCCTTCCTTCTTTTTACAAATTTTTCCTCAACACATTTACGCGCTTCCTGGATATAGCGCTTTAACGTTTCAAAAGTATATTCCGATGGATTAAGGATGCACAGCCAGTTCATCCATCTTCACAATTTCACCTGCCCCGGAACGTTTTGGCGTAGCTTTAAACAACTCGCCCTGGCATCCCAATAAAATAAACAGTCTTCAAACTTCATTTCGATAGATGCTGCCATTCCCAGAATTGTACCCTACATGAACACGGTTCTTTTACATAAATGATATCCATAAGCTTGCAAGGTATTCTACCCTAAAATCTGGATTCTGTCTAGTCCCATTCACGATTGCAATGGGCTATTTTCTCATTTAGATTCTTTTCATAAATGGATTTTTTCATGGCCTGAATCTGGTTTATTACAGCCGCCGAACAATTTCTCATTTTCATTTCTTTAGCATACAACCGCGCTTTTTGCGCTGTAATTTAGCGACAATCTGATCTATCTGACGCTGCACCTATTTTTCATCCTCCAGCGCCTAATATTCACTGTTGAAAAAAAGCTTCCCTCTTCAAACGTATTTTCCCCACCCGTGTATTCGTCCACCACGCTTTTCCAAAATAAATACGCCTGACGACTTCCATAAGACGGGGAAACTTCCCAATTTCCCCTATGCATGTCAAAACACATACTGGCGGCTTTTGTTCCAATTTTATTTCGTCTGAATTTGGGAATAATCATAAATTCCGCTATGCTATGTCCACCCACATTTCTCTTCATACAAGTATTTATCATAGCAAATCCCAGCAGGGTTCCCATTTCCCGATCTCTTATAAAATACGCTTTTCTCTCTATTTCCGTAAAATAATCTTCAAACCATGGATATGCAAAAAGCGCATCTTGTCCCATACAGTTCCCATCGTTTATGCTCTCCTCAAATAAAGAATATTGAAGGAGCCTGAATAGAATATCCTTTTTTCCTATTTCCACCTTCTCCAATGCAATGTTCATTTATTCGCCTCTATCTTTTTTTGATAAATCCCTATTTTTTCATCCAGGTTATGCAGATACCAATTCCATTTATCCCGTTCCTTCACAACAAATTTTCTGTGCTGAATCAATAGTTCCATGCGTTCTCTAATGCTGGCGTCCCCCTCATATCTTAAATCTGAATAATGCTTGATATCCCGCAGCAGCATTCCTGTATCTTTCAGACGTTTGATAAATTTCACCCATTCTATATCGTCTGCGCTGTACTCCCGCCTACCAGCAGAATTCCTGCCTACGCGAATTAGTCCTTTCTTTTCGTAATATCGCAGCGTATATGCGCTGATTCCCGTTATTTCGGAAAATTCACCTATAATCACTTTTTAACCTCTTTCAAAAAAAGACTTGACTTGGACTATAGTCTAAGACCTATTCTATTTGTAACAGCTTATATTTTATCAAATATGGAGGAAAAATAAAATGAAGAAAACAAGATTTGACATAGGCATGGAAAACTTAAGAAGAATCGACGGCGCAGGAGGCGCGGCAGTCATTCAGTCTCTTGAAGACATCGCTCCTGACCTGGGAAAATATATTGTCGAGTTCGCATTCGGCGATGTATACGAAAGAGACGGCCTAACTCTGCAAGAACGGGAAATCATTACCCTGGCCAGCCTGCTCACCGCCGGAGGATGTGAACCTCAACTGGAAATCCACATCGCAGGCGCACGCAATGTGGACGTTTCGCCCGCGAAAATCATAGAAATATTTCTGCAATGCATTCCATATACTGGATTCCCAAAAGTCCTGAATGCCGTTTCCGTTGCAAAAAAAATATTTTGATAGGATTAAAAACCGCATTGTCCAATGATATGTCGGCAATGCGGTTTTCAAACATACTTTAGAAAATCAATGTCTTTTGACCAGCGAACAAATTGTCTCAACGGTATTACCCCTTTCCCACAAAACTTTCCTTACTTCCTTGCCGTCA
>CAJURH010000013.1 GCA_910588775.1 uncultured Lachnospiraceae bacterium
CTGTTACCGCCGTGAAAGGGCGGTGTCTTAACCACTTGACCATGGAGCCTTGCCTTAGCGACAAAAATGATTCTAGCACATGTTTCTCTGTTTTGCAAGCGTTTTTTACAAAAAACCGAATAAAATTTCACCGGGATGGATTCCCCATCCCGGCGGCTATTTCTTTTTGTTATTCTTGATAGAATTCCCTCTGCAGATATTCTCTTTGCGCACAATTTTCCCTTTGCACCTGGACACGGTGTTGTTCCGAATATAATTTTTATGGCTTCCCCGCAGGATAATTCCCGCCGTCGCGGAACCATACGTTCTTCTTCTGTCCCCAGAAAAAGCCGTTATTTTCTTTATATTGTTGTTGGTAACCCGGACTTTCGAACTGGACTCCATGTACACGCCTGCCCGTTGGCCGTTTTCCACTGTATTTTTCTCCACAGTGCAATATTGCCACCATGTGATGAATACAGCCTCCGCTTTCAGATTATTAAAGGAATTGTTCTTGACCGTCACATGCGTGTATGGATTGGCTTCCACAATTTTTTCCTTCTCATTGTGAGATCCCACGCCTCTGGCAACGTTATTGAAACGATTATTCTCAATAATCACGTTATGACATCCTTTTCCATTATACGGACGCATATTCACCATGGCTTTTTCAGTGGCCACATCCAACTGAATAGCTTCTTTGGGCTGCACGCCGGAATACCGATGATTTCCCGATATCTTGCACCCTTTGACAGTCAGCCTGTTTATATCCGCCAGCTCGATCAGATGCGCTTTCCGGTTGCATTTAATGGTCATATCCTGGAAAATTAGATTCTTGGTGTGGGCAAAGCGAAAAGGAGCCGTCTCTGGAGAATCATTTACAGACTGGGTTGTGGTATCCCATGTGCCTCCTTCTATTTTGATATTCTCCGTAGCCTTGCCAAACTTCTGGTTGGTCAGAAGAACCATCCTTTTCTTCCCTTTTAATGCGCGGATGGTTGCTCCCTTGGCGTAAATCCAGGTGTTGCTGGGAACATTCTGCCCATATCTGGCTGTATACGTTCCTGGCGGAATCACGATTTTGTACTGGGTCGTCTTGCTGGCTTTTTTGGCCGCCTCCTCCAAATGAGCCGCCATGCTGGTGGAAAACTTATCTCTCGTCGAGACGTCCACTGTTCTTACGACGACTTTCTTATATGTAGGCAGTTTTGCTCCCGTAGCTTTGCTCCCTGCAGGCGCGCCCCATGCGCATACCGGCGCAGCCAACATGAGGATGGCTCCCGCCAGCAAAAAAAGTTTTAATTTTTTCATATTCCCTCCCTCGTTTTATATTTTTTTACGTAAATACTAAAGTATTATACCATAAATCTTACACTGTGAATACTATATATTCTTTCCAGCCAACATAACTGCAACTGCAAACAGCGGAGATGGCATCTCCGCTGTTTACGCCTATATTTCAAGCCATGCCGCCTGGAAGCAGATCCAGCCGGATAAAATATCCCTGGTCGTGTTGACATACCGGACACGCTTTTGGCGCTTCCGTTCCCCGATGCACATACCCGCATTTCAAACACATCCAGCCTGTCTCCACATCCGACACAAATAATTTTCCCTCTTCCAAAAGCTGGGCCATACGGCCAAACCGATCGCCGTGAACTTTCTCAATCTGGGCAATGCCCCGAAACGAAGCCGCCACCCGGTCAAACCCTTCCGACGCCGCCACTTCCCCAAAATGATGGTACACATCGTCGTGCTCTTCATACTCATTGTGCTGCGCCGCCCGCAAAAGCTTGTTCACATCCTTATAATTATCCACCGGATATCCGGCGTCGATCACAATGGTGTTCCCGTTTAATTCCTGTAAATGATTATAAAATATTTTTGCATGCTGCTGTTCCTGAATCGCTGTAAATCGAAAAATCTGTTCAATCACATGCAGATGCTCTTTTTTGGCAAAGTCCGCACTGAACACATACCTATTCCTGGCCTGGCTCTCCCCCGCAAACGCCCGCATCAAATTCACCTTTGTCTCGCTATCACAAAATTTTACCGACATACTGATCTCCTTTTTCTAAAATTTTTATAAGTATGCCCGCCTTTTCCATTTTATTATGCATTTATCCATAGAAATATTTATATCATCGCTGTGTTTTCAGTGCGGGGCATCCGCCTGAATTCCCTCCACACCATATATATGGCCAAAATGCCAGAAGCTCCGTCCGCCACAGGGCCTGCGTAAATTACGCCGTCAATTCCCATAAGCATGGGAAAAAGAAGCAGCAGCGGAATCAGAAAAATCAACTGCCTGGTCATAGACAGCAGAATGCCCCGGGTGGATTTTCCAATAGAGGTAAAAAAGTTGGCCGTCAAAGGCTGTAGACCGTTTAAAAAAGTGCAGAACATAAATATGCGAAAATATTGTATGGAGAATTGATAATACAACTCATCTCCCGTGCCAAATAAGCTGGTAATCTGTCGGGGAAATATCTGAAATCCCAAAAACGCCACAATCGCGACGACCGTGGCCAGCGCACCCGCATAACGATAAGCCACACGCACCCGGTTATATTTTTCCGCTCCATAATTAAATCCGAAAATCGGTTGTGTGCCCTGGGATATGCCGATGACGATGGCCATAAACACCATGTTGACTTTCGTGACAATCCCCACAACCGCCAAGGGAATGTCACTGCCATATACAGAGTTTTCCCCGTAATAGCGCAATATATTGTTCATCACAATCTGCGTCACCATCATGGCCAGTTGGTTAAAACAACTGGCAGCCCCCAAGGCGGCAATGGCCCGCAAATGCCTTCCGGACGGCAGGAAATCCCGCAGACGCAGGTCAACCGTCTTAAACCGGGGCAGATAACAGAAGACCATAATGGAAGACAAAATCTGGCCGATGACCGTGGCCCAGGCGGCGCCTGCAATGCCCAAGTGGAATTTGAAAATAAACAATGGGTCTAACACTGTATTCACCACCGCTCCGCTGACCATGGCCATCATAGAATACGTAGGGCTGCCGTCCGCCCGTATCAGATGATTGGCGCCTATGGTCAGGATGTAAAAGGGCATACCAAGGGAAGTGACGCCCACATAAGTGATGGCATAATCCATCACATCCGGGGTAGCGCCGAAGGCCACAATCATCGGCTTTAGAAACAGACGGACCAAGAGACAGATTCCCACACCCGCAATCAGCAAAACCCCAAAAGCCGTTCCTGCGATCTTCCTGGCCTTCTCCCTGTTGCCCCGCCCCATCTCCAAATTGAAATTGGAAGCGCCTCCAATCCCCAACAGAAGACCCAGTGACGTGGCCAAGGTAGTCAGCGGAAACGCCACATTGGTAGCCGCGTTTCCATACATCCCCACACCTTGTCCGATGAAAATCTGATCCACAATATTGTATAACGCGCTGACCAGCATACTGATGATAGCCGGAACCGCGAATTTCGGCAGCAATTTGCCAATGGGTTTGGTCCCCAATGGATTTTCCCTGTTTTTTGCTACTTGTTCCATAATTCCCTCCCTCTTATACAGCGTAATAGGCAGTTTTACAATCGCCTGACACAATGCATAATTGTACACGCCTTAAAAGGCTGCCCTGAAAACCAGCACTTTTCAAGGCAACCTTTTTATACAAAATTAAATAACTCTTCTCACATCTAATATGGTCCGGTAAGCCGCATTGTCGCTTACCTTAATGCCGCCCGCAGGATACGGCGCGCTGTTGGAAGCATGCACAATCTGGCCATTTCCCATATAAATCGCAATATGGCTTCCATAACAAATCAAATCCCCTGGCTGCGCCTGTGAATAGGGAACGCTCACGCCATTGGCCTGCTGGGCCTCCGACGTACGATTCAACGCCACTCCAAAATGCGCATATACGCTCTGCACAAATCCTGAACAATCCGCGCCATTGACTGGGTCCGTTCCGCCCCATACATATGGATTTCCCACAAACTGCAAGGCATAATTCACAACGTCCTGACCTGCGCCGCTTCCTGTGGAGGCAACGGGGTCCGTTGCGCCTTCACCGGTGACTCCTGTGCCGGAAGAATCCTGGTCAATCACGTTTCCGTATTCGTCCGTTTGCACATCCCCCGTCCCATTGTTTGTCGCCGTATCCGTATCAGAGGTTATGTCTGTATCCCCGGTCGTCCCGTCATCCGTCTGTGTATTCTCTATGGCATCCTCCCCGGTTAAGCTGTCTTGCCCGGTAGAATCCTCTAGGGTATCTTCCGCTATATCCGCATCCGCCATGTTGGCGTCTTCATCTTCTGTCTCAGACTCTTCTTCTGACTGGGCCGCCTGGGTTTCCTGCGCTGCGCGCTCCGCCTGTCTTCTGGCTTCTTCTTCCGCCTCCTGGGCGATTCTGGCCTCTTCCGCCCTTCTGGCCGCTTCTTCCGCTTCCGCAGCCGCCTGTGCCTGTCTCCTGGCCTCTTCCTCCGCCGCCAGACGCTCCGCCTCTAAACGGGCAATTTCCTGCGTCTGCTGCTGAAGCAGGGACGCATATTGTTCTGCCTGGGACTGCGCTGTGGCGATCTGTGACTCATAATCTTCCGAAGCCGCTCTCTTGTCCGCCAACTGACTTTCCAACGACGCCTGCTGGGCTTCTTGCTGGGTCTTCATATCTACAAGCTCAGCCTTTTCCGCCTCCAGCTGCACCCCTAACTCTTTAACCCCTTTGACCGT
Organism: uncultured Lachnospiraceae bacterium; assembly: GCA_910588775.1. Classification (GTDB taxonomy): domain Bacteria; phylum Bacillota; class Clostridia; order Lachnospirales; family Lachnospiraceae; genus MGBC164599. Next base: position 4,684 of record CAJURH010000013.1, read on the forward strand.
ATCCTCAAACTTCTGCAAGTTCTCACGGTCATACTCATACATCTTCTGGGTATATTCCGCTTTATTTAACAAATCCGAAAGATTTTTGGACTCCAGCAGCATCTGGAACCACGCGGAGTCCCCCCCTTTTTCATAAAGAAACTGTATCCGCTTCTTCATGGCCTCGTACTGCTCGTCTTTCTTTTCTTCGGCCTTTTTCAAATCCGTCTTAGTATCCTTAATGGCTGTCTCTTTATCGGAAATGTCTTTCTTCAGCACATTCACCGCCACCATGACATTTACCAATTCCTGGTCCAGTTCATTTATCTCTGCGCTCAAAGCTTCTTTCTGCGCCTCCAGGCTGTCAATCGTGGCATAAGCCTCATTTAGGCTATTATTCGTCGCTTCCTGCTCTACGCGAAGCTGTTCTTCCTTTGTTGCCGCAACATTCACAACCTGCGAAAAAGTAATAACCAATGCTAAAATACAACACACAAGTCTTTTTTTCATGATTCATCAACCCTTCGTTCCTTACTAAAACTCCCCTAATCGTTCAGCCATGCAGGCTTTCCTTAACTTCTTTTCCATAATAGCACAGTTTCGCTGGCGTTTCAAGATCTAAAATACAAAAATTCAATATTTTTGTAACATTTTTATAATTTATTCGAAATAACTATTGTTCTGCGCCAAGCCAAAAGGAGACGCCTGACTCCCCTTTTCAGACATCTCCTTTTTTAACGGCCCTATCACTGTGTGCTATTCTTAAACAAATCTTCCAGAATCTGGCCCGCTGTTTTCTGCTTGTATCCATCCGGGTCCGCCAATGTTTTCGTATTCCACCGGAGCATATTGCTGGCCCGGATATAAGACGATCCCACGCCACAGGATAAATTAAACTTCTTGGTCAACTGCGGATAATACTGACTCATATATCTTTTCGCCAAAGCGGCCGCCTCACTGTCCCAGGCGCCGGAAGGCGTCGTGGTTCCATTGATCTGCACGCAGGGCGGCGTGGAATGAACAATCACCAGACTGCCGTCGGAACACTGTCCCAGGACAATGAATGTATGTCCCGACATGCTGCCCACGTCACCAGCCACAAACTTCCCTTTATAATTGTTCTTGCTCAACTGCGCCTGGGACTTAAGAGCGCCATAGCCTCTGCCGGCATACACGCTGGCGATGGTGGATGCTTCCGCCACATAACCGCTGCCAACGCCGCTTTTCGACTGCATAATCTGGTAAGTGCTCCATCCTACGAATCCAGAGCAATCCAAACCTTTTGCCCGGGTGGTTACGGACAAATCCATGTAATTGGCGTAGTTATAAGAACTGCCTTTGGAATTATACCAGGTTTTCCACTGGGGGTAAATCCCTATATATGTGGCAGTGGGCTGGGCCCATCCGCCTCCCCATACATACAACGCGCTGCCAACGGGCTGCAACGCCCCCAACAGATAATTCTTAATGGTATGAGATTCGCCCGGACGTCCAATGGAAGCGTCTGAATCCTTGATTTCATACTCCATCACGCCGTCAGCGTTAAAGTAATATGTTTTGCCTGAAATCGTCTGCGTGCCCGTCAGCGCCGCGCCTTTGGACGCTTTCTTTTTGGACAGATAATACTTCTTGCCATTATAAGAAACCCAGCCTGTTTTCACATAACCTTCGGCTTTAAAATAATACCATTTCCCGCCAATCTTCTTCCAGCCTGTATATGTACCCGTCTGCGTAAAATAATATTTCTTGTTATCAATGGTCTTCCACCCGGTAAACAGATTGCCGCTTGAGGTGGCGTAATAATATTTTTTGCCCACCTTAAACATCTTATCGGCATACATGACCCCTGTTTTTTTATTCAAATAATATTTGTTTTTTCCACCCGAGGAATTTTTCTCTGATAACCAGCCATAACGCATGGCGCCTGCTGGATTTTTCTTCTTAAAATAATACCATTTTTTCTTGATTTTCTGCCACCCTGTAACCATCACGCCGTTTTTATCCACGTAATATTTGAAGCCGTCCGTCGCCGATTCAACGAACTCTTTCTCCGCCATCACGCCGTTACCAGTTTTCAAATAATAATATTTGTTCTTATAATAAACCCAGTCCCCTTTGACTTTCTTGCCGCTTTTGTAATAATACCATTTGTTACTCTTCTTCACCCAGCCGTTCTTAACAGCCGCATGCGTCTCCACTGTGGTGGCTTGTAATGCGCTTCCTGCCGCCAGCAACAAAATAAGCATTAATAAACCCAGAATTTTCCCATTTACACGCTTTTGCCCCATCGCTACCGCCCATCCTTTTACGAAATATTACTATTTGTTAAGTTTATCCCCGGATTAAATAGTTTTCTTTAAATGAATGTTACAAATATATTTCATTTCATATTATAGCGTGTGAAAAGCAAAATGTCAACAGCTATCCCAATAAAATATACGAAAGAAACCATGCATATTTCTAAATGTTAAAGATTCTTGACACTTTATTTTTCTTTCGATATAGTTATAAAACACTGTTTATAAACGCATATATCTAAAAACAACATAAATTGAAAGGAGAATCAAATTGATAAAAATACGAAATGAAACAGAAAAAGACTATATGACCGTCGAAGAGATCACGCGAAAAGCATTTTACAATCTCTATATGCCAGGATGCGTAGAGCATTATCTGGTCCATATTATGCGCCAGCATGAAGACTTCATCCCCGAACTGGATTATGTAATTGAGCTGGACGGCCAGGTAATCGGAAACATCATGTACACACACTCCCGGCTGGTTGATATACATGGAACCGAAAAGAAAATCCTCACATTCGGTCCCGTCTCCATCCTGCCCAAATACCAGCGAATGGGTTATGGAAAGAAACTGATGGAATATTCATTCGATCAAGCAGCCGCACTTGGCTATGATGTGATCGTCATATTTGGAAGTCCGGCAAATTACGTAAACCGTGGGTTTAAAAGCTGCAAAAAATATAATATTTCCACAGAAGATGAAAAATACCCAGCGGCCATGATGGCAAAAGAACTTCATCCCAATGCATTGGACGGCAGAAAATGGGTCTATTATGACAGTCCGGTAATGGCAGTCACCCAGAAAGACGCGATGCTGTACGATGACACTTTAAAAGAGATGAAAAGGGAACACCGACCAAGCCAGGAGGAATTTTATATTATGAGCCATTCTTTTCTTGCGTAAATAACCTGGCTGGGGAGACTCTTATGGACTGCACGGGCAAACCATTCCCTCTAAAAAGCCCCATAAGCTCCCTGACCGCCTCCTGATTCAGCCGATAATACACCCTGCCGTCTCTCTTTTCAACCATTACCTAATGGGAAAACAGTATTCTCATATGTATGGAGTATCGCTGCCTGATTAAGACTGCGTTCTTCTGCGATCTCAAGATTATACTTACCGCGATCCCTTAATGAGTATAGAAAGTCATCCATTCCAACAGTGGAAACGCCGTAGCTGCCACTAAATTATCCATCTCTGGCAAAATAGTCTAGTCGACGGCGCTTTTGCAAAAAGCCTGTCTGTTCTTTCCGTAAATTTCAAAAAGCTCCTGAAACCTTTCAGAGAGGTGATTCATCAAAGTGAGCGGCTCCCGGCCGTCATAGAAGTATCCGACCGCTGTGATCTTTAAGATATCCGGTCAGTAATACATAATTGACGCTCTAAAATAAATCATTTCGAAACATATTTATTCAAATAAAAAGCCCCTTTCCGGTCATATTTAATGTCCAAAAAGGAGGCTTTACACCCATAACTGAAGCGATGTTTTTACTCATCCCAATTATGATAAACCGCCTGCACGTCGTCATCGTCTTCCAGCAAATCCAGCGTTTTCTGCAAATTCCGAATGGCCCCCTCGTCGGTCAGTTCCACCCATGTCTGGGGAATCATGGTGACTTCCGCCTCTGCCATGGGGATGCCTTCCTTTTCCAATGCTTCTCTCACCGAACTGAAAGAATCCGGCTCTGTAAGAACCACAAAGCTGTCCTCTTCTTCCTGAAAATCTTCCGCTCCTGCATCCAGCGCCAGCATCATCAGATCATCCGCTTCCATTTCACATTCTTCCCGGTCGATGATGATCTGCCCTTTTTTATCAAACATAAAAGAAACGCATCCCTGAGTTCCAATGCTTCCGTTTCCTTTTGTAAATGCGCTGCGCACGTTTCCGGCTGTCCGATTCTTATTATCCGTCAACGCGTCCACGATAATCGCGATGCCGCTGGGACCATATCCTTCATAGGTGACATATTCATAATTGTCTGCAGACGCATCACCGGCAGCTTTTTTAATTCCCCGCTCAATGGTGTCGTTGGGCATATTATTAGCCTTAGCTTTGGCAATCACGTCACGCAGTCTGCTGTTGTTCTCTGGGTCCGGGCCGCCTTCTTTGACGGCTACCACAATTTCTCTGCCAATAACTGTAAACACTTTCCCCTTCTTGGCGTCGTTCTTTTCTTTCTTGTGTTTTATATTCGCAAATTTTGAATGTCCTGACATATTTTTCCTCTCCTTTTGTATATTCAGTGGCTCCCATACTGCTCTATGGTATCATTTTCAATACTATTCGTCAAGAACGCGGACATTTATGTAGCCTAAATTGGCAATTCCAGGCTAATCCCAAGGGCATGGTTGACCTTGTCCAATATGCTTTTGTCCAGATGGCACACTTTATCTTTCAGTCTTCTCTTATCAATGGTCCTCAGCTGCTCCAGCAAAATAACCGAATCCTTCACGATGGCATACTCTGAAGAATCAATCTCTATATGAGTAGGAAGCTTGGCCTTATTCATTTTAGACGTAATCGCCGCACAGATTACTGTGGGACTGTGTTTGTTTCCAATATCATTCTGTATAATTAGGACAGGACGGATTCCTCCCTGCTCACTGCCCACCACTGGTCTTAAATCCGCATAAAAAATATCCCCTCTTTTTATTATCACTCAATTCACACTCCGATTCCTATGTTTTAGCCATAGTATTTCCCAATTTTTTCCGGAGTATACGAAAAACGAAGGATAGAATTGTTTATGTATCGGCGGCACGCCGCCAAATATTCCTGTTTCTTTGCAAAATGGATTCTCAAATACTCTCCCGAATGGCCTGGGCAATTTCCTCCAGAATATCCCTGGCTGTCATGCCATGCCGGCCCTTTCGCGCCGCCGCATAATCTCCGGCTCTTCCATGAAGATACACGCCCAGTGAAGCTGCCGCGTCCGGCTTCAGCCCTGTGGCTAAAAGGCCGCCTATCAGCCCTGCCAACACGTCGCCAGCGCCGGCTGTGGCCATGCCGTCGTTTCCGCTCTGATTCAGGTAGACTCTTCCCTGGCTGCATTTCACAAGGGTGCAGGCGTCTTTCCAGACCAGCGTTCCCGGATAGTCCTGGGCAAACTGCGCCGCCGTCCCCACAGGGTTCTCACGCAGCCCTTCCACGGTTTTCCCAGTCATACGGCTCAGCTCCAGCATATGCGGCGTGTACACGCACTTTTCATAAAGCATGTCCCTAAGCTCCCTGTGGGCGCTGAGCAAATTCAATCCATCCGCATCCAAAACCATGGGCAGATTCTTCCGCCGCCCAAGTTCCAATATATGTTCCAACATATGAAAAGCTTCCATATCTTGTCCAATGCCGGGTCCTATCACCACGGCGTCACACCACTCCATCCCCCTCTCAAGCTCCTCCTTATCCCAGGTTCCGTATAACGCCTCGGGAACCAGAGTCTGGAGAATCTGTCGATTCTCTTGCGTAGTACAGATTTTCACCATTCCGGCCCCGGCCGCATAGGCTGCTCTCCCGGCAAAATAGGCCGCGCCGCTCATGCCCCGGCTGCCTGCCAACACAAGGATTTTCCCAAACGTGCCTTTATGGCCTGCCGGATCTCTTTTAAGCAGCTCTTTGCAGTCTTCCGGCTCCAAAGAGCGCATATACGCATCCTCCTCATTCGCCACTGGATATATCCCAATATCTTTCACCAATAAATGCCCCGCACAGGCCCTGCCTGGGTACAGAACATGTCCGATCTTGCCAAAAGCAAAGGTGATTGTCTCGTTTGCGCGGATAGCCGCCCCCAAAACTCTGCCCGTATCTCCATCCACGCCGGAAGGGATGTCCACACTCCAGATCCTGGCTCCACTGTCCTTCACCGCCTGGATCTTCTGCCTGTATATTCCCTCCACTTGACGCGTAATGCCTACGCCAAATAACGCGTCTACTATAGTAGTATATTCTCTATAGTCCGGGTTATTGACAATCGGAATTTGATAATTCTTGACAATCTTATACTGTTGCCGGGTTTCTGCTGTCATTTTATCTGGATTACCCACACATTCCACGAAAACTTTGCAGCCTTTTAAGTAAAGAAGTCGAGCAATTGCCAGCCCGTCCCCACCATTATTTCCCATTCCACAGACCGCAAGAATCCGTTCCTGTGCGCATCCTGCGTTTAACATCTCCTCAACCACGGCCAAAGCGGCCCGCTCCATAAGAACCATGGAAGGAACCCCCATTTCCTCTATGGTAAAGCGATCCGCTCTTTTCATCTGACTGCAATTTAATAGATACTGCATTCTCTACCTCCATCCCGCCGCATCATTTTTTCCATAATTTTACTCTTGCTCTATAATGCTTGTCAACACATTCTCCTGCCGCCTCTAAATGCTTTTATGCAAATTGCCTTGATTATTCCTCTGTTTTTTGATAGAATTAGGGCATAATGATTAAATTTCCATAGAATAGGCCGTTGTGAAACAGTTATTTCCTATTCCCGAGTTTGTGGCTGATGCGGTTTCCAAACGCACTCTAACTCCGGTTACCAAAATAGTCATTTCACAAATTGACCACTGCCATAGAGAAAAGCGAGGTGAGAAAATTGAAAATTCAGGAATCAGCTGAGAATTATCTGGAAACCATACTGATTCTGCACAACCGTCTCGGACAAGTGCGATCCATTGACATTGTTAATGAGCTGTCCTTTTCTAAGCCCAGCGTCAGCATAGCCATGAAAAATTTAAGAAACAACGGCTACATCCAGATGGATAAGGACGGGTACATAACGCTTCTGGATAAGGGGGCCCGCATTGCAGAAAAGATATACGAGCGCCACATCCTCCTAACCGAATGGCTGACGGCCCTGGGAGTCGATCCGGAAATCGCTGCGAAAGACGCCTGCCGAATGGAACACGTAATCAGTTCCGAAAGTTTTGATAAACTTAAGGAACACGTCAAGAAACACAAATAAAAAACGAATGAGGACACGAAAATGAATAATTTATTTCAGAAATGGATGGATATCAGCCTGGTAAAACGAATTCTCGTGGGGCTAGTCATCGGTGTAGCTTTGGGACTTCTACTGCCGAAGGCAACGGGCATCGCCATACTGGGGGATATATTTGTAGGCGCCTTAAAAGCCGTTGCGCCTATCCTTGTATTTTTCCTGGTTATCAGCTCCTTGTGTAACGCAGGGCAGACCCACGGCGGAGTTATCCGCACCGTCATTATCATGTATATGTTCAGCACGCTGCTAGCGGCCATAATCGCCGTATTCGCCAGCATGTTCATACCCATTACCTTAACGCTGTCCACGGCTCAGCAGGATCTGGCTGCCCCCAGCGGCATCGCTGACGTGTTAAAATCTCTTGTGCTGAACGTGGTGTCAAACCCCATCAGCTCCCTGGCGGAGGCCAATTATATCGGCATCCTGTCCTGGGCTGTTTTGCTGGGCGTTGCCTTTCGCGGGGCTTCCGACTCCACCAAGAAGATGCTACAGGATATTTCCAAGGGCGTTTCCACACTGGTGACCTGGATCATCAACCTGGCTCCTTTCGGCATTCTGGGCCTGGTTTTCAACACAGTGTCCACCAGCGGACTGGAGATTTTCACAGAATATGGAAAACTGCTGGCTCTTTTGGTGGGCTGTATGTTATTCATTACTTTTGTTACCAATCCCATACTGGTGTACTGGTGCATCCGCAAAAATCCTTACCCGCTGATCTTCAAATGCTTAAAGCGCAGCGCCATCACAGCTTTCTTCACCAGGAGCTCTGCTGCCAACATTCCCATTAATATGGAGGTCTGTGAAGAACTGGGACTGAACAAGGATAATTACTCCGTAACTATCCCGCTGGGCGCCACCATCAACATGGACGGGGCCGCCATCACCATTACCGTTATGACCATGGCCGCCGCTTTCACCATGGGCATTACCGTGGATATCCCCACAGCTATTATCTTAAGCGTTCTGGCCGCATTGTCCGCCTGCGGCGCTTCCGGCGTGGCTGGAGGATCGCTGCTGCTTATTCCCATGGCCTGTTCACTGTTTGGCATCTCAGACGATATCTCCATGCAGGTGGTAGGCGTGGGATTCATCATTGGCGTTGTCCAAGATTCCGTGGAAACCGCCCTCAACTCCTCCTCCGACCTTCTGCTGTCCATTTCGGCGGAATTCAGAGAGTGGAGACTGGAAGGCCGTGAAATCAAATATTAAACGGTATTTCTATAAGACAAAAAACAGCTGCGCCGGAAGGCATTCCTTTCCAGCGCAGCAGTTTTTTCATCTATCTTTTTTTCGGCAGACCGTATTCCCTAAAACAATTATGACAATGCAGACCACGATTGTCAAAGTTCCAAAAACAATCGAGAAAGATGCAGGAAGCGCATCCTCAAATATAGCCATGAAAAGAAGCGCCGCCGTCAAAACCGCCATCCCTCCGCCCACTACCCGGCAAAGACGCTTTTCGTTGTACGTCTGTTTCTCTTTCTCCGAAGCAGTGTTATACCCCGCAATCAACCAAGCGCCTTTCCCCGCCATGAGCAGAAGCGACAGCGCCGCAAACAATGCCACCATCACATACAACAGCCAATCTGGACCCGTAGATACATCCGCCAATGTCTTGCCCTTCATCTTTTGCATCCCCCCTTCGCATGCTTTTCTACAGCCATTATAACTCTTCAAAAGTTTCCCTACAAGTCCATTCATCTATTGATTTTTCCACGCCATTCATAGTATGATAAAAACACTACACAAAATCATTCTCAGGAGGTTCTCATGCACCAAACAGTTGTCCTATACCAATCCCATTACGGTTTCACCAAACGCTATGCCCAGTGGATCGCAAAAGCCATGTCCTGCCCAGTTTACGACAGCAAAAAAATTTCTCTGCAAAATCTCACCGAACATGACGCCGTTATTTTCGGTGGCGGCCTCTATGCAGGCGGCGTAAACGGCGTCAAATTCATCCGAAAAAACTGGAAGCTTCTCTCCGGTAAAAGAATCGTCCTCTTCACCTGCGGCCTGGCGGACCCAGATAATCCAGAAAATATTTCCAATATTAGGGACAGCCTGTCCAAATCCCTTTCCGAAGAAATCTTAAGCTGTCTGCGCCTGTTTCATCTAAGGGGTGGCATTGATTATTCCCAGCTAAGTTTCATGCACAAGTCCATGATGGCCATGCTCAGGAAAATGTTGCTGAAAAAGGAAACCAACGGCAACCTCAGCCAGGAGGAACAGATGCTGCTGGATACATTCGGAAAATCCCTGGATTTCAGCGATGAGAAAACCATCCAGCCATTAGTCGATTTCGTATTATCTTCCCATCCTTGATTACCGCTTTCACTTCCAGGGACGAATCCAGCAAAACCAGATTGGCCTTTTTTCCGGGGGAGATGGAGCCATATTGTTCATACTCTCCCAGGCTTTTGGCCGGATTCGCCGTGGCGCAGGCCACGGCTTCCTCCAGGGGAATGCCCATCCTTTTCACCGCTATACGCATACAGTCCATCAGATTGGTCACGGACCCGGCCAGTGCGCCATCACCTGCCAGCGTGGCCCGTTTCCCCGTCACTTCGACCGTCTGTCCCCCCAGCATATACTCTCCGTCGGGCATACCCGTGGCCCGCATGCTGTCGCTGATCAGTATAATCCGGTCACTTCCAAAAATTTTAAAAACTGCCCGCACGGCCGAGGGATGCACATGGACCCCGTCGCAGATTAACTCTGCGGTCACATGCGCGCTGTCCGCCGCCGCGCCCACCACCCCTGGAGAGCGATGGGTAAACGCAGACATGCCGTTATAGAGATGCACCACGTGGCTGGCTCCCTGGTCAAAAGCGGCTTTGGCCGTATCATAATCAGCGTTGGTGTGCGCCAGGGAAACCACCGCTTCTCCTGTCGCCTGTCGGACAAAGGTAAGCGCCCCCGGCTCCTCCGGCGCAATGGCGATGTATTTCACCAACCCTCTTGCCGCCCGCTGAAACCGATGAAAAACTTCCAAACTGGCGGGTATGATATGCGCTTCCTTTTGCGCCCCTTTTTTCGCCTTGCTAATAAACGGCCCTTCCATATTCACCCCCAGCAAATCCGCGCCGCCTCTTTCCTTTCTCCGATAGTCCGCCGCCACAGCAAGGATTCTCTCCAATTCTTCAACTGAAAGGGCCATGGTTGCCGGCGCCATAGCCGTCACGCCCACGGATGCCTGATAGTTTGCAATGGTCTCAAGCACCTCCCAGGAACCGTCGCAGAAATCATAGCCCATGCAGCCGTGAAAATGGATGTCTATAAGCCCCGGAATGGCCCAACATCCTTCCCCATCCAGGATTTCCCCCTGTTTTTCTTCCCCCCGGACGAAATGACCGCCTTCTATGAAAATCTCTCCCTCCTGAAATGTCTGCTCTTCGGTATATACTTTCACATTTTTAATCCGCACAACCTCTCCTCCCCGCCAAGCTGTCGATGCAATTCCTGGTTTCACCTGCATAAAGCGTTACAGTCCAAAAGGGCCGCCTCTAAGGACAGCCCTCTATTGAAAATATTTATGCGTTTTCTTCGGTTTTCTTCGCCAGATGGAAGGAAATCAGCAGGTCGTCCTGATGCACAGAATCGCCTTCCTGCACGTAAATCTTGTCCACGGTACCAGTAATTTTGGATACCACGGTGGTCTCCATCTTCATGGCTTCCACGGTCATGAGCGGCATGTTTTCCGTTACCGGATCTCCTTCTTTGACAAGAACTTTGCCCACGGTGCCTGGGATGGAAGAACCCAGATGCTGCGGATTGTTCTTGTCAGCTTTCAGCTTGCGGTCCGTCTTCACTTCCAGATTCTTATCCAGAATCTTAATGTGACGGATAGAGCCGTTCACCTGGAACATCAGGGTGCGCATGCCTTCTTCATCCGGATCGCTGGCTTCCATGTACTTAATCAGAAGCTCTTTTCCCTCGCCAATCTTCAAGTAAGTCTCCTCGCCTTTTCTAAGGCCATAGAAATACACATGGCTCTCCAGACGGGTCACGTCATTGTACATCCTTCTGTGCTCGCAGTATTCCTCGTAAACCTTGGGATACAGAGCGTAACTGATGGCTTTTTGAAGCATAAGCTCATCGGATTTATCCTCGTAATGGTATTTCTCAATCAGATGCTGCTTGATGGCCTCCAGATCCGCCGGCGGAAGCAATTTGCCAGGACGCTCGGTCAATGGCACAATGTCTTTTAAGACGATCTTCTGCAAATCCTTGGGGAATCCGCCGTAGGGCTGCCCCATCATGCCCTGGAAATAGGACACCACAGAATCTGGGTAGGAAAGTCCCGCGCCTTCAGTCAAAATGTTTTCTTTGGTTAAACCGTTCTTAAACATAAAGATAGCCAAATCACCCACCGCCTTGGAGCTGGGCGTTACTTTCACGATATTTCCCAGCAAGTCGTTGGCGTCTTTATACAGACCCTTGATGGCCTCAAAATCATCCGCCGAACCCATGCTGCTGACCTGGGCCAGCAGGTTGGAATACTGACCGCCTGGAATTTCGTATTTGTAAATCTCAGCGTTGGGCGCATTCATATCGCTCTCAAAAGATCTGTAAACTTTGCGCATACGGCCATAATAACGGCTCAGCTTATCCAGCTCTTCAAAATCAAGCCCCGTATCCCGCTTGGTTCCCCGCAGGGCTTCCACAACGGCGTTCATGGACGGCTGACTGGTCAGAGAGGACATAGACTCGATGGCCAGGTCCACAATGTCCACGCCAGCTTCCGCCGCCATCAGGATAGAACTTACGCCATTTCCGGTGGAGTCATGGGTATGTAGGTGAATGGGAACCTTCAGCTCACTCTTTAACGCACCCACCAGCTCTTTGGCAGCCATGGGCTTTAACAGGCCCGCCATATCCTTAATGGCAATGGAATGGCATCCCAGAGCCGCCAGCTCTTTGGCCAGATTCACGTAATAATCCAACGTGTATTTTGTTTCATTGGGGCTGGTCACGTCTCCGGTGTAACAGATGGCGCCTTCCACGATTTTCCCGGTCTTTAACGCCTCATTGATGGGCATCTTCATGTTTTCCACCCAGTTCAGGCTGTCGAAGATACGGAACACATCGATCCCCTTCTCCCCGGAAATTCGGATAAATTCCTGCACCACATTGTCTGGATAGTTGCTGTAACCCACCGCGTTGGAGGCGCGCAGCAGCATCTGAATCAGGGTGTTGGGCATACGCTCCCGCAGGATTTCCAGACGGTGCCAGGGAGATTCTTTCAGGAAACGGTACGCGGTGTCAAAGGTGGCTCCGCCCCATGCCTCCACGGAAAATGCGTTCTCCATAAATGCGTTGGTGGCGTAAGCCGCGCCGCACAAGTCTTTGCTTCGCATACGGGTAGCCATCAGGGACTGCTGGGCGTCACGCATGGTAGTGTCGGTTACATACAGTTTGTCTTCCTTAAGGATTTTCTGCATATAGCCTTCCGCGCCCAGCTTTAAGAATTCGTCTCTGGCGCCATGCACCGGCTTGGACTCATCAAATTCCGGAAGCACGCGGTTCTCGTAATGGGGCTTCTTTCCGATGCCGGAATTGACAATCCGATCCCCGATAAACTCTATAATCTTGGTGGCGCGGTCCTGGCTCTCGGTGAGCTGGAACAACTCCGGCGTTTCCTCAATGAACGTGGTGTAGCAGTCCCCGCTCTGGAAATTGGGATGCTTCAGCACGTTAATTAGGAACGGAATGTTGGTCTTCACGCCGCGGATACGCATTTCCGTCAGCGCCCGGACAGATTTCTTCACAGCTCCCGCAAAAGTGCGGTCCAGTGAAATGACTTTCACCAGAAGGCTGTCGTAATAAGGCGCGATCACCGCTCCCACATAGGCGTTTCCGCCGTCCAAACGAATGCCGTTTCCGGAACCAGAACGATACACGGTGATTTCTCCCGTATCTGGCAGGAAGTTGTTGGACGGGTCTTCAGTGGTGACACGGGTCTGAATGGAGTAGCCCACGCACTTGATGTCATCCTGAGACTTAATGTTGATTTCGTCAGAATCCAACGGATAGCCCTCGGCAATCAAAATCTGGGACTGCACCAGGTCCACGTTGGTCACCATCTCGCTGACGGTGTGCTCCACCTGGATACGAGGGTTCATCTCGATGAAATAGGGATTGTTGTCTTCATCCACCAGGAATTCCAGAGTTCCGGCATTGCGATAGCCCACCGCCTTGGAAAGCCGGATGGCCGCGTCAAAAATGATCTGACGGGTCTCATCCGGCAAGGAGAACGCCGGCGCATACTCCACCACTTTCTGATGACGGCGCTGCACGGAACAGTTACGGTCAAATAGATGCACCACATTTCCATAATGGTCACCCAGCACCTGCACTTCGATATGTTTTGGCCCACGCAGGTATTTCTCAATGAAAAGCTTGTCGTCACCGAACGCCTTCTTGGATTCGTTTTTGGCTTCTTCAAATTCTTTTTCCAAATCCTCCACGCAGTTAACAATACGCATGCCGCGGCCACCGCCGCCGTTGGAAGCCTTCAGCATAATCGGAAATCCCACGTCGTTGGCCACCTTCGTGGCGGTGTCAATGTCCTTGACAGAATAATCCACGCCAGGAATAATAGGCACTTTCGCCTCAATGGCGATTCTCTTGGACGAAATCTTGTCGCCCATAGCGTTCATGATATTGCTGGACGGGCCAATGAATACGATGCCGTTTCGCTCGCAGGCATCCACGAATTCTGGATTTTCTGACAGGAAACCATACCCTGGATGAATGGCGTCCACGTTGGCCGCCAGGGCAATCTTTATGATGGCGTCAATGTCCAGATAAGCGTCAATGGGACCTTTACGGGTATCCAACTGATAGGACTCGTCCGCTTTGGAACGAAACAGGGCATAGCGGTCTTCTCTGGAATAGATGCTGACAGTGGTGATGCCCAGCTCGTTTAACGCTCGGAAGACGCGAATGGCAATTTCACCTCGATTCGCCACCAGAACCTTTTTGAAAGGTTTGATTTGTACCTGGTTGTTCATATTTAATCTCCTTTTTTCTGTAACGATTTCTGCATATTGGCTAATTTTCCTATAATATGTAGATATTCTATTATAAGTATATGAAAATATCACCAAAAATGCAAGGTAAAATTTTACCCTTCCTATTGCTGTTCCATGAATGTGCGTTTTGGTAACGCCGGACAAATCAGGTACAGTTCAGTATTTTACCTAAAAGCCATACGAAACGGCCGTAACGCCACCCTTTTTTGACATAAATGCTTCTGCTGGAAAATGTTTGAATGGATATAAGAAAATTCTAGAATTATGAAGATTTTATGATACAATCCATTCGTCAGAACCCCTAGAATGGTAATGGAAAGGAGATGCTTCACATGGATCATTCATTACTTTTAATCGACAATATTATAACATATGCAGCCTCAGCCTGCAATATGCAATTCCAAAATTTTGAAGCAAATATATTGCATTTTACTTCCGGATAAAATATAATTATTCATGAGAGGATGATTATTTCATGAACGAAAACTGCGTTAATTATCAGGCGGATGATGATACGCTATACAAATTGGCAGAATTGTTCAAAGTTTTCGGCGATCCCACCCGGATACGAATCCTACACTGTCTGATCCAAGAGGAGCTGTGCGTCCAGGACATTGCGGACAAGCTTTCCATGACCCAGAGCGCCATCTCTCACCAGCTTCGGGTTTTGAAGCAGATGGAGTTGGTGAAGTTCCGGCGGGACGGCAAGACCATTTATTATTCCCTAGCCGACGACCATGTGAAGACCATCATGGCCCAGGGACTGGAACATGTATGCGAATAGGAAAACGCAAATAAGGAAGGATGGCATTTCCTTCCTTATTGTTACCGCCTGGCAAGCTCCTGGGTGATATCCTCCCAGCTCACCTCTTTCTCCGCCATGAGAACCATCACATGGTAGAGAAAATCCGCGATCTCGTATTTGATTTCTTCTTTATCGGGGTTCTTGGCGGCAATCACGATTTCCGTGCACTCCTCCCCCACTTTCTTCAATATCTTATCAATTCCCTTTTCAAACAGATAGTTGGTGTAAGAACCCTCCTTGGGATGGATTTTCCGGTCCTGAATAACCTCATACACATCCTGGAACACCCGCAAGGGATTTGTATCGTCGCACTTCCTCTGAACCAATTCCTGGAAAAAGCAACTGTAATTTCCCGTGTGGCAGGCCGCGCCCACCTGCGCCACCTTGGCCAGTATGGTATCGTTGTCGCAGTCTAACAGCAGCGACTTCACATACTGAAAATGACCAGAAGTCAGACCTTTCACCCAAATCTCCTCACGGCTGCGGCTCCAGTAGGTCATTTTGCCGCTCTGGAGAGTCTTATTGAAAGCTTCCTCATTCATGTACGCCAGCATAAGCGCCTCGCCCGTCTGGTAATCCTGCACCACCACGGGAATCAGCCCGTCACTGTTTAATTTGAAATCTTTCCAGGCAATCCGGCTATTTAGAAGATTCACCGGAAGCCCCCGTTCCTGACACTCTTCCTTAAAATCCGCCAGGGATTCGTCCTTACGGTTCACATAGCCTCCGCTGATTCCATCCACGCCCAGCTCCTCCAGACACGCCAGCGCATTCGATTTCGCGTCCGACTCCATATGAAAAATCAAAGGCACAGGCATCTTATGCACTTCTTCCAAAGCAGATTTCACAAGAAGAACGCCGTCCGCATAAATCTCAATGGGAGCCTGATGGGCCAGGAATTCCTCTGCCTTAGAAATGCATACCAGAATCCTGTCACTTCCAAATCGATCCGACGCCTCTTCCAACAGCTTTACATTGCCGTCCTTGGAAAAATTCAGAACTGCCCGATGGCACCCGGCGTACAGAAGCTTTTTCACATCTTCCAGCCTCTTTACATTCCCCGCCGCCGTCACTGGAACCTGAGACGCCTGGCAAATTTCCTTGATTTTCCCAATGGCCTTTTCGTGCTCTTCGTCTGTGGAGGAAAGGTCGAAAACCAGCAGTTCATCCGCACCGCTGTCGCTGTAAAATCTGGCCAGCTCTACGACGTCCCCGCCCTCAAATGGCTCCTTCTCATCCCAGCCTGTCACCGCCCGTCCCTGATACAGATACAGACAGGGAATCATACGTTTGTTATCCATGTTCTCTCCTCCTCATAGACTTCCCTTGGTGGACAACACGTCCGAAATCCGGGGATCGTAAGTAACCGCCTCGTCCAGCGCCTTGGCAAAGCTCTTGAAAATGCATTCCGCTATATGATGATCGTTGTGCCCGGAAATCACTTTAATATGTAAATTCATGGCACAGCTATAGGAAACGGCATAAAAGAACTCCCGCACCATCTGCGTACTCATATCCCCGATATTATCTGCACAAAAATCCACCCCATCCATCACAAAATACGGCCGACCAGACAGATCCACCGCGCATAATACAAGCGCCTCGTCCATGGGCAGGATACAGCTTCCGAAGCGCCGAATGCCTTTCTTATCCCCCACCGCTTCCCGTAGGGCATTTCCCAGAACAATTCCCATGTCCTCGATGGTGTGATGGTCGTCCACATGAATGTCCCCCTGGGCATACGCCTTCAGGTCAAAAAAACCATGACGGGCAAATCCATGCAGCATATGGTCAAAAAAGCCAATCCCCGTATCTATATCCGCCTGCCCCGCGCCGTCCAGGGAAATCTCCACCTGTATCTTTGTCTCCTTCGTATCTCTGCATATCCTCGCTTTCCTGTCCATACCCTGCCTCCTTTGTCTCTTACCCGCCTTTTTCAAGTTTAACGAATTTTCTCTGTAATCTTTTCTTTTACAATACCGACCGGATATCCCGGATAATCTGACTGATCCGTTCGTTCTCCATCTTCATGCTCACCTGGTTCACCACCATCCGGGCCGACAGAGGGCAGATTTTCTCCAGCACGTCCAGCCCGTTTTCCCGCAGGGTAGCCCCCGTCTCCACAATGTCCACAATCACTTCCGATAAACCCACGATGGGCGCCAGCTCAATGGAACCGTTTAACTTGATAATTTCCACCGTCTGATGCCTCTTATTATAGAAATAATCCTTTGCGATATTGGGATATTTGGTAGCCACCCGGATGAGCTGCCCGTGATTCAAAAGCTCTCCCGCAGACTTCGGTCCGCACACGCACATATCGCATTTCCCAAATCCTAGGTCCAAAACTTCATACAGCTTCCGGCCTTCTTCCAAAATGGTGTCCTTGCCCACAATGCCAATGTCCGCCGCTCCATACTCCACATAGGTGGGAACGTCCGGTCCTTTGGATAGGAAAAATCGAAGCTTCCTCTCCTCGTTGACAAAGATCAGCTTCCTGGAGGCCGGGTCTTTCATTTCCTCACACTGGATTCCGA
This sequence comes from uncultured Lachnospiraceae bacterium, assembly GCA_910588775.1. Taxonomy (GTDB): domain Bacteria; phylum Bacillota; class Clostridia; order Lachnospirales; family Lachnospiraceae; genus MGBC164599. The sequence goes on from CAJURH010000013.1 coordinate 22,334, forward strand.
TTTTCTCAAACAATTCCAGAGCCTTTTTGGCAAGGCGCCCTTTTCCCAGAGCAAATGTTAAATATCTCATAACAACAATCCTTTCCTCTGCAACGCCACGCATTTTCCTTCCCGGCGCATGGCCACCGCCTGCTCAATGGCCTGTCGCCGGTTATCCTGGTCGTAAGAAATCGCCTCTTTTTTCTCTTCCAGTGGCGTCTCAATTCCCTGACGGCTCAGCGCATTCATCAAATGTTCCATCACCAGGGTAAATCCGATGGACGGACAGGATTTTCCAAAATACGCCAGCAGCTGATTATACCGTCCACCTTTGATCAGCGGCTGACCTGTGCCGTAAGTGAACGCCTGCATCAAAATGCCTGTATAATATTTATATTTGCTCAGCATCCCCAGATCGAAGGCGATGTACTGACTGCAGCCGTACATCTCCAAGATATGGTAAATCTCTTCTAGCCGCCCGATGGACGCCAGCGCCTTCTCGTTGTTCGTCATGGTTCTGGCCTTTTCCAAAATCTCCATTCCGCCGAACAAATGAGGCATCTGGGCAAACACATTGGTCAGTTCCTGACTCAGATGCTGTCTGCGGACACATTCTTCCACGCCGAAATGATTTTTGCTGGAAATCAGTTCCCGCAGCTCTTCCACCGCTTCCGCAGGCATCTGCGCCTCCTCCAAAAGCGACTTGAAGAAATCCACCTGGCCCACGCTCACCTGGAAGTCCTTTAATCCCGCCGCCTTTAACAGATCCACGGTCATAGCCAGGATTTCCCCGTCACTGTCCGCCGAAGCGTCTCCCATCATCTCCACGCCCACTTCCGTCACTTCCCTGGGACGTCCCTGGTAGCTGGCGCTGTTTAAGAATGTATTTCCCTGGTAGCAGAGCCGGAGAGTCTCTTGCCGGTCTTCCTCCATAAAATACCTGGCCGCCGCCCGGGCGATGGATGGCGTAAAGTCCGGCCGCAACACCAACGTATTTCCGTCTCTGTCAAAAAATTTATATAAATCTTTCGATGGAATTGTTCCGATCTCCCGGCTAAACACATCAAAAAACTCAAATGTAGGCGTTTCAATATCTTCGTACCCATAAGAAGCCAAAACTTTGTGCAGCGCCTTCTGCAAAGCCCTCTTACGGGCGCATTCTTCACCGTAAATATCCCGCACCCCTTCGGGTGTATGAATGACACGCTCCATAACTTTCTCCCTTTATCACGATAGAGTTTTCGACTTCTTATTATAGGCGATTCCCATTTGCCTGTCAATCCCGCATATCCAGATCACGCTGCAGCCCGTCCAGATAAGGCACCAAAATGGATCCATGTTTTTCCAGATAAAACTCCGGCTCCAACTCTTGAATCGTAAAACTTTTCCTGCCTCCCCGCTCTTTCCGCTCCCAAAATTCCAGAAATTTTTTTAAACGCAGATAGTAAAGCTTGTCCAGATGATTAAAAAAGAGCAGCAGAAAAGACACGCCCCCCTGCTCCTCGAAGTCCCTCATAAACTGTATCTGATGAGGATGCACATTGGCCAGCGGAAACGTACTGGCTGCGCACTCCTTTGCATCAAAGCAGACCGGAATTCCCTGTACGGCTCCTATATAATCCACGGTGCTTTTCTGCTCAAAATAGGCAAGAGTGATGTGCCTGTTTTCTTTGTCGATCTTCACGGGCGTGATGGGCGTGGGCACTTTCTGAATCAGCGCCAGCCCTTTCTTTGCATACTGTTCATTTGTCCGGTTTATCAGCTCTTCCAAAACAGAACCCCGAAGCCCCCTCGTATTCCAGGCGCCCATCCTAACTCTCCCTCATTTCTATCCAAGTTTCTTAATGGATGGGAAATAGCGTATCAGCGCTTTTCCCACAATCTGATCCGTGCGCACATACTGGTTGTCCCAGAATCTGGAATCTTTGGAATAATTCCGGTTGTCCCCCAGCATGAAATAAGATCCTTCCGGGACCGTATAAGGACCGTAATCTCCCAACGGATCTTCCGGACAGAAGCTGTCATCCAGAGGCTCTTCCGAATCGTTGATATACACTTTCCCGTCCCGAATCATCACCGTGTCCCCTGGCAGTCCGATGATGCGTTTGATAAACAATTCCTTTTGCTCTGGATCATCGGGATATTTAAAGATTACAATATCGTACCTTTTCGGGTCCTCAAACTTGTAAGCCAGACGAAATCCGAAGATTCTGTCATTTGTCATAATGGTTTTTTCCATCGACTCAGAAGGAATTTTCGCATTGATCAAAACCACGTTGTTCACCACAAAAACAACGACGACGACAAATATAATCATTCGGACATATTCCATTACCTCCTTTAAGATAACCTGTTTTCGCTCTTCTTTTTCCATGGCATGAATTCCTCCAGATGTTCTTTTTGTAAAAAATCTTGAAACGAAGCGGGCAAACCCGCGTAAAAAACCCGCTGGGACAAATCCTTTAGCAGCCCGAGGCACACAGGCATTTGAAGCCGCCATGCATGAAGCATCTGGTATCGGATTCCCCACCGCTCTTGGCAGACGCGACCCCAACGGGAGCCTCCATATTTTGCGTCTCCCACCAACGGATGGCCGATTCCCGCCAGATGCGCCCGTATCTGATGGGTTTTCCCAGTGAAAAGCTCCACTTCCAGAAGGGTCAGACAACCGTTATCGCCCAAAGGCCGGTACGCCGTCTCAATGTAAGCGGACGCGTCCTGACCGGACTCACACAACACGGCCCGGTTTTCTCTTTCCAACTTTTTCAGATAACCTCTCAAATGCCCCGCTTCTTTTAACACGCCCTGTACCGGACAGAGGTAATATTTCCCCAACTGCCGTTTCTGAAACAGCGCCGACAATTCCTGCTGCGCCCGCACCGATTTCCCAGCGGCCACAATTCCGCTGGTATTTCGATCCAACCGGTTGCATATCCCCGGTGAAAATCCCGGCGCTATCTGGCCGGACATTTTTTCCCGCAAGTATTCCCACACCCAGTCCGCCAGCGAATCGTCTTGGGGCGCGCTTTTTTGAGACAAAAGCCCCACAGGCTTATTGAGAAGCAATATCTGCTCGTCCTCGTAAATGATTTCCGGCTGCAGGCCCGGCTTTTGCGCACGGCCAGGATTTCCCCGAACGGACGCCGAGAATTTCTCCAGCGTGTCCGCGCTTAAAAACATCTGTATTCGATCCCCCGGCTGCAGTTTTTCACTGCCTGCCGCCTTCGCCTCATTTAACGTAATGTTTTTCTTTCGGAGCATCTTATACAGAAATCCTTTTGGCGCTTTTGCCAGAACCTTATGCAGATATTTATCCAGACGCTGCCCTGCGTCGGTCTCAGATACCACAACTTGTCTCATAAATCCTCCCTCTAAAGGGCAATCGCCAGTATAATGCGCCGAATCTTCTCTTCCTGTTCTGCTTGCGAATCCCCTGCCGCATGGCGCTGCATGGCGTCCAACTTTTTCACAAACGCTTGCGGCTCCTCAAAAAGCTGTACAGTGGCCGGAAAGCCGTTGCTGGAAAGCATATCCCGGATATGCTTCTCCATGAAAGTCCGGTGTTCCTGCTTTTTGCCGCAAAGTCCCGCCACCATGCCGCCGCGGATGGCCAGCGCGTCCACCAGCGCGTTTTTTTCATAGGTGGTGAAATACAGGTCGTAAGCCATTAAAAGGGCGCCTGCGCGTTTCTGAATTTCTTCATAGGAATCCCTGGACATGGATTTCCTGGGCATCATCATCAACCACCCCACCAGTGACTTGCAGGCAGGCAGACATCCCAATATGGCCACAAACGTAAATAAATTTTTCCGCCCGCCTGTCTGTATATATCCCGTCACGAAAAGAAGGGCAGGAAGCAAAAACATGGCCAGCGTCACGGCCGCTCTTCTCTTCTTTTCCCAGGAAAAATACCCATATTCGCCTTTTCTTATTGTTTTCGTTTTGCGCATACCTTATAATATCTCATAACTTCCGTCCAGCGCCTGTGTATAAGATTCTATGTAATAATCCGCCAGCGCCCGCTTATCTGCGTCCTGACTCTGGCTGTAATCATCCTGGATGGCGCAAGTGCGCATGCCTGCGCTTTTTCCCGCCCGGATTCCCACTGGAATGTCCTCGAACACCAGACACCTTTGGGCTGGAACACCCAGTCTTCTAGCCGCTTCCAGGTATACATCTGGCTCCGGCTTCGCCCGCTCCACTTCGCCGCAGGTGACAATCTCCGCGAAAAAACGCTCCAGATCGTGCCCTTGCAAGGCTGCCCGCACCAAGTCCACATGATTGCTGGACGCTATGCCCGCGCGAATGCCCTTTTCCTCCAGGTGTTCCAGAAACTCCCTCAAACCCGGCTTCATGGGCACATGATGCAAATACTGATCCAGCGCCGTCTCCATCCATTCCTCCACGATCTCCTCGATCGTGTCTGACAAATCAAAACGCCTCTTAAAATACCGGGCCGTCTCCATAAATTCCATGGATTCCAACTCCTTATTTAAGTTCGCAGGCAAGGGAATGCCCCGTCGCCCCAGATAACTTTTATCCACATTTCTCCAAACGCCCATGGAATCCACAAGCGTTCCATCCAAATCAAAAATAACGCCTTCGATGTTCTCTAACATATTGCGCTCCATCCTTTACGCCATAAATTCTTTTGTAATCGCCTGCGCCCGGTATCCTTCCGAGATAATATCCAACTGACGGTGGAACCTCTCCAACTGCTGCAAGTCCTTGCTCTCGTACACCCGGAAAAACTCATCCTGTATTTTCTTTACCTCCCGCTGATTGGAGAATTTATACAGGTTCTCAATGTTATTTAAGATATCCGCCACCAGATTGGTCTGAAGCTGTGAGAAATTCTGAGCGTCCATAATCTCATGGCGCACAGAAGACATTTCACGGTCCAGGGATAAAATGGCGGCTGCGGCTTTGCTCAGCCTCTCCCGTACGTGGGCCGGCATATTTCCTTTATACTTATACTGCAAGGAATGCTCAATGGTGGCCCAGAAGTTCATGGCCAGGGTGCGTATCTGAATCTCCATCTGAAGCCTTTTGGGTCCATTTATGGTCTGTACGGTATAATAAATAATCAGGTGGTAACTGCGGTAGCCACTTTCTTTGACGTTGGTCAGGTAATTTTTCTCACTTTTAATCTCCATGTCCGAACGCTTCTGAATCATAGCCGCCACCGCGTCGATATCTTCTTCAAACTGGCAGATAATCCGGATTCCGGCAATATCCTCCAGATCCTTCTCCAAACGGTCCATGGGAATGTTCTTGCGCTGCATTTTCTCCAGTATGCTGGCAATGCTTTTCACACGTCCATTCACCTGTTCCATCGGCGAATATATGCCTTTCTCTTTATGTTCCGTAATAATATGGTTAAACTTAACAATCAACTCCCGGACTGCCAGTTCATATGGGCTTAATATATTTCTCCATAATTGTATTTCCATAATGCCTCTCCTTAACAATCACCATACTATTTATAGTATACCATAGATTCCCGTGTTTTGCTTCCCCAAAATGTTCATCCATCCAAAAAACGCAGAACCCAGTAAGGGTTCACGCTAAGCTCCGAGTGGTTCTGCGTCTTCACGTAAATTCCCATGTGTAAATGCGTAGCAAATTCTCCTCTCGTCCCTTCCGGTCCGTATCCAGTGTTCCCCATGTAGCCAAGAAGCTGTCCAGCCTTTACCGAATCTCCCTCCTGAAATTCTCTCCCGTAAGAGTCCAGATGGGCATAATAAAAATAGCCGCCGCTGGGGCTTCTTATTCCAATCCGATATCCCCCCAGGGGAAGCCAACCAATCTGCTCCACTTTTCCCCGCGTTATGCTCACCACCGGATAAATCCCCGGCGCGTCCTTTTCTCCAAACAGATCGCAGCCCTCATGCCGCCGATCTCCCCGGCTGCCTCTGGGCGCCAGCCAGGAATCCTCATAGAAAACCGCTGTCGCAGCCACCGGAAAGCATTCCAGATCTCCCCAGACGGCCTGGTATGACTTTTGTCCCTCCTGCCAGAGTCTTGGCTTATATCTTTTGAGCAAAGGAGCTTCCCCGTAAATCTTCTCCGGTGAAAAATGTCCCATCAGCATAGTGGCCGCGATAACGTCCGCCTGCCTCTTCTGAACGGGATCTGGGCACAATTTCAGTATCTGGACCAAGAGCTCCTCATTTAGCTTCTGCTCCCGGAACCCATCGCCTTCCAAATCCTCTGTATTTATCCCGGAAATCATACCGCGCCCGCACAATACGCCTTCCCCATACTGGCACAACACTGCAAGAGCCAGCAATAGCCATAGCCGTACAACCTGGTATCGAAATTGTTTCATAACGCCTCCATACCTGATTCATGTACTATTTTATGCATGGGGATGGCAAAATAGAACCCTAAATTTAATTTTTATTTAATCCAGCCGCCGCAACACTTCCAGCAAATATTCAAACACGCGCCTGGTGGACGATATGGAAAGCGTCTCATCCGGCGTATGAATGTCCCGCATATTGGGCCCGATGGACACGCAGTCCAGGTCTGGGATGGCTTTATAGAACACTCCACACTCCAATCCCGCATGGATAGCCATTATCTTCGGCTCTTCCTGGTATTGTTCCTCATAGACCTGCGCCATTATCTGACGAAGCGGCGAATCGGTCTTATACTCCCAGGCCGGATAGCCGCCGTCCGTCTTAGCCTCTCCTCCCAGAAACTCTGTGAGAAAACTTATCTTTTCCGCCATATAATCCATGGCCGCATCCACGCTGCTGCGAACGCCGCTGGAGGCATAGAGCGCGTTCTCACCCAAATGCAGGCCGCCCAGATTAGAGGAAGTCTCCACCAGATGCTTACACACGCCGCTGAATTTATGCACGCCGTCAGGAATCTGCATCAGAAAGAACAAAAGCCGGCTTTTCCCGGACGGGTCCAGCACAGCAAAGGTTTCTGGCCCTTTTTCTTCAAAATCCACCTGAATCCCTTCATCGGACCCAGCGTATTCCTTCCGGATGGTCTCCTGCCAGCTCTGGCAAAAAGCGAGGAATTCTTGCCCTTGGGATGCGTCCACCAGCAAATCCGCCTGGCATTTGGATGGAATCACATTGTCTTTGTCTCCCCCGCGCAGCCCGACAATCTCATAATCCAATTTCTGATCCAGATCGTAGAGCAGCCGCCCCATCAGGATATGGGCGTTGGCCCTCTTCCTGTGGATGTCCGCCCCGGAGTGACCGCCTTTTAACCCGTGAATGGTTAAACGCGCCTCCACGCCTTCGGCTTTCACGCGTCTCATGGGAATCTCTGCCTGGACGCTTTTTCCCCCGGCGCAGCCAGCCCACAGAATCCCTTCTTCCTCGGAGTCCAGATTAATCATTCTTCTGGCCTTCAGGCATCCGCAATCCAATCCTCTGGCGCCCAAAAGCCCTGTTTCCTCATCCACAGTAAAAACAGCCTCCAGCGGCGGATGTTCATAAACATCGCTCTCCAAAATAGCCAGCGCATAGGCCAGCGCAATGCCGTCGTCACCGCCCAAGGTGGTGTCCCGCGCCGTAAGCTCATCCCCTTCCACCTGAAGCGTCAACGAATCTTTCTTAAAATCATGAGCGCTGCCTGGACGCTTCTCCGGCACCATATCCATGTGCCCTTGCAAAATCACAGGCTCCCCGCCCTTGGTTCCCTCTTTATAGATAACCACATTGTTCAGCGCATCCTGTATATACGAAAGTCCATGTTCCACGGCAAAAGCCACCAGATAGTCACTGATCTGTCTGGTGTTGCCGGAACCTCTGGGAATGCGGCTTATCTGCTCAAAATAGTAAAACACTCTGGATGGTTCCAGAGCTTCCAACACTGATTTCTCTCCCATATTTTTGCATTTCCTCCTGTCGGTCTTTTCTATTTTTATAAACGCTTTCTCAAATTCCTTGGAATTATTTTGACATAAATCATTTCTGATTGCAAGGCATAATATACTATAATAATTCAGCGCGTCCATGGAGGGAAATCTTGTTTTCAAAAATCTGCAAAGCCAAAAATTTACTATTTCTAGGCGTTTCGCTGCTCCTCGCCTACATGTTTCTGGAACCGCAAAAAGCTCTGTTGGCGTCTCAGCGCGGACTTATGCTCTGGTTTCAGACCCTGCTGCCCACGCTGCTGCCATTCATGATTCTCTCCAATTTGGTGATTCGTCTGGGCATGGCCGAGAAACTTCTGGCGCCTTTCGGCCCTTTTTTCCGAAAGATTCTCGGCCTGTCCCCCGCCGGGACTTACGGCTTTTTGCTGGGGCTGCTCTGCGGCTACCCCATGGGCGCCAAACTGACTGGGGATTTGTACCGGGAACAGAGGATTTCCAGACAGGAGGCCCTGTATCTGCTCACGTTCAGCAACAACCCAAGCCCCATATTCCTGTCCACCTATGTGCTGCTGCAATGCCTGCACATGCCTCAGTACACCATGGCCTCTTTCGCGATTCTTTACGCCTCCGACTACATCACCAGTCTGGCATTTCGCATCCGAGCCGCCCGGACAAACCGCGGTCAAAAAGCGCCAGGAGAAATGCCATCTGCCCAAAACCTGGACGCAAAAAGAAAAGAGATACCTCCCCTTCCCTCTGTTGGAAAGCTGCTGGATATCTCTATCATGAATGCATTTGAAACAATCACCCGTCTGGGAGGTTTTATCATACTTTTTTCTGTACTGTCCTCGGCGCTGGAGGGCTTCCTCGGCCAAACCCTGGGAAACGCCGCGCCTTGCGCACTGGGAATACTGGAGATCTCCACAGGCCTTCACGCCATCGCTTCCGCCTCTTTGCCAGCCGCCGTTAAATACACCCTTTCTATGGGTTTCACCTCTCTGGGAGGGCTGTGCATTCTGGCGCAGACCAACACCGTCATTGGCGAAGCCCGTCTGCCCCTGCGCCCTTACCTGGAAGGCAAATTATTAAATGGAACTCTCACACTGATTTTGAGCCTACTCTTCTTCCAAATCATCCAGTTCATCTAACTCGTCCAAATCGTCTAGCTCTTTCTCTTCTTCCTTCTCCTCCTCCAGGGAAGCGGAAGCCGTCTCATAAGAACTGGAAATGGCCGCTGCCTGGGCCGTCTGAGGCGCCAGTTCTTTCCTGTTCTGGGTCACTACGCCGGCACAGCTTTGCAAAGCTTCCAAAAACATTCCGTATTTTCCGCCTGCATTTTCCAATGTCTCCTGGATGACCGCCTCTATATTGGCCAGCATCTCGTCTGTATACGTAATGGCGCTTAAACGAATGTCGTTGGCGTCCTGGGTGGCCTGGTCTAAAATATCCTGGGCTTGTTTGTTGGAAGCGTTGATGGTCTCATTGGACAGCGCATAGGCCCTCTGCATCACTTCATGATCGGTGACCATCTCCTGCGCTCTGGCCTGGGCCTGGGCCAGAATATCGTCCGCCTTGGTCTGGGCGTCTTCCAAAATAGCGTCTTTATTATTGATAATCTTCTGATAACGTTTAATCTCATCGGGAGTCTTCAGGCGTAATTCCCGCAGCAATTCCTCCAACTCTTCTTTATTGACCACAATTTTTGTCGTGGACAAGGGCTGGTATTTGCAACTGTCTACGTACTCTTCAATTTCTTCAATAATCTGCTCAATTCTGCTGCTCATTGCACACTCTCCTTACTCGTCGTTTATTTTTTAGACAATTGCAAAACCGCTTTCAGATGCCAATTCACTCCTCATTTGAGCCAGACGTTTCCCAATTGCCTACATTTATTTTTCGATGTATGGCGTCCGCTACTGCCTTCGGCACGAATTTGGATATATCCCCGTGCAGAGAAGCCACTTCCTTCACCGACGAGGAACTTAAGTAAGCGTATTCCAGGCTGGTGGTGAGAAACATGGTGTCCACATCATGCGCCAAAATACGGTTAATCTGGGCCATCTGTAATTCGTACTCAAAGTCAGTAATTGCGCGCAGCCCCCGTACAATCACGCTTGCGCCGCATTCCCGCGCCAGATCCACAGAAAATCCTTCAAATGCCTTAATCGTTACATTCGGAATATCTTTTGTAACCTTTTCTAGTATATTAACACGTTCCTCCATAGAAAACAACGAAGTTTTTTTGGAATTATTCAAAACCCCCACCACCACCTTGTCAAAAGAGTTGGCGGCCCTGGATATGATATCCAAATGTCCGTAAGTGACCGGATCAAAGCTACCCGGATACACGGCTGTTGACATTATCATCCTCACTTTCCCTTGCAATCCATATATGCATGTTCGTCCTGTATTTTTTTGTCTTTTGAATTTTAAACCCCAAATCCCGCATATAAGCAAAGGAAGTCTCCAAAGAGGCTTCCACAATCACGGTCCCGCCTCCTCCCAGCAGAGAAGAGTCCGACAGATATTCCAATACCTGTTTCTCCATCTGGCGTCCATAGGGCGGGTCCATGAAAATATAATCAAACGGCGGCCCGCCTTCCAGCTCCCCAAGAGCCGCCATCACATCTTTGCAAATCAACTGACTGTCGCTCTTCAGTCGGGTAAATTCTAGATTCTTCTGTATGCATTTCGCAGCCGCCCGATTGTTTTCCACAAACGCGGCAAAATCAGCGCCTCTGCTCAAGGCTTCTATGCCTATGGCTCCACTGCCGCTGAACAAATCCAGGAACCTGCAGCCGCAAATGCCAGTCTGCAACATATTAAATAGCGTTTCTTTTATCCGATCCGTAGTTGGCCTGGTTTCCATTCCAGGCGGCGTCATAAGCTTCAGGCTGCGCGCCCTGCCCGCAATCACCCTCATCTTAAATGAAGCCTCCAATCCAAATCGCCGCGGGACAGCCCCAGAATCAACATCTCCGCCGTGGCGATATTCGTAGCCACGGGAATATTGTACTGGTCGCAGCACCTGGAAATCATTTCCACATCCGGCTCTTTCATATCAATCATCAGCGGATTGTAGAACATGATGACCATATCCATGTCCCCCCGCTCAATCATTTCCATAAACTGCTTATCGCCCCCAATGCTGCCTGGCAAAAACTTATGTACATGCAGATTAGTCACTTCCTCAATTCTTCTGCCAGTGGTCCCGGTGGCGTAAACCTCATGCTTCCCCAAAATATTTTTATATGCTATGCAAAAATCCTCAATCAGCACCTTCTTGCTGTTATGGGCTATAATTCCTAAATTCATGCATTCACCTCTCGCGCTCCTTGCTAATTTTTCTCATTATAACAAATAGATAAATAAAGTGCAATTATTTTTTATATTATATACAAAATTTATAAAAAGAGCGCCTCAATCAAAGGCGCTCTTTTCCAGCAGTATTATGATAACTGTCCGTTTGTGCCGCTTGTTCCCATGGAACCGCCCTGGCCACCAGACATCTGTCTTTCCTGTGCTTCAATCATTTTCTTCACCATATAACCGCCAACGCTTCCGTTCTGTTTGGACGTCAGGTTGCCGTTATAACCATCGGAAAGCGGTACACCCAATTCATTTGCAACCTCAAACTTAAAACGATCTAAAGCGCCTTTTGCCTCAGGTACTGCTGCTGTGTTAGAAGAATTTCTTGACATTTGATTGCCTCCTTAATCATTGCTTTCGGTTACAATGGTAGTATGTGAAATATCGAAAAGAATACACTAGCAGTTTTTGTATGGATTAACAGGATACGGCAAAAAAATAAAGGGGAAAATCTCCCCTCTATCTCTCATCCGCTTACAGCCCAAAGCTACCTGTTATATCTCCATTGATAACATAGTAGGCCGCGTTATCTTCCGGCTTAATATATACTTTCAGCTCCTTTAAATCATCCGCTTCGTTTTCCAAATCTTTTGTCCACTGCTCTTTGATCTTATCCAAAACATCCTGGATATCCACTTCCTTATCCCCATATTGAATATAGACTTCAGGCTTCTTTTCTGCATTTGTTGGGTTTGCTGGGATTGCTGGAATTGTATCTATTTTTTTCACTGCGCCCTCCTTATCTTAAGACCAAAACTGTTTTCTCTGATTTAAGAATACTACTTTTAGAGCAAAAAAACAAGCGCTTTCGCCTATAAATTGACATACAATTCTCTGTTTATAAAAGAATTTTCCATTTTCTCTTTCAAAGGGGCATATACCGGCTGCTCTAGATCCGGATCATCGGAAAGGATTTCCTGAACCGCCTGGGACGCCTGGCGCAAAATGTCGCTGTCCCCGTATATATCAGCGATGCGAAAATCCATGACGCCGCTTTGGCGCACGCCGAACAAGTCTCCAGGCCCGCGAAGCTTCAGGTCTTCCCCGGCGATGTAAAACCCGTCGTTGGAATGGTTCAGTATCTCCAGTCTTTTCTTGATCTCCTCATCCTGGCCACCCTGCACGAAAATACAATAAGACTGATGCTCGCCGCGGCCCACCCGGCCCCGAAGCTGATGTAGCTGCGCTAACCCGAAACGCTCGGCATTTTCCACCATCATCACCGTGGCGTTGGGCACATTCACCCCCACCTCAATAACAGTGGTGGAGACCAGGATATCCAACTCATGTCCGGCGAAGCTTTCCATAATCCCCGTCTTTTCCTTCGCTTTCATCCTCCCGTGAAGGCATCCAATGCGGATGTGACCAGGCAGCGCGGATCTCAGACGTTTCGCGTAGTCCAGCACATTTTCCCCATCCAACCCCTCGCTTTCTTCCACCATGGGACAGATTACATATACCTGCCTTCCCTGGGAAATCTGCTTCTCCATAAAGCGATATGCCTTTTCCCGGTACTCTGTGCCCACCACGCAGTTCTTGATGGGAAGACGACGCGCCGGCAGTTCATCCACCATGGAAATATCCAGATCACCGTAGACGATCATGGCCAAGGTTCGCGGAATGGGCGTTGCGCTCATCACCAGCACATGGGGATTGCCGCCCCGCAGGGACAACTCTTCCCGCTGCTTCACGCCGAAACGATGCTGCTCGTCTGTAATCACAAGCCCCAGGCTGTGATAGAGCGCTTTCTCCTGAATCAGCGCATGGGTGCCGATAATCAGCTTAGCTTCCCCGGACTCCATTCTGTTGTAGATTTCACGCTTCTCTTTGGCCGTACTGGATCCAGTGAGAAGCTCCGCTTGCAGGTCCTGTATGCCCTGTTCCTTCAATAGCTCCAAAAGGCCCTGGTAATGCTGCGCCGCCAGCACTTCCGTGGGGACCATCAGCGCCGCCTGGTAACCGTTTCTGGCCGTCATGACCATGGCCAGATACGCCAGTATGGTTTTCCCGCTGCCCACGTCCCCCTGAACCAGCCGCGACATCAAAGCGCCCCCTTTTAAATCGCCCTCAATCTCCTGCCAGACCCGCTCCTGAGCTCCTGTCAGGCGGTATGGGAGATTTTCGATGAGCCGCTCTGTATCCCAGACAGGTTTCATGGGATAGTAATTCTCTGCCGTTTCCGTTCGCTCTTTTAAGCGTCGGATTCCCAGAATGAACAACAGAAATTCGTCAAACGCCAGCCTTTTTCTAGCCTCCACGTACTGCTGACAGTCCTTGGGAAAATGAATAGCCTCCAGCGCGGAAGAATAGTCGGTCAACCGATATTTTCTCCAAAGATTTTCCGGCAGAAATTCTTCCTGGGGCAACTTCTGATCCAGCGCCTGACGGACTGCCTTGGACACCGCCTGGTTGGTCAGCCCTTTGGTCAACCCATAGACCGGCTGCATATGATGCAGAAGCTTCTCATAGTCAGACGGACTGTAGATCTTGGGCTGCTCCATCTCCCATCCGGTCCCTTTTCTTATGACCTTTCCCCGGAATACATACTGTTCTCCCTGCTTTAGCGCACTGCGCAGATAGGGCATTTGGAACCAGATAAGCGAGAGCCTCTGGCCCCCGCTTCTAACACTGGTGGTGACAACCGTGGAATTTCTGGTTTTTTTCACAGACACAGGCGTCTGAATTTGGGCGCGCACCGCCTGCACCTCTTTCTCCCGCCATTTCTCCATGCTCTGTGGCTCCCGGAAAATGTCGTATGTGCGGGGATAATAAGCCAGCAAATCATCCAGAGTCCTTACGCCCAGTCTCTGGAATAACTTCTCTGTCTTCTCGCCGATTCCCTTCAATTCTCTTATGGATTGTGTCATAAATTTCCTTTACTTACTCCACAGACAGAATGTAATAATAGATAGGTTGTCCGCCATAATTCAACTCCACGTCACAGTCTGGGAACTTCTCTTCAATGCTGGATAAAAGATCCTGCGCTTTCTCTTCCTCCACCTGTTCTCCATAATAGACGCTGATCAGTTCTGAGCTGCCTTCCACAAGGGCTTCCAGCGAATCCAACGCCGCCTGCTCGATATTCTGTCCCACGGCCAACAGCCCTTCGTCTCCCAGACCGATAATGTCGTCCTGATGGATTTCCTTATGGTCAATCTTGGTGTCCCGGACGGCATAGGTGATAAGCCCGGTCTTCACCTGATCCATATGTTCCATCATAATGTGGGTGTTCTCCTCCACGCTGTTTTCCGGCACATGATTGAATATGGCCGTGATGCCCTGGGGTATGGTCTTGGTGGGGATCACCACAATCTGTTTATCCTTTGTCATCTCCTGCGCCTGGTTGGCCGCTAAGATAATGTTCTTGTTATTGGGAAGGATGTAAATGGTTTTGGCGGGAACCTTTTCAATGGCGTTTAGCATGTCTTCCGTGCTGGGATTCATGGTCTGGCCCCCCTCGATCAGGTAATCCACTCCCAGCTCCTGAAAGATCTCTTTTATCCCTTCGCCAGCCGAAACGCTGATAAAGCCTACTTCCTTTTCAATTTCTTTTTCCGCTGCTTTTTTCGCCTCTGCCGCCTGCTTCTCTGCGTCCTTAAAGAGCTTCTCCTGATGCTCCTCGCGCATATTGTCCACTTTAATGCGAGACAGCTGCCCGTAGCTTAAGCCCTTTTGCAGAGCCATGCCCGGATCGTTGGTGTGCACGTGGATTTTAACCAGTTCATCATCCGCAACCACCACCAGAGAATCCCCCATGGAGCTTAAGTAATCCTTGAATTCCTGCACCTGTGAGGAGCTTAATGGATTCTCCAGCAGGACGATGAACTCCGTGCAGTAGCCAAAACGGATGTCGGTCTCTTCCTGCGCCGGCATGCTGGAAAACTTCGGCGCGGCCGAGGGAATCTCTACATTATCCGCCACTTCTTTGCCCATAAAAGCGTCCAGCGCCCCACGCAGAACTTCCACATAGCCCTGGCCTCCGGAGTCCACCACGCCCGCCTCCTTGAGCACTGGAAGCATGTCCGGCGTTCTCTTTAACGTGTCCTCGGCGCAGGCAAGAATTTCCTCCAGAAACGGCTGAAGATCTTCTGTGGAATCCGCCAACTGGCTGGCCTTGGCGGCGGCTTCCTTGGCGACAGTGAGAATCGTTCCGTCCTTTGGTTTCATAACCGCCTTGTACGCCGTCTCCACTCCTTTTTCCATGGCTGCCGCCAAAACGGACGCAGTCAGCTCCGTCTCAGAGCTGATTACTTTGGTAAACCCACGCAGAAGCTGAGACAGAATCACGCCAGAATTTCCCCTGGCGCCTCGCAGGGAACCGGAAGAAATCGCCTTGGCCAACAATTCCATGGTAGGGTTTTCAATCTTCCCAACTTCCGCCGCCGCAGACATAATGGTCAGTGTCATGTTGGTCCCTGTGTCTCCATCCGGAACTGGAAATACGTTCAGCTCGTTGATCCACTCTTTCTTCGCTTCCAGATTCCTTGCCCCCGCCAGAAACATTTTCCCCAGCATTCTGGCATCTATCGTATTTGTACTCAAAACAAAATCCTCCTTAAATTAATCTATCACCCGGACGCCTTCCACCAACAGAGTCATCTGGGACACTTCCATTCCGGTGAAACCCTCTAATTTATATTTTACACTGCTAAAAAGATTATCCGCAACAGTACGTATACTTACCCCATATGCAACAATCACATGAAAGGTCAGTCGGATTTTGTTATCTTCGATTTTCACATTGATTCCATGTTTCAGGCTATCTTTGCGCAAAAGCTTCACCAATCCGTCCTTTACGCTGATAGCCGCCATCCCCACAATACCAAAACATTCCACGGCAACACTTCCCGCATACATCGCAATTACATCCGGGTTGATGACAATCTGTCCTAAGTCAGTATCTAAGCGTCCGCTCATAAGGCTTACCTCCGTTATATATTTGGGCCTCGATGCCCTTAGTAGAATTGTAACTTTCTCTTACTGTGATTATACCCTGTTTCCCCAAAAAATGAAATATGAATTTAATTTTTTCCAAATTCACTTGCAAAAACAAATTTCTTCTGATAGAATAGTTATACTGTTGAAAAAATGTGTCGAGGAGGTGCAGTCATGGCAAAATGTTCTATTTGTGGTAAAGGCGTTCATTTTGGAAACAATGTGAGCCATTCACATAGAAGGTCAAATAAAATGTGGAAACCCAACATCAAATCCGTAAGGGTAAAAGTAAACAATAGCTCAAACACAAAGAAACAGTATGTATGTACTTCTTGCTTAAGATCTGGAAAAGTAGAGCGGGCATAGTGCAGACAGGCGGCAGATTCAGAAGAATCCGCCGCCTTTTTACTGCAAAAGCATGAACAGTTACGAACAGCAAAATAAGTTATAACCTGCTAAAAGACATATGGCAGCAATCAATGCCACTATCACACACTTGGGAGCAATAAGGGCGATTACCATGCCAACGCCAATAAAAAACAAGGCAAGGCCAGCGATACGCTTCATACCAGCCCCACTCCTATTATCCTCTTACTGTCATCTTATGCGCTATGCCCCAATACTATACTATATTTTCCGTTTCTTTTTCCATTTCTTCCTGGCTGAGGTCTGCGTCTGGAATGTCCACACTTCCTCCCGAAGTGAATTTATTTACAAAATCCGGCACCATATCCAGCACTTTCGTCAGGCCGTCCTGGTTCTTCACGTTCACCAGCTTTGTGGTTCCGTTTTGTATCACCAGCACCGCGCAGGGAGTCACCTTGCCGCCCATGCCGCCTCCCCCGTTATTCTTCTTGTCTCCTGCAAAAGCCCCAGCTCCGATGCCGAAAGCCACGTCTACCAGAGGCAGGATAATCGTATCTCCAATATGAATCGCGTCCCCTACCACAGTTCTTGCGTCCACATAGCCTTCCATCCCCTTAAACAATGCGCTGACTGTCGATTGAAAATCATTGTTATTTTCCTGTGCCATAATTTCCTCCATTTCTAACCTTCCTGCTGTCTAAACCAATTTACCACATATTTCACATTTTTATCAAAATACAATTTTCCCCCCACGTGCAGCAAAATCACACCAAAAACTCTGCCTTTTACAAAAATCTGTCCCTCCAGAACCGCCCTGTCCCACACAGGATTCACTTGAACACGCCCCCGGTGTATGGGATAGGCTGCGCCCAATGCAGCCAGAGCCTGCCCTGTGGCCGCCGGATTTTCAAATCCCAGAGTCACAGATCCTTTCCATTTCTGGGGACCCGCATGCCGTAATAGACGAAGCAGTTGCTGCCAAGTCAGTTGAAAGGCCGCGCCTGTGTGGACATCGCCCATAAAACTTTTCCACATGTTTATTTTGCCCCATAGATTGCGAACTGCATCCACGAACCGGAAAAAGGCGTCTCGAAGACTTCGGCATTTTTCCACAATGGCATTCCACAGCTTCTTAATGGGATTTCCCCTTGGTTTTATGGTTGGCGCCTGAGGCGATGGCTTTTTCTCTTCCGCCTCTTTATTTTGGACGGATTGAGGACTTTGCGCCTCTTGCCTGTCTGCGCCCACCCTCATGGGACTCTCTTCTTCCTCCCGTGCTGTAGATGCGTCGGGCGCGGGCGCGTCTTCAGCCGGCTCTGCCTTTCTCTTTGGCGGTCGCCGCTTTCGCGTAAACAGCTTTTTCCAAATGGCGGCCCGGACGCCACATATACGCACAGCTTTTTGAAAGCCCGAAGCCTCTTTTTGAATCGTGACGCTCACAAGGCCGAACAGCCAACTGGCCCGGCCCCATGCCTGCCAACTGGCGTCCTTTTGAATTTTCACACGATACGATAATGGGCAAAACAAAATCAATGCCGCCACCAGCAATATAACCGCCAGCGCCACCGCGAATAATACCCCTATAAACTTAAGCGCCAGCCAAAGTATATGTAGCATTTTTTCACCCGCCCTATGCTTTCCGTAAATTTAAATATGCCTCCACCTGAAAGTTACCGGTATTTGCATAAGTGTCTTTCAAAATTATTTGCATCAGCGCAAACGCTTCATCTTTGCCGCCCGCAATGCCAATCACCTGCGGACAGCGCATGTGGGCCGTCTCCTGCAATAGCACGGAAGTGGAAACAATTTCCATAACATTTTTCCTGTTGCGCGGCAGTGTGAGAAGATATACGCCCGGTGTAGGTTTCCTTCTGTTAATCCGTCTCATGGTCCTTCGTACCTGTCTTTTTACTTTTTCCCCCACGTACAAATGTACATACCATGTCAACATTTTTTATTTACCTGCTTATTTTTAAGATTACCCATTTTTTTAGAAACTAAACCTGAAATCCATTAAGAAAGAACCCTGCCGGGCAGAATTCTTTGCCTGCGGCGGGTTGCCCTTGGCAACATAATTCCTTTCCGCCGCAGTGCATTCCCGCCCGGAAGGCTTTTTATCTTTAGGGGATTCCAACGGAATTTCCTATGAGATAAAAAAGAGCGCCCTTAATCTTAACGCCCCTTCTCTTTTAAACCTTTAAAAGTGTCTCGGATGCCCCCACATATGTGCTTTTCGCAGCTCCACATATTCACCATATGCCCTTTCCACAATCTGCTTTTCATTGGCAAACCGCAGCAGATGATACACTTCATGGAACTTGTAATAGCCAGAATCTACAAAATATTCTTCTCTTTGAGGCTTACTATGATAATTGTCCGCCGTCATCAGATACCAGTGAACTTCTTTTGCAACCACATCTTCCGGTATGGCAAAATGATACTGGCTTCTGCCAATATATTTTACCACAGCTGCATTCACATCCGCTTCCTCCTTCACCTCCCTGAGCGCGGTCTCTTGGTATTCTTCTCCATTTTCTACGGTACCTTTTGGCAATACCCATCCTTCATATCGGTTCTTATAGGATTTGTACAACGCCAAAATTTTCCCACGATAAATTACCACACCGCCACAGCTCGTTGCCTCAATCATTGCAATGCCTCCTGTTTGCGTGTGTTTTTTCTAATAACTAATGTATAGTATACCTCTTTTTTCTTTCGCTATCAACCTTTAGTTCCAATACCGCTGTGAAATCGTAACAAGTTCAGCCTTCGGCTTCGCGGTTGCATAAAATCACTGATAATAATAAGCGTTGAAAATCGCGCCCGCAACAGGCACTGCGGATTCACTTCCCGTTCCTCCGCCCTCAATGATAACGCTGACGGCAATATCCGGATCCTCCACATTGGAATATCCCACAAACCAGGAATGACTGTCTTTAATCTCCCCCTCCCCGTATTCCGCCGATCCAGTTTTCCCAGCCACCGTATATCCCTGGCCTCCCAGAGAAGTGGCGGTTCCGTACTCCACCACGCCTTCCATGAGTTCCGCCAGCACGGAAGCCTCCGACACTGGCAGCAGTTCCCGGTAAGCGTCTGGCATATACTTCTTCACCCGGTCGCCGTTATAATTCTCCACCCGGTCAATCAGATACGGTTTCATCAGCACGCCCCGGTTAGCGATTGTGCTGGCCACCATGGCCATGTGCATCGGCGAAACCAGCGTGTTTCCCTGCCCGATGGAAGTCTGCATCATCAGCGGAACGCCGGATTTTCCATCCACGGAGAGGACGCTGGACTTGTAATCCATGGTCAGTGGAAGCTTTTTGTTAAACAGCAGGCTTTCCCCCGCCTCCCGCAGAGACTTGCCCCCCATCTGCACGCCCATTTCCGCAAAAGCGCTGTTGCAGGAATAGGCAAAAGCTGAGCGCAAGTCTTCCTGACCGTGAACCGTGCGGTCATAATCCGTAATCGTGTGTTCCTGCTTGGTAATCTCGCCCTGACAAGTGTAATTAAATCCGTCCACCGTGCCGTGTTTGCGCAGATAATCCAGCGCCGTCACAATTTTAAATACCGAGCCGGGCGGATACTGGCCCTGGGTGGCCCGGTTGAGCAGACTGCTGTTTTCCTCATCTGTCGTCAGATAATCCCAGTTATCCTTTAAATAGTTGGGATCAAAGTCCGAACGGCTGACCATGGACAGTATCTTCCCTGTGGAAGGCTCCAATACAACCACAGCTCCTTTTCGGTCGCCCAGCGCATTGTACGCCGCAGTCTGCAGCTTCACGCTCAATGTGGTCACCACGTTGTCGCCCTTGTTTTTTTCATTTTTAAACTCATTTTTCATCTGTTCCAAAAAGAACGCATGAGAGCTTAAGAGATGAAAATTCGCCTCCGACTCCAGCCCGCTTTTGCCATAGTCCGCATATCCCACCACATGGGCAAACATATTGGCATAAGGATAGTACCGGTATTCGGACCCATCCTCCGCAATCTGGCTGGCCGCCAGCGTTTCCCCCTCTGCGGAAAGGATGCTCCCTCTTATCACCCGGTCCGCAAAAGTATCCTGCCGGGTGTTGTAAGGACTGTTGATAAATTCCTCACTTTTCACCAGATTGAAATACACAAGCCAGCCAATTAAGGAGACGAATATGGCCACAAACATATAAGAAACAATGGCATAGGGCCGGTTCCTGGACTGGGTTGGATTCTTCCTTTTATTATCGCCCCACTTCTTCCTGGGCATTTTGTTCAAGCGCTTTCCTGATTTTTTCAAGTTCTTCATCCTCATCTTCCCGCAATATATAGAGTCCCTGGATAATCGCCAACATAATAATCGTCGTCAATGCCGAACTGCCCCCGTAACTTACCAGCGGCAGAGTGATTCCCGTCATGGGGATCAACTTGGTGGCTCCTCCGATGTGCAGGAACACCTGAAACGCATACTCCGTCCCCAGCCCTAAGGCAATCAACTTATAGAAGGGGTTCTTAATTTGCAAAGATATATTGACAATCATCAGGAAAAAGCTCATGCAAATCAGTATCAGGCAAATGGCAAAAGCCCCGCCCAATTCCTCGCATATGGCTGAAAACACAAAGTCCTCATCCGCCACTGGGATGCTCTCGGGCGATCCCTGAAAAAGCCCCATGCCAAACCAGCTTCCTGTGCCGATGGCGAACATGGACTGCACAATCTGATACCCTTCCTGTTCATAGACGGAAAAGGGCCTCTTCCAGGCCGTCACCCTCTGCTGCACATGCCCAAACAGAAAATAGGCGATTACCGAGGCCACCGCGCCTCCTGCCATGCCCCCTGCGAAATACAGAGGCTTTCGGGTCACTACATAGATCATCACCAGATATGTGATAAAGAATACCAGCGCGCTTCCTAAGTCCCGGGACATAACCAGAATCAGCACATGCATCCCCGCCACTGCCGTAGCCCGGACCACCTGAAGAAAACTGGAGTCCTTCCACAAAAGAGACGCCATGAAAAACACAAAGATTATCTTTATAAACTCCGACGGCTGCACGCCAAACAAGGTCAGTTTCGCCCCAAAGGTGGTTCTTCCCAGAACAAACACAGCCGCCAACATAACCACGCCTACAGCCGCATAGACCCACGTCAGCTTTTTCAGAAAACGCATCTTCTGGATCATCACAGGCACAGCCAGCGCCAGCGCGCTTCCCGCCGCCACAATCATAAACTGCCGCTCCGCTTTCTCCATATTCAGCCTGCACAGAATCACCAAACCAATGCTAAGCAACATGCACATGTTATTGACCAGAAGCATGGACGCTTTCTGGTACAGGAGCCGATACGCTATTTCTATAGCCGCCACATACAAGAGCATCTCCCCATAAAAGAAAATCATCCGGAAATCCTTGCTCTTCAAAAACATCACCAGAAAGCTTAAAGTAAGAAATAACACAATCACCGCCAGTTGTTTGCGCAAAAGAGCGTTTTGCCTGTGTTCCTCCCGTTTCCGAAACATCTGGAAACATTGCAGCGTATACAGAATTACCAGAATCACCAACAAATATTTCGACAACTCTACAATTAAATTGATCACTTTGCCACCTATTCCACTTTACGTTTCATATGTCCTTTCGTAAAAGAAAAACTATCCGCCGCCACCTTCGCTCCCTGCCCATAGGCTTCCCAAAATGCCTGCGCCACTCTCCTGGTCTGCTCATGGCTTTCAATGGTAAAAGACAAAAAGAAGCGGTATAAGCCCATTTTTTGCAGGGTTTCTCTATATTCCAGCAAACCATAGGGCAGACTGTTATAGATAATATTATAACAAAAATCACAGCAACATTGTACAGGAAATTCTTTTTTGTATCGGTCTGTCAAAAACAGACGCTTTCCCCCATGATCGCATTTTGCCGTGTTTTTTTGCAGGCACTGAGCCGAGGCCATCAGAGGAATGTACCCGTACACCATCATATAGCTGCGTGAATTATCCCGGTGGGCGATTTCTTTCTGATTCAGTTCCAACGGAACCATGTCGGCCGCCGCTCCCTGTCTCCTCCAGAAATCCACCGCCCAATCGTTGTAAGTATACAGCCCCGCATCCAGACGACACTTTTTCGCCCAGCCCTTCTCAGCCAGAAACTGGAAACTTTCCAGATTCCGCGCCAAAAAACCCTGCGCCCCGTCCTCCAAAGCCTGACTGCACGCCCTGAATATCCTCTCCAAATCCCGGCCCCTGGTCACGTGAGGCAGCGCCAGAAACCATTTTCTGTGATTTGCCAGCGCACGAAAATATTCTGCCCCTTTCATTTCATATAATTTCTCAAACAAAGGAATGCTCAAAAACAGCTCCTGAATCCCTTCTATAGCCTCCAACGCCTGTAGCTGCCCTTCCCTTTCACAGGAAGCGGCCAAGATAGCCTGGCTTTTTAAAGCGCTCTCATCTTTCTGAGATAACTCCCCAGGCGCGGGCAAATCCTCCAGCCTCCTATAGGGCTGCAAAAGCTTTTGCTCCAGCGCCTCTATGCCCTTCCTTCGCAGACTGTTTAGCTGGCTCACAGGCAGGAAGAGCTGTTCCTCCATATCCAGCCGGAAATCCTCAAATGAAAAGGGCGTATCCCCGGTTTTACACATTTGGCTCACAATCCGTTCCCGGTCTGTGGGCTGGCGAAGCGCTTTTTCCGGCGCATCACCAGAGACGGTCACTTTGCCGTGGCTGGAAGTTACTTCCAGTATAGCACGAGAATCGGAAGATAACATTAAATAACCCTTAATTTTTTCTTTTCTTTTTATAATCTCCACCGGACAGTCGCCGGTTTTCTTCTCATTCTCAAAGGCAATCATGGACGGCCCAGGCTCCTGCCTATAATATCCCTGGCTGAAACCGCCCCGGTGAAATAGATTTTGCAGAAAATTCAGATCTCTTTTCAACTGCTTTTTGTCCCACTTTTCTGCGCTCTTGCCCTCCAGACAGTAATCCAGATATTTGCGGTAAACCGACACAGCGCCCGCCACATATTCCGGCTGCTTCATCCGTCCCTCAATCTTCAGAGAAGACGCGCCCGCCTCTAAAATCTCCGGCAAAAGCTCCACAGTGCGCATGTCTTTCGGACTTAATAGATTGCCTTTTCGCCCTTGCGCCTGGTAAGGAAGCCTGCACGGCTGGGCGCACCGGCCCCGGTTTCCGCTGCGACCGCCCAATATGCTGCTGAACAGACATTGGCCGGAATAGCAGTAACACATGGCCCCATGGACGAACGTCTCGATTTCCAGAGAAGTCTCTTGCCGAATCCGCCTGATTTCTTCCAGCGTCAGCTCCCGTGCCGTCACCACCCGGACTGCTCCCTCCCGCTCCAGCATTTTCGCGCCGTTCACCCCGGTGATGGTCATCTGCGTGCTGGCGTGAATGGGAAGCCGGGGAAATCGTTCCCGTATATAGGACAAAACCCCCAGATCCTGCACAATCACCCCATCCAGACCCTGCCGGTACAGCGGTAACAGATAAGCGTCCAGCCGCTTAGATAATTCCGGGTTTTTGAAAAGAGTGTTTACTGTCAGATACAGCCTGCAATTTCTTAAATGCACATAATCAATGGCGCGGCACAGCTCATCTTCGCCAAAGTTTTTCGCATAAGCCCTGGCCCCAAAATGGGCGCCGCCCAGATAAACCGCATCCGCTCCCGCGCCAATGGCGCCTTCCATGGCCTCCCAGGAGCCTGCCGGAGCCAAAAGTTCCACTGCCATTTTCTCACCTCCCGCTCTTATTGAAAAAAAGAAGCTGTCCCACACATTTTTGGAGACAGCCGACCTTTTACTTTTCTAATCTCTTATGGAGCTTTTCCTGTTCCTGCTCCAATTCCTCTATTTTCATCTTTAAGGACACCAATTCATGTTTCAGATCATACATTTCCTGATCCTTCTGGCTTAGCTCCTGTTCCAGGATCTCCGCCTGTTTCTTGGCTTTGAAGAAATCATCGCTGATGTTCAGGCTCAACAGCATATGCTTCATCTCCATGGGCTGTCTGGAATACCCAGGAAGTTCACTGAATTCTTCCAGCTTCCCATTCATATAATTGGCAACCTTCTGCAGATAATCTGAGCTTTCGTACCCTCCCAGCGTGATCACTTTCCCGCCAATGACTACCTGCGCCGTATTCTTGCCCGCCATCCCAAGCCTCCTTTGTACTTTCTGATATTCTCCTCATCCTATTATAATCGAATTTTGCAGAAAAACAACCTTTTTTATTCCAGCCGTGAAATCCCCAGATGGGAATAGGCCAGATCCCCCGCCACTCTTCCCCTGGGCGTGCGGCTGATAAAGCCATTTTGCAACAAATACGGCTCGTACACATCTTCCAGCGTTCCGGAGTCCTCGCCGATGGAAGCCGCCAGCGTATCCAGTCCCACCGGACCTCCCTGAAAATTCACAATCAGCGTCTTTAAGATCTTCCGATCCACCTGATCCAGCCCGTACTGATCCACCTCCAAAAGATCCAGACCAAATGAAGCCACTTCCTCCGTAATCCTGCCGTCGTACTTCACCTGGGCAAAATCCCGGATACGCTTTAACAGCCGATTGGCCAGCCTGGGCGTTCCCCTGGCGCGGCGGGCAATCTGCATGGCGCCCTTCTCGTCGATTTCCACTTGCAAAACCTGCGCCGAACGCAGCACAATGGCGCTAAGCTCTTTCGGATCGTAAAACTCCAAATGCTGGGTCACGCCGAAGCGATCCCTCAGAGGCGCCGTCAAAAGCCCCGCCCGGGTGGTGGCGCCCACCAGGGTGAATCGGGGCAGATCCAGTCGGATGGAGTGGGCGGTGGCCCCTCTTCCGATCACAATGTCAACGGCAAAATCCTCCATGGCCGGGTACAACGCTTCCTCCACCTGACGGTTGAGCCGGTGAATCTCATCCACAAAAAGCACGTCCCCTTCCTGCAGGTTATTGAGCACAGCCACCATGTCCCCCGGCTTCTCGATGGCAGGCCCGGACGTAACCTTCATATGGACCTGCATCTCATTGGCGATAATCCCGGACAGAGTGGTCTTCCCCAATCCCGGCGGCCCGTAGAAAAGCACATGATCCAGCGGGTCCTGCCGCTGTCTGGCCGCCTCAATATATATTTTCAGCGTGCGTTTAATCTTCTCCTGCCCTATGTATTCTTCCAAGGTTTGCGGCCGCAGGCTTCCCTCCAGACGTATGTCCTCTTCCATAGCCTCCGTGGCAATCATTCTCTTTCCCATCTGTCAAAAAACCTCTCCCAAACCATTTCTTCAAATCATCTGCTTTAACGCCGCTCTCAACAGGCTCTCCACATCCATATCCTCTTCCGCAGCCGCCTGGCGCACCGCCTTTAAGGACTCGCTCCTACCGTATCCCAACGCCACCATAGCTTCCACCGCCTCCTGTGCCGCGCCGGACTCTTTCCCGGACTGAGACGCTTCACTGGAAGATAATTTTTCCTCAAAAGCCTCCTGTAAACAGAGCTTATCCTTCAACTCCAGGATCACCTTCTGCGCCGTCTTCTTGCCGATGCCCGGCGCTTTGGCGATGGACGCCGCATCGTCTGATAGAACAGCGAAACTTAAATCCTCCCAGGAAAAATGGGACAAAATCCCCATGGCCGCTTTGGGTCCGATACCGCTAACTCCCAGCAACAGGCGAAAGGCCGACAGGTCATTCTTCGTCAGGAAACCATAGAGCTGCATCGCGTCTTCCCTCACGTTCAGATATGTGTGAATGACCCGCTCTTCCCCCGTCTTCCCTATCCGCTCCAGGGAAGAAGCGGGCATGAACACCCGATAGCCGATGTCCCGGCATTCCAATATAACGCTGTCCTTCTCCACTTCCGTCACGGTTCCTTTCAAATACGCGATCATTTGGAACGTCTCCTTCCTGCTGTTTCCATAAACAGATTCTAACATAGGCTCTGACAGATTTCAACTCCATCAAGAAGGCAAAAATTCTATCCGCAGCTCAAAAAAATATGTTATAATTAAAAATGTCAGTGACTAAAAATATATTTTATAACATGGAAAGGAAAGAAGTATGAAAATTTTACACAAATGCCTTCTTATGCTAACAGCTTTGCTCTTAGCCATCACGCTGACCCTGCCCGTCTACGCAGCGTCACCGTCTCTAAGCAAAAAGAACCTTACGCTGACCGTGGGAAAAAGCGCGAAGCTGAAGCTTAAGAACGCCCGCAAAAAGGTAACCTGGTCCTGCAAACCATCCACTGTGGCAAAAGTCAACTCCACCGGAAAAGTGACGGCCAAAAAAGCCGGGCAAGCCACTGTCACCGCCAAATCCGGCGGCAAGAAATACATATGCAAGGTCACCGTGAACAATGCCAGCTCCAAGGCCAGGAACGTCTCCTTCCGGAATCCAACCGGGGGAAGCTTCATCAAAGGCGTCTCCAGCGCCACTGCCAGTTTCACGCTGAACTACGCATCCACCGCTGTCCAAGTCCACGTGCAAACCATGAGCGGGTCCACCGTTTACACAAAAACTTTTGCTAAATGCAAAGAAAATAAACCGTATTCCTTCACCTGGAACGGCAAAAATAAAAAGGGAAGCTATGTAAATAGCGGCAATTACCGTCTGTGCATCGTGGCCGGAAAGACCAAAACCTACTCTTCCCAACTGAAATTCTACACCACCAAAGATTTTCGCGGCGGCGACGGTTCCCGAAGCAATCCCTATCAGGTGGCCACTCTGGCGCAACTTCGAAACGTGAATCGGTACAACGGAAAATATTTTGTGCAGGTGGCCAATATCGACGGCGACAGCGCCAACTTCAACCCCATGTACACCGCGGATAATCCATTCATAGGGGTTTACGATGGGAAAAACTATACGATTTCCAACCTGTATTTTCGGAAAAAAGGCGACGCCGGGCTTTTCACCTCACTTGGCGCAAAAGGAATCGTGCAGAATGTGAAAATCAATAACTTCAAGTTCGCTTATGGCGAAAGTGAATACCTGCATTTTTCTCATGGCCCAATCGCCGGTTTTAACTACGGAACCATCCGTTCCTGTACCGTCAGCAACCTTACGATGGACGGCGGCATCGGCACAAGACAGGGCGGCGTCTGCGGAACCAACCAAGGCGTGATCGAGAACTGTAAAGTACGAAATGCCAGTATGAAAAACCCTGGATATTCCAATAACAACGCCTGCGCCGCCGGCATTACCGCCGTCAATGGTGAAAATGCCAAAATCGCAGACTGCATAGCGGATTCCATTACCGCCACAGGCTGGAAGGCAGGCGGCATCACAGGCGAGAATTATCGCGGAAAAATTATAAGCTGCGGAGTCATCGGAAACTGTTCCCTCAGAGGCGCCTACCACTATACGGGCGCTATTTGCGGCCATAATATGGGAGAGACCAGCGATTGTTACACTGAAACAGAATATGAACTCTTTGGCTATTAGAATCAGACTTATCTAAAGAAAAGCTGCACAGCCAACAGGCCGATCCATCGAATCCCCTGCAGACTGTGCAGCTAAAAACGCATCTTCTATCTCTTCTTCAACAACCCCAGCTTCCGCAGCAAGGGTTTCTTAATCGTGCTGTCCACCCGCAGACCATGATGCATTTTGTACCGTTTTACGGCCTTTTTTGTCTTGGCGCCCATGATGCCGTTGACTTTTCCGCATTTGTAGCCCAGCTTATTCAGCTTTCTTTGAACTTTTTTCACAGTGGCTTTGCTAACTGTCTGCTTAGAAGCCGCAGGCGCGGAATAAGCATAAGGACAGACCCCGTTATTATGCAGGTGCGCGGCATGGCCATCACAATAGTAGTAACACACCCCGGCTCCGCCCCCATTGTAGCCATAACCGCCTCCATGATGGCCGCCTCCATAGCAGCCACTGCCTCCATGATGGCCATGAGCATACACCGTCTCTGTAAAAGGCTGGCTTACCGCGCCGGATACAGGCGCCAGAGAGATTGCGCCCGCCAGAGCAACCGCCACCAAGCCATGTGTCATACGTTTCATACTAAAACTCCTTTCCATATAACATTGAATCTTATCGCTCTTTTATTGTAATACATAGCGGATAAAAATGGTATAGAATAATATAACAAAATTTTGTCTCTATTTTTTATGATCCCAATATCGGTTGCCAATAAAATAGGAAAATGATATACTCATATTTAGAAAAAACAGGAAGGAAAGATACATATGAAACGGAAATGTTTTCTCCCACTGCTGGTGGCTGGCGCAATTTTTTTGCTGACAGCCTGCACTGCCAAGAAAACGCCAACAGCGGACCAGAGCGCCTCTACCACTCCCGACATAAAACTGACTGTCTGGGGCGCCCAGGAAGACGAAGCTCTTTTACAGGAAATAATCGCCTCATTCCAGAAGCGCTACGCTGACCAGGCGGATTTTGACATTACCTTCCAGGCACAGAGTGAGTCAAGCTGCAAGGACGCTCTGCTTGCTGATCTGGAAGGCGGGGCGGATGTACTGACTTTCGCCGACGACCAGGTCGCCTCTCTGGCAGCCGCTGGAGCCTTAGACCCCATCGAAGACGACGCCCAGATCCGCAGCGCTAACATTCCTGCTTCCATAGAAGCCGCCAGTGTAGACGGCGTCCTCTACGCCTACCCGTTGACAGCCGATAATGGTTATTTTCTCTACTATAACAAAGAGTATTTTTCAGAAAATGACATAAAGAGTCTGAACGGTATGACAGAAGTTGCCGCGCTGGCTGGACGGAAAGTGTCTATGGACTGGTCTTCCGCATGGTATGTGTACGCTTTCTTCGGCAACACAGGTCTGGAAGTGGGCCTGAACGAAGACGGCCTTACCAACTATTGCACCTGGAACAGCGTGGACGGCCCTATTAAAGGCGTAGACGTGGCGCAGGCCATGTTATCCATTGCCGGAAGCTATGGTTTCGCCAACCAGACAGATGAAGAATTCCTGGCTGGAGTGCAGGATGGTTCCGTCATCGCCGGCGTCAGCGGCGCCTGGAATGCGATGACTGTTGAAGAAATCTGGGGTGAAAACGCCGGGGCCGCCAAACTGCCTGCCTACACTTGCGCCGGGCAAGAGATACAGATGGCCTCCTTTTCCGGATGTAAGCTTGTGGGCGTAAACGCCTACTCCAAACACCCCAAATGGGCGGCTCAGCTGGCCCAGTGGATAACCAGCGAGGAAAACCAAACCCTCCGCTTCTCCATGCGGGGACAGGGTCCCTCCAACATCAATGCCGCCAACTCCCCGGAGGTACAGGCCTCACCCGCCATGGCCGCTTTGCTGGCCCAGTCCGAATTTTCCCAACTTCAGAGAGTGGGAGGAAAAATCTGGGACCCGGTGGCTGTATTTGCCGGTAACATGGCCCAGGGGAATCCTTCCGGCGCATCGCTACAGGCACAGTTAGACCATATGGTGGAAGAAGTGACGGCGCGATAGAAAACCGCAATCGCAACTATGGAGAAGATGGAGGAAACCACATGAAAGGCAAACGGACATTACAACAGCGATTGATTTTTCCCATTGTGCTGTTGGGACTGATCACACTGCTGTCCAATATATTGGCAGTATTCGGCATCAACAATGTCAACTCCAACGCTGGAACCATTGTGGACGAATACATGGTCAGTGAGGCGAAGCTGGAGGAGATCCGCCGCTCTATGATGGATATTCACCGATTGGCGTTATCTCATATTGTGGCTGCGGACCACGCCACCATGATCCGGCTGGTGCAGGAAATCAAGGCAAAAGAAACCGCATTGGATAAAAAACTGACCGCCTATAAAAAGTACATAACACAGAAAGATTCCGAACTCTACCAAACCCTTTTAGAAGATTATGAATCTTTCAAGCATTCGTTAATCGGGTTGGTCTGCGCCAGCGCCGATCACAAAACCCAGGAAGCTTATGCAATGGCAAATGGAGACGTCGCTTCTTACAGTGGCGCCACGGAAAACAACATCGACGCGCTCTATGCTTCTGTGCGGGAACAGGCCCGCAGGGCTAGAAACCGTCTCTCTGCCGTTTATATTTCTTCCCTAGTCATCAGCGCCGTCACGCTTTTGTGCGGAATCTTCCTGATTGTGGCCGCTTTTCGCATTGTAAAGAAATCTGTGATCGAGCCCATACGGGGCGCCATGGATACACTTCAGGACAGCTCCCAGCGCATCAGCGGCGTGGTGGGCGATGTGCGCACCCGGACCCAGAGTTCGAACGATAGCGTGCAAGGACTTTACGGTCTGACCGCGCAGCTCTCAGCGGCCCTTGAGGAAATCGCCAGCAGCGCATCCATCATACGGACCAGCGCCGCCGAAACGCAAAACGACGTGGCAAATATGGCTCAAGAGTGCTCTGCCATCACCGCCTATTCCACAGACATGCGGGGACGCGCCCAGGAAATAGAACAGTCCGCCCAGGAACAGATTGACGCAATCCGGACGCGGACTGAGGAAATCCTGTCTGTACTGGACGGCGCCATTAAAAAGAGTCAGAACGTAGACCAAATCGGTATTTTAGTAAAGGATATCCTAGCCATATCCTCTTCCACGGACCTCATCGCCATCAACGCCTCCATTGAAGCTATGCGGGCGGGAACGGATGGAAAGGGATTCGTGGCCGTAGCCCGGGAGATTCGCCAGTTAGCCGATATCTGCTCCAAAACCGCAACCCACATCCAAGAAGTCAGCGCAGTCGTGACCGAAGCGGTGGAATATCTAAGTGACAGTGCGCAGCAACTGGTCAACTATCTGAACAGCGATATTCTGTCCCAATTCGAACAATCCGTCCGATCCGGACAGCAGTATCGGGAAGACGCCAACTACATTGAACGCTCCATCGAAGCTTTCAGCGGCCGGGTGGAACGACTCCACAACACAATGGATGAAGTCTCTGGCTCCATCTCAAACATATCCGCCGCCATTGACAACGCGGCGTCCGGCGTTAGCGGCGCATCCGGCAACGCCAAGAGCCTGGTGGACGATATGGCAGGCATCACCGCCCGGATGCATACCAACCAGGAAATTGTAGGCGAACTGCAAAAACAAATGGATGTATTTGCAAACCTGTAAACTTTAAACATGCTCCAAAAAGCCAGAGCAAAACTGTTATACTCCAGCTTGCTCTGGCTTTTTCCAATATCTCATTTATATATCGTTATACCAGCTCTTCCGCCCATACGGCAATCTGAGCGAGAATCCCTAAGGGGATACAGTGAATCTCCTCATACGTTTCTTTCTGATATTTTGTATGTAATGGGAAAGAAGCCGCTTCTTCCACTGTCTCCACTGTCAATGCAGGCATCTTCATAACTTCTGAATAATAATTCACTGAATTCCCACCACTTCCCGGCGTCAAGAATTCATCATCCTCTCCACCAATTTCATAATGGGATAAACCTTGCAGATATTTTGCCAACTGGAGGCTATATGCATTGTAGTCGCTGGACATTGCATGGCGGTAATAATAGATAATCTTTCCTCTGGAATGGAAGTCCACATAACCAATGCTGTCGCAGGAATTGAACAGCCGGACCAACGCCTTTGTCTCATTCTCACTGGCGGGCGCATCCCCATCCCTTTGCGGACGATAAGAGCGGCAGGGAAAATTCCGGTTAATATCCACGCCACGGGCATTACATTTCCATTCCCTGGCCGGTACGTCCTGCGCCTCCAGAGCCTGGCGAAGCTTCGGGTCCCGAATGCGCTCAAATCCCCGGCAAGCAATCTCATACCCATCTGGATTCACCAACGGCACAAAGCAGATGCCATATCCCCGCAATAGTTCATAAACCGTATAAGGCTGCCCCTGAATGGGCAAATTTTCCCGATAAGCCTGGGCATAATTTTCCATTATCTGTATCAGGACAATCGGGTTAATGCTTTCCCGTCCATGTATTCCCGATGTGCAAAAAAGCGTTTTTCTGGGATTGCCCAAAGTCAGTGATAAAATTTCCCTGTTATCATGGCTGGTCCCGATGGCGTCCAAATGGATAAACCGCGGATATTGCCCTGCCAATTTCTGCATCCTCGCATACATCTCTTCATAGGTATAAATTTTTTCCATTGCGCACATATCCCCTCCTATACATTAACCCGTTGAAATTTGCCTTTTTAAAACATTCTATGCCTTATGGGCGTATCTGCCCGTTTCCATAAATAATATATTTTGTGGTGGTCAGGGCCTGCAACCCCATGGGCCCCCGTACATGGAGCTTCTGGGTGCTGATACCGATCTCCGCCCCGTAACCGAACTCAAAGCCGTCTGTAAAACGAGTGGATGCATTTACATAAACCGCCGCCGCGTCCACTTCATTCAGGAAACGCTGGGCATGATCGTAGCGGTTGGTGACAATGGCCTCTGAATGTTTCGTATTGTAACGGTTGATATGCTCAATGGCTTCGTCCAGCGAGTCAACCACTTTTATGGAAATTTCATAATCCAGATATTCCTTACCCCAGTCCTCTTCTGTAGCCTCCACCGCTTCGGGCGCCAGCTCACATACCTGAGAATCCCCGTGGATGATTACGTGTTTCTCTTTCAGAGACTCCGCCAGCACAGGCAGGAAATCATTCTTCACCTTCTCATGAACCAGCAAGGATTCGCAGGCGTTGCACACACCTACCCGCTGCGTCTTGGCGTTAATCACAATGGCCGCCGCCATCTCCAGATCGGCGCTTTCATCTACATAGATATGACAATTCCCCGTGCCTGTCTCAATAACCGGAATGGCGCTGTTGTTCACCACCGTCTGAATCAGCCCCGCCCCGCCTCTGGGAATCAGCACATCCACATACTGATTCATTTTCATAAACTGCACGGTGACCTCTCTGGATACATCGTCTATAAACTGAATGGCGTCCGGCGTTACCTGGCATCTGGATAAACTGGCGCGAATACAATTTACAATGGCCAGATTGGAATGAATAGCGTAGCTGCCGCCTTTTAAAATCACCACATTGCCCGTCTTGAAGCACAGGCCAAATGCGTCTGCCGTAACGTTGGGACGCGCCTCATAGATAATGCCCACCACGCCTAACGGCACCCGCTTCTGCCCGATTAGCAGGCCATTGGGCCTTTCTTTCATCACGGACACCTCGCCAATGGGATCGTCCAAATCCGCCAACTGGCACAGTCCTTCCGCCATGGCCACAATTCTCTGGGAATTCAGTGCCAGGCGGTCCAACAGCCCTTCGGACAAACCAGACTCTTTTCCCGCTTTCATATCAATGGCGTTGGCCGCCAAAATCTCTTCCTGGTTCTTCACCAAATCCTCAGCCACCTGTCTCAACGCCTGGTTTTTCACATCTGTATGTAGCGTGCGCAGCACAGGCTCCGCCTGTTTGGCTCTCTGACCAATGGTCTCTAACATATGCATTTCCCTCCTGTCTGACATGTCCATTATATATAGATTTTCTCCTGCGTAATGACCCGGTCCGGAACAATATCCGTCTGCTCGTAAGGAACCGCGTCCAAAACTTGAAACTCAAAAGCCAAAGCCACTGTAAAATGCCTGGGATGTTTCTCTAGATAACGGTCGTAGAAACCGCCGCCGTAACCCACCCGCCTCCTGTGCGCATCAAAGGCCACGCCTGGCATGAGCATCAACGCCTCCTCCCAGTTGACCGCCTCTCCATAAGCCGGCTCCGGAATCTGAAAATATCCCGGCTCCAGTTGGTCGTAGCTTGTAAATGCATAGAATACCAAATCCTTTCCATGCACTTTCGGCACGGCCACCCTTTTTTCGGCTTTCCAGGCCGCCTCAATCAGCGTCCGGGTGAATACCTCCCTGTTGTAATCTACATAAGCATATATACAGTCCGCTTTCTGAAATTCTTCCAGTTGGAGCGTCTGCGCAGCAATCCGCTGGCTCCACGCGCCAATCTGTTCCTCTGAAATTTCCTTCCTCTGGGCAAATATCTTTTTGCGAATGCTTTGTTTGTCTTTCATCTTCTATTTCTTTCTCACCTTCTCACCTAGATTCGTAATGGAGCCGTCCGCTTCTCTCACGTCAATTCTATCTAACTGGGTGCGCAGATTTCCCCGGATAGCTGCAATGTACTCCTGGCGCAGCCTCTGCTGCTCCTCTGTCTCTTCCTGGGTCAGACCCACGCTTTTTTTCTTGCGGGCAAGCGCGTTAATCCGGTCTATGGTTTTCTGATCCACTTTTCTTTCCCTCCTTCTTATGGATTCACAAGCTGGTCAATGTAATCGATCAAGTAGAACTCTTCCTTGGGATTGGCCAAAAACAGCGTGCCCTCCGGTTCACCATCCATGATCTTGTGTATGATGTGAAAGTCCGATCCGTTGGCTATGACCATGTCCGCGCCTGCGCCGGTGGCGATTCTGGCCGCTTCCAGTTTGGTGGCCATCCCTCCGGTGCCCACCCGGCTTCCGGTGGTCTTCTTGCCCATCTTCATATAATGCTCGTCCATATTTTCCACCAGACTGACAAACTCTGCCTGGGGGTTCTCCCTGGGATCGTCGGTGAACAGCCCGTCGATGTCAGATAACAGAATCAACAGATCCGCCCGAATCAGCGCGGAAACAATAGCCGACAGCGTGTCGTTATCCCCGAACTGAATCTCGTATGTAGATATGGTGTCGTTTTCATTGACAATGGGAATCACCCGCATTTTCAGAAGCTCCTCGAAGGTGTTCTGGGCATTTCTTCTGTTTAAATGGTTCACCATAGTGTTCTTGGTCATCAGAATCTGTCCCGCCGTCTGGTTATATTCGGCAAATAATTTCTGGTAAATCATCATTAAGCGGGCCTGCCCGATTGCCGCACAGGCCTGCTTTTGTTCCACCCGGTCCGGTTTCCCGCCCAATCCCAGAACTGCGCTCCCCACGCCGATGGCCCCCGAAGACACCACCACGACTTCTTTGCCCTGGTTGCTAAGGTCTGTGATCTCCCGCACCAGAACTTCCATCTTCGTCAGATTCAGTCTTCCTGTCTCATGGTGGGTCAGAGAAGACGAGCCTATTTTTATGACAATTCTCTTTTTGCCTTTTAAATTTCCTCGGTAATCCACGCCTTTTTCTATCCCCTTTTTCTTTTGTCCCCTTTATTTTACACTATATTTCGCCATTCGTCCACTATGGGCTTTTTATGACTTATCTAACTGGAATAATTCTCCAGAAAACTGTATAACTCCACCTCGGACTTGATGAATTTGCCCTGTTCGATCTCCTGCTGCACCGCTTCTGGAAGACTGGAAACCTGTATGTTGGTGTATTCGTACACCGTCTCGCCGTCCCCCCGGTATACATGCACCTTTCCGTTGTCGTTTTTCAGATAAAATCCCGCGTCCAGCGTCTGGTTCTCCGCTTCCAAAGCCTGGTATTCCCGCTGCACAGCCTTTAATTCCCGCACCTGTCCTCTCAGCTGGGAAATCCGGTAGCTTCCGTAAAAACCCAGGGTAAATATTGCCACAACCAAGAAAATGCCGGCGCCATAGAAAATTTTTCGCATACGATCACTCCTTTTTCTATTCAGTATCGGCATTTTTCTCATTATTCATTCATTATTCTATCACAATTTCGTCTATTTTGTCGTCCAGCACAATGGATACCCAGGTTTTCCCCCGGTTCAGATGAATCTCCTGGTTGCTCTCGTCAAAATAATGGGTCACGCCCCAGACGGCGTCTTTTTCCCATCGGATGTCGATGGCCTTTCCGTGGGTGATGAATTTCCCTTTTCCGCCGGAGATAGCGTCGATATTCAGATAGCCGTTCTGGTCGTAAGGCTTGTAGCTGTGATACTGCACCAGCAGGTTGTCATAGGTAAGCTGCTGCCCGTCGGCATCGTCAATCTGTGGTCCATCGTACTGGAAACGCTTGTAATTGCGGCTCTCGGCATCGTATTCGAACCAGGGCTTGTTGGTGGCGTAACAGTTGAAATGCACCGCATTGGCCGACACGCCGCCGTCCAGATTCTCCTCCGCGTCCATATCCGCGAACAGGTAATGGCCCTGATATCCTGTACTGTGCTCCTGGTCATACCCGTAGTCTTCAATGCCTTTTTGGATGCCCTGAAAGCTGGTGTACGCATTGTGGGGCGCCACCCGGTCTGTGGTCCGGTAGAAAATATCTTTGCTGTATTTCTCCAGTCCACTTAAGTTCTGGATGAAATCTTCCTCCAGAAAAGGCTTGGCGTAGATGGCCTGCCCGTAGTGGGCGTAAATGGCCTCAAATTCCTGAGCGAAGAACAGATAATATTCCCGACAGCTTCGCACGGAACCGATTTTCTCCAGGTTGTCGTAGTTCTCAAATATTCCCATCAAACGGGTGATGTTTCCTTCCACCGGCGCTTCATAGACCACATCCGCCTGGGCAATGCCGGTCTGCGGCACCGCATCCCGGATGTTGTTGAGCATGACGGCCACTGGCCTTCTTTGGCCCACTTCCTGGGTCACCAATCCGCCGGACAAATAGCTCTCCATCATACCTTCCGGCAGCGGATTCTCTGTCTCGGACGGCGTAACTTCCGGCTCCTGCGTCACATCTCTGGACGTATGGATGGATGGCTCGGACGGCTCTTTCTCTTTCTTCTTGCACCCTGACACAGACAGCATGCAGGCGCAGGCCACTGCCATAACGATGGTCGCGTTTCGCATATATTTTCTCTTCATAGGTTTTCCTGCTTTCTTTTATGGATGTGCTCTCTATCGATGAATCCCCAAGCTTGTCAATAGGTTCTCCTGCTTTTCTTCCATTATCCGCGCTTCTTCAGGCTCTATGTGGTCGTAACCTAGAAGGTGCAGCATGCTGTGCGCAATCAGGAAGGCGAATTCCCTCTTCACGCTGTGTCCGTAAGCCGATGCCTGACTGAAGACTCTGGGGATGGATATCATAATGTCCCCCAGCATAATATTCCCAGTGTCCGGATTTGTATAAATGATTTCATGGGCAAAAAGCTCCTGGCAGACTGCCGGACTTTCAAAAGGAATGGCGGGAAAGGACAGCACATCCGTGGGTGCGTCTATAGCCCTGAATTCCCGGTTCACTTGGCGAATCTCCTCCTCAGAGGTAAGCGCCAGGTTCACCTCCGCCTCTCCCGGAAAACGCTCTGTCTCCAGAACGGCTTCTCCCACAATCCTGGCTGTCTCCTGGTAATCAAAGTCCAGCTTTTCTTCGCATTCGTATTCTATATACAGCCTCATGAAGTCCTCCTGCCCTTGGCGGCCTTGTTTTTCGCCTCGTAATTTTCATACGCCTGTACGATTTTCTGCACCAGCGGATGGCGCACCACGTCTTTGCCCGTCAGCTTGCAAAATGCGATGCCCTCGATTTTCTTCAGAACCCGCCCGGCCACATCCAGACCCGATACGGCTCCCGCAGGCAAGTCTTTCTGGGACGCGTCCCCTGTGACGATGACTTTGGAGCCGAAGCCAATCCGGGTCAGGAACATTTTCATCTGGGCGGGCGTGGTGTTCTGCGCCTCGTCCAAAATGATGAAGGCATTGTCCAGGGTGCGTCCGCGCATGTAGGCCAGCGGCGCCACTTCAATCAGCCCCTTCTCCATATTCTTTGTGAAATGCTCGGGCCCCATGATCTGATACAGCGCATCGTAGAGCGGCCGCAGGTACGGGTCCACCTTGCTCTGCAAGTCCCCTGGGAGAAATCCCAGTTTCTCTCCGGCTTCTATGGCGGGACGGGTCAGGATAATCCGGCTGACTTCGTCGTTTCGAAAGGCCGTCACCGCCATGGCCATGGCCAGATAGGTTTTGCCGGTGCCGGCAGGACCGACGCCGAACACAATCATGTTTTTTCGGATGGCTTCCACGTACTGTTCCTGTCCCAGGGTTTTGGGCCGGATGGGCCGTCCCTGAACGGTGTGGCAGATGATGTCCCGATCCATTTCCGTCAGTTTCTCCACCTTTTCTTCCATGGTCAGCGCCAAGGCGTAGTTCACGTCCTGTGCGGTGATTGCATTTCCTCTCTTGGAAGACTCTAAAAGCTCCTCCAGAAGTTTTCGCGCCGCTTCCACCCTCTTTGGCATGCCCAGTATTTTCAGCATGCCGTCTCGACTGACCAAAGTCACGTTTAAGGTTTTCTCAATATTTTTCAGATGTTCATCGAAGGCCCCGAACACGTTTCTCTCGTGTTCCGCCGGGAACTCCACCAAGGCTTCTAGAATGCTGCTCATTCATCTGTCGTCCTTTCTGTCGGCTGTGGCATAGAAGACAGGGGAACCGATTCGCCGTTTTTTTCCAGGCCATAGATCGTTCCCTTGCTTATACAGCGGTTATTTGTCACCTCTATTGTAACATTGTTTTCTAGGATTTCCACCCCTTTTTCCATGATTTCATCCAGAAAATCCAGTATCTGTCCCTTGGCCAGCTCTCTGGCCTCCTCCTGGGAGTATTCCCTGGGAACAATGCGGTATTCATGGCTTGTGGCGGTTCCGCAGACAATGGGAAGATAGAAATTTTCCGTCAGTTTCAGCGTGCAAAACTTTCCCACCCGGTCGTAATGCTCGAAAGCTTTCCCCGGCAGGCCCACAGTCAACTCCAGGGAGTGAATCTGAAGCGCCAGGCTTTTCTTCGTCTTCCCGGTATAGACGCGCTTTTCATACGCCAGGGGAAATTCTTTGTAGTAGGGATAGGCGGTCTTGATATACACGTCTCCGTCCGCCGGCACTTGCGCCTGCCGAACCAGCTCTCCGTTGTCGTTCATGATATCCACCAGCCCCCGAATCAGCACCTGGCCTTTCTCGCACTGGTCCCCCACCTGCGCCTGGGGAATGCCCTGCCGGGTGACCATGCGCAGAATCTCCCCTTTCTTTGTAGCCACCAGATCGCTGGGGCCCTGCTCCTCTTCCTTTTGAGGGACAGAATCCATATTCTCCTGAACCTGGATCAGCAGACGGGTGCCGCTGATTCTGGCCGCCACCCAAATCATATCCGGAAAATGCTGCCGGATGCCCGCTGAAATCTCAGCGCAGGAGATGTCTTTCTTAGCAATGCCATGGCGGATCTCCTGTTCTTCCAGATATTGTAATATGGACTGGGCGCTATAGGAAT
This sequence comes from uncultured Lachnospiraceae bacterium, assembly GCA_910588775.1. GTDB lineage: Bacteria > Bacillota > Clostridia > Lachnospirales > Lachnospiraceae > MGBC164599. Next base: position 61,806 of record CAJURH010000013.1, read on the forward strand.
AGTTTCCTTCCACATGGATGTTCCAGATTCGCGTGGACAAAAGCCCCAAAAGCCCAAAACACAAAAACACGCCTATAAAAAGCGCTTTTCTTTTCCGGTTTCTATGGAGGAAAAAGGGCATGCCCCTTTTCAGGATAATATGTATGCGGGTATGGGTTTTCCGACAGATTGGCTGCAGCCGGAAAAAGTCAGAAAGGCTTATCTCCAGTTCACAGCCGTCTGGTGACTCCTGTATTCGGTATAGAAGAAGATTATTATTCGCGCATAGATTTAAAAAACGCTCGGTTTCCCGGCTGCGGATGCGGATACGCACATATCCTTTCCAGAATCGGATTATTCGCTCAATCACAAAACCCCTCCCAGCTACGGCTCAAATATTATCTCATGAAAGTTTCCGCTGATTCCCATCTCATCGCTGGTGTAATATTGTATTTTCAGGGCTTTTCCACAAATACAGATCCTGCCTTTTCTTGTAAGAATACGTATGTTTTCCTGGGAATAGAACTGGATGCTCTTATAATTTTCAATGCAAAGACCGCTGTTGCCTGTAACAGTCAGAAGGGGCTCCTGCAAGGCCAAATCTTTCGGCGCCTCCAAGGCGCTCATAAGCCCCTCCCGAAAACGGGTATATGTCTCTCTCATATACACTCCAGACTTTTATTCCTTATTATATGGCCAAATCTTTTGAATTATTCCGCAATAGTATTAAAGAGAACCACAAAACCGTGTTACCGCCCAGCATGTATTCCATCTCTTCTTGCTCCACGATTGTGGGCACTACGATTCCATACCCTTCCAGACAAGGATGCATTTTCTCCGGAAAACGGCAGGGTTCGTCTGGATAGGCGCATTTTTCACAGACGTCGCAGGACTCCGTGGAAAGCACGAAGGTCTCCAGTCCTTGTTTTGACAGATATGCGTCTATCTGGTTGGTAATCTCCTCATGAGCGGTGCGGGTGGCCAGCATTTCTTCCATGTCCAGCACATCCCGCACCTCCGCCACCGTGGAGAAAAACAGGCCGCAGGGATATGTATGGCAGAACCGCTCGCATTCATCCAGCTCCCCCACTCCCGGGGGACAGGCCCACGTGGTTCCATACCTCTCACATTCCTGTTTACAGACCACACGCACCCGGGGTTCCACGGGCAACGTGTCGGTGGAGATGATCCGGTATTCGTAGACCGGAAACTGGGCGATATGTTGTTCAAGCCCTGGCACATCAATCATGGTTGGTTCCTCCTCTTTCAAGATACGTGCAAATCATGGTCAATTCTTTTTCCTCTATGCAGTTTAAAAAACTATTGTTCCAAACGCCTTGTTGGCAGGCTGCCGCGTCCATCCAGCGGACCGCGTCCACCTCCGACTCTTGCAGCTTTAAGCGGGAAATGTCTACCGGTTCCCGATACAGATATACGCTGCTGATTTCGTGATTTAAGAAAGGCTTCCCGTGAAAAATGCCTTGAAATTCGCTTTGACATTTGCCCACATATTGCAGTTGGCTCTCCTCTGCGCAAATGCTCAGCTCTTCTTCCAACTCCCGAAGGGCCGCATCCAGAGGATTTCCTCCGGATTGGATATGACCCGCCGCCGATATATCGTAACAGCCAGGATAGGAGTCCTTATCCTGGCTTCGTTTCTGCAGCAGCAGATCAAACCTTCCGCTTTCCCGCTCTCTCGCCACCCATACATGGGCTGTGGCGTGAAGGGCGCCTTCCCGGTGCACAACGCCCCGCTCGCTGACCTTGCCAGACTTTTCACCATCCGGGCCAAGCACGTCCAGCAATTCCATTTCCCGGCCGTTTAACGCCGCTTCTACAAGCCCGCCCGAACCGTCGTAGACAAGCTTCAGGGAGAAGAAGGGAACGCCCTCTTCCAACAGCCGGAAGAAAATCTTATCCCCCTCCCAGATATTTAAGTTCCAGACCTGGGCTTTATCCACCCAGGCCAGCTCTCCCTCGTCACAGGAAATAGGCTCTCCAGTAAAACCATCGGCTGTAAAGAGAGACATGTATTCGATTTCCCCATTGCCGGAAAGAAAGGTGACGATTCCCCGGTAGACATAGGAAGTCAGTTGATACCCCGTTTCTTCCCACACTTCCCGCAACAGGCATTCCTCTGGACTTTCCCCTTCCTCAAAATGCCCGCCCACGCCAATCCATTTGTCTTTGTTGATATCATGCTCCTTCACTGTCCGGTGAAGCATCAGGTATTTACCGTCCCGCTCTATATAACAAAGTGTGCTTAATCTCGCCGCCATTTGTGTGACTTCCTTAATTTTCCTGGCTGTTTACCATGTTGTTAATGGCTGTCAATAGAGCGTCAATGCTGGCGCGGATGATATCCGGGTCCACGGCGGCTCCCCAGAATAACTGGCCTTTTGCGTCACTGATTCCCACATAGGCGATGGCTCGGGAGCTGGAGCTCTGTTCCAGGGCGTGTTCCTGATAGGTGACCAGACGATAGTCGAAGCCGTAGGCTTTCTTCAGCGCGTTGCTCACCGCGTTCAAGCGGCCGTTTCCGGTAGCTTCGGTGGTAATCGTCTCTCCCTTGTATGTGGACGTAACCTGGGTGGTGATGCCGTCCACCTGCTGGAAATGCACGCCGTGGATGCTGTAGGGTTCCACCACGTTCTCAAACTTCTCCTTGAACAGCTCAAATATTTCCTCGGGCAGCAATTCCTTGTGGGTCCGGTCGGACACTGCCTTGGAGGCATAACCCATGGCCTCCCGCATTTTCGCCGGCAGATTCAGGCCGTACTTGGTCTCCAGAATGTAGCCCACGCCGCCTTTTCCGGACTGACTGTTGATACGGATCACGTCCGCGTCGTAGCTTCTTCCCACATCTTTGGGGTCGATGGGCAGATACGGCACCGTCCAGTGCGCCGGCTCTTTCTCCTCCCGCCAGTGCATGCCCTTAGCAATGGCGTCCTGATGAGAGCCAGAAAATGCGGCGAACACCAGCGCGCCGCTATAGGGACTGCGCTCATCCACTTTCATTCCTGTGTACATTTCATAGCATTCGCACACATGGGGCATGTCGGAAAAATCAAGCTGCGGGTCTACGCCCTGGGAATACATATTCATGGCCAGGGTAACGATGTCCACGTTTCCGGTACGCTCCCCATTGCCGAATAAAGTCCCCTCAATCCGGTCCGCGCCGGCCAAAACGCCCAGCTCCGCGTCCGCCACGCCACAGCCCCGGTCGTTGTGGGGATGCAGGGAAACCACCACATTTTCCCGATATTTCATGTTCTCACACATGTACTCAATCTGGCTGGCGTACACGTGGGGCAGAGAATGCTGCACCGTAACCGGCAGATTGATGATGGCCTTCTTATCCGGCGTGGGCTGCCATACGTCCAGCACCGCGTTACAGACTTCCAGCGCATATTCCGGTTCTGTTCCGGTGAAGCTCTCTGGGCTGTACTCGAACAGGAAATTCCCTTCTGTTTCGTCCGCCAGTTTCTTCAAAAGCGCAGCGCCGTCCACGGCAATCTGCAGGATTTCCTCTTTTGATTTCTTAAAAACCTGCTCCCGCTGGGCCAGGGACGTGGAATTATATACATGGACCACCGCCTTCTTGGCCCCGTCCAGCGCTTCAAAGGTTTTGCGGATGATGTGCTCCCTGGCCTGGGTCAGCACCTGAATGGTCACATCGTCGGGAATCAGGTCGTCCTCAATTAATTTCCGCAGAAATTGGTATTCCGTCTCCGAAGCGGCGGGAAAGCCCACCTCAATTTCTTTAAAGCCCACTTCCACCAGCAGCTTGAAAAACTTCACTTTCTGATCCAAACTCATTGGAATCACCAAAGCCTGGTTTCCATCTCTCAAATCCACGCTGCACCAGATGGGCGCTTTGTCAATATAATCTTTCTCTGCCCACTTCATTGATTTTACCGGCGGCATAAAATACTGCCTGGTATATTTTCCTGCATTCATCACTGTCTTTGCTCCTCCTTCACGAAAAATTCGATTGTTTCAGGGATTCCTACGGAATTTCCTATAAAGATTCGGGCGTCAAAAGGTCGGTCTAAAGCCTCCCTGACAACCGAATCCCATAAAATAAAAATAACCCCCGTCTTTTACAGCCAGAAACTGTAAAGAGACGGAGGACGCTTGTTCTGAACACATGGTTAGAATCCGCTTCAATCCCACGCGGTACCACTCTTTTTTATGAATTCACATTCATACACTCACCGATACGGATTTCGTACATAACATGCACAAAACCTTATACCTTCCCCAAGATAACGGATGGGAAACCGTCTGCGTCTACTCCCCTTCATGGGTTTCGGGCAGCCGCTCAAAGGTCAGTTCCATATGCCCCTTCCACTGCTTCGCATCGGCCAACAGCTTTCTGAAGTCAGGCTGCATATGTACTACTCCTTCTCACCGCTTTTGTTGTATAAAATATTTTTGTATATAAGAGATACAGATAGGGTAACATCTGGCGGGATTTTTGTCAAATCTTTTTTTTAAATTCTACGCCGATTTCATTTCATACAGCTTCCCAACCGCTTATGGCAATACCCCTTTGTTTTGCAATCTTCCTCGCCTCCCCTTCATCTAGCAAAAAAGAGCTGCCATTTCTTCTGACGCTGGCTCTTTGACGATGTTTTTTATGCCATCTTAAACGGTCTTATTTCCCTTATCAAAAGCGCGATGCCATATAGACCGCCAGTCAAAAGAATTATATCTTCAGTCAATCCCCAAATAGTCAATAAGGCAAGAAGCGCCTTATTTTTTCTTTTATAACCCGCATAGACAGCTATGCTCAAGCTAATAACAGAGCAGCGCATAATGTATGTTACCATTTGCAGGAAAGAGTTGCCTAGAAGCATCGAAATAACAGGATACCACAAATTAGATACAATGGCAGGGCAAAGAACTTTTGAATCGGTTCTGTTCCATACCCTGCAAAAAACACAATGCCAATAAATAGGTTGGCAATCCCTAAAGAAAATTTTGCCGCCCATTTTACTCTTTGCATATAGGACTATACAAGCGAAAAAATTACGAAGATAACCAATATTATTTGAATTGCCCATGTCTGTTTATTGTAATTACCAATAACATTCCAAAATGTTTGCGCATCCATTTATTTACCTCTACAAATTCAAATTTGTCGCTTTGTGAATCAGTTCCGCGTTTTTGCTTCAAGCCCTTTAATAACCGTTATCTGTAAGTCCTTTGCCTCTATCGTCCCTCCGTTATCCCTCTTTCTTCACTACGGGTATCCATACCTCATATTGTGCGTTCTGTGGATCTGGATTTAAGTAAACCTCAATATCGGGAGCGTTGGCATATTCATATCCAGAAGTCGGAAGCCACTCCGTTATAATCCGCTGCTCCAATTCCTGTATCGACTGGTTTGTACCCGTTCCAGAAAAGATTGCCCAAGTAGATGCAGGCACGGTATATTCTTCAAACTCACCGTTTGCTTTTGTACTGGAAACGGCAATAAAATATTTCCATTGTTCTTCATCATTGCAGGCACTCACGCCCAAAAGTCCCATTGGCGGCGTATCCATCATTCCTGCCAATTTCTGTATTGTTCCATTTACAGACGCCTCCTGCCACATCTTTGGCACAGCCATAAAATTATTTTCCATTTCCTTATCAAGCGGCGCAGATACGCCTATGACGCGAAATGCCTCTTTTGTTTCGATTCTATAATTCATTTCTATCGCTCCTTTCACAGCAATTCTAAATACAATGGGGGAAAAAGATTTTACGGATACGCCCTCGTCCTTCACGGACGAAGGGGCTATCCCGTGAAAAGACTGGAACGCCCTGTTAAATGCAGTCGGGGAACGGTAGCCGTACTTCTCTGCAATATCAATGATCCGTTCATTTCCACCCTGCAAGTCTACCGCTGCTAAAGACATTTTTCTTCTTCGGATATACTCTGCCAGCGTGATACCCGCCATATAAGTAAACATCCTCTGATAGTGATAGGTGGAGCAGCAGGCAATCCGCCCAAGCTGTTCATAGTCAATTTCGCCTGTCAAATGTTCCTCAATATAATTCATGC
>CAJURH010000014.1 GCA_910588775.1 uncultured Lachnospiraceae bacterium
TTATCACCTTTGCAAAAGAGATAATCATTATCACTTAAACCAAATAGAGTTATATATTTCTTCAATATCTTCAATACATCAGAGTTAAGTTTCAACGCCAACCCTTTATTGTTTTTTGTTGTGTCAACGTATACTGTACCGTCTGCTTGAATATCTTCAACCTTTACATCCAGACTGGAAGATAACCTCAACCCTGTAGCGATCAGAAAATTTTCATATACCCAGGTCTGATAGAATACTTCGCTGCAACCACGTTCAGGTTTTTCTAACAATATTTGCAATTCTTCATCCGTATAACACCGTTTGATGGTTTTCTGGTATTTGGGGATTTTCACAGGGAATACATCCGTGTATTCTTGCTCTTGCAACCAGTAAATAAAAGCTCTGACCGAACGGCAGTATGTAGCTATGGTAACGTCCTTTTTATTCTGGTCTTCTTTTAAGTCTTCCACCCACCATTGGTAATGGCCTTTGTTGATCAGACTGGTTGTGAAATCCCACATGTCATTAGAGTCTATAAAGTTCCGTATATGCATGTCATAAGTTTTGAGTGTACTTTCTGCAATGTTTTCAGAGCGTTTGTCCTGGTAAAATTCTTCCAATGCGTCTTTTGTCTTAATGTTCTCGATAGCCATTGTAGCCCTTCTTCTCAACATATTTGTGCGTCCTTTCTTCATGAATCTAACGCACAAGACTATTTTAAAACGAAGCGTCAAAATTGACAACCCTTAAAAACAAAAAAATAGCGAGAAACCTTGATTTCTCAAGCGTTCTCGCTATTTGCCTGCGGAAGATGGGACTTGAACCCACACGGCCCTAGAGCCACAAGATCCTTAGTCTTGCTCGTCTGCCAGTTCCGACACTTCCGCATATCCATATAAAATTTACTATCTCTGCAACGAAATTCATTATATCATCCTTGTAGCCATTCGTCAATAATTTTTTTGGAATTTTAGAAATTAAAAAGAGGAAATATATTATACATGTAGAATATATTTTATAGAGGGATTTTTGTCACTCCATGGGGTTTGTATTTGCTGGAGGGGCAAGGTGAAGTGGAAGGGATGAAAGGATTATGAATATACGGGAGAGCCTGGAGGAGAGGGAACTGGAGAACTTAAGCCCATTCGCTTCCTGCAGCCGGCATTCCAGGGGGCGGGATAGGCAGGAAGAAGAATGTGACATTCGTACGGCATACCAAAGAGACCGGGACAGGATTTTGCATTCCAAATCTTTTCGGCGGCTGAAAGATAAGACGCAGGTGTTTCTGGCTCCCCAAGGGGATCATTATAGGAACCGTCTGACCCATACGCTGGAGGTTTCTCAGACGGCCAGGACCATTGCAAAGGCGCTGCAGTTGAATGAGGATTTGGTGGAGGCGATTGCCTTGGGGCATGATTTGGGACACACGCCATTTGGACATGCGGGTGAGCATGCGCTTAATAGGGTGAGTAAGGGCGGATTTGCCCACAATCAGCAGAGCGTGCGGGTAGTGGAGGTTTTGGAGAAGAGCGGATATGGGTTGAATCTGACCTGGGAGGTGCGGGATGGCATCCGCAATCACAGGACCAGCGGAACGCCTCATACGCTGGAGGGTCAGATTGTCCGTTTATGTGATAAAATTTCCTACATACACCACGATATGGATGATGCGCAGCGGGCGGGTATGCTTACAGAGGACGACATTCCCATTACCTTGCGGATGCTTTTGGGATATAACACCAAGGAGCGGCTGAACACGTTGATTCATGACATTGTGGACAGCAGTGTGGGACAGGATAAGATCTGCATGTCACAGGACGTGGAAGAAGCGATGATGGATCTGCGCTCTATTATGTTTCAGAATGTTTACCGGAATCCCATTGCCAAGGTGGAAGAGGAGAAGGCGCACAATATGTTGATCCAGTTGTTTCATTATTATATGGAAAATCCCAAGGCCATGTCAAAAGAGTACCGGGAATTGATTTCCTGCCAAGGGGAACCGTTGGAGCGGGTGGTTTGCGATTATATTTCGGGAATGACGGATCAGTATTCCATGGACAAGTTCAATCATATATTTGTACCAAAATGCTGGTCGGTTTACTAAATTATATGTGAAAACGTCAGGGGAGGAAATGATTGCGTTACACAGACGATATAATAGAAGAAGTTCGTATGAGAAATGACATTGTGGATATTGTTTCCCAGTATGTGAAACTGCAGAAGAAAGGAAGCTCTTATTTTGGTCTTTGCCCGTTTCACAATGAGAAGTCGCCTTCTTTTTCCGTGAACCGGGACAAACAAATGTACTATTGCTTTGGCTGCGGAGCGGGCGGCGACGCTTATGCGTTTCTGATGGAATACGAGAATTACACGTTCCCGGAGGCGGTGCAGCATCTGGCTCAGCAGGCGGGCGTGGAACTGCCGGTTCTGGAGGAATCCAGAGAGGATCGGGCCAAGGCAGACTACAAGAGTTCTCTTCTGGGCATTCAAAAGCAGGCCGCCGGTTATTACCATTATCAGCTAAAGCAAGAATGCGGCGCCCAGGCCCGGGAATATCTCGCGGCCAGGGGGCTGACAGAGGAAACCGTTCATCAGTTTGGCTTGGGGTTTGCGGAAAAGTCCGGCGGCCTGTACCCGTATCTGAAGGCAAAAGGTTATGCCGATGAACTCTTGCGGGACAGCGGTCTGTTTCAGGCGGACGAGCGCAGAGGGATGTATGACAAATTCTGGAACCGGGTGATTTTTCCCATTACGGATGTGCAGAACCGTGTAATTGGATTTGGCGGGCGGGTGATGGGAGATGGCAAACCTAAATACTTAAATTCACCAGAGACCAAGATTTTTGACAAGGGCAGAAATCTCTACGGTTTGAGCCGCGCCCGCGCGTCCAGGAAGCAAAACATCATCATCTGTGAAGGATACATGGATGTGATTGCTATGCACCAGGCGGGGTTTAACAATGCGGTGGCGTCTCTGGGAACAGCGCTGACTGCCGGACATGCCAGTCTCTTGAGGCGGTACACCCAGGAAGCGCTGCTGATCTACGACAGCGATGAGGCCGGAGTGAAGGCGGCGCAGCGGGGGATTCCGCTGTTGCGCGACGCGGGCATTCATGTCAAGGTGGTGGATTTAAGTCCGTATAAAGATCCCGATGAGTTCATAAAGGCGCAGGGCGCAAAAGTCTTTCAGGAGCGTCTTTTCCAGGCGGAGAACAGTTTCCTGTTCCAGGTGCGTCAGATGCAGCGGGAATATGATCTGGAAGACCCTCAGGGCAAGACGGACTTTTACCGGGCGGTGGCCCAGCGTCTGCTGGAGTTTCCCGAAGATTTGGAACGGAACAATTACATAGAAGCCATCGCCCGCCAGTATCAGATTCCCAAAGAACAGCTCCATAAGATGGTCAACAGCCTGGCGCTGGCCGGCGTGGGCTTACAGAAGAGACAAGAAATCCGAAGTCCGGGGAAAAAAAAGGAGGATGCCGAGAGCGCAAAAGAGAAGGCGCAGAAACTGATGCTGGCCTGGATGGTGAACCAGCCGGGAATCTTCGGGCAGGCGCGGGCGCACTTAAAGCCGGAAGACTTCACCACGCCGCTGTACCGAAAAGTGGCGGAATTATTGTATGAGCAGCAGGAGACGGAAGGGGCGTTTACGCCTGTTCGGGTTTGGAACCAGTTTGAGGATGAGCGGGAACAAAAGGCCGTGGCCTCTTTATTAAACGGTGATTTGCCCATGGGGCTTCATGAGGGCCAGGGCAAAGCATTTACGGACACTTTGCTTCGTATTTTAGAAGACAGTTTGCAAGAACAACGGAAAAATCTAAAGCCGGAAGACATACAGGGCTTGCAGGAGAACATCAATAGAGAAATGGAATTGAAGAAGCTGAAAGCGAAGTTTGGAAGTAAACTTCCAAATTTGCCTGAATGACGCAGCAAGTGCATCAGGAGGGGGAAATCGTGAACAATTGCATATTTCTTTTGAATAAGGATAAAATATAAACAACGTATGGAAGGATGGAACACCGATGGAAATGAACATGGGGAAATTCAGTGAGAAACTTGTGGAACTTCTGGAACTGGCAAAGAAAAAGAAAAACGTGCTGGAATACCAGGAGATTAACGACTTCTTCAAGGATACTCCGCTGGAGCCGGATCAGATCGAGAAAGTTTTTGACTTTCTGGAAGCCAGCGGCATTGACGTGCTGCGCATTACGGAGGGAGATCCGGAACCTCTAATCCTGGATGATGAAGACGAAGCGAAGCTGGAGGAGGAAGAAGACGTAGATATCGAGAAAATTGATTTGTCTGTGCCCGAGGGAATCAGCATTGAAGACCCTGTGCGCATGTACTTGAAAGAAATTGGAAAAGTGAATCTGCTGACGGCGGAACAAGAGATTAAGCTGGCCCAGAGGATGGAAGAAGGCGATGAGGACGCTAAGAAGAGACTGGCGGAAGCCAACCTGCGTCTGGTGGTGAGCATTGCCAAGCGTTATGTGGGCAGAGGTATGCTCTTTTTGGATCTGATCCAGGAAGGCAATCTGGGGTTAATCAAGGCCGTGGAAAAATTTGACTACCGCAAGGGGTACAAATTCAGCACCTATGCCACCTGGTGGATTCGTCAGGCCATCACCAGAGCCATCGCCGACCAGGCCAGAACCATCCGGATTCCCGTTCATATGGTGGAAACCATCAACAAACTGATTCGGGTGTCCCGTCAGCTTTTGCAGGAGCTGGGGCGTGAACCAACTCCAGAAGAGATTGCCGAGGAAATGGACATGTCCGTGGACCGGGTTCGAGAGATTTTAAAAATATCCCAGGAGCCTGTTTCTCTGGAAACGCCTATCGGCGAGGAAGAAGATAGCCATTTGGGCGATTTTATACAGGACGATAACGTACCAGTGCCGGCGGACGCGGCAGCGTTTACATTATTAAAAGAACAACTGGTGGAGGTATTGGGAACGCTTACAGAGCGGGAACAAAAGGTGCTGCGCCTGCGCTTCGGTCTGGACGACGGAAGAGCCAGAACGTTAGAGGAAGTGGGCCAGGAATTTAATGTGACTCGTGAGCGCATCCGCCAGATTGAGGCGAAAGCCCTGCGTAAGCTGCGCCATCCCAGCCGGAGCAGGAAATTAAAGGACTATTTGGATTAAGGGACCAAAGCACAATATGATACGGATCTCAAAGAGGCTGGCGGCCATCGGGGCGCTGGTGACACAGGGAAATCGATTGGCGGACGTTGGCTGTGACCATGGGTATTTACCTATTTATTTGCTACAGCGCCGCCACATACCAAGAGCCATTGCCATGGACGTTCGTCCGGGGCCGTTATCCAGGGCCAGGGAGAATATTGAGGCATACGGACTTTTGGATTACATAGAATTAAGGATAAGCGACGGCTTAGAGGCGCTGGAGCCAGGGGAGGCGCAGACAGTGGTGGTGGCGGGAATGGGCGGGCCGCTTATGGAAGGGATACTCACAAGAGGCGTTCGGCAGCTTGCCTGTGTCCGTGAGCTGATTTTGCAGCCCCAGTCCCATATCGAACATTTCCGCAGATTTTTGCGTAAGCTGCCCTTTACTGTGGTATGTGAAGATATGGTTCTGGAGGAGGGAAAATATTACCCCATGATGCGTCTGGCACGTGGGGAGCCAGAAGACGAATGGGTCGAGGCGGAGTATAGGTATGGAAAATACTTGCTGCGCCACAGACATCCCGTGTTGGGGGACTATTTGCACAGAGAAGAAGAGAAGTTGAGAAAATTGGAAGAAGAGCTTCGGCTGGCAGGCGGTTCCCGGGCGGTCGTGCGGCTGGAGCAGATTCGAAAGGACAGGGCATTCGCCCGGGAGGCGTTGGAAAAATATGGGTTTGACAAATAAGGAGATTGTGGAACGGCTGGAAGAAGCGTATCCGTCTTCCTGTGCGGAGGACTGGGATAATGTGGGGCTTTTGGTGGGGCGCATGGACGCTCCAGTAGAGAACGTATATGTCGCGCTGGATTTGACAGATGAAAATCTTCAAGAAGCCATAGACTGGGGCGCGGACTTAATCGTGACGCATCACCCCATGATTTTTCAGGCATTGAAGCGGGTCAATGACCAGGATTTCATCGGGCGGAAGATTCTGCAGTTGGCGGAAAGCCATACGGCCTGTTATGCGATGCACACGAATTTTGATGTGATGGCCATGGCGGACATCAATGAAAAGCTTCTGGGGCTTAAGGACGCCCAAGTGTTGTATGAGACGGGAACGGACGTCCAGGGAAATCCCCAGGGGATTGGCCGCGTAGGGACTTTGCCGTCTGCTATGACGGTGGAAAAATGCGCCCGTTACGTGAAGGAGCGTTTTGGGCTTCCGGGCGTGAGGGCGTTGGGGGATTTGAATCGGACAGTTAGCCGGGTGGCGGTGTCCGGCGGCGCGGGAAAGAGCATGATACCCTACGCGCTGGCGCGTGGCGCCCAGGTGTTGATTACCGGGGATATCGATCACCATGCCGGGTTGGACGCGGTGGATCAGGGTCTTTGCATCATTGATGCGGGCCATTATGGAACGGAATATTTCTTCATTTCTTATATGAGAGATGAATTGGAGCGGATGTTTTCCGGGCTGCAGGTGCGCTGCGCCGGAATACGCCATCCCTTTACAGATATATAGTATAGGAGGGTGAAATGGAGCAAAAGACAGTGACGGCAACGATAAATGGGGAAAAGAAAACATATGCCTACGGCACACTGCTGGCGGATATAGCGAAAGAATACCAGGATACACAGAAATATCCGATTGTTTTGGTTACAGTGAACGGAAAATTAAAGGAGCTTCACAAGACTCTGAAAAAGGACGCAAAGATTACATTCGTCACCACGGCGGACGATGCAGGCCATAAAACGTATCAGAGAAGCGCCTGCTTAATCTTGTTGAAAGCCATCTACAGGCTGGTGGGAAAAGAAGAGGTTGACAATGTAACCATCCATCATTCCATGGGTTCTGGGCTTTATTTCACAATACAGGGAAATGTGCGCCTGGACGAAGAATTCTTAGTGCAGGTGAAGGCGCACATGCAACAGATTGTGGACGCACGGTTGCCTATCGTGAAGCGTTCCGTCAGTACGGACCGGGCCATTGAGATTTTCCATAGACATCATATGTTCGATAAAGAAAAATTATTTAGATACCGCCGTGTGTCCAAAGTGAACATTTACAGTATTGGGGAGTTCGAGGATTATTTCTATGGATTTATGGTTCACCACACGGGATATATTCAGCATTTTAATTTATATCTTTATGACGAGGGATTTGTGCTGCAGCTTCCTCCCAGACAAAATCCGGAAACGCTCCTGCCATTTATGCCCCAACATAAGCTTTTTCAGGTGCAAAAACAATCCCAAAGGTGGGGGAAGATGCTGGAGATTTCCAATGTGGGCGAGCTGAACAATCAGATTACCCAGGTAGGCATTCAGCATGTGCTGTTGGTGCAGGAAGCGCTTCACGAGGCAAAGATTTCCAATATCGCAGCGGAGATCGCGGCGGCAAAAGGCTCCAAGAAATTGATTATGGTGGCAGGACCGTCTTCTTCCGGGAAGACCACGTTCTCCCATCGGCTGTCCATCCAGTTGGCGGCCCACGGGTTGAAGCCTCATCCCATTGGCGTGGACAATTATTTTCTGAACCGGGAAGACACCCCTCTGGATGAATTTGGAAATAAAAATTACGAATGTCTGGAAGCGGTGGACGTGGCACAGTTTAACAAGGATATGCTGGAGCTTTTAGAAGGGAAGAAAGTGGAGCTGCCGGAATTTAATTTTATCACCGGACAGCGGGAATATAAGGGCAATTATCTGCAGTTGGGCACGGACGATGTATTGGTAATTGAAGGAATTCATGGCTTAAATGACAAACTCAGTAGCAGTCTGCCAAAAGAAAACAAATTTAAAGTTTACATAAGTGCACTGACCAGTTTAAATATTGATGAGCACAACCGAATTCCCGCCACAGACGTAAGGCTGATTCGCCGGATTGTGCGGGACGCCCGGACGCGGGGTTCGTCTGCCGCCCGGACCATTTCCATGTGGGATTCTGTGCGCCGGGGGGAAGAAGAGAATATTTTCCCGTTCCAGGAACAGGCGGACGTAATGTTTAACTCCGCGCTGATCTATGAGCTGGCCTGCCTGAAGGTCTATGCGGAACCGCTGCTGTTCGGCATTGACAAAGACCAGCCAGAATACAATGAGGCCAAACGGCTGCTGAAATTTTTTGACTATTTTGTGGCCATACCCAGCGAATCCATCCCGTTTAACTCCATATTAAGAGAGTTCGTGGGCGGGAGCTGTTTCCAGGTTTAAACATTTTTCGAAGGCAAAACAATAATTTACAGGTTGTTTGAATTGTGATAAAATAAATAGTATCGTAAGCAGCACAGGTGATCGCGGCTGGCAATGCCGAAAGGCGCCAGGTGAGGAAAGTCCGGGCTTCATAGGGCAGGATGCCGGATAACGTCCGGTGGAGGCGACTCCCAGACCAGTGCAACAGAAATAAACCGCCCGATTCTTCGGGTAAGGGTGGAAAGGCAGTGTAAGAGACTACCGCCTGGCTGGTAACAGCCAGGGCACATGTAAACTCCATCTGAAGCAAGGCCGAATAGAGGGCTATGCGGTTGCCCGCCGCGCTCTCAGGTGGGCCGCTGGAGCCTGTTGGCGACGACAGGCCTAGATAGATGATCACCCGCGACATAACCCGGCTTATCGTGCTGCTTGCGTCTAGAAAAGACAAAATGCATATGTCTGTGCGCGCAGACATTGCCATGAATGAAAGATTGAGGTTACAATGAACAATTACAGGAGATTGTCCCGGCCTTTGGTCTTTATGCTGGCGGCGGGTTTCTGCTGGGCGGCCTCAGCCGTGGATTGTCCGGCTACCAGCGGTTTGGTGCAGATGCAGACTGCGTCCAGGACCAAATTGGATGTGAGCAAAGGGGACATTGAGATTGGCGCGTCCCACATCAGCGGAATCAGCCCGGAAGGCGAGAAGGAGACGCAGACAAACCGGGAAGGCTACCATATTGTGGGGGAGACCAGTGAATATTCCATTACAGTGGCGGCCGGAGCCGACGCGGATATTTTGCTGGAAAATGTCAATATCAACCAGGTGGACGAGGACGTAGGCGCGCTGCGCATCGAGGAAGCCTCTCAGGGAGATGTGACAGTGACCCTAAAAGGACACAACGTGTTGAAAGGCGGTTCCCACTGCGCAGGACTGGAGAAAAGCTGCAACCAGATATCCTGCGTGCACGCGGGCAGCCAGTGCAGTTGCGGGACTTTGACAATCCAGTGTGAGAAATATAAAGAAGAAGGCCATATCTGCAATGAAGAGTGCGGCACACTGATCGCCTCCGGGGTAAATGGCGGCGCCGGGATCGGCGGCGGAGATGGCAGGAAAGCCAACCGGATACGAATTCTGGGAGGCCATATCTCGGCCAGCGGTGGTTACGGAAGCGCCGGCGTGGGCGGCGGTTATTTCTGCGAGGCCAGCAATGTGCAAGTCACAGGCGGAGAAGTGACGGCGGTGGCTGGAGAAGGCAACGTGGCTTTTGGAGGCGTGGACGGGAGCGAAGCCAATTCTATCAACGGCGATTGCATTGTGGAAGCGGGTTCCATGGGAGGCGCGGAAGTTTTCAAAGGGATTTGGCTCAATGGAAACGCCGGGACTATCCATGGTCCTGTACATATATCGGAAGACGGCGCGGCTGGCATATTGAAAGATCGATCGCTAACCAGGGAGGACGGAGGCCGTCTGATCTTGCCGGAAGGCGTATCCTGGACCGTTCAGAATACGCTGCGGGTTTTATCGGAAGTATCCGCCAACAGATTGCGTCAGGAGACGCAAACGCCTTCCTCCAATTCAGAAAATTCGGAGGGTTCTCAGGAAAAGGAGACGGTTTCACTGAACGCTCAGTCTGCATCCGCCAATGGCATATACGGGCAGACGCTGAATCAGTTGGAAGTGACCGACGCGGCAGTGGAAGGCGGCGTGTCCGGGACCTGGAGCTGGGCTAAGGAGATGAATCCGGATAAAACCTACCCCATTGTGGACGGAACCGTTTCTTATACCAGAGTATTCACGCCAGACGATTCTCAGAAACAGGAAATCCGGGTGAAAATCCGCCCACAGATTTCCTATCTTGAAACCAGTAAAGAGGTCACTATCCTTTCTCCCAGATCGCCAGATGGAGAGAACGGGTGGTACAGAGGCAATGTGGTTCTGGAAGCGCCGGACGGCTATCAGGCGTTCCACAGCAGATCCGTGGGCTGGGTGGAAGAGCTGGTGGTGCCGGACGATGGCGGCTCTGGGGACTACGAGTATT
Organism: uncultured Lachnospiraceae bacterium; assembly: GCA_910588775.1. Taxonomy (GTDB): domain Bacteria; phylum Bacillota; class Clostridia; order Lachnospirales; family Lachnospiraceae; genus MGBC164599. The sequence continues at coordinate 10,331 of CAJURH010000014.1, forward strand.
ATCTGCGGGAAGCGGGGACTAACCAGACCACAGATGTGAAAAAAATCCGGTTGAACATTGACAGTCTTCCGCCAATCGTGGAAGCCGCCACAGTCACTTATGTGGATAGCGGCGTGCGGATTCGGGTTAAAGCCAAAGATGACACAAGCCTGACAGAGCAGGTGAGTGGCTCCCGTTATTTCTATTGTCTGATAAAACCGGAATCCAAGGCGAAATCGTTGGGCCGTAAGGCAGTGGTAAAGAATAAGCAGACGAAGAATAACACCACTGGAGAGTTCACCTACACAGGTCTCGAATCGGGCATCCAATACAGGCTCTTTGTGGTGGCGGCTGACAAAGCGGGGAACTTGTCAGAAGTGACGGAACAAGTGTTTACGGCGCAGTGATAGGAACCGGGCTTAAGTAGACGGCGTAAAATGCCGATATATACAGTACGATAGATTTACGACAGTCAATTAGGGAGGACGTTGTTTATGAGGAAAAAGTTTATAGCCGTGGCGCTGGCTGCGGCTTTGGCGTGCAATATGACAGTGGCGCCAGCGGCGGCGCAGCCGTTGACAGGCCTCTCTGTCTTTCGGGGACTGTTTGGCGGCGACAGTTCCGATAAAAAGGATGAGAAGAAAGACGATAAGGAAGACGCGGCCAGTGAGGATAAGGTTGAAAGCCAGGAATCCGCGACCAAGGATGGCGCTTCGAAGACCACAAGTTCCAGCGGAGCCGCTCTGGATATTGGAAAAGGGAATATTGTCATTGGTCCGAAAGAGATTTCGGCGTTTGACACGCAAGGCAATCCGGTGACGGCGACAAGTTCGAAATATGTGATTACCGGCTACTCAGAGGAAAATGCCATTATGGTTCAGAGCGGGGCCAACGCCAATGTGGTTCTCTCTAATGCAACGATTATCCGCACAGCGGAAGGGGAAAGCCCATTCTGGCTGGCGGATGACGCTGGCAATGTGCAGGTGACTCTGGAAGGAAATAATACCCTTCAGGGAGGGCCGGGAGCGGCGGCTATTCAGAAGAACTGCACCCATAACGGAACCTCCTGCAAATGCAAACGTCTGGAGATTACCTGCGGGAATACATCCAGCGGCCATGTATGTGACAGCGATTGCGGCACGTTGAACGCCACAGGAAGCGGCGGCGCGGCGGCCATTGGCGGAGCGGCCGGAATGGGCAGCGCCAACATAACCATAAAAGGCGGTATGATTACGGCCAACGGAGGTGTGGGCGGAGCATCCGGTGGCATCGGAACAGGCGTGGACATAACAGGCGGTGTGGTCAACGCCGGAGCTGTGAACGGAAAAGACGGCAGCGGAAGCAACGCCATGCGAGGAAACACGCTGGTATTCGCGGACTCGAATGCAGGCCTGGAACGGGACAAAGGTATCTTATATGAGAACGGCGCCGGAACTGTCTATGGCAGTGTGAAAATGACCCAGGGGATGGCCGATTATCTCCCGGCGGGAAGCGCACTGACCATACCAGAAGGTTCTTCTCTGACCATAGATGAAGGCACAGTCCTCCCCAATGCAGAAAATGTAATCGGTGAAGTGACGGTGAAACAGGCCAAGAAAACGCCTACGCCGGAACCAACTGTGGAAGCTACGCCAGATGCGGCGCCTGTGATGGAGGAAGATCAGCAGGAAGCGCAAGCGCAGGCGGATGGTGATCCCACATACAGTGAATCCACCATACAGATAACACGGCTTACAAGTTCCAGCGGATCTGAGATCACAGGAACGCCGCGAGAGATTGAATATGGCGACAGAGTAACGGTTGATGTGACGGTGACTTTAAGTCCACTGGTTATATCGGGGAATGTGCCCACAGGCACAGGCGATCAGGTGACGTTCCATCTGGGCAGTTCCAGCAGTCCTGTGATAGGTTCCGTAGCCCTGGACAGCGGTGAAGGAGCCGGGACATTTACGAAATCAGCGGTAATACCATTCTCGGGAGGAGATTTTGCTCCGAATACAGAGTATGATTTGGTCGCGGTGTATTCAGGTAAGCCAGGCTTTACGGGAAATCAGTTTGTACAGCGAATAAAAATTAATCAGGGTTCGGTGCGGCTGAGTTCAACTGGCTGGAGTAAACAGGATGCGATTGCGGGCAGACCGCTGAGTGACATTGATCTGAATGGAGATCAGGGCGTTAATATTAAAACAACCAATGCAGCTGGAGAAACTGTGGAAGGAGAGTGGAGCTGGGGTAAAATAGTAGGGCCGGATGGCTCGCTCGGCGCAAATGTCTATACAGGTACAGTGCTCTATCCAACGACTGCGGAATATAACAATCGGTATCAGTTGATATTTACGCCAAAGGATAGCAAATATGGTGGCAACACAGCGATTGCGACTATTAATGCAATAGCGGCTAATCTAACAGAAAGTGAGAATTCAACGGCGAAGGTAACTCCTGGTGATGATAAGAAATATAATGGCTGGTATAATGTGGCCAGTGGGGATATTACGGTTGAACTGCCAGGATTTACATTGCTTTCGAAACAAGATGAGCCAGCAACACAAAAGGAATGGGAAAGCGCTAAATGGACAAATAGCATCAAGATTAATGATATGTTTTATGACGGCCAGTACCCATATGCCATTTTTGCAAAAAGAACTGTAAATGGTGAGATATGGGTGTTGAATCTCAAAGATTTGAAAATTGATAAGCTATATCCCATTATAGATGAAGGCACTGCAGGATACTCTACGGTTGTGACAGGTTCACAGGCTACACTGACTTTCAACGCCAGTAACGAGAGTAGTCAGAGTGGGGTAAAAGAATATCGGTGTGACGCCGTTGCCAGGCGTGATACAAGCGGAAAGCTTGTGCCGCCTTTAAAGCTAAGCGGGCCCAGCGATATAAAGAAAATAGTAGAAGGTTCACCTGCTTCTATGGTTTTCACCAAGTTGAATGCGCTCAGTGATCATGATGTGTATGTATTTGTAACAGATAATGCGGGAAATACTACAAAATATATAACACGTATAATTGATGAAACTTCTGGGGATGTGATAAAGCCGAATCCATCCGGAAAACCTATAAGTGGAGTGTCATGGAATGAGAATGATAATAACCGTTATGGATTTGCATTTCAGACCGACAAAGCAGACATTGATGGTACGATAAGATTTGATGTCATTGATGGCATCACTGGGGGAACGAAAAGAGGTACAGTGGCTTTTGGAGACATGGTGACAGCTGTATTTGAACCGAAATCCGGGAATCCCGGTACATTGACTTATAGCTGGTATCGTCTGAAAGATGCAGATCAGGCGCCCCAGGAGATTTCCGAAGCGCGTGGGCAGGCGACTTATAAAGTGCAGGCGGCGGATATAGACCATTTTCTGATTTGTCGTGTAAATGGTTCCAACACATCCCAGGCGGGTTATGTACAGGAGACTTTGGGGCATCGGGTTATACGGCAGGCATGTCCATCTGAATTTTATCCCACAAACGGGGTAGTGGATAATGACAACAAAACCTTTTCTTTTACAGGAATATATGATAATGATCTTCGCGGACCCACATACGAATGGCGTATGAATGGTGGCGGATGGCAGGATGTGCCGTCTTCTGTAGATGGCGTGAATTTCGTCATCAATGTGGGAGATAATACAATTCCGGCAGGTCAGTTAGAAGTGCGAGTGAAGGAGTCAAATTTATATTTTGAAAGCCCGCCATCTTCTTATCTGAAGAATGAAGAAGACTTTATCAGTCCTCATGAGCTGGACGTGAGCCTGAACGGTTTGCCCCAATATGGAGAAACCCTGACGGCGGACATTAATACTACAGCCATTTCGCCTTCAGATATTCGTTTCCAGTGGAGTTACGAGGAAGGCGGTAACATTTCCAATGAAGGTTCCACCTATGTGTTGGGAAAAAGTGATATAGGCAAACATATCAAAGTCCAAGTGATCTGGGTGGGCCATGAAGGCGCGAACAGCTCGGCTATTTCAAAAACAATTATGCCACGGGATGTGCGGGCGGTTATCAATGTGACGCCCAAGGAGTACGACGGAACCACAACGGCAGAGGCTACCGTGACCATTGACGGTCTGGTGAATGGAGACGATTTAAGCGGCGCAGCGGAGGTTGAATTTGAAGATCCCAATGCCGGTGAAAATAAAAATGTAAAAGTAAAGAAGACAGACAAAATTGGTGACGCAGCCACAAAGTTGTGTTACAACATGGATTTCAATAAATCGGATGTGAAAGGAACCATCCAGCCCAGAAAATTGAATCTGAGCATAACTGCTTCGGATAAAGTGTATGACGGCACCACAGATGCACAGGTGAGCGTTTCAGCAAATGCGCTGCCTGGCGATAATATTATTGTGTCCGGTACAGGCGCATTTGTTGATAAGAATGCGGGAACCAATAAGCAGGTTACTTCTCAGGATATAGAGATTACCGGGGATGACGCGGCCAATTATACGGCGGTGGGCAGCACAGCCACCACTACGGCAAACATAACGCCGAAGAATATCGAACTGGAATCCATTTCCGTTGCGGATAAAGTGTACGACGACACCACAGACGCCACGATTACGGCGACTTTCAAAGGTGCAGTGGACGATGTGAGCTATACATACAAAGCCGCATTTGAAACGCCGAATGTTGGAAAGGACAAGAAAGTGACAGCGTCCATTACCCTGACTGGGGAGAGCGCCACCAACTATGTTCTGGCCAGCGGAGATATTGTAGGCAAAGGTAACATTGTAAAAGCCCTTGCTCCTTATGAAGACTCCGACATTCCCAAGGACTTGACAGGTATCGAAGGCAAGAAATTAAGTTCTGTTTACATTGGCAGTGGATTTACATGGAAAGATCCTGCTACCGTGATGAAAACAGTGGGAAGGCATAATTATCCGGCTTACTACAACCCAGACCCCAATCAGTATGGGAACCGGGAAATTGAGTTGGAAGTATTGGTGCAGTGTGCAAAACATACCTGGGGAGAATGGACGATTACCAAGGACCCCACCAAAGAAGAGATGGGTGAACGCCAGCGGATTTGTAGCGTGTGCGGTTACACAGAGGTGGAAACGATTGCCCGTGCGCCGTACATTGCCAACGATGACACCAAGGTTGGTTGGGGAGATATTACCCAGGCAATTAATAATGCATCATCAGGTACAGAGATTCCGGTGGTGATGAACGGCACAGAGACGCTTCCCGCTTCTGTATTGGAGGCATTGCAGGGAAGAGAGGTTTCGCTGGTGCTTCAGATGGGTGAAGGGATTACCTGGACCATCCGGGGCGAGGACATCACATCCAGCAGCTTGAAAGACATCAACATGGCTCTTACCATGTATACAGATAATATTCCTTCAGATGTAATCGATCCTTATGTAAAAGGAAAGACGGCTGTTCAGCTTCATCTGGCTTACAGCGGGGAATTTGGATTTGTAGCCACGCTGCGTGTTCCGTTCTCAGATGAGTTTGCGGGAATTAATTCAACTTTGTATTACTATAATCCCAACCGCGGACGTCTGGAGCAGATGGATAAGAACCGGATTACAGACGATGGAATTGGACGTTATGACTTCAACCATGCGTCCGACTATGTGGTGATTATCGACAAAGCGTCTGATACCCAGGGCGGCGATACAACCCCGTCTTCCAATGGAGCGACGGTTACGCCAGGCACAACAGGGGCCACAAACGCCTCTGGTGCGGCAGGTCAGGCTACAGGCACAGCGGCCAGAACCACATCGGCCAATAATGCCAGATTTATCAGTTCCAATGGAGCGAAGACATCGGATGATACGCCGATTATGGTTTATGCCATCTTGCTCATTGTAGGTGCAGCGGGTATTGCATCCGTTGGATATTACAGACGAAAAAGGAAATAAAAATTAGCAGTTGAAGGACCCCCAGGTTACTGGGGGTTTTTTCTAATCATTTATAAATATTTGCGAAAATTTTGCACACGGATTTTTTGAAGGATGGGGTTGGAGGCGCAAAGGTTCAGCAGAAACATACCAAAGGAAAGGTTAAATGCCAGCAAGATTGTTGAAACGGCTAGAAAACGATTTATATAATATAGAAATGAAAAACAAATGCTGTATGAGCCAGACGCAGGCCATAGCGGATATTTTACCCCGGTTTGGTGGTATGACTGGTTATTCCCAACGGGGGAATAACCAGCAGCGGCATTTTGAACATAAGGGCTCACAGATTTCTGGTATATTATGCCCGTTCCTGAGAGGAAGAATCTGAATTATCTGGACTATTGGCGGGCGGATGGCGTTCAGTTGTGGTATAATATTAATAAGAGATTTTATGCCATGGTCCATGTAAGCGGAACCAACATAAACGTAAGCGCCTCGGTTCACAGCCGTAGCTATTCATCCAGCGTCACAAGAGCGGCTTATTTGCATCCGGACATCCGCCTGGGACATTGTCTACATCCATGCGGATTTGTTTTAAAAGTGTGGAGCAAGAAGAGTCAGCGCACCCGGTCATGGTAAAAATCAAAGTCATGGCATGTTTTTTTAGCCGCGTCGATCTGAAAAAATCGTTATTCAAAGGGCGGCTCTAAAAAGCGTGGGCCGAAATGCCATCAAAAGAATTTACAAAGGGCTGTGATCAAATGCCCGAAAAAACAGTTGACTAAATATAAAAAAACTGTGAAACGGAGCAGTCGGCTATGTAAAATTCATAAAAATAAATGTTTAGCAAATGGAAAGAAGAAAGGAAGGGAGAAACACATGAAAAAGAAATGGACAGCGCTGTTGTTGGTGGGGGCGGTCATGCTCAATCTTACAGCGTGTGGAGGAGGAAACGCTGATTCTGGCTCTGAAGTGGGAAAGCAGGAACCGGCGCAGGAAACTGAGAGCGCAGAGCAGGAAGAAGAAACGTCAGTCGGCGTGAAAGCAGCCTGGGAGAGCATGCCGATGACCCAGCCTGTGATAGACGGCGGTACGGTGTCTTACGGACCGATTACCATGAAACTGCCGGAGGGCTATGTGGCCAAAGATAAAAAGACATCAGACGGCGGGTTTTATGCTACAGATGCACTGCGCTTGGACTATGTTCCCCATATTGATTTTTCCAATCAGGTGGGCAGCGCTTCTTTTTCGACCAATATGAGGGAAAGTGTGGAAGAGCAGACGAAAGAATCATTGAGTGAGCAGGGGGCGCAGTTCAAGGAAATAACAGCGTATGAGGAAAGTAAGCTGGGACAATATGGCGTGGTTCGGGCGACCATAGCGTATACGTACGAAGGGATAGATTTGATCGATGAGGTCTATCAGTTGTATGAAACAACAGGAGAATACGGAAAAGCTTTGTTGGTGGAGTATTACGGCAAAGAGGATGACGAGCAGCATCTTGCGGCGGCAAAGGAGGCCATGGATACCATTGCGTTGATTACAGGGGATTACGAAGAGCCAGAACTTTTGACTCAGGTGAGCGATTGGGAAAATGCATTCAATTCCCCCACGGATCGACTGGCAATCGAAGGAACCTCGGTGAAATTTGGTCCGCTGCATATAGAGTTGCCGCAAGGGTACGCAGTGGAAGACGAAACCGCGGAGTCTCCTGTATTTTACGGGCCGGATGGCGTGAGCAATTATACTTTTAATTTCACGGAAGATTCCTATTATCTTCTCTCTGACAGAGAATATGTGACTTCCACATTTTCAGAGCAATATGGGGGAATTGGATATGAAAATATCAATCTAGTGGCGTTGGACCCTATAGAGGTAAACGGACGCAAAGGACTGGGAATAGGTTTTGGCATGACATACCAGGGAATGGAACTTTCACAGAATATGCGCACGATTTTTGAGGATGTGGATGCAGTGACAACGCCTGTCATCACGGTGACATACACCGGATCTGTGAATCAAAATGGTGAAGGGGAAGCGTTGGCGGCAGCTATGGAAAGTATAAGAATTGATTGAGATGTAAATAAGGCAGGCTCAGCGGAAACGGGAAGCAGGTTTCTGTCTGAGCCTTTTTTAATTTTATATTTATAGATGCGTTACAAAAAGTTACGATTTATTATATTTTCCTTCGCAATATTTACAGCGATATATTTCATTCTTCTCATCCGTCAGCAGGAAAATCTGCTTTAAACCATGTTCAATGGAGGTAATGCAGCGGGGGTTTCTGCAGCGAATAACATTTACGATTTTCTGCGGCAGCTTTAATTTCTTCTTCTCAACGATTTGGGCGTCCTTTATGATATTGATGGTGATGTTGTGATCGATAAAGCCCAGGATGTCCAGATCCAGCGTGTCAATATCGCATTCCACCTTGATAATGTCTTTCTTACCCATTTTGTTGCTGCGGGCGTTCTTAATAATCGCCACGGTGCAGTCCAGCTTGCCCAGGCCCAGGTCATGGTAAATGGTCATGCTTTTTCCGGCCTTGATATGATCCAATACAAATCCTTCGTGAATTTGTCCGACATTTAACATAAAAATCTCCTTTATTCTTTACGCAATCTCCAGTAACGTCAGTATCAGGGCCATACGCACGTACACGCCGTACTGCGCCTGTTTGAAATAGGCGGCGCGGGGATCTTTGTCCACTTCCACGGCTATTTCGTTCACGCGGGGCAGCGGGTGGAGCACCAACATATCCGGGCCGGCCAGCTTCATCTTGGGCTCGTCCAGTATGTAGAAGTCCTTCATGCGTATATAGTCGTCCTCGTTGAAGAAGCGCTCCTTTTGCACGCGGGTCATGTAGAGCAGGTCCAGCTCCGCCAGGGCGTCTTCCAGACGCACGACTTCCCGGTAGGAGACGTTTTCCTTCTGAAGCACGCCGTCCCGAATGTAGCCGGGCACGCGCAGTTCTTCTGGGGAAATCAGTATAAAGGTCACGTTTTCATAGCGGGCCAGCGCGTCGATGAGGGAGTGGACGGTGCGGCCGAATTTCAGATCGCCGCATAAGCCGATGGTAAGGTTGTCAAGCCTCCCTTTTAAGGAGCGGATGGTGAGCAGGTCTGTCAAAGTCTGGGTGGGATGCTGGTGGCCGCCGTCCCCGGCGTTGATGACCGGAATCTGGGAAGCCATGGAAGCCACCAGGGCCGCGCCTTCTTTGGGATGGCGTATGGCGGCGATATCCGCATAGCAGGAAACTACACGTATGGTGTCCGAGACGCTCTCTCCTTTGGTGGCGGAGCTGGAGCCTTCATCCGAAAACCCCAGAACTTTGCCGCCCAGATTCATCATGGCAGCTTCGAAGCTTAGCCGTGTCCGGGTGCTGGGCTCATAGAACAGGGAAGCCAGGCGCTTTCCCTCGCAGGCGTGGGCGTATTTTTCCGGGTTACGCTCAATGTCGTTCGCCAAGTCTAGAAGCTTATCCAGCTCTTCAACGGACAAATCCAATGGGCTTATAATATGATTCATGAATTACCTCCTGACAGGATAGAATGACTACAGGTTTTAATTTTCATAATTATATAGTAAATTTACAATTATGAGTGAAAATTTATGCGGCTGTCTGCTGAATAGTTACTAATTATCATATAACAGCTGGAAGATTTTTTCAAGAATTATCCGAAAGAATTTTCTCGAAGAACAGTCCGGCCAGAAACCACAAGGGCGCGTAATCGAGGCGGATCAGCCCTTTGTAATTTAACGCCGCCTGGCTGTAGTCCCAGGGGCATATCTGCAATTTCGACAACAGGGACCCGGTGGTGAATTCCATGAAATAAATGCCCACCGTGTAAATACTGCCCCGCCACAGCGCAGGAAAATCCTTCAGATGCCTGGATACAGGCCCGATGACCGCGGCCATGCCATAGATGGGAAACATCCAGATGGAGGAATGGCCCATTAGCGTAAAATCCCGCTGCTCCAGGCAGTGGATTCCCGTCCAGAAGATTTCCATGCACCAGCCAATGCTTCCGCACATTAAGAATTTGTTTTTCATATTGCGCAACATCCTTTTTTACATAGCTGTTTCCCAATATTGGGAAAAAAATACATTTTGCGCCGCTTTTATCTGCAGCCATTAAACGGCTATCCGCTTATTGTATTTTTCAGGGTTCCTGTGTATAATTATAGGAAGCGACAAATTGCTTTGCCGTTTTCTTATAGAAATAGTGGAAAATAATTTCATACAATGGAAGGTATTACAGAAAAATGAATTACGCAGAATGCAGAAAATATATAGAGGACTCTCAGAGTCTGGGCCGGGTTCTTGGCCTTTTTGGCATGCAGGAACTGATGAGGCGGCTGGGAAATCCTCAGGAGGAGCTAGCCTTCGTTCACGCCGCTGGAACCAATGGGAAAGGGTCTGTGCTGGCTTACGTGGCCAGCGCTTTGAGAAACGCGGGGTACTGTACAGGGCGGTATACGTCTCCAGCCATATTTGAATACCGGGAAATTATAGAGGTGGACGGCCAGGTTATCAGTCAGGAGGAATTTGCCTCCGCGTTCACCCCGGTGGCGGAGGCGGCGGACGCCATGGAGCGGGACGGATTTTCCCACCCCACTCCTTTTGAGATGGAGACGGCGGCGGCCTTTTTGCATTTTCGGCGAAAAGGCTGTCAGATCGTGGCGCTGGAGACAGGCATGGGCGGGGAGACGGATGCCACCAATCTGGTGACGAATACGAAAGTGGCCGTGCTCACATCCATCAGCCTGGACCACATGGACGCGCTGGGAAATTCCCTGGAGGAAATCGCTCGGTGTAAGGCGGGCGTCATCAAGCCGGGATGCCGTGTTGTCTCCACGTTGCAGGAGCCGGAAGCGGCCCATGAGATTGAACGGGCTTGCGCAGAAAAAGGGGTTTCCTGTACGTGGGTGGATTACAGGAACGCCCACATTATCAGTCAGGATTTACACGGGCAGCGATTTTCTTATGAGGGAAATACTTATGCCACCCGTCTGTCCGGCTTGTGCCAAGTGGAAAATGCGGCGGTGGCCGTGAAGGTCTTAGAAGCGCTGGCGGATATGGGATTTCCATTGAGCAAAGAGCAGACGCGGGAGGGAATCGCCAAGGCTTCGTGGCCCGGGAGATTTACGCTTCTTCGGGAAAATCCGGCGGTGATTCTGGACGGCGCGCACAATCCCCAGGCGGCCCGGCAGTTGGCAGCCTCCCTAGAGAAATGTTTTGCGGGGAAGAAGATCATTTATATCCTGGGGATGTTCCGGGACAAAGACTACAGGCAGGTGGCTTCCATTATGGCTCCGCTGGCTTATGAGATCCTCACTGTGGAGACCCCAGGCAATCTCCGGGCCCTTCCGGCGGACGAGCTGGCGCGGGAGGTTGGCGAGTTTCATGAGCGCGTGACGGCGGTTTCTTCTTTGGGGGAGGCGGCGGCCTTAAGTCTGGAGAAGGCGGGAGCGGATGGCGTGGTGGCAGTGTTTGGTTCCTTGTCTTTTTTGGGAGAAATCAGCGTTTTTTTCACAGGCGAAGGAGAATAAAATAATGGCAGATTTATTAGAGTTGCGGGATAAAATCGACGAAATTGACAGACAAATAATCCAGCTGTTTGAGGAAAGAATGGATGTTAGCCGTCAGGTGGCGGATTTCAAAATCCGCACGGGAAAACCAGTGTTTGACCGGGAACGGGAGGCGGATAAGCTGAAGAGAGTCAAAGAGCTGGCGCATACGCCTTTTAACGCTACAGGCACAGAGGAGCTCTTCCAGCAGATCATGTCCATGAGCCGAAAGCTGCAGTACCAGCTTTTGACGGAACACGGCGTAGAGGAGGAGAAGACCTATTCCATGGTTCCTGAATTAGCGGACAAACGGGCGCGCGTGGTCTTCCAGGGAGTGGAGGGGGCGTACAGCCATGCGGCCATGCGGGAATTCTTTGACGACGATATTAAGAGCAGCCATGTGCAGACCTGGAAAGACGCTATGGACTGTATTGCAAAGGGAGAAGCAGATTATGCCGTGCTTCCCATTGAGAATTCCACGGCGGGCATTGTGGCGGAGATCTACGATTTGCTGGTGGACTATAATCTCTACATAGTGGGGGAACAGATTATCAAATGCGAGCACAACTTACTGGGTTTACCTGAAGCTTCGGCAGAGGACATTCAGGTGGTTTATTCTCATCCCCAGGCGCTGATGCAGTGCAAGACGTTCCTGGAACAGCATCCACAGTGGGACGCCAGAGAGATGGGAAACACTGCTGTGTCCGCTAAGAAAGTGAAAGAGGATGGGGATATACATCAAGGGGCCATCGCCAGCCGGGCGGCGGCGGAGTTTTACGACTTAAAGATATTGGCCGATGACATTTACTACAACCAGCATAATTCCACCCGGTTTATTGTGGTCAGCGCGAAACAAGAATACGTATGCGACGCCAATAAAATAAGCATCTGCTTTGAGCTTCCCCATAAGAGCGGAACGCTTTACAACATGCTTTCCCACTTTATTTACAATGGGCTGAACATGACCAAAATTGAATCCCGGCCCATACCGGGAAGAAACTGGGAATATCGGTTCTTCGTAGACTTTGAAGGAAATCTGGAGCAGAGCGCGGTGAAAAACGCGTTGCGGGGCATCCGTCAGGAAGCCAGCCAGGTGCGCGTCTTTGGGAATTACTAAAATAGACGATTGCGAAACGATTCTTGCATGGCGCGGGTGTTTTGGATGGGCAAATGTTTTGCAATCATAGTATAACTAAAAAGGATTAAAGAAAAAATGGCCAGAATAGAGGAATGTGTTTTATACCGGGATTTTCAGCAGGGGCGGATTCTGCAGGATATGTCCCGGCTGATGGATGGATGTGAGGAGAAGAAACTTTTTTATGACAGCGTGCACGGCTTGGTGGAAATGGCGGGCGCCTATGGTTTTTCCGGAAACCTGTGGCACAATTATCTGACTTTTCTGCTGGTCAGCCAGGAAAATGCCTTCAGCATGGCCTGTGAAATCGTGGGTCCGGCCGAGGGAAGCATAAACGAGGTCGCCCGTGGTGATTTTGCCATATTTAAAGAACTGTATGATTATGATTTAAAGAACTTCGATGAGCGGTTTGGCTGTTCTTATGGCAAGCTGTTGTCTGATTATCAGAGCGCGGGCGAGGGCCGGCGGATGTTTAACAAGCGTATCCGGGACCGTATCTGCGCTTTAAGCCGCAAACTGGCAGACGCTCCTGGCGTGGATGCCTTTATGGATGACATGGTGGAATTTTACCGGGATTTCGGCGTGGGCCGGCTGGGACTTCACAAGGCTTTCCGGGTGGACCACGACCGGGAAGGGCAAGTTGTGATTGCGCCCATCACCAACATCGCCCACGTGCATCTGGATGATTTGGTGGGCTACGAGGCTGCCAAGAAGAAATTGATTGACAATACCGAGGCTTTTGTGGAAGGAAGAAAAGCCAACAACTGCCTTCTGTTCGGGGATGCGGGCACCGGGAAATCCTCCAGCGTCAAGGCGATTTTGAATCAGTACTACGACCGGGGGCTGCGAATCATCGAGGTCTATAAGCATCAGTTCCAGGACTTGAACGATGTGATTTCTCAGATTAAGAACCGGAATTACAAATTTATCATCTATATGGATGATTTATCTTTTGAAGAATTTGAAATCGAATATAAATATCTGAAAGCGGTGATTGAGGGCGGTCTGGAGAAAAAGCCTCAGAACGTGTTGATTTACGCCACCTCCAACCGCCGCCATCTGATTCGGGAAAATTTCAGTGACAAGGAAGAAGGCCGTCGGGAAGACCTGCACGCCTCGGACACGGTCCAGGAGAAATTGTCCCTGGTGTATCGCTTTGGGGTGACCATATTTTTCTGCGCGCCCAACAAGAAGGAATTCCAGAACATTGTCACCGTGTTGGCCAAGAGGCATCATCTGGATATGCCCAAGGAAGAACTTTTGCTGGCGGCCAACCAGTGGGAACTGCACCACGGGGGTCTGACAGGCAGGACAGCCCAGCAGTTCATCGACTATCTGCTGGGGCAGAAGAAATAGAGAGGAGGAGAAAAATATTATGTCAATAACCACTTTTGCCGCAATCGATGTTGGTTCCTATGAAGTGGGGATGAAGATTTTCGAGCTTTCCAAGAAATATAGGCTCAAGGAAATTGACAGTGTTCGCTACCGCCTGGAATTGGGGAAAGATGTATATGAGAGCCGGCGGTTCAGCACCCATATGCTGGATGAGCTGTGCGTAGTTTTGAAAAATTATAAAGAGATTATGGAAGGGTACCGGGTGGATGCGTACCGGGCCTATGGCACCAGCCCGTTTCGGGAGGCGAAGAACGCCCACATTGCCATTGAGCGGGTGAAGCAAAGAACCGGGCTGCAGATTTCCATCTTAAGCAATTCCGAGCAGCGGTTCTTAGGGTATAAATCCATCGCAGCGCTGGAAAACGATTTCCAGAAAATGATACGAAAAAGCACTGCCATCGTGGATGTGGGCGGAGGCAGTATGCAAGTGTCCCTGTTTGATAAGGACGCGCTTGTGACCACCCAGAATATCAAGCTGGGAAATCTGCGCATTCGGGAACGGCTTCAGACTTTGGAGAAGGAAACCATTCATTACGAAAAACTTGTGGAAGAATTTATCCACAATGAGCTTTTGACTTTCCAGAAACTGTATCTGGTGAACCGGGAGGTGAAACATGTGATTTTCCTGGGGGATTTCTTCACGGACACCATCTTCCACGGGGAGTCCCAGGAGAAGACCATTTCCCGGGAAGAATTTAACCGCATGTACCAGCGGATTATCAGCCGTTCGCCAGAGGAAATCGCCATGCATATGGGGGTTCCGGTGGAATACGCGTCCCTGATTGTGCCCACGGCGGTTATCTACAAGAATTTCGTGGATATATTCCAGACGGAAGCCATGTGGGTGCCCGGCACTTTATTGGGAGACGGAATTGCCTACGATTATGGGGAAACCCACGGATTCATCGACAGCAAACATAACTTTGAAAATGATATTGTGGTGGCGGCGGAAAATATCGCTTCCCGCTATTCGGCCAGCAGACGGCACACCCAGGCGGTGGCCAAAATCGCTTTGAAAATCTTCGACAGCATGAAGAAAATCCACGGTCTGGGCGTCCGGGAGCGGCTGCTTCTGCGGATTGCGGCTATACTCCACGAGTGTGGAAAATACATCAGCATGTGCGACGTGGCGGATAATTCCTTTCATATTATCATGTCCACAGAGATTATCGGGCTATCCCATGAAGAACGGCAGATCATCGCCAGCGTGGTGCGCTATAACACCCAGGAATTCGGCTATTTCGAGGAAATCGGCCGGGAGATAGGGGCGGACAAAGAGCGCTATCATGTGATTGCCAAGCTGACGGCTATCCACCGGGTGGCCAACGCCCTGGACCGGAGTCATTACCAGAAAATACGGGACCTGCGGCCACTGCTGAAAGACAATCAGTTGATGCTCACACTGGATTCCGACCGGGATATTGGCCTGGAGAAAGGGCTTTTGAAGGAAAAGGCGGCTTTTTTTGAAGAAGTTTTCGGCGTGCGCATACGGCTGCGCAGAAAGAAACAGATATAGGAGAGAAGTTATGGAAGAGAAAAATTACAGAAAACCGGAATATTATGTGAATCGGGAGTTAAGCTGGCTGTTATTTAACAGGCGCGTGTTAAGCGAAGCCAGGGACAAGACCATACCCCTTTTTGAACGGCTAAAATTTTTAAGCATTACTTCTTCCAATCTGGATGAGTTCTTCATGGTGCGGGTGGCGTCCTTAAAGGATCAGGTTCACGCCCAGTATACCAAATCGGACATTGCCGGGCTGACGCCCAAGGAGCAGTTGAAAAAGATCAATGAGGACACCCATGAGCTGGTGCAGCTGCAGTACAGCACCTATAACCGCTCGGTGTATCCGGCGCTGAAAAAGAGGGCGGGCCTGGTTCTAATCAGTGAACATGAAGAACTGACCAAAGAGCAAAAAAGGTATGTGGACGCTTATTTCGAGGAAAATATTTATCCGGTGGTCACGCCCATGGCCATGGACTCCTCCCGGCCGTTCCCGCTAATCCGCAATAAATCCTTAAACATCGGCGCCCTGATTTCCAAGAAAGACCGGAAAAAGGGAAAAGAAGTCCTGGAGTTCGCCACGGTGCAGGTGCCTTCGGTGCTGCCCCGGCTGATTCATCTGCCGGATACCGAAGAAGGGGAGAAAGCGGTGATTCTGCTGGAGGAAGTCATTGAGCGCAACATCGGCAAACTGTTCTTAAGCTATGACGTGGTCTGCGCCCATCCTTACCGGATTATGCGAAACGCGGACCTGAGCATTGACGAGGACGAGGCGGAAGACTTATTAAAAGAAATTCAGAAACAGTTAAAGAAGCGCCAGTGGGGCGAGGTCATTCGCCTGGAAGTGGAAGAGAAAATCGACAAGCGGCTATTGAAGATTTTAAAAACGGAATTTAACAGTAAGGAAGAGGATATCTTCTACATCCAGGGGCCGCTGGACCTGACTTTCCTTATGAAAATGTATGGCATGGAAGGGTTTGACGAATTCAAGGCCGCTTCCCACCATCCCGCGCCGGTGCAAGAATTCATCGACAAAGACAACGTGTTCGATGTGATTCAAAAGCAGGATGTGTTCCTGCATCATCCTTACATGAGTTTCGACCCGGTGGTGGAATTCGTGCGCCAGGCGGCCAAGGACCCCGACGTGCTGGCCATCAAGCAGACCCTTTACCGGGTCAGCGGCAATTCTCCCATTATCGCTGCGCTGGCCAAGGCGGCGGAGAATGGAAAACAGGTGTCGGTGCTGGTGGAGTTAAAAGCGCGTTTTGACGAGGAAAACAACATCGTGTGGGCCAAGATGTTGGAAAAAGCCGGCTGCCATGTGATCTATGGCCTGGTGGGCTTAAAGACCCACAGCAAAATAACCCTGGTGGTGCGCCGGGAGGAGACGGGCATCCGCAGATATGTGCATCTGGGCACTGGAAATTACAACGACAGCACCGCCCGGCTGTACACAGACTGCGGCATATTCACCTGTGATGCCCGGTTCGGGGAAGACGCTACGGCGGTGTTCAATATGCTGTCCGGCTACTCTGAGCCGAAATCCTGGCACAAACTGATTATGGCTCCTCTGTGGATGAAGAAACGCTTTCTGCGTATGATTCAGACCGAGGAGGAGCACGCGAAGAACGGCACGCCGGCGCATATCATTGCGAAAATCAATTCCCTGTGCGACCCGGATATTATGGAAGCCCTCTATAAAGCCTCTGCCGCCGGAGTGAAAATCGATCTTCTGGTGCGTGGCATCTGCTGTCTGAAAGTGGGGATTCCTAAAGTCAGTGAAAACATCCACGTGCGCTCCATCGTGGGGGATTTCCTGGAGCACAGCCGCATTTTCTATTTCTATAACAATGGCGCCGAGGATGTGTTTATGGGCAGCGCCGACTGGATGACCCGCAACCTGGACCGCCGGGTGGAAATCGTGTTCCCGGTGGAAGATGAGAAAATCAAGAAAGAAATCATCCATATTCTGGACATTGAATTTCAGGATAATACAAAGGCTCATATCCTCCAGAACGACGGTCAGTATGAGAAGGTGGACAAACGGGGCAAAGCTTTGGTAAATTCTCAGATGCAGCTTTGTCAAGAGGCGCAAAAGCGGGCAGAAGCGCCCTTAAGTCCCCATGGCAGCAGCCGGGTGTTTGTGCCGGCGGAGCCGGTGGAGGAGTAGGCGTATTTTTTAACGGTAGCGGCAGCTATGAAGTGTTTTCAAACACGCTTTCGCAAAAAGAGGAGGGCAGATGAAGATAAATCTGCCCTCCTTTTTGTGGCGCTCATACCGAATAAATCCGTTTTATTTGCTGGTTCTTTTCGGTTTTTCCAGACAACGGCCAGAATATCCTTTAAAACCAGGAAAGCGTCCAGTTCCCCATAGCCGTATTTCTTTTCTGGATCTGCCAGCAACCTGTCTAACTCTGCGGCATAGGTCTTTACTTCCACTTTGTTTTGGTAAGTGGCGAGGAAGGGGTATTATTTGCCGCGTGGTTTCTGGGAATTTTCCCCTTGCCGGACGATTAGGTATTTCTGGGTGGCGAACAAGGCGGCGATGGCCGCCACGCCGATGAGGGTTTCCAGGGTATTCAGATGTTCCACCACCATCTGGCGGGCGGTGGCGAACATCAATACTTCCAGTAGGGTTTCCGCGGTGTGCTTGCAGAGCATTTTCACAAATTCCAGTCCCACCACCAGCGTGAGGGCGTCGCTTAAGAATTGTGTAAACACGTCCCGGCCCATGTTTGGAATGGATGTGTGGAGAAGGTTCTCCAGCAGGGGCACGATTGAAATGGCGATTACCAGCAGGATAATCATGGAAAACAGGATTTCCAGGTACCTGGCCACCTGATATATAATTTCGTTTAGTCTGCGTTTGATTCGGCTGTTATTCATAGTGCGGCTCCTTTTTTATAATGGTTTGTGAATGAGGTGAGTCTATTTAATTGTTAAATAAAGGTATGCATGTGCTTTCCGGCAATCCGTCTGCGTCGTACAAGTCTTTTTTTCATGTTGAAAGAAACAGATTCCCATATGCCTATATCTGGAAACAGCCAATTCTATGTAAAAAATTCAACGGGCCGTACGTTTTTTAGATGATTTTTCTAAAATCAATTATAACGAATAAAAGCTTGACAGGCAATGAAAAAAGTTATAGAATAGCCTCAACACCTCCCATAGGGGGTGGGGGTGTATAAGAGCTGAAAGGGGGGAGCGTTCATGCAGGCGGATAAAGGGCAGGTGACCCGTCTGATTAAGACGGCCAGGGGACAGTTGGACGGAGTTTTGAAAATGATCGAAGAAGATCAGTATTGTATGGATATCGCCAATCAACTGATGGCCAGCAGCGCTGTGATCAAGAAGGCGTTGAAAGAAGTGCTGCGCGCCCATATGGAGGGATGTGTGGCCCAGTCCTTTGAAGAGGGCAGCGAGAAGGCGAAGCAAGAGAAAATTGATGAGCTGATTCAGGTAATTGAAAGGATGACGAAATAATGGTAACGGAAACTTATATCATTAAGGGAATGACGTGCGCATCCTGCAGCAGTGCGGTGGAGCGGGTCACCAGGAAACTGGAAGGGGTGTCCGAGAGCAACGTGAATCTGGCCACCAACCGGATGACGATTACTTATGAAGAGAGATCCCTTACGCCCCAGGATATTATGGAGCGGGTGGAGCGGGCCGGGTTTGAGGCCAGCATAGAAGAGGACCGGGGAAAAGACCAGGCACGGGAGGAAGAACAGGAAATTGTAGAAGGGCATCGCAAGACAAGGCGCAGGCTGGTTGTGGCCATATGTCTGGCCATACCTCTTCTGTACGTGTCCATGGGGCATATGGTCCCCATTCCCATGCCTTTGCCGGATATGATTGATATGCATCACAATCCGCTGAATTTTGCATTAACGCAGTTGATACTGACTGTGTGCATTCTGATTTGCGGGCGGAAATTTTATATTGTAGGGTTTAAGACGCTGTTTCGGGGACATCCCAATATGGATTCCCTGGTAGCCATCGGCACGGGAAGCGCGTTTCTTTACAGTCTGGTGATGACTGTGATGATTCCTTCGGACCCATCAGCGGTTCATAATTTGTACTACGAGTCTTCCGCCGTGGTGGTGACGCTGGTGATGCTGGGCAAATATATGGAGAGCAAGAGCAAAGGGAAGACTTCAGAGGCCATCCGGAAACTGATGGAGTTGGCGCCGGATACAGCGGTGCGTTTGGTGGACGGAAAAGAGGAGCAGGTGAGCCTGGATCAGATAGCCGTAGGAGACATACTGCTGATTCGGCCCGGCAGCCGGGTTCCGCTGGATGGGAAAGTGGTGGGCGGCAACAGCAGCGTGGATGAGTCCATGCTCACTGGAGAGAGCATCCCTGTGGAAAAAGACTTGGACGATCCGGTTATCGGCGGAAGTCTTAACTACAATGGCTCCTTGCAAGTGGAGGTCACCCATACAGGCAGCGACACCACTCTTTCAAAAATCATTAAGCTAATGGAAGACGCCCAGGGCCGCAAAGCTCCGATTTCCAAAATGGCGGACCAAGTGGCCGGATATTTCGTGCCGGCGGTATTGGTGATCGCAGTGTTGGCCGCTATCATCTGGGCTATATCCGGCGAGGATCTTGCCTTTGTGCTAACGATTTTCGTCTCCGTGCTGGTGATTGCCTGCCCCTGTGCGCTGGGGCTTGCCACGCCCACGGCGATTATGGTGGGTACAGGTTTGGGCGCTTCTCACGGTATTTTAATCAAGAGCGGCGAGGCATTGGAGATTGCCCATAAAGTGGATACAGTGGTGTTTGACAAGACTGGAACCGTTACCTTGGGGCAGCCCCGCGTGGTCCGTGTGGTAAGCCGGTCCATGGCAAAAGAAAAGCTTTTGGAAATCGCGGCGGCCTGCGAAGTTCCGTCTGAGCACCCTCTGGGCCAGGCCATTGTGCGGGAAGCGGCGGAGCAGGGCATTCAACTGGAACAGGCAGAGAATTTCCAGAGCGTGACTGGTCAAGGCATTCGCGCCCAGTACCAGGGCCAAACAGTCTGCGTGGGGAACGCCCGGATGATGGACGCGGCGGGGATAGACATTTCCATTTTGGAGGCGGAATCGGAAAGCGTCGCTTCCAAAGGTCAGACGCCCATGTATGTGGTGGCGGATCAGACGCTGGAAGGATTTATCAGCGTGGCGGACACGGTAAAGGAAAACAGCGCAGAGGCCATCAGCCGGATTAAACGGCTGGGGGTTCAGGTATATATGCTGACAGGCGATCACCAGAAAACGGCCGATTACATCGGATCTCTGGTCCATGTGGACCATGTGGTGGCCCAGGTGATGCCGGGCGATAAGGCGGCAGTGGTGCAAAAGCTGCAGGAAGAAGGAAAACAGGTCATGATGGTGGGAGACGGCATTAACGATGCGCCGGCTCTAGCCCAGGCGGACGTGGGCGTGGCGATCGGGAGTGGAAGCGATATTGCCATTGAATCTGGTGACATGGTTTTGATGAAATCCGATTTGATGGATGTATACCGGGCCATTCGCTTAAGCAAAGGAACCATCCGCAACATTCGGGAAAATCTTTTCTGGGCTTTTATTTTCAACAGTCTGGGAATACCTGTGGCGGCCGGGGCGCTGCATGCCTTTGGCGGGCCGCTTCTCAACCCTATTTTCGCCGGACTGGCCATGTCCTTTAGTTCGGTATTCGTAGTCAGCAATGCGCTGCGGCTGAAAACATTGAAGTTATAGTATAGGAGGAAGAAAAAATGACAGTATTAAAAGCGGAAGATATGCACTGTGAAAAATGTGTGGAGAGAATTTCCAAGGCCATGGATAAGGCGGAACTGGATTACCAAGTTTCTCTGGAAGATAAGACAGTGTCCATTGACGGCTGTGAAAAATGCGTGGCCAAGGCAAGGGAAATCATGGACGATCTGGGATTTGACACGGAGATTGTGGAGGCGTAATTTAGAAGATTGCGGTAAAAGTGATTTATAATTCAATTTTGCACAATTTGCTTTACAATATCATCTGCTGCAAGTTATAATCGTTTCAAGCAGATGCTATAAGAGTCCAGAACAGCGGCGGGAGAATGGCAGGCATGCTTGACCATTGGATCCGTCGCTGTTTTACATTGTTTCCGTATGTACATATATGTCCGCGCGGGGAAACATGTCGGTTGAACCATTTAATTTGCATACGTTTGAAACGGAGGAGGCTTCTATGACAGACAGTGAAAAGATGGACGTGTTGCTCAGTGAGATGACAGCGTTGAGAGAAGGCCAGCAAAAGCTGGAAAAGGGCCAGTACAGACTGGAAGAGGGCCAGCAAAGGCTGGAAGAAAGGCAGGAGAGACTGGAAGCGGGCCAGCAAAGACTGGAAAAGAGGCAGGAGAGACTGGAAGCGGGTCAGCAAAAACTGGAAGAAAGGCAGGAGAGACTGGAAGCGGGCCAGCAAACGCTGAAGAAGAGCCAGCAGAAACTGGAAGAGAACCAGAAGATTATGCAGGGAGATTTATTCAGCATGAAGGTGCATATGGAGAATTCCACGGATAGGAATTTGCAGCTTCTCGCTGAAAATTACGGCAACCTGGCAGAAAAGCTGAGTAAGAACAATATTGTGACGGACCAGCAGGCAATCTATCAGATAAAAGTCAATTACTTGATAGAGGACGTGAAAGAACTGAAAAAGGAAATGAAAGAATTAAGGGACAAAGTTGCGCAAAAGGATTTGCGGGCGGCTCAGTGAGGGCAGCCTGCGTGTGGGAAAAATTCTGAAAGAAAAGCCAATATTTTGCAATTTTTCTATATTTGACATAATAGAGGCCATGTGTTATAATAAAAGCCGTATAATTCCAGAGAACATATGAAGTGCATCCGATTCAGAAAGAGAAAGAAGAAACGGATGAAGAGGGAATTAGGTGAGAATCCTAAGCGGTTCCGGTCACTGTATTTGAGGAGCGTCGTTTGTATAGCCATTGTATGCCAGGCATATGAGAAGGGAAAGCGAGGCTACGATCCATGAGTCAGGAAACCTGCTTTGTATGTAAGGTGATGCTTCCGTGTAAAGTGTACATCTAAGCATTTATGAAAAAGAATGCGTTGTCTGCTTTTTCTCTACATAGGGACAGTGGACATTTCTTTTATGGAATGAACCTGTACGTGTGAATTATGCGTGATTAAACGGCAGGCGATAAGTGGGCTTCAGCAAGAACTAGGTTCTTACGCTCGCTTTACGAACCATTGTTACCTCCTGTGCTGAGGCTTCTCTTATCACCGAAAGGAGTAAATATGTTGGATAAAGATTCATGGGAAAACAAAGAATATTCCTTTTTCTCCCATACAAAGTGTGAACATTTTCCCTGTCATAAAACGGAACATCCAGAGGATTTCAATTGTCTGTTTTGTTACTGCCCTCTTTATGCTCTGAAAGATAAATGCGGAGGCAATTTCCGTTATACAGAGAAGGGCGTCAAAGACTGCAGTCAGTGTAATCTTCCTCATATTCGGAAGAATTTTGGCTATATAATGGATAAATTTAAAGAGATACAGAAAATTACGAAATTGTAGAGAATGCATCTGAAAATACGAAGGCGCCCAAGGGCGTCTTTATTGTTACTGTTTAATGAAATATTGCAATCGGGGAGAGTATTTATGAGAAAAATTTGGTTACTGCTTGGAATGGCTGTTTTACTCAGCGGATGCGCAAAAGAAGACTCAATAAAACCAGAAACGCGAAGAGAGGAAGTTCCAGATCCCATGGTGGAGGTGGAAGGAGCGCAGGCTTTTGCCAAGGTGGGGGCAGATATTGAGGCGCCAGCGGGAGCGGAAGACGCCAAATATTTCATGATTGCAGATCAGATTGCTGAGATACAGTTTACACAGAATGGAGTCCAGTACAGTTACCGGGCGGCGCGGGCAAAAGAGAATGTAACCGGCAT
The DNA here is from genome assembly GCA_910588775.1 of uncultured Lachnospiraceae bacterium. GTDB lineage: Bacteria > Bacillota > Clostridia > Lachnospirales > Lachnospiraceae > MGBC164599. The sequence continues at coordinate 33,690 of CAJURH010000014.1, forward strand.
GCAGACAGAGACGCAGGAGTTGGAAGCTGTGAGGGCGGTGGTGGGAAGCTGTGAGATTCCTATACAGATTGCCGGAAGCAGTTACGTGGCTATTTGGAAATGGGGCGAGATTTCTTATGGTTTGATTACACGTGATTCGGTGGACGGAGGGGTTATGAAATCGCTGGTGGAAGAATTAGCTAGGGAAACCATGCCGGCACAGTTGTAGAGTTCTAGATTTCAATGAGGAGGACGTAAAGAATACGTTTTCCTCATTGGAGAAAACAGGGGTTTTCGCTGTAAAAAGACAGATATTTCTTGACGGGTACAGCGGATATAGTAGAATCAGCATATTTAATTGAATAGTCAATCTAAACAGGGGTTGGGGGATTATAGCAGGAGGTATATTTATGGTCGAAATGTATGTGAATAACCAGTTTTATCGGATAGAAGGAGACGGAAAGCTGCTGCCCTTCTTGAGGGATACCCTGCGGTTGTAGGAGGGCTGTGTGGTCAGCAATCGAAAGGGGCTGGAGCGGTTAATAAAAAAGTCACAGGATTGTCACTGCAGGCGTGGACGCACCGGCGGAGAAGCTTAAAGTGGCCGAGGCGATGAACATGAGCTGGCAATACCGAAGGAAAGTGATGTTGTTCTGGGCGTTTTGGGCATGGATGCGGTGGGAGAATGCTTGAAAGATGTTTGCTTTCGCTATAAGCGGGCCATGGATTTCCTGGATGTGGACGAACGCCATCTTTTGACGGAGGAGGATCTGGTGAAAATATTGACCGCTTCTTGGGGAACGAAAAAAGGAGTGGGGGACAGGGAATATTATGTAGTTTTGAATAAATGCGACGATGCGGGGCGGATGGCGCAGGCAAAACGGATGGAGCGGATGCTAAAGGATGCAAAGGTGGAGCATGTGGTCTGCATTTCTCTGAACAAAATACAGAAATTCGGACTGTATATAAAGCGCTGAATTACCAGTATGTATGGTCGCTTTTGCCCAAATTATCCATTGGAGTCCTCCGGCGCTTACGCCCGCTTGGCATTAGAATATTCCCGGACGGCCGTGCATGCGGTGATTTTATAAAACTCAAATAGTTTTTCCCTGTTCCCCCTATATTGCGTTGGTCTGAGCAGTTATTGTTTCTTTCGGATAATATCCGGCTGACCGGACATTTCCGCTGTTTCCCCTGGTTCCAAAACCAGAAATTCTTCCTCGTTCCACTCCCCGGAAATAAAACGCTCCAAAAGGTTCATGTTGCCTTCCAGCAGATGAAATTCCCAGTGATAAAATGCTGCCGCTTGTTTTGTAAAATCCTGGTATTCCTCTTTGTCAAAAAAAGGCATACGGATATAGGCTGCATTTTGATAATTTTTTGTCCAACTGTCCAGTTCCTCCAAAAGATATTCCAGCGTATCTTCTTCATAATCCTGGCTTCTGTAATACGCTTCCTGCTTTTTCTGGCGTTGCTCCCCAGGCATATCGGAGTTTTCGATCCAACTGGCCGTATACCAGTAGCATCCTGGGAAAGCTTTAAAGCATTGCTGGTAACGCTCTTTGGATCCAAGCAGCAGGGTAATGCAGTCGTGCCCCCTTGGGATCACCAGCTTATGGCGTTTGGCGGTCAATCCGGTTGTGGCGTTGGAGCAGAGACCGTATCCTAGCAAAATGGCGTCAAATGTATTTTCTTCTTCAGTTCCCGCAAATCCCAGCTTATTTGTGTGGAAGTCCTCTCCAGATTCTATGGCGTCGATTTCTTTTTGCAAAAGTTCATGCAGAACTTCCGGTGTATCATGGCATCTTAGCCGAATCCATGTCACATCCACAATATGGGGGGATAACGCTAAAATATAAGAAAGTTCTCTGGATAATGCTTTACAGGCAATTAATTTTAATCTCATTTCTTTGTCTCCTTTCATTTCCCCACTGAAATACACGCTAATGCCGATATTTTTTAGGGCATACAGGGATAGCTCTTTTGTATTGTCAGTATACCGCATATTCGCTTAAAAATCTCGCTGTTTTCGGACAATTTTTCAAAATTTTTTCCAGTAGTTGCCAATTATATTTCTGGGTGGGAGTAGATTTATTTTGGGAAATGTTTTAAAGAAAAGAGTGGATATACAACAAGAAGATATAAAAGTCTGGAATTGTTAAGATATTAGAGTGGGTTTGAAAACGCATTTCCGCAATCTGCATCCCTCATTTTGCGGGATCTCATCCCGGAATTCGTCAACATTATTTGGTATATTATGCACCTTGCAGAAAGCGGTTTTCAAACCCACTCTAGGCGGCTATCCCACAATCCCGTGTCCCGGTCTTTCCGGTTTACCCCGTCTTTTGCTTTTTGAAGCAGAGCGCTCAGGGCTGTGCGGCCTGGCGCGGAAGCGGCGAAGGAGATGCCCGCCTGGACTTTTGGCAGCATGGAGCCAGGGGCGAAATGGCCTTGGGCAGCATAGTTTTCTGCCTGTGCGGCGGTGATTTCCTCCAGCCAGGTTTCCAGGGGTTCTCCCAAGTGAAGGGCCACTTTTTCTACGGCGGTGAGGATGTAGGGCTTGTAGCTGGCTTCTTTGTACAGCGGCGTGCGGTAGCGGTCGAATACGGAGGCGTCCACTTCGCCGTCTGCGCAGCTTATGCCGCTGATGTCTGCGGGCAGGCAGTGCAGGTATAGAGCTTTGCCGTCTTTGGTGGTCTTCATTAATTCTTCCGTGCAGCTCCAGTCTTTGTGGCAGGCGTTTTGGGCTAGCAGTTCTTTTTTCCAGGGCATTGATGCCTGCCGCGTCGCCTTTGCCGTATAACTGGGTGCGTTTTTCCATGGCGGCGAAGGGCGCCCAGCTCTTGGGGTAGACGATGTCCGCGTCTTTGAACGCTTCCGCCATGCTGTTGGTGCGGGTGAATGAGCCGCCGGATTTTTTGGCGTTTTCCCGGGCCACATCTTCCACTTCTGACATGGCTTCGTAGCCGTCCGGATGGGCCAGCGTTACGTCCATGCCGAAACGGGTCATCAGGCCGATGATGCCTTGGGGAACGGACAAGGGTTTCAGTTCTTATGGCAGCGCGCCGTACCGGGATAAATTCACCCTCTTTGCCAATGAGGAAGACTTTGAAAACAGTGGCAACCAGGGATTTGCAGTGTTGGATCACGCCGCCATGAAAGTAAAAGTGCGCCTGGTGGGGCGGGTGGCGGTTCATGAGCTGAAAAGCGATGCATGCGCATTGTACCAGGAGCTGAAGCAGGTAATTGCGAAATTTTGTTCCATCGCTGGAGTTTGGGCGAAACAATCAAATAAAGAAGTGAATTTAAAAGGTTTTGAGCTTTGTTTTGTTTATTTTCGCAATCATCTAGGCATGTTTAAAGATGAAGGGAAATGCCATGAAATATTTATTCAAAAACGGCGTCCTGGTTTCCTCCGCCGGATGTTTCCAGGCCGACCTTTTGATCCAGGGGGAGAAAATTGCGCAGATCGGACAGGAGTTGTCCGTCAAGGACGCGCAGGAGATAGATGTTTCCGGCAAATACATTTTCCACGGTTTCATCGATGCCCACACTCATTTTGACCTGGATGCGGGGGATTTCCACACGGTGGATGATTTCGCCACCGGTACGAAAGCAGCCCTTGCCGGGGGGACCACAGCCATTCTGGATTTCACCACCCAGGAAAAGGGCGAAACGTTAAAGAATGCCCTGGAGAACTGGCACGGACTGGCGGAGGGGAAAGCCTGCTGCGACTACGGATTTCATATGTGCATCATCGACTGGAATCCAGCCGTGAAGGCTGAACTCAGAGATATGATCCGTCTGGGGGTCACCTCCTACAAGCTTTATATGGCCTATGATAATCTAATGGTAATTGATCGGGAGATTCTGGAAATCCTGGAGTCGGTGGAGGCGGAGAACGGCATTGTGGGCGTTCACTGTGAAAATCAAAAAATCATCCAGGGCGTGACAGCCAAGTTGCAAAAGGAGGAAAAAACAGCCCCGGCTTGCATCCCAAGAGCCGTCGGGCGGAGGCGGAAGCCATCCATCGTCTGCTTGTGTTGGCCAAGCTGGCAACAGCCCCGGTGAATATTGTGCATTTAAGTTCCGCGCTGGGCCTTCGGGAACTTCGGCGGGCAGCGGGCATTTGTGGAGACTTGCCCTCAGTATCTGGTTTTGGACGATTTGGTATACGAACAATCTGGCTTTTTAGGGGCGGCGTATGTTGCGCCTCGCCTATCCGAAAACAGGAAGACGTACAAGCGCTGTGGGCGGCTATTTCCAGAGACGAATTAGATATGCTGGGAACGGATCACTGCAGCTTCCATATGGATGGGCAGAAGACGCGGGGACTTAAGGATTTCACCAGGATTCCCGGCAGCTTGCCTGGAGTGGAACACCGTCCGGCGCTATTTTACCATTTTGGAGTCAACCCATGGAAAGCCACTGTTGAGCAAATGTGCCGTCTGCTGTCGGAGCGTCCAGCCAAGATATTTGGCATGTATCCCAAGAAAGGAAGCTTGTCGCCGGGCAGCGATGCGGATTTGGTCGTCTGGGACCCGGACGCGGAGTGGATAATCACCGCGAAAGAACAAGAGCAAAACGTGGACTACACTCCCTACGAGGGCATACAGGTAAAAGGACGCGCCTGGAAAGTCTTTCTGCGGGACAGACTGGCCGCTGAGAATGGAAAAGCGCGTCAGGGGACAATGGGAGAATATTTGTTCCGGGGAGACAGACAGCTATAGAATGCGTTACAGGTTGCAATTTTGAGGACAATCTTGTTTAATATATTTATGGAACATTTAGTGGAATTTAGACAGTCGCGAAATGTCCATTTCGAAACCAGAGTTTGAGCGAGATATAAGCTCTGTTTTATCTATCATTGAACAAACGCAAGATATGAAACAATGGTTTCGCAATTACTTAAATTATGAATCAGCGAGAAAGGAGATTTTATCATGAAACAATCCATCAATGTAAAAGGGGCCCCGGCGGCAGTGGGTCCGTACGCACACGCGGTGAAAGCCGGGGAGATGATTTTCGTTTCCGGGCAGTTGGGGTTAAATCCGGCGGATGGCTCTATGCCGGAAGGCGTGGAAGCCCAGACGAGACAAAGTCTGGAGAATTTAAAGACCATCCTGGCAGGCTGCGGATCGGATTTTAACTATGTGTGCAAAACCACGATTTTCCTGGCGGATATGGGGGATTTCGCCAAAGTAAATGAAATCTATGCTGGGTATTTCGAGGAAGAAGTTCCAGCCAGATCCTGCGTGGAAGTGTCGAGGCTTCCCAAGGACGGTTTGGTGGAAATTGAGGCCATCGCAATCACGGCATAACTGGAAGAAGATTGCCAAATGGGGGTGTAATTGATATACTGTTAGATGAATCAGACAATAAAAGGTATGGAGGAAAGCATGAAAGACGGTTCATCACAGTATGCAAATACAAATGAAAAAGTATTAAAAGCCGCTCTCAAAGTTGTAAATCAGGCGACTATCAGCGGGACGCGGATGCATCTGATTGCGGAAGAAGCGGACATGGTTCAGTCCAACGTCCACTATTATTATAAGACGAAGGAAGATCTTCTGGAGGGTCTGCAGGAACACGTTCTCGGAGAATTTTATACGATGCAGGATTCTCTGCGGAAAAAGAGTGGGGACACACTGCAAGAGCAGCTTCACATCTTCTTTCAGCAGAAGAAACGGATGATTACCAAGAAAAAAGAGTACGATTTTGCAGAGCTGGACTTTGTTGTGCAGTCGAAGATTAAGCCTACCATCCAGGGGCGTTTTCAGAAATACTACATGGAATGGCGGGACAGCATCCGGGAGATTCTCATTCGGTTTTGTCCAAATATGGACGAGAAGGAGAAGGAGTTGATTCCCTATCTGGCCGTTTCGCTTTTGGAAGGGGCATCCATCCAGTCACTGGTGGACCCGAAAGACTTTGACGCAGACGGATATTTTGATATGGCGGAAAGAGTGGTTTTGGATCATATTCAAAATGTCACGGATAATGGATAAAAAAAATATGCAGCCTGTTCCCCCAAGAGGCTGCGTTTTCACTTTAATTGATTGAATGGTCGATCAATAGTACCGTATGGGGGTACGTGTATGGAGAGGGAAGATAATACTAAGAGGAAAAAACCGCTGGCGTTGCAGCATGTGGTGGCCATGATTGTAGGGTGCGTGGCGAAAGTGCGTATTGTGTACAGGCGGCGGGAGGAAGATATGGCGGCTCTGGCAGAGGAAGTGGAAGGAGCTATGGCCGAGGACTGCCAAATGATTCCACTGGCGGCGCCGATGCGGATAGAGGCAGACGGGGAAAATTGAGTGGCGGCTCTGTGGGGACGGCCATAGATAATCGGTCCGATGAAAAACGGACGGCCCGCTCCCCAAAAAGCAGAGACCGAGGAACAGCGTCTGGCCTGCCACCAGATTATCATCGCCATCGGCCAGGACATCGAGACGAAACCTTTCGAGGAAAGTGGAATCCCCATTCGGAGAGGTGTGATTGACGCTCCGGACCACAGCGGAATCAAGGATATTCTGGGCGTGTTTGCCGGAGGCGACTGTGTGACCGGACCAGCCACGGTGATTCGCGCCATTGTAGCCGGAAAAGTGGCGGCGGCCAACATCGACGAATACTTAGGATTTCACCATCCCATGGAGGCGGCGAAAGCAAACGGGATTCAGATTCCCCCCTGTGTTTTTTAAAAGACATCAATGAGATTGGGGCTTGCCGTGTTTGTCTGGTGGAGTGCAAAGGGAGAGACCGCCTTTTGACCGCCTGCAACAACGAGGCGGAAGAAGGTATGGAGTTATATACCAACAGCCCGAGAGTCCGTCGGGCGAGAAAGACGAATGTGCAGTTGATTCTATCCCAGCACGACGGGGAATGCACGGCATGCGTCCGAAGCGGCAACTGTTCCCTGCAGAGATTGGCCATTGATTTAGGCATTGTCCATGTGCCCTATGAGAAGAAGCGGGTCCCCGCTCGAAAGACCAAAGATTTTCCACTTCAGCGGGATTACAAGAAATACATCAAATGCATGCGTTGCATTCAGATTTGTGATAAAGTCCAGGGAATGAATATCTGGGATCTGTCGGGAACTGGTTCCCGGACGGAAGTGGATGTGTCCGGCAACCGGACCATAGAGGAAAGCCATTGCGCTCTTTGCGGCCAATGCATCAGCCATTGTCCCACTGGGGCGTTGCGGGAGCGGGACGATACGGCAAAAGTATTCCGCGCGCTGGCGGACCCGGAGAAAATCACGGTGGTGCAGATGGCGCCGACTGTCCGGGCCGCGGGCGGATACTCTCTTTCAGCTTGACCGGGAAAATGACCTGCGGGTTTCCCATAAAAATCCGTCGGTTGTTGCCTGTTATGACGAATTTTTTGAAAAACTGCTGTCAAAAAAATCCCATCGGCTTCTCCACACGGATCACGATGGGTGTTCCTTATGAAACGATTATTCGAAGAATTGCGTCAAATGCTTGCGCGGGGAGAAGCGGCCGTTCTGGTGACTGTCATTGCCAGGTCCGGCTCCTCTCCCCGGGGCGCCGGCGCCCGGATGCTGGTAAAAGCGGATGGAGAAATCCAGGGAACCATTGGAGGCGGAGAGGTGGAATACCGTGCCATCCAAATTGCGATGGAGGCTATGAAAGAAAAATCTGTGAAGGGAAAATTTTCCTAAATAATAGAAGCATTTACCCTTACCAAAAATCAGATTTCCGATATAGGCATGGTGTACGGATTTTCACATGAACAAATCGAGAGCTGTCACATGCCTATCGGAGTGGAAATCTATGCAAAAACGCCGGCGGAGATTGCGGTCAGCATCGCCGGGGAATTGATTGCAGCGCGGGTGGTGCGCCAATGCCGCAGGCAATAAATAATTTAATAAACATTTTATGAAGCTGGGATGCGCCTGATTGAGCGCATTCCAGTTTTGTGATTCACATAAAAATTTTCGTAGTTGCTTCTTGACGAAAAATTGGTATTATATTATAATACCAATAAAAGGGGGATGGTTCATGAAGATATTTCAGAAAGGATTTAACTATTCACAGGACGGTCCGGGAAACAGGCTTGTGTTCCACTTGCAGGGATGCAACATGCGCTGCCCGTGGTGCGCCAATCCGGAAGGGTTTGAGCGGGACGGGGCGCTGATGACCGATGAGAAATGGTTGATGCCAGAACTGTGTCCCCACGGAGCGGTGGAAGGGCTGACATTGAATCGGGCCGTATGCCGGGAGTGCACAGGCAAGGAGTGCATTCATGTCTATAAAGGCAAGGGAATTTACGCGTCCTGTGAAGAGGTGGATACAGAAGAGGTGATAAGAGAAGCGCTGTCGGCTCGGATGATGTACTACGATGGCGGCGGAGTGACTTTCACCGGAGGCGAATGCACGCTTCAGTTTGATGAACTTCTTACAGTATTGAAAACACTGAAAAAGCACGGGATTCATACGGCTATTGAGAGTAATGCGGCCCATCCAAGGCTTCAGGAATTGTTTCCCTATGTGGATTGCCTGATGGCAGACTGTAAGTTGATAAATGATAAGAAGCACCGGAAGCTCACAGGAATTTCAAATGAAATGATTTTACAAAATATCCGCAAGGCGGCCAGGATGCATCCATGGGTGCATGTGCGCGTTCCACTGGTGGGAGGCGTAAACAATAGTGAGAAAGAAATAGGAGAGCTGATTGCCTTTTTTCAGTCTTTGCCCCAGGAAAACATGACTTTTGAAGCGCTTAAATATCACGAATATGGTAAGAAGAAATGGCGACAATGCGGATTGGACTATCCAATGGATGAAAAAGCTAAAATAACAGCGGATGAATTCCGCGCATTTCGGGACAGGATAGAGAGCGCGGGCCTGAAATATAAACGCACATAATATATAGGGGGGAATTCTAATGGGAAAAGAATATGAACAGATCCAGGCGGAGGAAATCACGGAACTGGCTAGAAAAAGGTTTCGGGAGGAGCGGGAAACCGACCATTTGGAGGGGTGGTTTCTGGCAAAAGAAATTCAGCGCAGGTGTGATGAGGAGTACAATGGGTTTGCGGACTGCATCCGAATTGCTCGGACACAGGTGCGGGTGGCAGAGGAGCTGCCTTTGTGGATCAGTGATTACAGTATCTTTGCGGGGACCCAGGACGATGCGTTCGCCCGTTCCTATGCGCTGATTAACCCGGCGTTTCGCGTGGATTCTTTCAAAGGGTATTGTGACCCGGTGGCGGTGTTTGGGGACATTGAGCCCACAGGGGAGATTACCCAGCAAAGGATTGACGCGCTTAAGGAGTACAATCAGCAGACTCCGTTTGCAAAGGCGCTGAATCATGCCAATGAGTTGGCGGGAGAGTTAACCAGTGAGGCGGTTTTTTTCTTTGAACAAGTCAGCGGCCATCTGATTCCCGATGTGCGGCCTATGTTAAAAGACGGCATAAACGGCGTGAAAAAACAGATTGCTGAAAATCGCGCAAAAGAGACGGATGATTCCAAACAGCTCTATTTTGAGGCGATGGAGATTGCCCTGGAAGCGGCGCTGGTCTATGCCCGGCGTTATAGAAACCTGGCCCATGAGAAGGCGCAGGCAGCGCAGGATGAACAGACCCGTAAGCGGTTCCAGCGGATGGAAGCTGCGCTTGGTAAAGTTCCGGAATACGGCGCAGAAAACTTATTTGAAGCCATTCAGTCTTTTCTCTTGCTCTGGCAGACTATGTGTATGGAACAGACGCCCAATCCTTATGCTTTTTCCGTGGGGAATGCAGACCGCATTTTTGAACCGTACCGGGCGAAAGAAAATACCAGCCGTGAGATGGCGGCGGCTTTGTTCAAACATATGCTGGTGTTCTTTAACGTGGGAGACAGAAGCTGGGCGATTTCTCAGAATTTATTGGTGGGCGGTAAGTCCAATGCAGGGGAGGATCTGACCAATCCCACCACCTATGCGCTGATGGACGCGTATTACGATATGAACTTGCCTCAACCCATTCTTTCCGCAAAACTGCATAAGAACACGCCGGAAAAGTTTTACCGCGAGATGGGTAGATTCTTCTTTACGCCGGGATGCCTGACACCGTCTCTTTTTAACGACGACTCTGTTTTTCAGATTCTGGAGAAAGCCAGTGGAGTTGGGCAGGAGGACCTTCCAGATTATGCTGTTGCGGGATGTCAGGAACCGCTGATTATGGGGAAAGACAATGGAAATACTACTAATAGCTGGTTGAATCTGGGCAAAATTCTGGAACTGACAGTCAATGGAGGCGTTTCCCTGATAACTGGAAAACGGTTTGGTCCTTCAGATGCGGAAAACGGATATGAAAGCAAATGGGAAGCGTTGCAAAACGTCCGCACGCAGTTTTATAAAAATGTGGCATACTATCTGGAGCGTATGGTGGAATGCGCCAACGCGGCGTCAGAGGCCATAGGGCTTTTGCAGGTTCCGTTTCTCTCGACCATGATGGGCGGGGTGGAGACGGGCGTGGATGTGCGCGACACAAAAAGGCAGGGAACCAAGTACAATGGAAGCGGTTGTCTGATCCATGGTCTTTCGGTGGTGGCGGACTCGTTTGTAGCCATTGACCGGCTTTTAGCGGAGCGTCCCCAGGATGTCGAGCGTTTGGCGGAAGCGTTGCGCACGAATTTTGAGCAGGATACTGAACTGCATCAGTATTTGCTCACGGCGCCTAAGTTTGGCAATTATGTTCGGGAAGTGGATGAGGAAGCGGCTAAGATCGCAAAAAAGGTCAGTGAGATGGTTTCTGCATGTAGGAATTATCTGGGAAATCCTTTTCGTCCAGACTGGGCGTCGCCATCCACGCATTTGCTCTATGGGCGCTGGGTAGGGGCGACGCCGGATGGCCGCAGGGCGCGGGAAGAACTGAATTACGGGGTGGACCCGCTGTTTGGCGATGCCACGCAAGGGCTTGGGTTTCGTATGCTTTCCAATATGAAATTGCCTTTTGAAAGATTCAATGGAGGATATGCGTCTCATTTGGGAATCAATCCGGGGTATTTTAAATCACAGGGACACGAGGATAAAGGCATGGAATTTCGGGATAAGGTGATTAATCCATTGTTCTACAATCCACAGAATGAGGAGCTCTCGCCTTTTTACCTTTATGTAAATGTAACTACGCCTGAAATGTTGCGGAAAGTATTGGCGGAGCCGAAAAAGTATGCGCCCAGCGGCGTTTATATTATGAGGATTCATGGAACCTTTGTGAATTTTCTGGATTTATCACCGGACATTCAGGAGGATATTATCCTGCGTTTGGACCCGGATTCAGCGTCTATGTAATGGCAATACAAAAATGAAAAAATCAGGAGGGAAGATGGTTTGGGCTATTTGTTAGGGATAGATGTTGGCACATCCAGTGTGAAATCACTGCTGATGGATGAAGACGGAACAGTTGCGGGCATTGCCCAAAAAGAGTATGATATGATAAAGCCCAGGCAATCCTGGGCGGAGCAGGAGATGGAGCAGCTTTGGGAAGCCACCGCCTGGACTTTACGCTCATTGATGGCCCAGTGTCCGCAGGCCAGAGAGGGTATATCAGGCATCAGCTATTCAGGTCAGATGCATGGGCTTGTTATGCTGGATAAGGAAGGTAAGGAAGTCAGGAATACCATTATCTGGGCGGATCAGAGGTCTTCCAAGGCCATTGATCGTATCTATGAGATTGTTCCGAGAGAAGAATATGAGTCTGTGACGCTGAATGCTTTAAGCACGGGTTTTCTGGTCAGTTCCCTGGTTTGGGTTCGGGATCAGGAACCTGAGAATTATGAGAGGATTCACAAGGTTATGTTGCCCAAAGACTATATTCGTTTCCGGATGTGTGGGGAACTGGGAACGGATATGTCTGATGCGTCCAGCACAGTGATTTTTGATACGGCGGCCAGGCAGTGGGCGTGGGATCTTATCCGCAGGATTGGCCTGGAGGAGAGTTTCTTTGTGACGTGCCATGAATCGTCCGAGATTGCGGGAACTGTGTCTGAAGCGTGCGCGCGGGAAACGGGTCTGCCAGAAGGCGTTCCCATTGCTTACGGCGGAGGAGACACGCTGGTGCAGGCATTGGGAAATGGTATGACGCGTCCGGGGATGGCGATTTCGAATATCGGGACGGCAAGCCAGTTGGTGACTATTTCGAAACGGCCCGTTTACGATAAGGATTTCCGAACGAATACTTTCTGTCACGTGGATGGCAGGCGGTGGCTGCTTATGGGGGCCAATTTAAGCGGAGGAGTTTCTCTAAAGTGGCTGAAGAATAATGTTCTGGCCATGGAAAGCTATGAAGCTATGACGGATCTGGCGGAGCAGTCTTTGCCTGGAAGTGACGGCCTGTTCTTTTTGCCATATCTCAGTGGAGAGCGCACGCCGTGGAACGACCCGAATGCCAGAGGCATATATTTTGGACTGGGTTTGAAACATGAACGGGCAGATATGATACGGGCTGCTATGGAAGGCATCATCTATGCGCAGAAGTGTTCCCTGGAAATTTTCCGGGAGATGGGCTTGTCCTTTGAACGCGTAATTGCTTCCGGAGGCGGGGCCAACAGTCGGGTATTTCGCCAGATTATTGCGGATCAGTTTGGGTGCGAAGTGGTGACAAATCTAGTAAAAGAGCAGGGATGCGTGGGAGCGGCGATTTTGGCGGGAGTCGGTGTTGGAGTGTTTTCTGATTATGAAGAGGCATGCAGCCGGATTGTGCGTTTTGGCGATGAAGTTACGGAACCGAACGCGTCCAATCATAAGTTGTACGAGGAGCGGTTTCAGGTGTTTGCACGACTGTATCCGTCCAATCGGGAATTATTTGCGCTGTTATAAAAGGGAGTTTTTGGGCAACTGCAAAAAATATGATCTGGAAAGAGGAACGAAATGGGAAACGATTGCAATAGTACATTATATGAGGATGTCCGGGAGCGGATTTGCCGGAAAATATACGAGGGCGTTTTCCAGGAAGGAAAGAGGATTCCTGCAGAGAGGACTTTAGCTGAGATGCTTAAAGTGAGTCGCATCACGCTTCGCAAATCTTTGGAATTGCTGGCGCAACAGGGCTTGATTGTAAAAGAAGTTGGAAGCGGCAGCCGCGTGGTCCTCCCAAATTGTGGAACGCCCAGCAGTACAGACATGATTGTCTTAATTGCTCCGGCGGAAAATCCTTTCTTTTCAGATTTTATCAAACATTTTCAGGAGTATGGGCAGGAATATGGCTCCATGGCGCTTTATGCGGAAAAGCCCCATAAAGAATCGCTTGCAGACAGCATTTACCGTTTTTGGCAAAAACGCTTGCAAAACGTGGTGGTCTGGCCGGAGGATGCGAAGGTCGACAGTGAGAAAATGCGGCGGCTCCGGGCGTTGGGGATGAATATGGTTTTTTTCGATACGGACAGTGGATTGCCCTTTGCGGATGCGGTGGCGCTGGATAATCAAAAAGCGGTGCATGAAATATGTATGCATATTCGGAAGAAAGGAATACGGCAGATCGGGTATATTGGGTGGGCGGATGGACCAAAATACAGCCGGCAGGCTCGAGAACAAGCGATTTTAGAGGAACCGGGGGCCGAGATATTGGCGCGGTTGTCCTGGAAGGCGCGTAAGCTGGCCAAAGAGCTTTTGTATGATTTTCTTTGTAAACGTGCAGAAAAACTGCCTCCTGCAATTTTTTTTGGCGATCGGGAATGTGGAATCGCCGTATGGGATGCTTTGCGGGAGATGGGAAGGACTGACATTCTTTTGGCGGGAATAGATGATTTTCCTGGGGCGAGGGAAGCGCATGCGATTGTTTGCAGACAAGATATCCGTCGGTCGGTTCAGGAGATTTTCCGATGCATTGAATTACAGAATGAAAAAGGGACCCTTTGGCATGCAGAAACTCACTGCATAAATGGTTGTGTTGTGGTATACTAAATATAGAATGGTAACCATTTTGGCAGGTGGTATTTTTGTGAAGCGTTTGGTCTTAGAAAGTATGAAAACGCAGTGCAAAATACGCTTATTTAAAACTTAGGTTTAGGAGGATATGGCGATGAAACTGACATTGGAAGGGTTGAAGAACCGTCAGGATTGGGAAAAAGCAGGCATAGAGCTTCCTTCATACGATGTGGAGGCGGTTGTGGAGAAAACCAGGAAAGCTCCAGTTTGGGTGCATCTGGGTGTGGGGAATATTTTTCGGATTTTCATCGGGGGAATTGCTGATCAGTTAATTGAAGAAGGCCTGATGGACAAAGGCATTACTTGTGCGGAGCTTTTTGATTATGATGTGGTGGACAAGATTTATGCTCCTTATGACAACCTGGTATTGGCCGTTACGTTGCATGGAGATGGCAGCACAGACCGAAAAGTCTTGGGATCGCTGACGGAGGCGGTCAAAGGGCAGTCTTATGACGCTGTTCAGTGGGCGCGTATGAAAGAGATTTTCCGGGAGCCAGGACTGCAGATGGTTTCTCTGACGATTACAGAAAAGGGGTATGCGCTGACCAATGCAGACGGGACTTATTTTGATTTTGTGAAAGCGGATCTGGAGAACGGGCCGGAGAAAGCGACCAGCGCTATGGCTGTAGTGGCGGCTATGTTGCTGGAGCGTTACCATAATGGAAAAGCGCCGCTGGCGCTGGTGTCTATGGATAACTGTTCTCAAAACGGATCAAAATTCCGGGCAGCGGTTTTGGAAGTGGCGCAAGAGTGGAAGAAACGCGGTTTTGTGGAAGAAGGATTCCTTTCTTATGTCAGTGATGAGAGTCAGGTGTCTTTCCCATGGACCATGATTGATAAAATCACTCCCCGTCCCAGCGAAAAGGTTGCCGATGAGCTGGAAGCGTCCGGTGTGGAAGGGATGCAGCCGGTAATTACATCTAAGAGCACGTATATTGCGCCGTTTGTGAACGCAGAGGGTCCCCAATATCTGGTGGTGGAAGACAGTTTCCCCAACGGCCGTCCGGCTATGGAGAAGGCAGGTGTATATATGACCAGCCGTGATACAGTCAATAAGTCTGAGAAAATGAAAGTGACCGTGTGTTTGAATCCCATTCATACTGCGTTAGGTCCTTACGGATGCGTATTGGGATATGAGTTGTTTGCAGACGAAATGAAGGATCCGGACATGCTGGAGCTGGCGCGTCAGGTGGGTTATGTGGAAGGCATGGAAGTGGTTCCCGACCCGGGCATTTTGTCGCCCAAAGCTTTTTTGGATGAGCTAATTAACGAGAGATTTCCCAATGCTTATCTGGGAGACACTACCCAGAGACTGTGTGTGGACGTTTCACAGGGCATCGGGATCCGTTTCGGAGAGACGGTGAAATCCTATGTGGCCAAATACGGGGATGCGAAAAAACTGAACGCTATTCCCATCGCCATTGCTGGATGGCTTCGCTATCTTCTCGGGGTGGACGATGAGGGTAATCGCTATGAACTGGCGCCAGACCCCATGGTTTCAGAAATGCAGGAGCGGATGGCGGGCGTTGTTGTGGGAGATCCAGCCAGTCTGAAAGACCAGCTAAAAGGTATTTTGTCCAACGAAAATATTTTTGCCACAGATTTGTATAAGGCTGGGATTGGAGAGAAGATCGAAGATATTTTCCGGGAAGAGATTGCGGGTCCAGGGGCTGTGAGAAAGACTGTGAAGAAATATCTGGCGAAATAAAACGTTTAGAAATCCTCCATCGTTCGATACATCGAACGGCGGAGGGATTCTTGAAAGAAATTGGAATGTCGAATATAGGTATAGAATATCGATGCAATATTAACGGTGTACGAGGCTGCATTCATTTCATCAAATGTGGCGATATATTCAAAAATCTTGAAAATTTAAAGCCTGTAATGCAGAAGATTTCAATGAACGATAGAAAGTTCTTGGTTTAACGGTAGTCGCATTTCTGACAGTGTACCATAATATTTTCGCTTTCTTTTTTGTAAAAAATACCAGACCATTGACAGATGCTCTGCAGAATCGGGACCACAGAAGCCCCTTTTTCAGACAAGGAATATTCCACACGGGGCGGTATTTCGTCATAAGATTTTCGCAGCACAATATCGTTGGCAATCAGTTCCTTTAGCGCGCCTGACAAAACAGCGTCGGTAATATTGCCCATTTCTCTGCGCAGTTCGCTGAATCTTAAAACTTTTTTATAGGCTAATACGCATATAATTCTTGAATTCCATTTCCTGCCGAAAATTTCCATTCCATATTCTAAGGGGCATCGTATGTCTTTATCTAGTTTTCTCTGATACATCTCATCATTTCCTTTGAATATGCTTTTGTTAGGGATTTACAAGATAATCATAGGTTATTTCGAGTCAAAAAGCAAGTTACTATGAAATTTAATAGTATATAATAAATTTCTTTGTATATTGTTTAAAATTAATTAAAAATATATAATAGAGATATATTTTGAAAAGCAAAGATTAAATGGCAAAAAAACATAATATTATAAATCAGGCGAGTCTGGACAAAGGCGAATTTCAGGCGGACTTGGGAAAAAGGAGGAGAGAACAGTATGCTCGAACATTTGGCGGATGCAATGAGAGAACGAATGGTTTTGTCTTTTGAGGTATTTCCACCCAAGACGGATCAGGGGCTGGTGAAGCTGAAAGACTGTCTGGATCATTTGTATGCTTTCCAGCCAGATTACGTTTCCTGTACATATGGAGCCGGCGGAACCAATGTAGGTAAAAACATGGAAGTCTGCAAAATGATTGTGGAGGCGGACAACGACACGGTTCCGGTGACTCATTTTACTTGCATCGGAAATACAAAGGGAGAAATCAAGGAAAAGCTTCAGAATTATCTGGATAATGGAGTGGATCATATATTGGCGCTGCGGGGGGATCTTCCGGATGGATGGACAGGCACCGGGGGGGATCTGTCTTATGCCACGGATCTGGTCAGCTTTATCCGCAGGGAGTTTGGTGATCGGTTTGAGATTGCGGTGGCCGGCTCACCGGAAGGACATATTGCCTGCCGTTCTCTGGAGGCGGATATCGCCCATCTGAAGCAAAAACAGGACGAGGGTGCGAATTTTATTATGACGCAGCTTACCTTCGATATGGAGCAGTTCAAATACTGGCTGGACGCTATTCGCTGCGCGGGCATAACCATGCCGGTGGATGTGGGCGTGATGCCTGTTTTGAACCGGGAGTCGGTGATTAACATGTGCCTGTCCCGCAATGGTTGCGCCATTCCCCGGAAACTGGCGGAGATTATTTCACATCATTGGTTTGACAAGGACGCAGAAGGGAACAAGCGCCAGGACGTGCTGGATGCGTTCCGGGAAGAGGGAATCGAGTATACAGTGAATCAGATTCTGGAATACGTATCCCTGGGTGTGGGTGGCATTCATCTGTACGCGCTGAATACTTGGGAAAACTCTACAGAAATTCTGAACAAAGCGGGTATCCGCACGATTGTTTAAAAGATAAATCGCTCCTTCTTTAGACTGCTCTGCTGGAGTCTGGGGGTAGAAGGTTATGGGAGGTGAAAGGCTTTTTGGAATTGTATTCAAAAGACGGAACGCTGTTTTTTGTTCAGATTGACCATTTGACCGGAGAATTGCTGGGGCACATCATAGACTGCTTTTATGAAGCGGGCGCGAAAAATGTACAGATTGTAAACAGCATAACCAAAAAGAACCGTCCAGCCTACCTTCTGTTCATTGATGGGACGAAGGCGGACGCAGCGAAAATAGAGCAAATCATTGTAGAGGAGTGCGGTTCGTCGGGCTGGCACAGAATCGAGACTTGCCACCGTCATACCAGGGTTTCCGTTCTCACTAGGGAGATCAAGGTTCGGACGGCTAAAAGCGTTTATAATTTTACTGCCAGGGGCAAAGTCATGGATGAGGATGTGAAAAATATACGCCCGGAATACGACGACTGCCTGAAATTAAAAGAGTTGCTTTGGGAAAAAGAAGGAACGGCTTTTCCGCTAAGGCAGCTTCAAAAGGATCTGGCAGAATTGCTCCGCAATGAAGGAGAAGAACTGATTTTATAAATTTTTACATAGAAAGGAATCGTTATGGATTACAACAAAGGCAAAATAATCACGGCAGCCCAGATGGCGGCTGTCTCCAATGTTTCTCATTTGACTAATGACAGAATCGAAGCGCTGGCCGGAGGTCACGGCATGGTAAATATCGCCGTCCATTCAGTGGCCAATGTGATTACAGAAGAAATCTTAGGCGGCGGCAGCGTTTCCATTAAGTTTGCGGATGTTCGGCGGCTTCCCGTGGAGAATATTTTGGAAAAGGCCATCCATACAGCCAAAGCCTCCGGCGCGGACGGAGCCAACGCTGCGCTGATTACAGCGGTCATGATGTATCTGGCAGGCTCCGCGGCGCAGGTGGGCATTCCCGCGGGAAACCGGAAGCTGGGCGCCACCTGCCGTATGATAGCCGGCGTGGACAGAAGCGGCGTAAGCGCCATTCCCACATCCAAGATGAACAGCAAGATTTCCGGTTTTCCCGCCGTGATGGCCATTAATCAGGCCATGATGGAGGGAAAGCTTTCTCCCATCAGCGGACGACATGTGCCGGAGAATGTGGCGGAAAGTCCTCTGTACGGACACAGTACGCTGGGCGAAGACATTATCTGGCCGGCCATGGCGGAAAAAGGAGCGGAAATAGGGACACAGGCTATGCTGGACGCTATGGCAGGCGCGGGGATTCGTCCGGAACCTTTGCAGGCGGCTTTACTGGGAGCTGCGGCAATCCTTGAAATTATCCACCCGGATGCGGAAGTGCCGGAAGGCCAGGGTCAGTACGGGAGAACCACTTCCGTCCGTCTGGTGGGACGCACCGCGGCTAAAGTGGCGGGTCTGCCAGAAAAAGTTCATATGTTTGTGACCGGTCAGGAGTTTGACACAGCGCAGCTAGTAGGCGATATTGGTTTGATTTTAAAAGACATCGGCGCGCCGTCGGTAATCGGCATGATGGCGCTGGCGGAAATTCTGGCATGCTTTAAAGAGCAGATTTCCAGCGGATTTTCCGCAAGTCCGGTAAACGCTCCGTTGGGTCATCAGGGTTCCTATGCGATTGTGGGAATGAAAGCTTTGCTGGAAGAAAACGCTAATCCAGATGAGATTGCCCGGAAAATAGCCAGTGAGCGGGTGGTGGCCTCCTTACATCCAGAATCTGCGTTGGTCAGCATCAATATTATAGCCAGAAAAGCGGATGAAGTGAAAAATGGACCAGTGACCAAGCTGTTGATTCAAGCCACAGAACCGGCTCGGGCAAAAGCCATTTACGATAAAGCGGAGTTTGCTTTTGAGCAGTTATCTGCAGGAAAGTCTGTGGCGGATGTTGTGAAAGCTCTGGACGATGAAAGGCTGGCGACGGTGGAAGAAAATGCCGGAGCGCTCTTTACTTCCATGGCCGGACAGAAAGTGACGGTGAAAGTGGATGAGATTCGCAGCGCGGCCAGAAGAACCGTCAAACTGGTGAAAAAGTACTGGTCTTTCGACGCTTACACAGACGTAACCGTGACCATGGGAGATCAGAAGGCTGTGATGAAAGGCTTCATTCACGATGTAATTCCCAAAGTATGCCAGGGACAGTGCCAGGATGTGGCCTGGGCGGTGCCTTTTGCGGCGGCTGTTATGGATGATTTATCTCTTTCTGGTTGCAACATTTTGAATGTGGTGATTCCTGCAGCGGTTGCCTGTGCCATGAAGCTGGACACGCCGGCGGCCATAGCAGGAGAAGCGGAGTCGGCCGCCTACATCACCGTAGGAATTCCAGGAGCCAAGGTACATGCCACGGAAGTTGGAAAGATGGCTTTGGAAATTATCAATTATATGGAATAAGAAATGAGGGGCATAGTTGTTTGGGGCTATGCCCCTTTGGATTATGGAGGAAACAGTGAAAAAAGGTAAAATAGAGAAAATTCTGGAACGGGTGCAGGGCGGGGAAATTTCCATAGAAGATGCCGTTCTCCAATTAAAAAAAGAACCGTTTGAGGATTTAGAGTATGCGAAGATTGACCATCACCGGGAATTGAGGCAGGGCAACGCGGAGGTTATATTTGGAGAAGGAAAAACGCCGGACCAGGTGCTGGGAATCATTGAAGCTATGGTTAAGCAAGGGCAGAAAAATATCTTAATTACCAGATTGTATGCCAAAGGCGCCGAGAAAATTAATGAGAGGTATCCGCTTCAATACAATGCGGAATCCAGAATCGGTTTTGTGGGAGAGCTGCCTAAGCCAGATGGAAAAGGAACCATTCTCATAGCCACGGGAGGCACCAGCGACATTCCGGTGGCGGAGGAGGCGGTCTGGACGGCCCTGTCCATGGGAAATCAGGTGCAGCGTCTCTACGACGTGGGCGTGGCCGGACTGCACCGGACTCTGGCGCACCTGGACGAGATTATGAGCGCCAACGTAATTATTGCTATTGCCGGCATGGAAGGGGCGCTGGCCAGCGTTATCGCCGGACTTTCCGATTGTCCCGTCATCGCTGTGCCCACCAGCGTGGGATATGGCGCGTCCTTTCACGGTATGGCGGCGCTTTTGTCTATGCTGAATTCCTGTGCCAACGGCGTGGGAGTGGTAAACATCGACAATGGGTTTGGCGCTGGTTGTCTGGCCAGCATGATTAATCACCGATAAAACGGAGTTCTAATTATTTATTATGTCTAAGCGCATACTGCATAGAAAAGAGGAAAGGACAACAAAAAGGAATATGAAAACACTATACTTTGACTGTGGCATGGGCGCGGCGGGAGACATGATCTGCGCCGCATTGCTGGAACTGATTTTGGACCAGGAGACGACGCTAAAAAAATTAAATCAAATCGGCATTCCAGAGGTGGAGTACCAGACCAAAAAAGAACAAAAACAGCAAATCACCGGCACAAGCATGCATGTGAAAATTCACGGGCGCCAGGAAGAATCAGACTATCCTACCCATATCCACCTTCACATGAAGCTGGAAGATATCCAAAAGATTATCAGTGCCCTGAACGTATCTGACAGGGTAAAGACATCCGTGATGGATATTTATCAGATTATCGCCCAGGCGGAATCCCGTGCCCACAATTGTACGGTGGAGGAAGTGCATTTCCACGAAGTGGGCGCCATGGATGCCATTGCGGACATAACGGCGGCCTGCGTCCTCATAGAAGAAATTGGCCCAGACATCATTCTTGCCAGTCCGGTGCATGTGGGAAAAGGAACCGTCGCCTGCGCCCATGGCATTTTGCCGGTTCCCGCGCCGGCCACGGCTAATATTTTAAAGGACATTCCCTATTACAGCGAAGATATAGAAGGCGAACTGTGTACACCTACGGGGGCGGCTTTGTTAAAATATTTTGTAAAATCTTTTCAGACGCAGGATGTCTCGTTCGCCGCTGCAGTGGGCAGAGGAATGGGAAAAAGGGAGTTTCAAAGGCCAAGCTATATCGCCGCTTACCTGATATAAAAGCCGAACGGACAAGCGTGGTTGAAAAATTCTATGCTCTTTTGTATAATCTGAGAAGGAATATTATACAAAAAGAGAGGTATCAGAAAATGAAATGCCAAATCAGGAAATGGGAGCAATCAGACGCAAAAGATCTGGCGGTGGCGCTTTCAAACAAAAAAATACAGGACAATCTCCGGGATGGACTGCCGTACCCTTATACGGTACAAGATGGGGCCGCTTTTATTTCTGAGATGCTTTCCGCGGACGAAAATGAAACATTTGCTTTTGCCATTACCGTGGAAAACAGGGTGATTGGCAGCATCGGCGTTTTTCGGCAGGGCAATATTCACAGGCGGACGGCCGAGTTGGGATATTATATCGCTGAAGAATACTGGGGCAGAGGGATTGCGACGGAAGCCATAAAACAAATTTGCTCGTATGTTTTTAGCAAAAGCGATATGATTCGTATTTATGCGGAACCATTTGCGCATAATATAGCTTCCTGTAGAGCGCTTGAGAAATCGGGTTTTCAGTATGAGGGGACCTTGAGAAGTAACGCGGTGAAAAATGGCGAAGCGCTTGATATGAGGATGTACGCATTGGTGAAACGAGATGAATAAAGCAATCCTGCATCCTGGCGGCGTTTTCTTCCTCTGTTTCCTGAAATTATGTCCTAATGGAGGAACGGAATGTTTCAGCGCTTCCTCTAGGGGAAAGAAATGCTGACGGTTAATACATATGCCAATATATATAAAGATTTTGCGGATGCAGTTCTTTCATCTCACTACGAAACCATTCGGTTCGCAAAAACATTCCCAAATAAGCTACAGACAATGCCAGAAGTATCAAGGGCGCATGCATGAATGAACAATATACGAATTTATCACAATGCGCAGCTGTCAGACGGGGTATCCTCTGCCTGGCAGCGTTCCCTTGTCATATGTTAATAAATAATTCATTCATGCGTTTGTCGTGTTTCAATGGCAACAGGGCTTGAAAAAATAATTTTATGTGGTTATAATAAATAGAATATTGAAAATAGGAGAATAATAACAATGGAAAAAACAATGGACAAGATTGTAGCCCTTGCCAAATCCAGGGGATTTGTATACCCAGGCTCTGAGATATACGGTGGCCTTGCCAACACTTGGGACTATGGAAATTTGGGCGTGGAATTGAAGAACAATGTAAAGAAGGCATGGTGGCAGAAGTTCGTGCAGGAGTCCCCTTACAACGTGGGCGTGGACTGCGCTATCCTTATGAATCCCCAGACATGGGTGGCTTCTGGCCATCTGGGCGGCTTTTCCGACCCACTGATGGATTGTAAGGAATGCCATGAGCGTTTTCGGGCGGATAAAATCATTGAAGATTATTGTCAAGAGAAAGGCATTGCGCTGGAAGGCACAGTGGACGCATGGTCCCAGGAAGAGATGGCGGCTTTTATTAAAGAACATCAGATTCCCTGTCCTACCTGCGGTGCGCACAATTTCACAGACATCCGTCAATTTAATCTGATGTTCAAGACTTTCCAGGGTGTAACGGAGGATGCCAAGAACACCGTATATCTGCGGCCGGAGACTGCCCAGGGCATTTTTGTGAATTTTAAAAATGTACAGCGGACTTCCAGAAAGAAGATTCCTTTTGGCATCTGCCAGATTGGAAAATCCTTCCGGAACGAAATTACGCCGGGCAACTTCACTTTCCGCACTCGTGAGTTTGAGCAGATGGAGCTGGAATTCTTCTGCGAGCCGGATACGGATCTGGAATGGTTCGCTTATTGGAAGAAATTCTGTTTGGATTGGCTCAGCTCTTTGGGTCTGAAGGACGATGAAGTGCGCTACCGGGATCATGAGCCGGAGGAACTTTCTTTCTATAGCAAAGCCACCACGGATGTGGAATTTCTTTTCCCATTTGGTTGGGGTGAGCTGTGGGGCATCGCAGACCGGACGGACTATGACCTGACCCAGCATCAGAATGTATCCGGCCAGGATATGAGCTACTTTGACGATGAGAAGAAAGAGAAATACGTGCCATATGTTATCGAGCCTTCTCTGGGCGCCGACCGCATGGTTTTGGCTTTCCTGTGCAGCGCCTATGATGAGGAAGTGTTGGATGCGGAAAAAGGGGATGTGCGCACGGTGCTTCATTTTCACCCGGCATTGGCGCCTGTGAAAATCGGCGTGTTGCCCCTGTCCAAGAAACTGGCCGAGGGCGCGGAGAAGATTTACCATAAATTGAGCAAGTATTATAATTGCGAGTACGACGATAGGGGCAACATCGGAAAACGCTACCGCAGACAGGACGAGATTGGAACGCCGTACTGCGTGACCTATGATTTTGACTCGGAAGAAGACGGTGCAGTGACCATTCGTGACCGGGACAGCATGGAGCAGGAGCGGGTGAAGATCGAGGATCTGGAAGCCTATTTTGCCGATAAGTTTGTATTTTAGGAGATTGAGAATATGAAGGGAAACGTAATCGTAGGACAGTCCGGGGGACCCACTGCGGCCACAAACTCCAGCCTGGCAGGCGTGTACCGCACGGCCAAGGACAGAGGCGCCGGCAAGGTGTACGGGATGCTGCATGGGATTCAGGGGCTGATGAAAGAGAGGTACATTGACCTGTCTGAGCATATTACCACGGAGCTGGACGCGGAGCTTTTGAAAAGGACGCCGGCCGCTTATCTTGGTTCTTGCCGGTATAAACTGCCGGAAATCCATCAGGATATGGATTTATATGACCGTATTTTTGAGATTCTCCATAAACTGGATATAGAGGCTTTCGTCTATATCGGCGGAAATGATTCCATGGACACCATCAAGAAACTCTCGGATTATGCCATTGTGAAAGGCCATGACTGTAGATTTATAGGGTGCCCTAAGACCATTGACAATGACCTGGCGTTGACGGACCACACGCCCGGTTATGGAAGCGCGGCTAAGTATATCGGCACTTCGGTGAAGGAGATTATCCGGGACAGCTTCTGTTTAGAATACGACAAAGGGCTGGTCACCATTGTGGAAATTATGGGTAGAAATGCTGGATGGCTGACTGGCGCGGCGGCTTTGGCGGGAGGCGAAGATTGTGCCGGGCCGGATTTGATTTACCTGCCGGAGCTGGATTTTGATTTGGATAAATTCCTGGACAAGATTCGGGAGCTTTTGGCCAAGAAGCCCTCTGTGGTAGTGGCTGTGTCCGAGGGAATCCGCAACCCGGATGGGACCTATGTCTGCGAGGCGGGAACGGCGGTGGAATATGTGGACGCGTTTGGCCACAAACAGCTAACGGGAACGGCCGCGTACCTGTGCAATGTGGTGTCTGGCCAGGTGGGATGCAAGACTAGGGCCATTGAACTGAGCACCCTGCAGCGCTCTGCGTCCCATTCCGCGTCCAGAATCGATATCCTGGAAGCGTACCAGGTGGGTGGAGCGGCGGTGAAGGCGGCCGACGAGGGAGATTCGGGAAAAATGGTGGTGCTGGAGCGTCTGTCTGACGATCCGTACCAGTGCGGCACAGAGGTGAAGGATGTGCACAAAATCGCCAATGACGAGAAACTGGTTCCCAGAGAGTGGGTAAATGCGGACGGGACTTATGTGACCGATGAATTTGTATCTTACGTGCGGCCGCTGATCCAGGGCGACGTTTCCCCCATCATGGTAGATGGCATCCCCAGACATTTGTATAAGCCAAGCGTATTGTTTTAGAATGTATTGAAAAAGGTGTAAAGGCTATGGAATATCACAGGTTTTACGCCTTTTTTGTGGGTAAATATGGTAAAAACAATTCTTGACGGATGGAAAGAATATCTATAGAATGAAGGGTAAAAAGAAGTGGACTTTCGGAGGATTCCCAGAGTGCACAGAAAACTTAGGAGGATTGTAGAATGGCAAAATGGGTTTATTTATTTAAAGAGGGAAATGCCGATATGAGAAACCTTCTGGGCGGAAAAGGGGCCAACCTGGCCGAGATGACCAATTTGGGCCTGCCGATTCCCCAGGGTTTTACCGTAACTACAGAAGCCTGTACCAACTATTATGAGAGAGGAAGACGGATTGCGGATGATATCAAGTCCCAGATTTTTGAAGCAATGGCTGTTTTGGAGAAAGAGCAGGGCAGGCATTTTGGCGACACAGAGGACCCGCTGCTGGTGTCCGTTCGTTCTGGAGCCCGCGCATCCATGCCGGGGATGATGGATACCATTTTGAACCTGGGACTCAACGATGAGGCGGTGGAAGGTTTTGCCAGGAGAACAGGCAACCCCAGATTTGCATACGATTCCTACAGAAGATTCATCCAGATGTATTCCGATGTGGTAATGGAGATTCCAAAGTCCCGGTTTGAGAAAATTTTGGACGAGGAAAAGGAAGCCAGGGATGCGGAGTTTGACACTGATTTGACGGCAGAAGATTTAAAAGAAATCATTGCCAAATTTAAACAGGTCTACAGGGATTCCAGAGGATCGGATTTCCCGCAGGACCCCAGAAAACAGTTGATGGGAGCTGTAAAGGCCGTGTTCCGTTCCTGGGACAATCCCCGCGCCATTGTGTACCGCCGTATGAATGATATTCCTGGAGACTGGGGCACTGCGGTGAACGTGCAGGCTATGGTGTTCGGAAACATGGGCGACACTTCCGGCACTGGCGTTGCCTTTACCCGGAATCCGTCCACTGGAGAAAAAGGAATATACGGTGAATATCTGATTAATGCCCAGGGCGAAGATGTGGTGGCAGGCGTGCGTACGCCCCAGCCCATTTCCAGACTGGAAGAAGATATGCCCGATTGCTACCAGGAATTTATGGACATTGCCCAGAAGCTGGAAAGCCATTACCGGGATATGCAGGACATGGAATTTACCATCCAGGAGGGCAAGCTGTATTTCCTGCAGACGCGTAATGGTAAGCGTACGGCCCAGGCTGCGCTGAAAATCGCCTGTGATCTTGTGGACGAAGGCAAGATCACCAAGGAAGAGGCGGTGACCCGCATCGATGCCAAGTCCCTGGATCAGCTTTTGCATCCAACTTTTGATGCGGAGGCTCTGAAGAACGGAACGGTAATCGGCGAAGCTCTTCCCGCTTCTCCAGGAGCGGCAGCCGGTAAGGTTTACTTCACCGCGGAAGAGGCCAAAGCGGCTCACGAGGCAGGCGAGCGGGTTATCCTGGCGCGTCTGGAGACTTCCCCAGAGGATATTGAGGGCATGCACGCCGCCGAGGGAATTCTTACCGTTCGCGGCGGTATGACTTCCCATGCGGCAGTGGTTGCCAGGGGCATGGGCACGGCCTGCGTGTCTGGATGTGGCGAGATTACCATGCATGAAGAAGAGAAGTATTTCGAACTGGGCGGAGAGACCATCAAGGAGGGAGATTATCTTTCTCTGGACGGCTCCACAGGCAAGATTTACCTGGGTGATATCCAGACTCAGGAAGCGTCCATCGGTGGAAACTTCGGAAGGCTGATGGAATGGGCGGACAAATTCCGCACTATGAAGGTGCGGACCAACGCAGACACTCCAGCGGATACAGAGAATGCCGTGCGTCTGGGTGCGGAGGGCATTGGTCTGTGCCGGACGGAGCATATGTTCTTTGACGCGGAGCGAATTCCTAAGATTCGCAAGATGATTCTGTCCGATACCGAGGAAGCCAGAGAAGAAGCGTTGAATGAACTGATTCCGTTCCAGAAAGCGGATTTCAAAGCTATGTACGAAGCGCTGGAAGGAAAACCCATGACCGTGCGTTATCTGGACCCGCCGCTGCATGAATTCCTGCCCACTGACCCGGAGGATATTGCGGCGCTGGCGAAAGATATGGGGCTGACTGTGGAAGAAGTGAAATCCAGATGCAGCGAGCTGCATGAATTCAATCCGATGATGGGCCATAGAGGATGCCGTCTGGCAGTGACCTATCCGGAAATTGCCCGGATGCAGACCCGCGCAGTCATGGAGGCGGCTATTGAGGTGACCCGGGAAAAAGGTTACCGCATCGTGCCAGAGATTATGATTCCTCTGGTGGGTGAGAAGAAAGAATTCAAGTATGTGAAAGATTTGGTGGTGGAAACGGCTGAAAAAGTAAAAGAGGAAAAAAGCTCCGACATACGCTACCATATCGGCACCATGATTGAGGTGCCCAGAGCGGCGCTTTTGGCAAATGAAATTGCGGAAGAGGCGGAGTTCTTCTCCTTTGGAACCAACGACCTGACCCAGATGGCGTTCGGTTTCTCCAGAGATGACGCCGGCAAGTTTTTGGATTCCTATTACAAAACAAAAATCTACGAGTTCGACCCGTTTGCAAGACTGGATACAAAAGGCGTGGGCCAGTTGGTGCGGATGGCGGCGAAGAAAGGACGTTCCGTTCGCGCCAATATGAAGCTTGGCATCTGCGGAGAGCACGGCGGCGATCCGTCTTCCATCGAATTCTGCCACCAGGTTGGTTTAAACTATGTGTCCTGTTCCCCTTACCGTGTGCCCATCGCACGGCTAGCGGCGGCGCAGGCGGCTATTCATAATAAATAAAAAAGCAAAAAAGGGCTTGCCAGAATGATTGGCGGGCCCTTTTCCTATGTTTACAATTATCGGTTTTTCCAGTATAATAAATCTGAACATATGAAAATTGCTGTATACGGAAAGATTTTTAATACCAGGAGAAAAAGGTGGATGCTGACATACGATTTGGATAAAAGGAATGGCCGCGCATTATACGAATATCTCTATCAGTGCATCAAAGAGGATATTTTAAACGGAAGACTGATTACAGGGGAGAAACTGCCTTCCAAACGGGCGCTGGCCAGGCATCTGCAAGTGAGTGTGATCACGGTGGAGAACGCCTATGGCCAGTTGATTGTGGAGGGTTACATTCAGCCAGTGGAGAAGAAGGGATATTTTGTGCGTCCGGTGGAAGGCAATGTAAAAAAGGGCGGCAGGGGAAAGGAGCAGGCATACCTGCATGAGATTGTAAAGTCCCATCAGAAGCCGGACTGGTTTCTGGATTTTACGGCAAATGGGGTGAATCCAGAATATTTTCCATTCTCCGTGTGGTCCCGGTTGATGCGCAAGGTCCTCACAGAGCAGGAGAAAGGGCTGCTGGAGAAGGTGGACTGCCAGGGAGAGCCGAAGCTTCGCAAAGCCATTGCAGATTATTTGTATCATTTTCGGGGAATGGATGTGGCCCCGGAACAGATTGTGGTGGGCGCCGGGGCGGAGCATCTGTATGGGTTGTTGATTCAGCTTCTGGGGTTTCAGAAGATTTATGCGCTGGAAGATCCGGGTTATCGGAAGATTGGGCAGATTTATAAGAGATATGGGGTGGATTGTCGTTACGTAAATCTGGACAGTGACGGCTTGTCGGTGGAGGGGCTTTCTCAGAGCAGGCCAGACGTGGTGCACATCTGTCCGTCCCATCACTATCCCACAGGCATTGTGATGCCCATTAAGCGCAGGCAGGAGATTTTGAAATGGGCAGGAGGGGAAAAGGGGCGGTACATTATTGAAGACGATTATGATAGCGAGTTTCGTTTTACAGGCAGGCCCATTGAATCTTTGGAGGGCATTGACCATTGGGGCAAAGTCATCTATATGAACACTTTTTCCAAAACCATCGCCCCGTCCATTCGGGTAGGTTATATGGTTTTGCCGCCCCATCTGATGGAGAAGTACCAGAGGGAGATGGGGTTTTACGCCTGCGCAGTGCCCAGTTTTGAGCAGCATACCCTGGCCGCGTTTATCAGTCAGGGGTACTTTGAGCAGCATCTAAACCGGATGCGCAATTACTACCGTAGCAAGCGGGATCAGGTTGTAGAGGCGCTGAAAAAGAATCCAGCGTTTGCCGGGTCTGTAATCCGGGAAGCGGACGCGGGACTGCATTTTCTGTTGGAAGTGCAAACACGAAAGGAAGATCCCAAGCTGGTGGAGGAATGTAGAAAAAGGGGATTGAAAATTGCTTGTCTGTCTCAGTTCTATCAGAATCCCCACGCAGGCAGAAAACATACGCTTTTAATTAATTATTCTGGGCTGGATTGCAGTCGTCTGGAGCAGGGGCTTGAGCTTCTCCAGAGTGTGTTGTGAAAAGAACATTAAGGATTTATCCCAAAGTGTGACATTTGTTTTAAATTTTGTAGATATGGTTAAATAAGGGGTGCATTTTCAGGGAAGTATGTTATAATGAATCCGTTGAAAAAACTGTTCAGTCCGAATAGTAGTAGCGAACCACCAGTTTATCTGGTGGTTGTTTAGTCGTATATAATGGTTGAGGAGTTCAAGATTGATGAGCGGTAAGAAAGTAAAGCCCAAGGAAAATAAGATAATGGACAGCAGTGAGGATCTTCATGAAACGGTGGAAATGCCTGCCCGGGAAGTAAAGAAAGCGTTGGCGCAGTTACAAGCGGTGGCAGCTTCGGATCGGGAAGAGCGTGAACATGGAGAGGGGGAGAACTTTGAAAGTAAGATTGAGCGGGCTATGCAGAAAATTGTCTCCGATACAGTGGGGGATGAGCCTGTAAATCACATCAGCCCAGCGTCAAAGGCGCCCAAGGCTAAGACAGCGGGAACCATAAAAGTGGCGCGCGCAAAAGGTATACGTCTGGACGAATCTCGTGTACAGGATGAGCAGGAACCGTCGAAAAAAGAAGAGCCTGTTAAGCCGCAAGTATCGGCGCAGGATAAGAAAAATCAGGAAAATGAAAAGAAAAATGCAGTGTCTGCAAAGGGAAAGGCAACGAAGGGGGACTTCGGACAGAAGCCCCAAGACAGACCGCCTGTCCCGGACCAGGTAAAAGATCCCACGGAAAAGAGAGGCAGGAGAGGGCTTGTGGTGGCGGCAGTCATTATTGGCGTGTTGTTGCTGGGGTCTTGTGGCGTTTATGCAGGTGTGGGCAATTACTACCATGATAAATTTTTGCCGGGTACAACAATCAACCATATTGACTGTTCCGGTTTGTCTGTGGAGCAGGCAGAGCAGTTGATACGCAAGAATGTGGAAGATTATTCGTTGACCATATATGCCCGCAATGTGGAGCCGCAGGTGCTCACGGCGGAATCCATTGATTATAAATACCAACCCCAAAACGGTGTGGAGAAAGTCATGGAAGAGCAGCAGCCGATGCGCTGGATAAATTCATTTTTCACCACTCGCAGCTATACCGTGGGGGAAAGCATCTCCTATGATAAAGAAAAAGTTCGTGCGCAGATGGGCCAGTTGGACTGTATGCAGCCAGATCGGCAGGTTCCGCCCACAGATGCCCATTTGGAGTACCAGGAGGGTCAGTTTGTGGTGGTTCCGGAGACCCAGGGAACGGCGTTAGATGCAGAGAAAGTGATAGAGGCGGTGTGCCGATGTGTGGAGGAAAGCCAGGAAAGCCTGGACCTGGAAACGGAAGATGTTTATTACTCGGCTTCCATCACGAAGGATAACCAGGAGCTGGTACAGGAAATGGAGCATCTCAACAGCTATGCCAAAGCCAGCATTACTTATACTTTCGGAGATGAAACGGAAGTGTTAAACGGAGAGACCATCCGCAACTGGATTAAGACCAGTGAAGACGGCAGTGTGGACATAAACGATGAAGCGTTGGAGAGCAATGTATACGCCTATGTGGCGGAATTAGCCTCCAGACGTGACACTTTAGGAGCCAGCAGGACATTTACCACAAGCACAGGGCGCGTGATCAACGTGGCTGGAGGCAATTACGGCTGGCAGATTGACCAGTATGCGGAGGCGATTCAGCTGCTGGAGGAGATTCGCAGCGGTCAGGTGGTGACCAGGGAACCGAATTATGCCAGCACGGCGCTTTGCGCAGGAGCCAGTGATATAGGCAATACGTATATAGAAGTGGATCTGGGAACGCAGCATATGTATTATTACCGGGAGGGGTCGTTGATATATGAGTCTGATTTCGTATCGGGCAAACCGATCCCCGAGAGGGAAACGCCTACAGGCGTATGCCATATGTACTATAAGAAAATGAATGAAGTTTTGCGGGGAGAGAAGAAAGAAAACGGAGAATACGAGTACGAAACCCCTGTGCAGTATTGGATGCCCTTTAATGGGGGCGTGGGATTCCACGACGCTTCCTGGCAGGCAAGTTTCGGGGGAGACGTCTATACTTATAATGGTTCCCATGGCTGTATCAATCTGCCTCCGGACAAAGCGGCGGAGTTATATGAGATTATTGATACAGAGACGCCGATTGTTGTGTTCAATTAACGGAATCTATAGAAAAAGGATCTGCAGACGGGAAGAGGTCTGCAGGTCCTTTTTTCAAAAAATCTTAATTAGGTCAGTGACCTGAGAAATGGTAAAATCCGCAGACTCCACCTGGCCATATCCATAGGAAGCGTGTACAAAAGGAACGTCCGCTTCGCGGGAAGCCTGACAGTCTCCAGCAGTGTCCCCAATATAGACGGGGGATTCTAAATGATGTCGCTGGATGATTTCCCGGATGTTATCTCCTTTCGGATGGCCCGTGTCGCCAGGACATAGATGGTCCAGGAAATAGTGGGAAAAACCGGTGCGTTGTAAAAAGACTTCGATATACCCCGCCTGACAGTTGCTGACAATGTATAGTTTGTATTTTTCAGACAATACTTTTAGAGTGTCCTCCAGTCCGGGGAAGATGGGGGCTTCTGGCGCGTCCAAAAGAGCCCGGTGTTCTTCTTCGCAGCAGATGTGGATTAATTCCATTTGGCGGTCCTTTTCTTCGCGGGGAAAAAGCTGGGCGGCAATGTCCGGCAGCAGTTTCCCGAACAATCCCCGTAACTGCGAAGAGGTGACAGTTGCCTGCGGGTCGTATTCTTGGCGAATGGCTTTTGTCCAGGCGGTGGCCACGATTTCCGTAGCGTCCCAGAGGGTGCCATCCACGTCAAAAATCATACTGTCCATTTTCATAGATTCTCCTTTACGTGAAAGTGCGCTAGTGTGCTGCCTTGCTCACTTTCAGCTAAATGCCGTAGAATGAATTTTTAGCCTGCAAGGCGGCTGAACGAGGCGATGCGGTGACATCGTTGGGTGAAGCCAACGCAGCGGATGAAAATTCAGACAAGTCATTTTGCGAAATGTGAATGGTGCAGTACACTAGGTCTGCTCTTATTCTAAATGGGTAAAATCAAAAAAGCAACTATCATTTTTGAAGATTTATGATATGATAAATTGGAGCGCGTTAAAAAACATATGCGCTTGGAATATTGATAAAACCGGAGAACAAGATGTTGGATCAATTACGGAAGATTGAAAAGCCTTTATTGGACTGGTATGAGAAAAATAAGCGTCCACTGCCCTGGAGAGCCAATAAAAATCCATATGAGATATGGGTGTCAGAGATCATGTGCCAGCAGACCCGTGTGGAGGCGGTGAAGCCTTATTACGCACGATTTTTGTCGGCTCTGCCTGACGTAAAGGCTTTGGCAGAG
>CAJURH010000015.1 GCA_910588775.1 uncultured Lachnospiraceae bacterium
TAAAAAATAATTTCGATTTTTCTCATCTTGCTATTGACATTTATTAGCTGGACTTTATTTCATTATATATGTCTGGACGCAGGAAGCAAACTAGAAAAATAAATACAAAAAAGAGCCACGGTTTTCACGGCTCTTTTTATCTTGACTATTCTTTTGGGGTTTGTTATGATTTTTATGTCGGGGGAGCGGTGGCAAGCCCGCCCTCCCTTCATTCCACTTAAGTTATTTTATTATTGTTGGTCTTTGGCCATTGCTATTTTATCCAGCAATTCAACAATTTCTTCTTTTGTATATTCCTTTTTTTCTCCGTTTGCGAAAATTAACCGTAATTCGTACAGTGTAGCCATTTTTGTGTCCTGTCTTTTTTTTCTGTCATTTCCATGGTTTTCTCCCTTCTCCGCTTGCCCGGTTACTGTCTTTCAGTTTCCCTCTGACAAATACATTATGCCACTCAATGAGTGGTGCAGTCAAGATGTTTTTGAAATATTTTCTAATTTTTCTACAATTAATTCTTCTGCCCAAATGGGAGGGGTGCGCGTTCCAGATTCCCAGTTTTCCAACGTGCGGATAGGTATTTTAAATTGCCGGGACATTTCGGCGCGGGAAAGGCCGGCGTGTATGCGTGCCATTTTTATTCTGGAATCTATATTTGACTCCTGCATGAAATCACCTCCGTTAGTTTTATCATCTTTTCTTTTAATGACGTAATGAGTATACCACTTAATAAGTGGATTATCAGTAGCGAAAATATCATTATAATATCCTGCGGGATGAAGGCGCGGGGAAAGGTGAATCCGGGCATTTGCGG
The DNA here is from genome assembly GCA_910588775.1 of uncultured Lachnospiraceae bacterium. GTDB lineage: Bacteria > Bacillota > Clostridia > Lachnospirales > Lachnospiraceae > MGBC164599. The sequence continues at coordinate 809 of CAJURH010000015.1, forward strand.
TAATGTGGACGGGATTGCCGGGCCAGAGACCTTGCGGGATATGATTGTGGTTGTAGAAATGGCTTGCCAGAAATGGTTTGAAATGTTATAATTTTTTTGCTGGGGAGCGGTGGCAAGCCCGCCCTCCCTTGTCAATCTTCTTTTTTCTGGGTTTCTGTTGTATCTTCTTTGAATCCCGTTGAATGCTTACGAATTTCTTTATTCATTTCCCGTACTTCGTCCATTGTTTGGCACTTATCCGTTGCTGTCGTAATCAGCCATGCTATGAATTGCATTTGTTTGTCTGTCATAACTTCTACCATTTCCTTTCCTCCATTCTTTATCAGATTTACTTGCCTCATCTGATAACATAAGCATACACTATTTTTTATATTTTGTCAATGGATTATATAAAATAAATTATATAAAATATATTATTTTCTATATAATTGGTTGCCCGGTTTCCTTATCTACGAAAGAAATTTTTAAATCTGCATTAAATGCGTCAGCGACTTTTTCTAATTCTGAAATTTTAAAAGTGTTTCTTTTGTATTTATTGTTCATATTTTGAGGTGTTTGCCCTGTTCGTCTGGCGAGTTCCGCTTCGGTAATGTTTCCTTTTTTGACTCGGCAGAGATTTATATATTCTCTTACATCTGTATGCATCGCAATATCCCCTTTCTAAGATTATGATACACTATATTTTATATACAGTCAATTTTATTTTTTACTTTATTTTTTCATCCTAATGGATTTACGGAATTAGATAATCAAACGAGCAAAAAAAACAGCCCGGCCTGGTAGGACTGCCAGGCGGAGCTGTTTCATTCATTTATTTTTCATCTTGCGAGACGGCTTCTAAGTAAAAAGCGAGGGGCAAAAAAGGGGCAAAATTTTAAACATCCTGTAATATCATGTGAAATCCCAGCAGCCCGCAAACCTTGTAAATTCAAGCTTTTTTGCACCACATATCATTATTTAAACACATAAAAAATGCGGATGACAGGACTTGAACCTGCACGTCATGGACACCAGAACCTAAATCTGGCGCGTCTGCCAATTCCGCCACATCCGCATATCTAACGAAGTCCATTATAACACTTAGAAAAAAGACTTGTCAATAGATTTAATTAAGCAAAGAAAAGAATGGAAAATGCCGTTTTTGTATGTTATACTGAATTTCATGCAGAAAACGAAATGCAGGGATGCCCAATGCGCCCGCACTTTCATTTATGGTGGAGCGTCTGCCCTGCGGGGCGCATGCAGGTTTACTGTGCTAAGGAGGAAATAAAAGTGGCAGTCATGGATCAGAGTAAAATCAGAAATTTTTGTATTATTGCACATATTGACCATGGGAAATCGACGCTGGCAGACCGGATCATTGAGATGACCGGGCTTTTGACTGACCGGGAGATGCAGTCCCAGGTGCTGGATAACATGGATTTGGAGCGGGAGCGGGGCATTACCATTAAGGCACAGGCCGTCCGCACGGTATATAAAGCGAAAAACGGAGAAGAATATATTTTCAATTTGATTGACACGCCAGGGCACGTGGACTTTAATTATGAAGTGTCCCGCAGTCTGGCGGCCTGTGACGGCGCCATTCTGGTGGTGGACGCGGCGCAGGGCATTGAGGCGCAGACACTGGCCAACGTGTATCTGGCGCTGGATCACGATCTGGACGTGCTTCCGGTGATCAATAAGATTGATTTGGCCAGCGCGGACCCGGATCGGGTGATCAATGAGATTGAGGACGTGATCGGCATTGAAGCCCAGGACGCGCCCAGAATTTCCGCCAAAACCGGAGACTATGTGGACCAGGTGCTAGAGCGGATTGTGGAGAAAATCCCGGCCCCCACCGGAGATCCTACGGCCCCTCTGAAGGCGTTGATTTTCGATTCTCTCTATGATTCCTATAAAGGAGTCATTGTATTTTGCAGAATTAAAGAAGGCAGCGTGGAGAAGGGAACGCCTATTCGTATGATGGCCACCGGGGCCACGGCGGAAGTGGTGGAAGTGGGCTATTTCGGCGCAGGGCAGTTCATTCCCTGTGAAAAATTGCAGGCGGGTATGGTAGGCTATATCACGGCCAGCATTAAGACCGTCAGCGACACCCGTGTGGGCGATACAATCACCAACGCGCAGCATCCATGCGCGGAGGCGCTGCCCGGCTATAAGAAAGTCAATTCCATGGTTTATTGTGGGTTGTATCCGGCGGATGGGGCCAAGTACCAGGATTTGCGGGAAGCGCTGGAGAAACTGCAGTTAAACGACGCGGCTTTACAGTATGAGCCGGAGACTTCCGCGGCTTTGGGGTTTGGTTTTCGTTGTGGCTTTCTGGGCCTTTTGCATTTGGAGATCATTCAGGAACGGCTGGAGCGGGAGTACAATCTGGATCTGGTTACAACGGCGCCGGGGGTTATCTATAAAGTCCATAAGACCAGCGGCGAAATAATGGAGCTGACCAATCCGTCCAATTTGCCGGACCCATCGGAAATCAATTACATGGAAGAACCCATTGTGGCGGCGGAAATCATGGTGACCACAGATTTTATCGGGCCGATTATGGAACTGTGCCAGGAGCGCCGGGGGCAGTACCAGGGAATGGAATATATGGAAGAGACCCGTGCGCTGTTGAAGTATCATCTGCCTTTGAACGAGATTATTTACGACTTTTTCGACGCTTTGAAGTCCCGTTCCAGAGGCTATGCGTCCCTGGACTATGAGTTGTACGGTTACGAGCAGAGCAAGCTGGTGAAACTGGATATTCTGGTGAACAAAGAAGAAGTGGACGCGCTGTCGTTCATCGTTCATGCAGATACAGCCTATGAGAGGGGCAGGAAAATGTGTGGGAAATTAAAAGATGAGATTCCCAGACAGCTTTTTGAAATCCCCATTCAGGCGGCCATCGGCAGTAAAATCATCGCCCGCGAGACGGTGAAGGCCCTTCGGAAAGACGTCCTGGCCAAGTGCTACGGCGGGGACATCACCCGTAAGAAAAAACTGCTGGAGAAACAGAAGGAAGGCAAGAAGCGGATGCGCCAGGTGGGAAATGTAGAGATTCCGCAAAAAGCGTTTATGAGCGTTTTGAAATTGGACGATCAGTGATGGGGAAAGAGACATACATGCAATGAATAGAACAAACAGAGAATTTCGTCTATATGTGCACATCCCCTTTTGCATAAGAAAATGCGCCTACTGTGATTTCCTGTCCTGGCCGGGCAGCCGGGAAAGTCAGGAACTGTATGTGCAGGCGCTGTGCAGGGAGATAAACGCTTACAGGGGAAGATTTTCGGTCGAAGCTTCTTCGCTGTTTCTGGGTGGGGGCACGCCGTCCATTCTGGAAGCGAAGCTTCTGGAGAAAATCATGGACGCATTGTTCAGCACGTTTTCTTTTGTGGAAAATCCAGAGATATCCATAGAGGCCAATCCGGGCACAGTGACGCTGGAGAGGCTGCGGGCGTACAGAAAAATGGGAATAAGCCGCATCAGCTTTGGCCTGCAATCGGCAAAGAATGAGGAATTGCGGACGCTGGGCCGGATTCATACCTATGAGGAATTTCTGGAAAGCTATGAGATGGCCCGTAAAGCAGGGTTTGACAATATCAACGTGGATTTGATGTCGGGCATTCCTAGCCAGACAGTGGAGGGCTGGCAGTGGAATTTAATCCAGGTGATGGAGCTGGAGCCGGAGCATATTTCGGCGTACAGCTTAATCGTTGAGAAGGGGACTCCTTTCGCCCAGCGGGAACTGAATCTGCCAGGAGAGGAAGAGGAGCGGGAAATGTATGAATCCACGGCGACGATATTGGGCCAAAAGGGTTATGTCCAGTACGAGATTTCCAACTATGCGCTTCCAGGCAGGGCCTGCGCCCACAATTTGGGTTACTGGGTGCGGGATGACTATCTGGGCCTGGGCCTGGGGGCGGCTTCGATGGTGAACAATCAGAGATGGAATAACACGGATTCCCTAGAAGAATACCGTGCAGGCGCGGGGGAGCCGCAGGGACTGCGCGTTTGTCAGGAAGATTTGTCGGTTCCAGAACAGATGGAGGAGACCATGATTCTGGGGCTTCGCCGGATGGAAGGCGTTTGGCGAAAGGATTTTCGGGAAACGTATGGTATAGAGATGGAGGAAATCTACGGGGACGCCATTCGCCGTCTGGTAAAGCTGGGGCTTTTATCGGACGACGGACAGCGGATATTTCTCACCCGGCCGGGGATTTCTCTGTCCAATCAGGTGTTCGTGGAATTTATGTTTGAGTGAGGTGGATGGCCCATAAGACCATGAGAGGTGACGCTCCCCAATGCAGCATAAAATCCTTGCAGGACGGCATGGGATCAGCTGCGTCGCCGGGGCGTGCCCTCATTTTTCTTAAAAAGGATTGCGAAGTCTTCAACATACGTAAACCTCCATTCTTTTCAGTTTTCTTTTCTATAAACATATCACACGGAAATAGACCGTTCTATCAGTTATCCGATTTTTTTAATTCGTAAGACTATTTGTGAAACTTTTCTGCATTTTATCTCATCTAATAAGCGTAAACAAAGAGGAGGAAGTAAAAAGGGGAGGAGAGGAATGTAAAATGCGAAAGCTTGTGGAGAGCGCGATTCAAGGGGACGCGGATGCGTTTCTGGAATTGATGGAAATGAATTCACTGTCCATGTACAAGGTGGCCCGCGGGATATTGAGAGATGATGCGGATGTGGCGGACGCCATGCAAGATACGATTCTGTGCAGTTTTGAGAAAATCCATACGTTGCAGAAGCCGGAATTTTTCAAAACCTGGCTGATACGGATTTTGATCAATGAGTGCAACCAGATCGTAAGGCATTATAAGAAAATCAGTCCCCAGGAAGAGCTGCCGGAGACGCCCAGGCAGGACCAGTCACTGGCCGAGTTCGAGTTTAAGGAGATGCTGGGGCAGGTGGATGAGAAATACCGGGTGATATTGACGCTTTATTATGAGCAGGGATTTAAGATTGCTGAGATTGCAGAGCTCCTGGAAATAAATGAGAATACGGTGAAGACCAGGCTTGTAAGGGCAAGGGAACAGGTACGCCATGCTTATTTTCAGGAGACGCCAGAAGGAGGGATTTCAAATGAGAGAAAATACACGGCTGGATAAAGAAATCCGTGAAATCATGACAAAGGAATTTCCCCTGCCCCCCAATGTGAAAAACGCCCAGGAGGAAGCGTTTGCCCGTATCCGGCGTATGCAGACGAAGGAGGGGCCGGCGGAAAAGAAACGAAGGAGAGGCGTTTATCTGAAGACTTTCGCGGGACTGGCGGCGGCAGTGGCGCTCTTTTTGGGCATATGCATTGCAAATCCGGCGTTTGCGGCGCAGGTTCCGTTGGTGGGACGGGTGTTTGAAGCGGTGGGAGATTCTCTGGGGTTTTCCGGGGATTACAAAGGGTATGCCAAGCCGCTGGAAAATGTGGCCGAGACGGATGGGACGGCGACGAAGGGAGCGAAAAGCGCTGCGCAGGAGAAAACGGATCTTTACAGCCAGACCAAAAACGGGGTGACCATCACGTTGTCTGAGGTGTACTGTAACGATGCGGCGCTTTACATCAGTATGGTGATCCAGTCCAAGAAAGAATTTCCTGAGACTATAACGGATACAAATGCAAGGCCGCTGCTGCACCTGTGGAACAGCTCTTTAAGCTTCGACTACAATTCTAATTCTCTGTTGGGCTATGGGGGCAGCGAGTGTATGGATGGGAAATTTGTGGACGCTCATACTTATGCGGGCGTGCTCCGTTATGACCTTTCCGCCTCGGAGGACGCTTCGGATTACGATGCATATGAACGGGACAGAGGGGAATTTATGCAATCGTTGGGCATTACTCAGCGGGAAATGGAGGAGGACCCTTCCGCGGCCTCCGAGCGGGCGTGTCAGATTCTGGGCGTTGAAGAGTTGACGGACGAGGCCATTGCCGAAGCCGGCGGCCCTGACTGGGAGGATTACCAGGAAGTGGCGCTAGTTCCGGATAGTTTTAAAATGCGGCTTTCCATTCCCATGGTTATGGGGGATAAGGTGCATGTGACCACGCCGCAGATGCCCAAGGATCTTAAGGAGAAATATGAGAAATCCATGAAAGCGCAGGGACTCGGGCTGACGGACGAGGATTATGCTAATTTTACCGAGGAGCAAAAGGAGATGGAACACCAGCTTTTTCAGGAGATGTGGAATCAATATGGTTTGCGTTTCCCAGAGACCAACCAGCATCCCAACCAATATGAGAACTGGTGGGTGGAAGGCCCGTGGGAGTTTTCTCTGGATGTGACGAAGAATAACGACGGCACAATCGTAAAGGAAATTGACGATGTGGACGAGAATGGCATTGGCCTCGTATCGGTGACAAAAACGCCCTTTGAGATTACCATAGACGACGGCTCATCAAATGTGGATACTTTTACGGTTGCACTGGACGCGGACGGCGATATTCTGGATTCTGGAAACAGCGGCAACGCCAATATCTTTGCCATTCAGGATCGGGATGTGTCCAGGATTGACGTTTATATCTGCGATTATACGGAGTATATGGATGAGTTGAAAGGTTATTACTGGTCAGAGGACTACGAAACGAAGAAGAAGGAGAAAACTTTTAAACAGCTTTTGGATGAGCGTTCTCTTTATCATAAAGAGCTGACGTTCGATTAACGGGAGAAAGTGCGTAAGGCTTGCGGGCGGCAGCTTACGCACTTTCGTTTTGTGTGGCGATTACAGGCGTTCCCGGATTTTGGCGGCTTTGGCGTGTCCGGCCAGCCCTTCGCCTTCGGCCAGACGGGCCACCAGTGGCGCGATGCCCCGGGAGGCTTCGGCGGTCATGCTCTGGTGCGTGCAGGTTTTCAGGAAGGTTCCCACCCACACGCCGCCGGTATAGCGGGAGGCCCGCAGGGTGGGCAGAGTGTGGTTTGTGCCGGAAGCGTAGTCGCCAAACACTTCCGCGGTGTTTTCGCCGATGAACAGGGAGCCATAGTTGTGCAGCAGCGGAATGACTTCCTGGGGATTGTCTATGGTAAGCTCCAGGTGTTCCGGGGCGTATGTATTGGCCAGGTCGACGGCTTCCGAAATGGAATCGGCCAGCAGGACTTCGCCGAAGGCGTTCCAGGACTGCCGGGCGATTCTGGCGGTCTTAAGGGTTTCCAGTTGTTTCTCCACAGCGGCGATGACGGCGTGGCCGAATGCCTCATCGGTGGTGATGAGGATGCCTTTGGCGTTGGGGTCGTGTTCCGACTGGGCCAGCAGGTCTGCGGCGGTGACTTCCGGATTGGCGCCTGCGTCCGCTAATACCAGCACTTCACTGGGGCCGGCCACGAAATCAATGCCCACCTGCCCGTAGCACTGGCGTTTGGCTTCGGTCACATATTGGTTTCCGGGCCCTACAATCAGGTCCACCGGAGCGATCTGTTGGGTGCCATAGGAGAAAGCGGCCACCGCCTGGGCGCCGCCCACGGCGTATATTTCGTCCACGCCGGCCAGGTTCATGGCCACAAGGGTTTTGGGGTGTATTTGGCCGCTGCCTTTCACCACGGGAGAGCAGGCGGTGATCCGGGGCACGCCGGCGACTTTGGCGGGCGCGGCCAGCATCAGCGCCGTGGAATACAGCGGATAGCCGCCTCCTGGCACGTAACAGCAGCAGGACTGTACCGGGAGGATGCGGTGTCCCAGATGGATTCCAGGCATGGGGTTGAAATCCTCCAGCTCGGCCATAGTTGTCCGCTGCGCCTGGGCGAATGCGCGGATGTTGCTTAAGGCGGTTTTCATATCTTCGATTTCCTGGGCGCTTAGCTGTTGGTAGGCGGATTTTATTTCTTCTTTATCTATTCGCAGCGCTTCCCGCTGGCACTGGTCGAATTTCTGGTTGTAGTATTTTAACGCCTCGTCGCCCTCCTGGCAGACCCGGTCGATGATTTCGGACACGGCCTGCTGTAAGGCGCGGGTATCGGAAGGCACGCGTTTTCTAGATTCTTTTAAAATTTTCATGGCGTCTTTTCCTCTCTGAAATGTATTTTGCAGGCAGTTGCGAAACGCCTTTTTCAATAACCGGAGTTTGAACAAATTCAAACGCATTTGAGAATTGTTTCGCTGCTGTCTGTCGCTCTTATCTTATCATAAAACATGAAGCAGTCCAAATGTCAACAACGTATTTTAGGAAATTCTGTGAAAACCTTGAGTACATTTTGGGTTTGTGCTATGATGATTATCAGTGAAGCGCGCTGCGCATGTTTGAAAATCCTTGCAGCGTTTGTTTTTATGGCGGATTTCCCTCAAAAATAAATTTTTTGCGAACGAATGTTTGCAAAACTTTTTTATTTGTGGTACACTGTATGGGAAATCAAGGAAATGGACATCTTAATATCCTGTAGATTATAAGGAGAAGCAGCATGGCAGCGCCAAAGAAAACGAAAGAATTTATTAAGATCCGGGGAGCCAACGAGAACAATCTGAAACATTTGGATGTGGACATTCCCCGGAATGAGTTTGTGGTTTTGACTGGATTGTCTGGTTCCGGGAAAAGCTCCCTGGCCTTTGACACCATTTATGCGGAAGGGCAGCGGCGTTATATGGAGTCCCTCACCTCCTATGCCCGGCAGTTTTTGGGCCAGATGGAGAAGCCGGATGTGGAAAGCATTGAAGGATTGTCCCCGGCTATATCCATTGATCAGAAGTCAACCAACCGGAATCCCCGCTCCACGGTGGGAACGGTCACAGAGATTTACGATTATTTCCGTCTCCTCTACGCGCGAATCGGCATTCCCCATTGCCCAAAATGCGGACGGGAGATTGCCCGGCAGACGGTGGACCAGATGGTGGATCAGATTATGGAACTGCCGGAGCGGACCAAGATACAGCTTCTGGCGCCTGTGGTGAGAGGGCGTAAGGGAACCCATGTGAAATTATTCGAGCAGGCCAGGAAAAGTGGATATGTACGGGTGCAGGTGGACGGCAATCTGTATGAATTGTCTGAGGAAATCAGTCTGGAGAAGAACATCAAGCATAACATCGAAATTGTGGTGGACCGTCTGGTGGTGAAGCCCGGGATTGAGAAGCGTCTCACCGATTCCATAGAAAATGTTTTGTCTCTGGCCGAGGGGCTTTTGACGGTGGATACCATGGACGGCAATGTGATTAATTTCAGTCAGAGTTTTTCCTGTCCCGACTGCGGGGTGAGCGTGGATGAGATTGAACCGCGCAGCTTTTCATTTAACAATCCGTTCGGGGCCTGCCCGGCCTGTAGCGGACTGGGCTATAAAATGGAATTTGACGTGGATTTGATGATTCCGGAACCGTCTTTGAGTATTTCTAAAGGGGCCATTGCCGTGATGGGATGGCATTCCTGTACGGATAAGGGCAGCTTCACCCGGGCCATATTGGATGCGTTGGCCAGGGAATATGATTTTGACTTGGACACGCCTTTTGAGGACTATCCCCAGGATGTCCAGGACGTGATTATCTATGGCACGGACGGCAAAGAGGTGAAAGTCCATTATAAGGGCCAGAGAGGGGAAGGGGTTTACGATGTGGCTTTTGAAGGGTTGATCCGCAACGTGGAACGGCGCTATCGGGAGACCGGGTCGGAGACCAGCAAGCAGGAATATGAGAGCTTTATGCGGATTACGCCCTGCCGCGTGTGCAAGGGCCAGCGGCTGAAACCGGAATCCCTGGCGGTGACTGTGGGCGGGGAAAACATTTACAAAGTCACATCCATGTCGGTGGTGAAACTACAACAATTTCTGGAGTGTCTTACGTTGACCCCGCAGCAGGAGCTGATTGGCCGTCAGGTTTTAAAGGAGATTCGCGCCCGAGTGGGCTTTCTTGTGGATGTGGGGCTGGAATATCTGACTTTGTCACGGGCCACGGCCACTTTATCCGGTGGAGAAGCCCAGCGCATTCGTCTGGCCACCCAGATTGGATCTGGTCTGGTGGGCGTGGCCTATATTTTGGACGAACCCAGCATCGGTCTGCACCAGAGGGACAACGATAAATTGTTGCGGACCCTTTGCCATCTGCGGGATTTGGGCAATACGCTGATTGTGGTGGAGCACGACGCGGATACCATGCTGGCTGCCGATTGCGTGGTGGACATCGGACCAGGCGCTGGAGAGCATGGCGGCAGGCTGGTGGGCATTGGCACGGCCGAAGAATTGATGAAAAACAAGGAATCCGTCACCGGCCAATACTTGAGCGGCCAGATACAGATACCTGTTCCTCCAGTTCGGAAAGAGCCCACGGGCTATCTGAAAATCCGTGGCGCGGCGGAAAATAATCTGAAGAACGTGAACGTTGACATCCCTTTAGGCGTGATTACCTGCGTCACCGGGGTTTCTGGCTCTGGGAAAAGTTCTCTGGTCAACGAGATTCTCTACAAAGGTCTGGCCAGAAATCTGAACAGGGCCAGAGTGATTCCAGGAAAGCATAAAGAGATTTCCGGCTTGGACCAGTTGGACAAAGTAATCAATATTGACCAGTCCCCCATTGGGCGCACGCCCCGGTCCAATCCGGCCACCTATACAGGCGTCTTTGACCAGATTCGGGATCTGTTTGCCTCCACGGCTGACGCGAAGGCGCGGGGTTATAAGAAGGGACGTTTTAGCTTCAATGTGAAAGGGGGCCGCTGTGAAGCGTGCGGTGGAGACGGCATTTTGAAAATAGAGATGCACTTTCTGCCGGATGTGTATGTCCCCTGCGAAGTTTGTCAGGGAAAACGGTATAACCGGGAAACTTTGGAGGTAAAATACAAGGAGAAGAGCATCTTCGATGTGCTGGACATGACGGTGGAAGAGGCGCTGGATTTCTTCAAGCCCATTCCCTCTATAAACAGAAAGATTCAGACATTGTACGATGTGGGCCTACCTTACATTCGGCTGGGACAGCCCTCCACCACGTTATCCGGCGGGGAAGCCCAGCGGGTGAAGCTGGCTACGGAACTAAGCAAAAGAAGCACGGGAAAGACTATCTATATTCTGGACGAGCCCACCACGGGACTTCACTTTGCCGATGTGCATAAACTGATTCAGATTTTGCAGCGTCTGGCAGAGGGCGGTAATTCAGTGGTGGTCATCGAGCATAATCTGGACGTGATTAAGACGGCGGATTACATCATTGATATCGGGCCGGAAGGCGGAGACCGGGGCGGCACAGTGGTGGCCCAGGGGACGCCGGAGCAAGTGGCGGCCTGTGAACAGTCTTATACTGGAAAATACATTGAGAAAGCCATCCATGCGTTCTCGTAATTAGAGTCTGTTTTCATGGAATAACTTTGGATAAAAGAACAGATAATAACAAATAAAAGTAAGTAAGGAAAAGATTATGCGCTGCAGGAAAGGGGATTGCGATGGCGGCAACGGACATTGGAATAGATTTGGGCACATCCAGCATACTGGTATATGCCACGGGAAAAGGAATTGTATTAAAAGAGCCCTCTGTCGTAGCATACGATAAAGACACGGAGAAGATTAAAGCCATTGGGGAAGAGGCACGGCAGATGATTGGCCGCACGCCTGGAAATGTGGTGGCCATACGCCCTTTGCGCCAGGGGGTAATCTCGGATTATGACATTACGGAGAAAATGCTGAAATATTTTATTTCCAAAGCCATCGGGAGGCGGGCGTTTCGTAAGCCCCGCATCAGCATCTGCGTGCCCAGCGGCGTGACGGAAGTGGAGAAAAAGGCGGTGGAGGAAGCCACGTACCAGGCGGGCGCCAGGGAAGTGCACCTCATTGAGGAGCCCATAGCGGCGGCCATCGGGTCTGGCATTGACATTCTGCGTCCCTGTGGAAATATGGTGGTGGACATCGGCGGCGGCACTTCGGACATCGCGGTTATCTCATTAGGAGGCACGGTGGTTTCCGCTTCGGTGAAAGTGGCCGGGGATAATTTTGACGAGGCCATCATGCGCCATGTGCGAAAGAATCACAATCTGTTCATCGGAGAGCGCACGGCCGAGGATATTAAGATTCAGATCGGCATGGCCTGCGAGCGGCCGGAGCTGATGACTCTGGAAATCAAAGGGCGCAACGTCATCACCGGCCTTCCCAAGTCTGTGACCCTGACTTCCGAGGAAATCCGTCAGGCCATGTATGACTGCACATCTCAGATTGTGGATGCGGTTCATGGGGTTTTGGAAAAGACGCCTCCAGAGTTGGCCGCCGACGTGGTGGACCGTGGGATCGTGCTCACCGGGGGCGGCGCCCTGCTGGGCGGGATTGAAAACCTGATTGAACAAAAGACCGGAATCAACACCATGACAGCTCAGGACCCCATGCTGGCTGTTGCTGTGGGAACCGGAAAATACGCAGAAATCGCTGCAGAGTTGTAAGCAGTGACGTAAAGGGGGCAGTGTTTAGGATGGATACCGTTTCCGGGTATGTGGATCATATCATATATAGAAATGAAGAAAATGGTTATACGGTTCTGGCGCTGGAGGAAGAGGGCACGGAGATCACTTGTGTTGGCACGTTCCAATACATCGGTCAGGGGGAAGCCATTGAGGCGCAGGGCCATTATACGGAACACGCGGTCTATGGCCAACAGTTTCATATCGAGTCCTTTCAGACCAAGATACCGGAAGACGCCGCGGCCATGGAGCGTTATCTGGGTTCCGGCGCCATCAAAGGGGTGGGCGCTGCCCTTGCGGCCCGAATTGTAAAACATTTTGGGCAAGACACCATCCGCATTGTGGAAGAAGAGCCGGAGAGGTTGGCGGAAGTGAAGGGAATCAGTGAGCGAAAAGCCCAGGAAATCGCCCGGCAGATAGAAGAGAAGTCGGACATGCGTAAAGCCATGATTTTTCTGCAAAAATATGGGATCTCCCTGAATTTGGGGGCGAAGATTTACCAGCAGTACGGCCAGGAACTGTATCAGGTGTTGCGGGAAAATCCCTATCAGATGGCGGAGGATATTCCCGGCGTGGGTTTTAAAGCCGCCGATGAAATCGCGGAGAAAATCGGCATCCGCCGGGACTCCGCGTACCGGGTGAAAAGCGGTCTGCTCTACACATTGCTTCTGGCTACGGGACAGGGCCACATCTATCTGCCCAGACAGGAACTGTACCATCAGGCGATGGCTCTTTTGCAGGTGGACGAGGAAACGCTGGAGAAGCATCTGATGGATTTGGCTATTGAGCGAAAAGCGGTTCTAAAAGAGATGGGAGCCGGGCCGGTGGTCTATGGGGCGCAGCTTTATCATCTGGAACTGAACACGGCCCGGATGTTGCGGGAGCTGAATGTGGAGATTTCCAGAGATTTAACACGGATAGACAGCCGGATTCAGGCCATGGAAACGGAGACGGGTTTGCGTCTGGATGAGCGTCAGCGGGAGGCGGTTCGGGAGGCGGCCAGCCACGGCCTCTTTGTGCTCACCGGCGGGCCGGGCACTGGCAAAACCACCACCATCAATGCCATGATACGCTATTTCGAAGGGGAAGAGTTGAGCATCCAGCTTGCGGCGCCCACGGGCCGGGCGGCGAATCGTATGACGGAGGCCACTGGCTGGGAAGCCCAGACCATCCATCGGCTCTTAGAGCTGTCCGGCGCGCTGGAGGAATCTACGGCGGGGGCGCATTTCGAGCGCAATGCCCAGAATCCTCTGGAGGCGGACGTGGTAATCATTGACGAGACGTCCATGGTGGATATCTATTTAATACACGCGCTGTTGGCGGCGCTTAGCGTGGGGACGCGGCTAATCTTAGTGGGCGATGTGGACCAGCTTCCCAGCGTGGGGCCGGGCAATGTGCTGCGGGATATTATTGGGTCGAAGGCATTTCCCGTGGTGGAGCTGACGCGGATTTTCCGTCAGGCGGTCAAGAGCGACATTGTGGTGAACGCCCACAAGATCAACCGGGGAGAGCAGGTGGAACTAAGCAATAAGAGCAGGGATTTCTTCTTTCTGGAGCGGCAGGAGGCAATTCTGGCGCTGCGGGTGGTGATTGCGCTGATTCAGGAGAAACTGCCCAAGTACATACAGGCGGACCCCATGGAAATCCAGGTTCTTACGCCCATGCGAAAAGGAGTTCTGGGCGTGGAGCAGCTCAATCCATTTCTCCAGAAATACTTAAACCCGCCGGACGCTTCCAAAAAAGAGAAAGAATACGGTCACACCCTGTTTCGCCAAGGGGACAAGGTGATGCAGATTAAGAACAATTACCAGCTGGAATGGGAAATCCGGGGCCAGTATGGGATAGCGGCGGAGAAAGGCGTGGGCGTTTTCAACGGAGATATCGGAAGGGTCCGGGAAATCAACGAATTTGCAGGGATTATGACCGTGGAATTCGACCAGGGCAAATATGTGGATTATTCTTTTAAGCAGCTGGACGAGCTGGAACTGGCTTATGCCGTCACCATACATAAGTCCCAGGGCAGCGAATACCCGGCGGTGGTGATTCCGCTGCTCACCGGGCCGCAGATGCTGATGAACCGCAACCTGCTCTATACAGCCGTCACTAGAGCGAAAAAGTGTGTGACCCTGGTGGGAAGCGTGCAGACCTTTCGCCAGATGATCGCGAACAAAAGAGAGGCGGGCCGCTACAGCGCGCTGGATGTGCGGATTCAGGAATTGGGGGAGAGTTTGGCATGAAAAGAAGAGAGGTAATCGAGTGGGCGCTCCAGGCAATTTACCCCAGACGCTGCCCCATATGTCACGATATTGTAAAGCCCAGGGGGGAACTGGCCTGTCCCGCTTGCCGGGCAAAGATGCGTCCGGTGGAAGAACCCCGCTGCAAAAAATGCGGCAAACCGCTTGGTAAGGAAGAAGTGGAGCATTGCGCCGATTGCAGCAGGCGCAGTCATGTATTTGAGGAGGCGGCGGGGATATTCCTCTATGATAAAATCATGCGGGATTCGTTGATGAAATGCAAGTACGGGGGGCGTAAGGAATACCTGGACTTTTACAGCCAGGCCATGGCTCACTATGGAGAAAAATATCTACGCCGCTGGCGTCCTGGGGCTCTTGCGCCCATTCCCATGCACAAGTCCCGGATGCGTCAGAGAGGATTTAACCAGAGTGTTTGTTTGGCGCAGGCGGCAGGTCAGGCGTTTGGGATTCCGGTGTACGAGCATATGCTGGAGAAGGCCAAAAAGACCAGACCCCAGAAAGAGCTGGAGGAGAGACAGCGCAGGACGAACCTGAAAGGAGCGTTTACCACGGGCAAAGAGTTTAGGCCTCTAGCCAGCGTCGTTTTGGTGGATGACGTATACACTACGGGCAGCACCTTAGATGAGGCGGCAAAATGTCTGAAAAGGGCCGGCGTGGGGAAAGTCTATGCGTTAACGCTTTGTATAGGGAATGGATTTTAGAGTCTTTTCATCCCAAATGATATATGTTACAATGAATGAAACAGCGTTATTTGTAAGGAGCCGCATATGTTAAATGTAGAAAAAGTCAAAATTATGACAAAACTTGCCGCATATGAAAAGGGAGAAGGGAGAAGCTATCTTCCCATCAGCAAATATTATCGTACGGATTACATAGGGCTAGCCATGATTAAGAATTTTTTTCTCATATCCATTGCGTATGCAGTTCTGGCTGCTCTGGTTTCTCTCTATTTTCTGGATGAGCTTCTGGAAAACATCCATAAGATGGACTTGGTGGGACTGGGCGTGAAAGTGATTATTGGATATATTGTCCTTCTGATCGCATATTCCGTTCTCGTGTATGTGATACAGACGGTAAAATACAGCAGGGCGAAAAAAAGCATAAAGAATTATTATATGCAGCTTGGAAGGCTTACGAAAATTTATGCAAAGGAAGAAAAACGCGTCCAGAGTCGGAATGTTTTCAGGAGGGATAAGATATGACAGCATTGCTGGAGATGAAACAGAAGTTAAAAAACTTTTATGGGCAAAATGAGGGGTATCTTACGCCGATTTTTAAGTTTGCGCTGGCTTTCGGATATTTTTGGTGGATACGGACCGAGCTTGGAATGATGGAGCGTCTGGCCAATCCTTTTGTGCTTATTATAACGGCCCTTCTCTGTTCAATTTTGCCAAGCAATGCGATTATGTGGATTGGCTTTCTCTTTATCCTGGGCCATTGCTATGCGGTGGGAGCCGCCGTGGCTGGATTCGTGGCGGCGCTGCTTCTTCTGATGGTCATTCTGGGGCTGCGCTTTAGCGGGAAATACAATCTCATATTCCCCCTGACGCCGCTGGGCGTCACATGCAAGCTCTCTGCGCTGGTACCCATCGGAAGTGGACTTCTTGGCAATCCAGTGGCCGCCGTGCCTGTGGGGTGCAGTGTGGTTTTTTATTACCTGATTGAATTCATCAAAGAACAGGAAGCCATTCTCAGAAGCGAGGATATGGAGATCCAGCGGGCGCTGAAGCTTCTGATGGATGGACTGGTGAAAAATCAGGATATGTGGATGTTTTTGATAACTTTTGTAGGGGTGCTGCTTCTGGTATATCTGATACGTACCCGTTCTTTTGATTACGCATGGCGGGTGGCGATTATTGTGGGGGCTGTGGTCTATCTGTTTATGATGCTGGCCGGAGGGCTCTTTTTGGGGTTGGAAGTGGAAATGGTATTTCTGGCGGCGTCTACGATTCTGTCCGCCCTTATTGGGGTTGCGCTGGAATTTTTTGCATTTGGGGGAGATTATACCAGAACCGAACATCTGGAATATGAGGACGACGACTATTTCTACTATGTAAAGGCCGTTCCGAAAGTGTCTATCAGTACGTCCAAACGCAAAATAAAGAAAATAAATGGGGTGTCGCAGAAAACTGGGGAAATTCCCAATTTGCAGGAGCAGGAACAGCCAATGCCCAGGCAGGCGGCTCCACAGGGCGCCCAAGTGGACTTCGAGAAAAAATTAGAGGAATCTTTAAAAGATTTGTGATTTTTAATAAGGTAAAGGAGCAAAGAAATTGCCATTGAAGAATTGGGGAGAAATCTTTGAAAATTACATATCTAAAATATCCATTCCAAAAGTCGGGGTTATTGACATTATAGAAATTTTATTAATCTCCTTTTTCGTCTATGAATTCATGGTTTGGGTGAAAAACACCAGGGCATATACTTTGTTAAAAGGTATTCTGCTGGTTTTGATGTTCGTGTTTATTGCGTATATTTTCCGGATGAACACGATACTCTGGATTGTGGAGAAGTTGGCGGCGGTTTTGATTACGGCGCTGTTCGTAATCTTTCAGCCGGAGCTTCGCAGAATTCTGGAGCAGTTGGGGGAGAAAAACCTTGTGTCGTCTATCTTTTCCTTTGACAGCAACCGGGGCGTGCAGGAGAGATTCACAGACCGGACAGTCAATGAAATGTGCAGAGCCAGTTTCAGCATGGGAGAAGTGAAGACGGGCGCTTTGATCGTCATTGAGCAGAATGTGATTCTAACTGAGTATGAGAAGACGGGCATCGCTCTGGATTCCCTGGTGAGCAGCCAACTGCTCATCAATATCTTCGAGCACAATACGCCTCTTCATGACGGCGCAGTCATCGTGCGGGGGAACCGTATTGTGGCGGCGACCTGTTACCTGCCTCTTTCAGATAACAGGGAATTGAGCAAACAGCTTGGCACCCGGCATCGTGCGGGGCTTGGCATCAGTGAGGTGAGCGATTCCCTGACAATCATTGTATCCGAGGAGACCGGCGATGTGTCTATGGCCCAGGGAGGAGCGCTGCGCAGGGGCGTCAGCAGGACGGAATTAAAAGAGGCCATATGCGCCGTTCAGAATAAGACCTATGTAAGCAACAGTAAATTCAGGCTATGGAAAAGGGGTAGAGGCCAAGATGAGAAAGACCCTGGCGAATAATATGCTTTTGAAAGTGGTTTCTGTGGTGGTGGCTTTTTTTGTGTGGCTTTTGGTGGTCAATGTGGATGACCCGATTATCACCAGCCAGATATCTGGAGTCATCGTTCAGGTGCAGAACGAGGCATATATAGAAAGCGGCGGGAAGATGAGCATGATCGAGGAGGGGCAGAACGTGGTCACTGTGGAAGTCACAGGGAAGCGTTCCATTGTGGATGGTCTGTCCGCGGAGGATTTGGTCGCGACGGCGGATCTGAAACAGATTGTAAATATGAATACCGATCCGATTATGGTTCCCATTGCCGTGAACTGCAGTAAGCTGAAATCTGCGGATCTGGTGCCAAATCCCAGAAACTTAAGTGTGGATATAGACGAGATTATGACACAGGAATACATTGTCACGGTTGCTTCCGGGGAAGGCCAGCCAGCCAAAGGCTACGAGATCGGCGCCTTAAGCGCCAGTCCGGATAAAATCAAGATTACGGGCCCCCAGTCCCTGGTGCGCAAGATCGATAAGGTGGTGGCCACGGTGGATGCCACCAATCTCCAGGAAGACGCCGTCAAACAGGTGGGGTTGAAAATCATCGACCGGAATCAGGTTGAGTTTTCGGAGAGCGAGATGAATTATCTGAAGTATGACACCAGCGTGCCAGAAGTGAATGTCTCTGTGGATCTGTGGACCGTTCGCAATGACATAGCCATCAAAGGCGGCTATGTGGGTCAGGTGGCGGATGGCTATAAAGTGGATAAAATTACATTTACGCCAGGACACATCAGCGTGGCTGGAAAGGATGAGGCGCTGGAAGCGTTGGCAGCGGCCGGAAACAGCATTCAGGTGCCTGACGAAACCATTGACGTTACCGGGAAGAGTGCGGATTTCGAGGTGAAGGTCAACATAGAGCAGTTGCTCCCGGAAGACATGAAACTGACTAAGAATACCAGCGACACGGTGATAGCGGCGGTGAACATTCTGCCCCAGGACAGCAGGGAATACAGCATTCCAACCACCAGCATCACAGGTGAGAATGTCCCGGGGGGACTGCAACTTGTCTACGAAATAGAGAAAGTCCAGATCCGCATTCGGGAAAACGGAGCGGAGCTGGATCAGTTGAAAGAAAGCGATATCAAAGCCAGCGTGGATCTCACCGGAAAAACCGAGGGCAGCTATCAAGTTCCTGTAAAGATTGAGCTGCCCACGGGATACGCGCTGGTGGAACATCCAAGCACAACCGTAAAACTTGTGGAGCCAGTGGAAGGCGATTGAGTGAAAACGAGGATAAAGAGGAATGGTAAGAAAAAAAGTGCGTATAAAAAACCCCACGGGAATGCATTTACGTCCGGCTGGAATTTTCTGCAAAGAAGCCATGAAATATCAGTGTTCGATTACCTTTGAATTCCGCAATGGTACATACAATGCAAAAAGTGTGCTGGGCATATTGGGGGCCTGCGTAAAATGTGGGGATGAAATTGAGTTGATTTGTAAAGGTGAAGATGAAAAACAGGCTTTAGCCGCGCTTACGGAAGAGATTGAGAGCGGTTTGGGCGAATAAACAAAGGCTCTCTGGCGCGGTTTGGCTTGACAAAAGATGGGGTTTAGGGATACAATAAGAAACATAAATGTAACTTTTTTGTAATTTTTTGTAAAAAGGAGGAAAAAAATTGAAGGTAAAGAGCAAAGAACTGTTGGCCTGTGCGTTGGCTGTCTGTATGGCTTTGTCAGGAGCTGCGCCGGTTGGTGCGGTTTCCAACGACGAAGCGATCTTGGAGCAGCAGAATGCTGAAGAATCCATTTCACAGGGGGAGGCCATCGCGCCGCCTACAGAATCGGATAATGCTCTGGAAGACGAAAAACCTGTCGTATCTGAGAATGTGGAGACTCCGGCCGCTGAAGATACATATCAGGAAGAAATGCAGGAGCCGGTGGTTGTGGTGGAAGATTCCACATCTGTTTCTGAAAACGTGGAAGACCCAGTGGAAGAGGAGCAGGCGACTGTTTCGGACAACGAAGGGCCCGCAGAGACGGAAGAAGTGGACGATACATATTGGGAAGAACTGAATGGTTACTGGAAACTGAAAAAACCAGGAAGCAGTGAATATTATCAGGAAAAGGACGGCCTGGTTCGGGTGAGATTGTCCGGCGGCGGTTACGGTTATTATATATTTGATGCAAATGGAAATATGCAGACGGGCATTCACAAAGTCAGCGTAAATGTTCCGGTATCCGGGACTTATTACTTCCTGGATGAGAAAGACTTTGTGAGTGAAGAGGGTTCCACGCCGCGGGATTCCAGATTAGGTCAGATGGTGATGGAGGCTGGATGGCAGTATGCGTCAGCGGAAGATAGATGGCTGTATCTAAAAGATGGCGGTATGTGGGACGCGTCCAAAATTGGTATGCAGAAAATTGACCAAAAGACATATTATTTGGACAAAACTGGAAAAATTCAGAAAAACGTGCAGAAGAAAGTGGACGGCAGCTATTATTACTTTGGCGCCAACGGCGCGATGGTTGCGAACTGTTTTCAGACAATCAATAACAAACAGTATTTCTTTGAGGCTAGCGGCAAGCGTTTTGAAAAAACAGATTGGCAGAAAATAAGCGGGAACTGGTATTATTTCCATAAAAACCATTATCGGGTGCTTCGGACCAAGTGGTGGGAGATAAAAGAAAACGGTAAAAAGAATTGGTATTATTTTGACTCCAAGACAGGGGCCATGTATAAGAATAAACTATTTACCGCAGATGGCTATAAGTATTATGTGGACTCTGCAGGTCGCATGGTTACTGGTCTGAAGAAAGTGAGCGGTAAGTATTACTATTTCCGTCCCCAGAATGCGGGAAAAACCCCTGCGGGATCAGCCATCAAAGGCTGGAAGAAGATTGGCAAAAACTGGTACTATTTTAAGTCCAGTTGTCAAGCGGAAGCCAGACAGTTGGCCAAAATATCCGGGAAATACTATTCTTTCACCGCAACGGGCAAGATGTATAAAGGCGGTCTGAAAAAAATCAATGGAAAATATTATTTATTCCAGAAACAGACAGGCAAGAAGAGAAATGGCTTCGCATGTCCTAAAGGATGGGTGAAGAGCGGCAAGAAATGGTACTATGCATCTGCCAAAGGCTATCTGCGCACCAATACGTGGATCAAATACAAAGGTTCTCTCTATTACATGGGGAAAAACGGCGTGATGGCCACCAATAAATGGATGCAAAAAGACGGCAGATGGGGCTACATCAATGGGGACGGCGTTTTCTCACAGAGATGGATTAAGTCCAATGGAAAGTGGAAGTATGCCAAAGACAACGGAAAATTTGCCAAAGGCTGGACTTATATTGTGCAGAATGGAACCCGGTATAAGTATTTCTTCAACAACAAAGGATATTTGGTGCAGGATGTGCGGGGACGGGTTTCCGGTCCTTATACGCTAAGAGTGGACCGCAGAAGGAACCAGATTACCGTCTATGCCAGAGATACTGACGGGCAGTATAATATACCAGTAGTGGCTATGCCCTGCTCTGTAGGACTTCCGGCCACGCCAACGCCTACAGGCACATTCCGGGGTTCCCGCGCAGGACGCTGGCAGCTCCTTATGGGACCCACCTGGGGACAGTACGCTACCCTTGTGAGTGAACCCAACGGCATCTTTATCCATTCCGTATCCGGAGCTGTGGCCAATCCATATAGCCTGCCGGCAAACGAGTGGAACAAACTGGGCCGCGAGGCAGCTTCACACGGCTGTATCCGGGTAGCGGTTATAGACGCCAAATGGATTTATGACAACTGCAACGGCGCGACCATAGAAGTACGGGATTACGATTATGCTGGACCGTTTGATCACAAAGCGTATCGCCAGATTACAGCGGCTTATAATTGGGATCCAACCGATCCAGCGGCAAGAGGATATTTATAGAAAGCGGAGGCTGCCCTTTGAGAAGGGCGGCCTTCTTTTGCCCGAAACATATCCAACTGTCTATGGTATTTTCCAGCAGTCCGTGGTATACTTATAGGGCTAGGAGTAGGCGACATTAGAAACAGGAGAAAATCAATGCAGAACTACAGCGATATGATCAGTTTTGTCTATTCGGACAATGGAACTTATTTTTTCCAGAAACTGTATCAAGAAGTGGATCAAATGCGGTCTAAGGGGGTTCCCATAGAGAGCGGCCATTTTATTGAAGAGCTGAATATGACACTCTCAGAAGCCCTGGCCTTAGCTGTTTCCGCTACTTTTGCCATCCAGGATGAGTTTGTGAAAGAAGATCATCACAAAGAGTACGATGCCTGGAGAGAGAAACACCCACGGGAAGACATGGATTATCAGACCTGGATTAGCAAATCCTTGGTTTACCAACTGGGTGAATTGAAGCTGACAGACATCAATGCAGCGTTTAGTGGCATGGATGTGTCTGAAAAAGAGGACAAGCCTGCGGAGAAAAAGAAAAAGAGGAAAAGAAAGGGCTTTCTGGGGAAATATTGACTTTTACAGTCCATAATTATATAATGAATCCAGTGAAAAAAGACAATATTTTCATACAAATCAGCGAAAAGGGAGGTAACTGGTGAGCCTGCAGACGGAAGATAAATATGTGATAAAAAATAATAAGAAACTGCGCAGAGGTTACACAACAGGCTCTTGCGCGGCGGCCGCGGCCAAAGGGGCGGCCATGATGCTCCTGGGGGGCGATTCGGTGGAAACGGTGGATCTGATGACCCCCAGAGGCATCCCTTTGAAACTTTCTCTAGAAAATATTCGCCGTGAGGGAGACCGTGCATCCTGCGGCGTGGTGAAAGACGGAGGAGACGACCCAGACGCCACCCATGGTTTGCTGATTTGCGCCCAGGTATCCAAAAGCGCTCAGCCAGGGATTCACATTGATGGCGGTCAGGGCGTGGGCCGGGTGACTGTGCCAGGACTGGATCAGCCGCCAGGCGCTGCAGCCATCAACCATGTGCCCAGAGAGATGATTGTACGGGAAGTGCAGGGGATTTGCCGTCAATATGGCTACGAGGGAGGCATACAGGTTCTGGTGACAGTTCCGTCTGGCGTGGAGACAGCCAAAAAGACCTTTAATCCCCGTCTAGGCATTGAAGGTGGAATTTCCATACTGGGAACTACAGGCATCGTGGAACCCATGAGCGAGCAGGCATTGGTGAAAAGCATTGAAGTGGAAATGAATGTGCGCATCGCCCAGGGCGGGCAGGCGCTCTTAGTGACTCCAGGAAATTATGGAGAGGCTTTTCTAAAAGAACACATGTCTCTGCCATTTGAGAAAAACATGAAATGCAGCAATTATATTGGAGAAACCATAGATTTGGCGGTAGAAAAGGGCGTGCAGGGCATCCTGTTTGTGGGACACATCGGCAAGCTGATAAAAGTGGCCGGAGGCATTATGAACACCCATTCCCACTGTGCGGACAGTCGGTGTGAAATCATGGCGGCCAACGCTCTTAGGGCGGGAATTTCCCGGGAAGGCGCCCTGGCTATTTTGCAGACGAAGACCACCGATGAAGCGCTGGACATTCTGGACAGCGAGCAAGTGTTGGAGCCGACTATGGAGCGGATAGCGGATAAGATCCAATTTTATCTGGAGCATCGCTCGTATAGCCAGATAGAATTGGGCGCTGTGTTTTTTTCCAGCGCCCGGGGCTATCTGGGAGAGACGAGAAATGCCAGAGAACTTATGAAAAAGATATAAGGAGAACACACATGGAAGGTAAACTTTATGGAATTGGCGTGGGGCCGGGCGATCCGGAATTACTGACGTTAAAGGCGCTGCGCATTGTGAAGGAAAGTCCGATTATAGCTGTTCCAGGGGAAGTTCCCCAGGAGAGCGTGGCCTATAAGATTGTAAAAGGCGCCTATCCCCAACTGGATGAAAAAGAATTGGTGGCAGTTCCCATGCCTATGACCAAGGATAAGAAGAAACTGGTAGAGAGTCATGAAAAAGGGGCGGCCATGATTGCGGAATTTCTAAAACAAGGCAAGCAGGTGGCATTTCTGACTTTGGGTGATCCCACCGTATATTCTACCTATATTTATATACATAAACGTATAGAGTCTATGGGATATCCCCTTGAAATTATCAGCGGCATTCCATCTTTTTGCGCAGTTTCCGCCCGGCTGAATATGGGCCTGGTGGAAAAAGCGGAACCGCTTCATGTCATTCCCGCGTCTTACGGCATTGAGGAAGCGTTGGATATGTCTGGCGTGAAAGTGCTGATGAAGGCAGGAAAGACCATGGGCAAAGTGCGGGAGAAATTAGAAGCTCGGGGCGCTATCTGCAAGATGATTGAAAACTGTGGAATGGAAGACGAAAAAGTTTACAATTCACTGCAGGAGATGCCGGATCAGGCAGGATACTATTCATTGATTATTGTAAAAGAACAGGAAGGATAAGAAAATTATGGTACATTTTGTAGGAGCAGGTCCGGGAGCGCCGGATTTGATTACTCTGCGGGGAAAGAAGTTTTTGGAGCAGGCGGATGTGATTATCTATGCAGGATCTCTGGTAAATCCACAGCTTCTAGATTATGCGAAAGAAGGATGCAGCATTTATGACAGCGCAAAGATGACGCTGGAAGAAGTGTTGGATGTGATGTGCCAGGCGGAAAAAGACGGGAAAATGACCGTGCGCCTGCACACAGGAGATCCCTGTATTTACGGGGCTATCCGTGAGCAGATGGATGCGCTGGACAAATATGGAATCAAGTATGATTCCTGCCCAGGCGTAAGCTCATTCTGCGGTGCGGCTTCGGCGCTGGATCTGGAATATACCTTGCCAGATATTTCACAGAGCGTGATTATCACCCGTATGGCGGGGAGAACTCCTGTTCCGGAAAAAGAGAGCATTGAGTCCTTCGCGGCGCACCAGGCTACCATGGTGGTATTCTTAAGTACGTCCATGCTGGAAGAGTTGAGCGACCGTCTGGTGGCTGGAGGATATACGAAAGACACGCCGGCGGCCATCGTTTACAAAGCCACCTGGGATGACCAGGAGACATATGTGTGCACCGTGGGCACACTGGCGCAGACAGCGAAAGAGCATAACATAACCAAGACCGCGCTGATGATCATCGGCGATGCGGTATCTACTTGTTCTTATGAAAGGTCGAAGCTTTATCATCCAGAATTTACAACCGAATTCAGGACCGGCACGAAACCCCAGTAGCAGCGAGGTGCGAAGATGAAGGCAGGTATTATCAGTTTCAGCCGCCGGGGCTTTGAACTGGGGGAGACGCTTAAAGAGGGCTTAAAGCGGCAGGGCTGGCAGGTGGAAGTCTATGGAAAGAGCAGATATATGGGAGAGGGGAGCCAAGCCGGCCAGGTGAAAGAATCGGTGGGCCAATGGACCGGGGAAAATTTCTCCCGCATGGACGCTCTGATTTATGTGGGCGCCTGTGGCATCGCTGTGCGCAGCATCGCTCCTTACATTCGACATAAGACCACAGATCCGGCGGTGGTTGTGGTGGACGAGCGGGGCAGATTCTCCATCTCTCTTTTGTCGGGCCATATAGGCGGTGGGAACGACCTGGCGCAGACGGCGGCGGAAATCATCGGCGCCCAGCCAGTGGTCACCACGGCCACAGACTTAAACGGCCTGTTTGCCGTGGATGTGTTTGCCAAAAAAAACGGATGCCATATAGCGGATATGAAGCTGGCCAAAGAGGTTTCCGCCCAGCTGCTGGCTGGAAAGCAGGTGGGATTTTACAGTGATTTTCCCTGGAAAGGAGAGCTGCCCCGGGGGTTGACTGTGGAGGGCAGGCCGGATCTGGGAATTGCGGTGACGATCCATTGCAAGGAACGGCCGTTTTCCAATACCTTGTATCTGATTCCAAAAGCGCTTACTGTGGGAATCGGCTGCAGAAAGGGTACGCCCAGCCAAGCAGTTGAGGCGGCGGTTGAAAGTGCGGCGGATTGCCTGCAGATACCCATGGCCGCTATTGAGCGGGCTGCCAGCATTGATTTGAAAAAGGACGAGGCGGGGATTGTGGAGAGTTGTAGGAAATGGAACGTGCCATTTGAGACATTTTCGGCAGAGGAATTGCAGGCTCTCGCGGGTACGTATACCCCTTCCCCCTTTGTGAAATCCATTGCTGGAGTGGATAATGTGTGCGAGCGAAGCGCCGTGCTGGCCAGCGGCAATGGAAAGTTGATTTTGAGAAAAACAGTCCGGGATGGGGTCACAGTCGCTCTGGCCATGAGAGCGTGGACCCCGTCGTTTTAAAAAATAAATACAAGGGAATTGCGACAAACTCTGGTGATTGAAATGTTTTTTCGCAATTTCTTAGAACACTTATAAGATAGAGAGGATTTCCTAAAATGAGTAAAATATATGTGGTGGGCATTGGTCCGGGAGCTTATGAGCAGATGACGATTCAGGCAGCGCAAGCCCTGAAAGACAGCGATGTGATCATAGGATATACGGTTTATGTGGATTTGGTAAAAGAGCATTTTGCAGGGAAGGAGTTTCTGACGACTCCCATGACAAAAGAGACCCAGCGCTGCCGGATGGCATTCGAAGAGGCGGCCAAGGGCAAATCCGTTTCCATGATCTGCAGTGGAGACGCTGGGGTTTATGGCATGGCTGGCCTGATGTATGAAGTGGGAAAAGATTATCCTGAAATTCCAGTGGAGGTTTTGCCAGGGGTTACGGCTGCCACCGCAGGCGCCGCTGTGCTGGGCGCACCGCTGATTCATGACTTCTGTCTGATTAGCTTAAGCGACCTTCTGACTCCGTGGGAGAAGATTGAGGCGCGGCTTTTGCACGCTTCGGAAGCGGATTTTGTCATCTGTCTGTACAATCCATCCAGCCGGAAGCGGAAAGATTATCTGCAGAAAGCCTGCGATCTGATGCTGCGCTACAAGCCGGAAGACACGGTGTGCGCCACCGTTGTGAACATTGGCAGGGACGGACAGGACAGCCAGGTGATGACTCTAAAAGAGCTGCGGGATACGGCGGTGGATATGTTCACCACAGTATTTATTGGAAATTCACAGACCAAGAATATAGACGGCAGGATGGTTACGCCCCGAGGATACAAAGATGTGTAAAATACTTGTGTTCGCAGGCACTGCGGAAGGTTATGCCATTGCAGAGTATTTGTATGAAAACCAGGCAAAAGCCCATATTTGCACGGCTACGGATTACGGTCTGAAAAATTTAAAAGAACGGGAAGGCTTCACTTGTTCTGGTCACAGGATGGATCAGGAGGAGATTACCACCTTTGTAAAAGAGAAAGGCTTCACCCATGTGGTGGACGCCACGCATCCTTATGCGGCCCAGGTCAGCGTTAACATCCGCCAGGCATGTGAACAACAGCAGGTTCCCTATTTGCGCGTAATCCGGGAGGGAGAATCCCCAGATGAAAAATCCAACCAGGTGCATTATGTGGACGATATAGACGCGGCGGTGGAGTTTTTAAAAGAAACCAAAGGAAATATTCTAGCGGCCACGGGCAGCAAGGAACTGGCGGCTTACACGAAGCTGCCGGATTATGAAAATCGCGTGTATGCTCGTGTGCTGTCCCTGCCGTCGGTGGTGCAGTCCTGTTCAGAACTTGGTTTCACAGGCAGTCATCTGATCTGTATGCAGGGGCCGTTTTCTGCAGAGATGAACGCGGCCATGCTGCGCCAGTGGGACTGTAAATACCTGGTGACCAAAGAAACGGGCCAGGCGGGCGGTTTTCAGGAAAAATGTGAGGCGGCTCGCCAGGAAGGCGCGCAAATAGTCATTATCGGCCGTCCAGCCCAGGAACAGGGTGACACATTCTGGGCGTGTAAGCGAAAACTGCAGGCCATCTGCCAGATTCCATATCGTCCCCAGGTTTCGTTGGTGGGCATTGGAATGGGTGACGGGGGAACGCTGACTCTGGCCGGACAGAAAGCGTGCCAGAAGGCGGATCTGCTAATTGGAGCAGACCGCATGGCAGAGGCCGTAGCCAGTCCGGGACAGCATGTGCTGCGGGAATACCGGGCCGACCGGATTCTGGAGTACCTGCTGGAGCATCCGGAATATGAGAAAATTGCGGTGGCTTTATCCGGCGATGTGGGTTTTTACAGCGGCTGCCGTTCTCTGATGGACAAGCTTGCAAAAGGATTGCCCAAAGAGGCGGTCATTGAGGCATTGCCTGGCGTCTCGTCTCTGAATTATTTTATGGCCAAGATTGGAAAAAGCTGGGATCAGGCCAAGCTGACCAGCGCCCATGGAAGAGCCTGCAATCTGGTGCATCAGATTGGGGCGAATGCCGGAACCTTCGGCATTTTGGGAAAAGCGCAAGGCGTCGCTGATTTGGCGCAAAAGCTATGCGACTACGGTATGGAAGATGTGACGCTTTTTGTGGGCGAGCAGTTGTCCTATCCCCAGGAGAAAATATTCTCGGCCAGAGCCAAAGAGCTGACTGAGTATCAGGGAGATGCGTTAAGCGTCTTCTATGCTGAGAATCCCCATCCGACTGTCTATCCAGGCCGTATCCGGGACGAAGCGTTTATTCGGAACAACGCCGATGAGAAGAACGTGCCCATGACCAAGGAGGAAGTGCGCATCGTATCCCTGGCTAAGCTGGATCTGACTAAAGATTCCATATGCTACGATGTGGGCGCCGGCACAGGTTCTCTCTCTGTGGAAATGGCCGTGAGGGCCTTTGACGGAAAAGTATACGCCGTGGAGAAGAAGCCAGAAGCGGTGCGGCTAATTCATAAAAATGCCCGCAAATTCGGAAGGGATAATCTCCAGGTGATCGAGGGTGTGGCCCCGGAGGCGCTGGAAGATTTAGAAGCGCCTACCCACTGTTTCATCGGCGGGTCTTCCGGGAATTTGCATGAGATTCTGGAACTGGTTCTTGGGAAAAATCCCGCAGTTCGTCTGGTGATTAATTGCATTACTCTGGAGACTTTGCAGGAAGCCATGGATGCGGTGAGAACCATGCCGCTCGCCGACGTGGAAGTGGTGCAGGTGATGGCGTCCAGAGCCAAGAAGCTGGGCAGATACCATATGATGATGGGTGAAAATCCCATTTACATTATTTCTTGTACAGGAGGAACAACAGGATGAAAATTCCCCGAATATTAATTGGGGCCGGTTCCAGCGGAAGCGGGAAAACGCTAATTACCTGCGGAATCCTTCAGGCGCTTTTGAACCGGGGGTTAAAGGTAGCCTCCTTCAAGTGCGGGCCGGATTACATTGACCCCATGTTCCACAGCCGGGTGCTGGGGACCAAATCCCGGAACCTGGATACGTTTTTTACCAGTGAACCAGTTACTCGTCATCTTCTGGAGGAAAATGCCCAGGACGCGGATATTGCCGTGATGGAGGGGGTTATGGGACTCTATGACGGAGTGGGCGGCGTGACTACCCAGGCCAGCGCCTATGAATTATCCTGCATGACCCGCACGCCTGCTGTGCTGGTTTTGGACTGCAGGGGAATGAGCGTCTCCATTGGAGCGTACGTGAAAGGCTTTCTGGAGTATAAAAAAGACAATTTAATCCAGGGGGTTATCCTAAACCGGCTCTCCCCCATGCTTTACGAGCGGGTGAAGAATCTTCTGGAAAAAGAGATGGACGTGAAAGTTTTAGGCTATGTGCCCAAAGTTTCTGACTGCGTGATTGATAGCCGCCATCTGGGGTTGGTAAAGCCGGAAGAAATTCCCGATTTTCAGGAGCGGCTGAAACGTCTGGCCAATATTCTAGAGAAAACATTGGATTTGGATGGGCTTTTGGAGTTGGCCAAGGCAGCGGATGATTTGCCGGAAGTGGAGTTGGAACAAGAAAATCCGTGTTTTTCCTGGCAGCTTTCAGAACCGTTGAATCTTGCGGTGGCCAGGGACGACGCGTTTTGCTTTTTTTACGAAGATAATTTCCGCCTGTTGGAGAAGATGGGAGCCAAGATCCTATATTTTTCACCATTGAAGGATAAGGAAGTTCCCAGGGAAGCGCACGGGCTGATGCTCTACGGCGGCTATCCAGAGCTTCATGCCCGGGCGTTGTCCAAGAATAAATCCATGAAGAAGAGCATTTACCAGCGAATCACGGAAGGGATGCCCTGCGTTGCTGAGTGCGGTGGGTTCATGTATCTCCATGAGTCCATGGAAGATATGGAGGGTGACGCCTATAAGATGGTGGGTGTGATTCCGGGAGGAGCGTATAAGACGCCTAAGCTGAATCATCGTTTTGGCTATATCAATCTGTCCCAGGGTGTGGAGGGCGTTTTTGGCCAGGAGGTGGGGGAGATTCCCGCCCATGAGTTCCATTATTTTGATTCGCCCAACTGCGGCACAGATTATCTGGCCAAGAAGCCTTCCAGCAGCCGTTCCTGGGAGTGTATGCATAGCCGGAACCAGCTATTCGTGGGATTTCCCCATTTTCATTACTATGGCAATCCCCAGGTGGCAAAGGCTTTTCTGGAAAAATGTCTGGAATATGTACATAGAAAGGGCAGACGGTAGCAGGTTATGAATTTACATATTTGTGTTTTGCCTGTAAGCTTTCTACTGGATCTGTTGTTGGGGGACCCCAGGTGGTTATATCATCCCATCTGTTTTTTGGGAAAAGGGATTTCCCGTCTGGAGAAAATCATGCGGAAAGTGGGAGGTTGCAATAATCCCGGGGAACATCCCGTCCGAGAGGTGATTTCTGGCGGTATGCTGGCGCTTATCATGGCCGTGTGTTCTTTTGGCATTCCATTTGCAGCTCTCTATGCGCTGGAGAAAAGGTGGCCTATAGTGGCCCTGATTTTGGAAATCTTCTGGTGCTGGCAGCTTCTGGCCACCCATTCTCTGAAACAGGAGAGCAATAAGGTTTATAAAGAACTAGAAAAAGGGGATTTGCCGGGGGCGCGCTTTGCAGTGTCTATGATTGTGGGAAGAGATACAGACCAGTTATCCCAGGAAGGCGTTGTGAAGGCCACGGTGGAAACCATTGCGGAAAACGCTTCCGACGGTGTGGCGGCTCCCATGTTTTACCAGGCGCTGCTGGGCGTGCCGGGGATGTTCATGTACAAGGCCATCAACACCATGGATTCTATGCTGGGCTATAAGAACGACCGCTATCTATACTTTGGCAGATGCGCAGCGCGATTGGACGACGTAGCCAATTTTATTCCCGCCCGTCTGACGGCTATACTGATGATTCTGGGCAGTTTTCTGGTAAAGATGGATGGAAAAAACGCCTGGCGCATCTTCTGGCGGGACCGGAAATGCCATGCCAGCCCCAATTCCGCCCAGACAGAGTCGGTGGCGGCGGGTGCAATGCATCTGCAGTTGGCTGGGGATGCCTGGTATTTTGGCAAGTTGCACAAGAAGCCGGCCATTGGCGATAAAGATCGAGAGATTGAGCCGATGGATATTCCACGGATGAACCGGCTGATGTACGCCGCGGCATTTCTTGGGATGATATGTTTTACACTAATCAGGATGGGGGTAATTGCTTTACTATGAAAGAAATAAAAAAGCACCAGCACGGAGGCGATGTGTACCGCTATAAAGGCTGCATAGATTTTTCGTCCAACTGCAATCCGCTGGGAACGCCACAAAGCGTGGTGGAGGCGGTGAAAGAAAGCGCGTCCAGGATGTCCGATTATCCGGACGTGCGCTGTCAGAGATTGCGGGATGCGTTGGCCGAGTATGAGAAAGTCAGCCCTTCGATGCTGTTTATTGGAAATGGGGCCGCAGAGGTGATTTTCGCTTTATGCCTTGCGGTAAAACCGCAAAAAGCTCTGATACCCGCCCCCACGTTTGCAGAATACGAGCAGGCGCTCTCCAATGTGGACTGTCAAGTGGTTCACGCATATCTAAAAGATGAAGAGGGATTTCGCGTGGGCAATGAGTTCATTCAGGTCATTCACCGGGAACGGCCCCAGATCGTATTTTTGTGCAATCCTAATAATCCCACTGGGGTTGTGGCGTCCGCGGATTTTCTGCGGCAGGTTTTGAAAGCCTGCGAAGAAACAGGCGCACTGCTGGCGCTGGATGAGTGTTTCAATGATTTCATCCAGGATCGTGACCAGTATACCATGAAACCTTGTCTGTCGGACCACCCATCCCTTTTTATATTGAAAGCGTTCACCAAGCGTTATGCCATACCGGGCGTTCGTCTGGGCTATGGCATTTCGGCCAATGGGGATTTGCTGGAGTGCATGGAGTCGGCGGTGCAGCCCTGGAATGTGTCCTCCCTGGCCCAGGCGGCAGGCGTGGCGGCTCTTGAGGAAGAGGCGTATGTAGATGCGGGCAGGCGTCTGATTTGGCAAGAGCAGGCGTATCTGAAAAAGGAATTAAAAAGTCTGGGATTTCGGCTGTACGATTCCAGGGCCAACTATCTGTTGTTTTACAGTGAGCGGCCTTTATGGGAAGACTGCAAGAACCGGGGAATACTGATTCGGGACTGCAGCAATTATCCGGGCCTGTCTAAGGGGTATTACCGGGTGGCCGTGCGTACCCATGAGGAAAACGAGAAACTGATACAAGTTTTGAAAAATATATGTCAATAAATGAAGGAGAAAATGCATGGCAAAAGCAATCATGATTCAGGGAACCATGTCCAATGCTGGAAAGAGCCTGGTGGCGGCCGGACTGTGCCGGATTTTCCGCCAAGATGGCTATCGGGTGGCTCCTTTTAAATCACAGAATATGGCCCTGAATTCTTTTATCACCCCGGAAGGGCTGGAGATGGGCCGGGCCCAGGTGATGCAGGCGGAAGCGGCAGGCATCGAGCCGTCGGTTTTGATGAATCCCATTTTGTTAAAACCAACCAATGATTCCGGTTCCCAGGTAATCGTCCGGGGAGAGGTGCTAGGGAGCATGAGTGCGTGGGATTATTACGAATATAAAAGCAAACTGGTTCCAAAAGTCCTTGAGGCGTACAATGAGCTGGCGGCTCAGTACGACGTTATTGTCATTGAAGGGGCCGGAAGTCCTGCGGAGATTAACCTGAAGCGGGAAGATATTGTAAATATGGGGATGGCTAAGATGGCAAAGGCCCCCGTGCTTCTGGTGGGAGACATTGACCGGGGCGGCGTCTTTGCACAGCTAATCGGAACGCTCCTGCTTTTGGACAAGGACGAGCAGGAGATGGTGAAGGGACTGATTGTAAATAAATTCCGCGGAGACCGGGCCATCCTGGAACCGGGTCTTCGACTTCTGGAAGAAAAAGCGAAAGTTCCGGTGGTGGGCGTAGCTCCTTACCTGAATATTCAGGTGGAGGATGAAGACAGTTTGACGGAACGCTTTGAAGGAAACCAGCAGGTTGACTTAATTGACATTGCGGTGGTAAGGCTGCCCAGAATCTCCAATTTCACAGATTTCAATCCGCTGGAGAGCATTCCGGGCGTGTCCCTGCGTTATGTGAAAACCGTGCAGGAACTGCAGAATCCGGATATGGTCATTCTTCCGGGCACGAAAAACACCATGGAAGATCTGCAGTGGCTTCGCCAGAGTGGCATGGAGGCGGCTATCCTGAAGCTGTCTGGAAAAGGATGCGTTGTCATGGGCATCTGCGGTGGCTACCAAATGCTGGGTAGCAGCCTTTCCGATCCGGAGGGAGTGGAAGCCGGAGGCAGTATGCGGGGCATGGGACTCTTGCAGATGGACACAGTGTTTTCTTCCAAGAAGACCCGGACCCAGGTGGAGGGCGTTTTCCAGCAGATGGGTGGGACGCTGAAAGCTTTGCAGGGGGTTCCATTCTCTGGTTACGAAATCCATATGGGTGAGCCGGTGTTTGCTGGGGACACTCATGGCATGAATCAGGTGACGGACCGGGTGACGGGAACGATGAAGCAGGACGGCGCTTGCGCTGGAAATGTATACGGCACATATGTACACGGCATTTTTGACCGGGAAGAAGTGGCAAAGGGCGTTGTGTCCGCCATCGGGCGCGCCAAGGGCCTAGATGTGTCTGAGATACAGGCGATGGATTTTGCGGCTTTTAAGGAGACCCAGTACGACCTGTTGGCGGATGGTCTGCGCAACAGTTTGGATATGGAGAGAATTTACCGGATATTGGAAGAGGGGGTATAGAAGATGAAGATTGAACTGGAACAAGTGGCGCCCAAGGAAATCGAAGCGCGCAGTTTTGAAATCATTACCCAGGAATTGGGGGATTGCCCCTTGGAGCCTGGCACAGAGGCCATTGTAAAACGCTGCATTCATACCAGTGCGGATTTTGATTACGCCAAGAATCTCTGTTTTTCTAAAGACGTGGTAAAGAAGGCGCAGGAAGCTATCAAAAGTGGGGCCAGCATTGTGACGGACACCCAGATGGCTAAGGCCGGAATCAATAAAAAGACATTGGCAAAATATGGTGGCCAGGTGCATTGTTTTATGTCCGACGAGGATGTGGCGGAAGCGGCCAGGAAAAATGGGTCCACCAGAGCCACGGCCAGCATGGATAAAGCGGCTGCCATGGGCGAAGACTTTATATTTGCCATCGGAAATGCGCCTACAGCGCTGGTGCGTTTATACGAGCTGATTAAAGGGGGGAAAATCAATCCCCGTTTGATTATCGGCGTTCCAGTGGGCTTTGTGAATGTGGTGGCTTCCAAGGAACTGATTATGGAATTGGAAACGCCATATATTGTGGCAAAGGGAAGAAAAGGTGGCAGCAATATAGCTGCCTGTATATGTAATGCATTAATGTATACTGCAGAGTAAAGCGTTATAGAGGAAATCTTGAAAACAGGGGAGGATGGAGCTGGTTATCTTCGCCTGTTTTCTTTATTTATGTGAAAGGAGGAGGCGGATGCGTGCAGATACGATCGTTGAGTTGATTGGTTATTTGGGATCTGTTTTGGTGCTGGTGTCATTCTTGATGGCGTCGGTGGTGAAGCTGCGGGTAGTGAACTCGGTAGGAAGCATGATTTTTGCAATATATGCGCTGGTTATCCATTCCTATCCCACGGCGCTGATGAACGGTTGTCTTGTGTTGATAAATATTTATTATCTGCGTAGGCTTGGGAATAAAGAAAATCATTATCATTTACTGCGTGTGTCCTGTCAGGAAAGTTTTTTGAGTTATTTGCTGGAACATTACCAGCAGGATATTCAGAAATGTTTTCCCGGCCTGGAAGTGGATCTGGCGCAGGTAAACCGGGCGTATTTGGTCTGCTGTGATGGGGCCACGGCAGGCATTTTCTTGGGGCGTGAGAGAGATGGAGAGATGGAAATTTTATTGGACTATTCCACGCCGGCTTACAGGGACTGTTCCGTTGGGAAATATCTGTTTGAGCAAATGCCGTTGGCTGGCGTGGGTCAGCTGCTGTATGCGGGTCCGTCCGAGCATCATGGGGACTATCTTTTGAAAATGGGATTTCAAAGAGAAGCGGGGGCATACGTAAAGAATTTAAAATAGGATGCCTTTTTATGCTTCGAACTTTCGCACAGGTCGGATATATTTAAAATACTGCTGTGGGTTATAATAAAAATACATGATTCGTCCAGGGGAAGCGTCCAGGCAGTAGCCGGCGCTTGCATAATTGAAGTCAGCCATGGCTTGTTCAATGTTCTCCTCAATGCTGGGATTTTCCTTTTCATAATCAAAGGGACCATGTTCAAAGACGATATATTCGCCCTGGGGAACGTCCAGCAGAAACATCTGTGTAGGCGTTTCCCCTTTGTAGTCGAAGGGGAGCCGAACGCCCCAGCATTCTGTGCGGGGAATGCCCCAGTCGCACAGACGGCCTTGTGGGTCATTGATGTATGCCATAATCTGGCCGCTTCCGCAGTTGGCTTCGCTGCCGCCACAGTCGTCTAATTTGTCTTTCACACTGTCCAGCAGGCCGCAGATTGTGTCGTAATCTTGTCCCGGGATTTGGTTTTGCTTTTGCCAAAAATCCCAATATCCGTTGCTCTCATAATTTTTTATGTGTAAAAATTTGTGTGCAGGTATGGTTACAAAATAAATTTTAACATTGTCTGTAGACTTCATCATGCCGATTTCTCCTAAACCAAGAAAGTAGCGGTCAAAAGGGTTTATTTTTGTGCGTAAAACGACGGGTTTTGGTTCTTTTCTGTATGCGCTTGGCGTTACGCCGTAGGTTTTCTTAAACGCCCTGGTGAAAGCTTCGTGTGACGAAAAACCGTAATCAAAAGCAATATCCAAAAGCTTTTTTTCGCTGTCCCGCACTTCCTTTAATGCGAAAGCCAGTTTCCGGTTCCGGAGGTAATCGCGTAAGGGCATTCCAGCTACTTCTTTGAATTTTCGCGTTGTATAAAAAGGGGAATAGCCTAATTTAGCGGACAGCAGGCGAAGCGTCAGGGATTCGTCGTCGTAACGTTTGATGCATTTGTCAATTTCGTCTATAATTGTCTGAATGTGTTCATACCATTGGTACATGCTTTCTTCTCCGTTTCGGCCGCTCTGTATTTATTATAAAGGAATAAAAGGGCGGGGACTTGATTTTGTTTGCGGTAATTTTATTATTTGTCTAATGCGTTGCGGTTGTCAAGGCGTTTGAAATATGGATTGTAATGTTAATGAAAATGGCTTAATATGTAAGAGAATGGTGAGATTGTGTATGAGAAGAGGTGGAGAAAATGAGAATTCGGTTTTATAATTGCCGTATTTTGTCTATGAAAGACTCTATGGAAGTAGGGCAGGGGGAAGTCTGGGTGGACGGTCGCCATATTTCTTATGTGGGAGAAAAGCGACCGTCTGACCAGACGTTTGACCGGGAAGTGGACGTGCAGGGGAATCTGATAATGCCCGGTTTCAAGAACGCACACACCCATTCTTCTATGACGTTCCTGCGCAGTTATGCGGATGACTTGCCCCTGCAGGAGTGGCTGAATGATAAAGTGTTTCCCTTGGAGGCGAAGCTGAGTGGGGAGGATATGCGTCAGTTGGCAAAAGTGGCGATTCTGGAATATTTGACCAGCGGGATTACCTGCAATTTCGATATGTATTTGAATCCTTGCGCGGTGGCGCAGGCATCGGTGGACTGCGGATTTCGCACGGTGTTGGTAGGGGCCATGAATGATTTCAGCCAGTCCCCCCAGGAATTGGATGAATGGTATCAGAAGTTGAATGCGTATGACCCATTAATACGGTTCTGTCTGGGTTTCCATGCCGAATACACCACCAGCCTGTGGCGATTGGAGAAGGTGGCGGAACTGGCGGAAAAATACAAGGCTCCCGTGTACTGTCACAATTCGGAGACGAAAACAGAGGTGCGGCAGTGCATAGACCGTTATGGGAAAACGCCTACGGCATTTCTGGACGGGCTGGGTATGTTCCGCTATGGCGGCGGAGGGTATCACTGTGTGCATTTTAGCCGGCAGGACATGGAGATTTTCCGTGAGCGGGGCCTTTATGTAGTGACAAATCCTGGCTCTAACTCCAAGCTGGCCAGCGGAATTGCGCCCATTGCGCAGATGCTGGAAATGGGAATTCCAATCGCTCTAGGGACTGACGGGCCTGCCAGCAATAACTGTCTGGATATGTTCCGGGAAATGTTTCTGACCACTGCGCTGGCTAAGCTTCGGGAAGAAGACGCATCTGCGGTGGATGCGCAGGAAGTATTACGTATGGCTGTGTGCCAGGGCGCTCGCGCTATGGAGCTGCCGGAATGCGACTGTCTGGATGTGGGAAAATTAGCGGATTTGATTATTATCGATTTGCACCAGCCCAATATGCAGCCACTGAATCACATTCCTAAGAATTTGGTATATAGCGGTAGCAAGCAGAATGTCAAAATGACGATGGTGGATGGAAATATCCTCTATGAAGATGGGAAATTCTATGTGGGGGAGGACCCAGAAGCAATCTATGCCCACGCCAATGAAATTGCACGGCGGATACAGGCGTGAATTTTGCAAATTGCGGAATTAATGTTCCCATATAAGCTTATTGGCGCTTTCCAACTGGGGGTTGATTTGATATAATGATAATGGAGAGAGCGTAGTCGGTTTATGTTGACAGGGAAATGTTGCGCTGTTATAATCCTACTAAATAGATATGAAATATATGTAATAATTTATAAACGCTCTATAATCCAGCCAAAAACCATTGGCGAACGATGGTTTTTAAATATATTTTATACAAGGAAGGAGTTTACTATGAGAAAGGCAGTTACATTATTGTTGTCATTTATCCTTGTGCTTGCGTCCATCACCGGATGTGGGCAAAAAGAAAGTGCAGAGGATAAAGCAACGGAGACGGGGAAAAGTGAAGGTATCTATCGCACTTTAGACGAAATAAAGGAGAGCGGTAAAATTATTATTGGCGTTTTCAGTGACAAGAATCCTTTTGGATATGTGGATGAAAACGGTGATTACCAGGGGTATGACGTATATTTTGCTCAGCGTTTGGCCGAAGATCTTGGCGTAGAGTTGGAATATGTGTCTACAGAGCCGGCAAGCCGTGTGGAATATCTGGAATCCGGAAAGGTTGACGTAATTCTCGCTAACTTTACAGTGACGGAAGAACGCGCTGAATCAGTGGATTTTGCGCTTCCGTACATGAAAGTCGCATTGGGCGTAGTCTCACCAGATGATGCGCTGATTACAAAGCCGGAACAATTAAATGGCAAAAAGTTAATCGTGGCAAAAGGAACTACGGCGGAAACTTATTTCACAGAGAACTACCCAGATGTGGAACTTTTGAAATTTGACCAGTATACGGAAGCTTACAATGCGTTGCTGGATGGCAGGGGAGATGCTCTTTCTACAGATAATACAGAAGTTTTGGCATGGGCTCTTCAGAATGACGGATTCTCAGTGGGCATCCAGTCATTGGGGGATTTGGATACCATCGCTCCGGCTGTGTCCAAGGGGAATGATACCCTGAAAGAATGGATTGACGAAGAAATTAAATCATTAGCAGATGAACAGTTCTTCCATGCGGATTATAAAGAAACGTTGGAACCAGTATATGGTACGGAAGTTGACATTGATAGTTTGGTAGTGGAAGGCGGCGTAGTGGAAGGTGACGACGTTGATGGTGAAGATGATGCGAAAACTGAAGACAATGCGGAAGCTGAAGACGACGCAGAGGATAAGGGAAGCATCACAGTAGCGGCATCCTCCACGCCTCATGCAGAGATCTTGGAAGAGGCGAAAGAGCTTCTCAAGAAAAAGGGATGGGATCTGGAAGTGACTGTATTTGACGATTATGTACAGCCAAACCTGGTGGTGGAAAATGAAGAATTTGACGCCAACTATTTCCAGCATATTCCATATTTGGATGATTTCAACAAAGAGCAGAGCACGCATTTGGTGAATGCGGGTGGCATCCATTATGAGCCATTCGGAATTTATCCAGGCACAAAGAAGTCTTTGGATGAGCTGGAAAAAGGGGATGTGGTTGCAGTTCCCAACGATACGACCAATGAGGCGCGTGCATTGCTGCTTTTGGAAGCCAATGGAGTAATAACCTTGAAAGAAGGCGCAGGACTGGCGGCAACAGTGAAAGATATTGAGGAAAATCCTAAAGATGTCCAGATTCAGGAGCTTGAGGCGGCGCAGGTGTCCAGAGTAAAAGATGAAGTTGCCTTTGTGGTTCTGAATGGAAATTACGCGCTTCAGGCGGGATTCTCTGTTGCTAAGGATTCAATAGCATACGAGACTTCAGATTCAGAGGCGGCAAAGACTTATGTAAATGTTATTGCAGTCAAAGAAGGCAATGAGGATGCGGAAGGGATTCAGGCATTGGTAGAAGCGTTGAAATCCGATGAGATCAAGACGTATATTGAGGACACGTACGATGGGGCGGTTATCCCATTTGAGGAATAAAATAGGGTGAAGGACCGGGGATGCGGCAGGTGGCTGCGCAGCATCTCCGATTTCGTAAGGGACTGTTCGGAAATAATGATGAAGAAAGTATTTCTGAGCAGTTCTTAAACGAATGAGAACATTGCGGATCCGTACATAAGGAGTAATGAGATGGAACCGATTATAAAAGTAGAACATTTGAAGAAAGTGTTTCAGACTGGCGCAGGGGAAGTGGCCGCCGTGGACGACATCAGTTTTTCCATTGACAAAGGGGATATTTATGGAATTATCGGTCTATCCGGCGCGGGAAAAAGCACCTTGGTGCGGTGTCTGAATCTATTAGAGCGGCCTACTTCAGGCAAGGTTTTTGTAGGGAAAAAGAATCTACCAGACCTTTCGGAAGGAGAGCTGCGCAAAACACGGCAAAAAATAGGAATGATTTTTCAGCATTTTAATCTGCTCATGCAGCGCACTGTGTTGGACAATGTGTGTTTCCCCATGGAAATAGCGGGAGTAAAGAAAAAGGAAGCTAGAAGACAAGCCTTGGAGTATCTGAAAACGGTTGGGTTGGAGGAAAAAGCAAAATCTTATCCAGCACAGTTGTCTGGTGGGCAGAAACAGAGGGTGGCTATTGCGCGTGTGTTGGCTGCGAATCCAGAGATTTTGCTGTGCGATGAGGCGACCAGCGCTCTGGACCCCCAGACTACCAAATCCATTCTGGCATTGTTAAAGGAAATCAATCAGAAATATGGGATCACCATTGTTGTCATTACCCACGAAATGAGCGTTGTCCAGGAAATTTGCAGTCACGTGGCTGTTTTGGATCACGGGAAACTGGCGGAATCCGGGACGGTGGAAGAATTGTTCCATTCACCCAAAACAGAGGCGGCTAGAAAACTGATTCTGAATGCAGGTAGCCAGATTAAGCAAATGCATGGGAAAAGATTGATACGGATTACTTTTTCTGGACAGTCGTCCTTTGAGCCAGTGATAGGAAATGTCGTTCTCTTATACAAGACGCCATTGAATATTTTATACGCGGATACTAAGAACCTGAACGGGAAGGCGGAAGGGGAGATGATACTTCAACTGCCGGAAGATCAGAAAACGGCGGATAAAATGATTGAATATTTCCGGCAGGAAAAACTGGGTGTGGAGGAATTGGAACATGTGGGATAATGAAATGATTACCATGTTGGTGGACGGTACAGTAGACACCCTTTATATGACGTTGATGTCTACGCTGTTCGGCTATATTTTGGGACTGCCCATGGGGATTTTGCTGACGGTGACGGACAAAGAGGGAATTCGACCCAACGCTTTTCTCTACAAAATACTGGATTTTGTTGCGAATCTTGTAAGGAGCATTCCTTTTTTGATTCTCTTGATTCTTGTGATACCAGTGACAAAAGCGATTGTGGGAAAAAGTTATGGACCCAGCGCCACAGTGGTGCCTCTGGTGATAGCGGCAGCTCCATTTATAG
This sequence comes from uncultured Lachnospiraceae bacterium, assembly GCA_910588775.1. GTDB lineage: Bacteria > Bacillota > Clostridia > Lachnospirales > Lachnospiraceae > MGBC164599. The sequence continues at coordinate 41,736 of CAJURH010000015.1, forward strand.
CCCGGATGGTGGAATCCTCTCTGAAAGAGGTGGATCGTGGGGTTATTGAGGCGGCTATGAGTATGGGCGCTGGAACAGCTTCGATTATCTGGAAGGTGCTTTTGGCAGAGGCGCGTACATCGTTATTGGTGGGAGTGACCATTGCCATTGGAACCATTCTTGGATACTCGGCAATGGCCGGCGTAGTCGGCGGTGGTGGCTTGGGTGACATTGCCATCCGTTATGGATATTACCGTTATCAGACGGACGTGATGGTGGTGACCATCGTGATACTGGTGGCTTTGGTACAGCTTTTGCAGGGATTGGGCATGATGCTGTCTAAACGGATGGATAAGCGACGGGCATAAATAAATGGCAAGGGCAGCTCCTATTCAGGCTGCCCTTATTTTTTATCTTATAGGAAATGCTGTTGGAATTCCCTTTAAGATAAAAGCCCTCCAGGTGGGAGCGCACTACGGTGGAAAGTAATTATGTTGACAAGGGCAACCTGCCGTAGGTGGAGAATCTTGCTCGGTAGGATTTTTTCTTGTTATGGGAAATTCGATTAAAGTCTGTTTTAAACAACGTTACATTGTTTTTAATATTTTTACGGTGATTGTGGAAGCCATACGTCCAGTAGCTATCTGGGAATTTTGCAGATTAGTGGCAAAGCAGTAAGTACGTCCTTCCCGTTTCAGAAAACCAATGAACCAGCCGCTGACATTTTTTCCATTGATGACTCCGGTTCCTGTTTTTCCATAAAGCCGACCGTAAGGGGTGTCTGCCAGAAATAAAGAATCTAGCACAGTCTGCAAGTTTTGTTCCCGAAACCCCCATTTATTTTGCAGCAAGTCGGATAATAAAATGACTTGTTCAAGGGGGGAGATCTTCAAAGAGGATTCTGCCCAATAGGACTCGATTCCTCCGGATAAGTCACAATTTCCATAAGAAATCTTTCTGTAATAAGAACGCAGTGTGGAAAGGCCCATTTGGCGGTCTAAATTCTGAAAATACCAGTTTACAGATTTTTTCATAGCAGAATCCAACGTCTGGCTTTGGTTCCACGCATCGTGCACTTGTGGGGAGCCATCCCATTTCTGTAGAGAAGAGCCTGGAGAAATGAGGTTCTCTTCCAGAGCGAACAATCCGCTGTATATCTTAAATGTTGAGTAAGGGGAAATGCGCTGCTTGCATAAAGTCTGGTTATAAATCTGATAATGGTCTCTTTCCATGTCATATAAGACAAACGAACCGTCTGTTCCATCAAAGTACGAGGACACATCGATGGGCTCCCAGTTTTCACATTCAAAAGAAAAAGAAGAATTATATAATGGGTATGCGCAAAGTAGAGGGCTGGAAGTATATATCATCAATAGCGTCAGGCAAACAGAGAACATAGCTTTTATTTTTTGGAGGAGAGAAGGTTTTTCATAATCTATGATTTCCAGGATTCTTTGTTTTAAAAGGTTTTTATTGTCGTTCAGGGCAGATAGGGGAGGTTTGTACCATCCCTTTTTCTTTTGTTCGGCATATTTTAAAAGCGTATGGCCGTAGTTCAGCCGCTGTTCTTTTCCAATGATTTGGATGACCCAATGGTCACAGGCAATTTCCCGGTCTGCTTGCAGGCGGCGAAATCCATATCGTATGAAAGGATTGAACCAATAAGCGATTTGCAAGAGGCATACAAAGTTGTTTACCAGTGGGTCTCTGTGTTTATAATGTTGCAATTCATGGAGGAATACAAAGCGGATATCTTGCGAGGACAATCGGATATCCAGATCCCGGGGGATGATTACAGTTGGGCAGAGCCATCCGTAGGAGACAGGGCTTGTTAGGCGATTGGAAGCATACAAAAGAATGTCACGACGGATATGTAATTCTTTACGGCAGGTAGCATACATTTGGTATAATTCTGGTTCTGTCTGGTCTGTTATTGGGTCTGCGTATTTTTTCAAAAACTGGATTTTTATTATAGTCCAACTCAACGACAGTGCGGATACTACCATTCCAAACAGCCATATGTCCCATAAGATTGTGTAAAAAATAGAATGGAATGGGCTGACGGTTGTGGAAAAATCCGGTATAGTCCAATCTGGTGGTAAAGGCGAGAGGATGGCCTCTATTTGAAAAACGGGAACTGTGTGGGCGCTTCCAACGGGGAAAAGATTTTCCAGAATGGAAATTGGACGGGGAACGAAGGGTAGGAATAAAACAAGGAAAAAGGCAAACCATAAACGGTATTGAGCATTTGGCGTAATCTGTCGGTGCAAAGCCTTTTTCAATAGTAAAAAGATACCTAGGAACAGACTAATAAAAACATTGCAGATTAAAAACTGTAAAGGGAAGGTCATTATTTATCACCGCTTTTCATTTTGGAGTTGATTAAAGTGTACAGGTCTTTTAAGTCCGCATCGGATAATTCGTCACCAGCAAGCAAGGAGGAGAACATTGGGGCTGCCTTTCCTTCATAAAATCGATTGAGGAAATGGCGGTTTTCTTGTTTTAGATAAATTTTTTGGGAAATTACTGGGTAATAATAGTACATGCGTCCCCGCTGCTCGTAGGCAATTACGTGTTTAGCGGATAGTCTGGATAAAAGAGTGTGGATGGTCTTCGGTTTCCAATCCTGGATCTGTTGTGCGCGTTGGCATATTTCATTGGTGCTGAGTGGATATTCGGCCCAAAGGATTTTCATAATTTCATATTCAGCTTCGGAAATCTGTGGCAACTTTTCCATAAGGTAGACTCCTTATACTACATTTGTAATAATTATAGAATAAAAAAAGAAAAAAGTCAAGAAATATATTGACAAAAATATGAATTTATAGCATAATACTAAATACTACATATGTAAGATATGCGGAGGGAGTTATGAGAAAAGGAAGAAAGATAGTGTTGTTTCTATCATTATTGGCAGTTATCGCCTCTGGCGTTGGTCTGGCTACGGTTATGTTTATTGGGGATTTTATTGTGTGTAAAGGTCCAGAGGAAGTTTTGGTTGACTATATGCAGTGTATTTCCCGTCAGGAATATAAGGAAATGTATAAGATGATTGATCATGAAGGGGGAATGAGCATCCGTGAAGAAGACTTCATTGAGAGGAACGCGAATATATATGAGGGGATAGAAGCGCAGAATATGCAGGTAAGTGCAATAAGAACAGAAGATTCTAAATCCGAGATTACATATACATGTGCGTTTGATACACTGGCGGGAAAGATTCAATTTGAGAATCGGGCGTATTTTGTAAAGCGGGGATTCCGCTATAAGCTTGTCTGGGAGGATTCTATGATTTTTCCACAATTAGGAGCCACAGATAAAGTTCAGGTGTCCTTTCAGGAGGCAAAAAGGGGAGAGATTTTGGATCGGAACGGAAAGCCTTTGGCAAGAGAGGGGAAGGCCGCATCAGTTGGTTTGATACCTATGAAATGGGAAAATTCCCCAGAACGGATGGAGCGATTTTGCGCATTGTTGGAAATAGACAAGGAGGAGGTCCAGGAGAAGCTCTCGGCACAGTGGATTAGGGAAGATTCTTTTGTTCCCATAAAAACTATACCCAAAGTAGGGGAGTTGGATTTATTAACAGTAAATCCAGACGAGGTGGCGCAAGAGGAACAGAAAAGGCAGGAGGAACTTTTATCGATTCCTGGCGTGATGATTACAGATACGCAAGTTCGTACATATCCTCTTGGAGAAGCGGCGGCGCACTTGATCGGATATGTGCAGGCGGTTACCGCGGAAGATTTGGAAAAACATTCTGGAGAGGGGTATACGGCCAGCAGCGTAATTGGAAAAAGTGGCCTTGAAGGTCTGTTTGAAGATAAATTGAAAGGAAAAAACGGGTGTAAAGTGACCATTGTGTCCGCAAATGGTCAGGAGAAGCAGACGCTTGCCCAGAAGCATGCGCAAAATGGAGATGCCATCCGATTGACTATTGATGGAGAATTGCAGCAGGTTTTGTATGAGCAATTTAGAGAAGATAAAAGCTGTTCGGTGGCGGTGCAGCCATATTCAGGGGAAGTGATGGCGTTGGTCAGTACGCCGTCTTATGATAATAACGATTTTATTTTAGGAATGTCCCAAAAGGTGTGGGATTCTTTGAATCTGGATGAGAAAAAACCGTTTTATAATCGTTTTCAGCAGGTGTGGTGTCCGGGTTCCACATTTAAGCCTATTGTTGCGGCTATAGGGTTGGACATAGGCTCCATTGATCCTGCGGAAGATTACGGGAATGAGGGATTAAGCTGGCAAAAAGATTCTTCTTGGGGAAATTATTATGTGACAACTCTTCATGCATACGCACCAGTGGTTCTAGAAAATGCGTTGATGTATTCAGACAATATTTATTTTGCAAAGGCCGCGCTGAAAATGGGACCAGAGAAATTCATCCAGTCATTGAAACATGTGGGTTTTGGAAGCGGTTTACCTTTTGAAATTCAGATGCCGGATTCCCAATTTTCCAATTCAGATCGTATGGAATCAGAAATCCAGTTGGCGGACAGCGGATATGGACAGGGGCAGATTTTGATAAATCCAGTGCACTTGGCGGCATTATATACGGCGTTTTGCAACGGTGGAAATGCGCTTCGTCCATACCTTACATATCAGGATGAAGTGACTCCAGCAGTTTGGATTTCTCAAGCTTTTTCTGCTGAAACCGCAGAGAGGGTTTTGCATGGAATGGAGCGAGTGGTTAATGATGAGAGGGGCACCGGATATAGTGCGCATAGGGAGGATGTGTTGTTGGCGGGAAAGACCGGAACTGCGGAAATCAAAGCATCAATAGAGGATACGGAAGGTACAGAATTGGGATGGATGGCTATCTTTACAGCAGATCCGTCTGTGGAAAAGCCGATTTTGTTGGTGAGTATGGTAGAGGATGTGAAAGAAAGAGGCGGCAGTAGTTATGTAATCCAGAAAGAAAAAGTTGTTTTGGAGGAATATTTAAAATGATGGGGAAAAAGGTTCTCAAAGTCTTTATGGGTATTTTTATATGCGCGGTATTTTTGGAAGGATGTTCGTCAGGGAATTTTGGAAATGGGCAAGGTGTTGATCATGACGCATCTGCAAAAAGTGAGAATCTAGAAAAGGGCAAGGAAGATGGACAGGGTGAAAATGCGGATTATAAGGTGAAAAGTATTCCTATGAGTCAGGAAGAAGAACGGGAAGCTACAGATAAACTTCTTTTTTTGACAGATAAATGCCAGTCAATTTTCAGACAGGCCGACAAAGGGGACGCATCCAATGTGATTTTGGATGAGGCTGTGGTTCATGAGATGGTGGATACTGTGGCGGTGGAAGGGCTTTCGGTTACTTGCGCACAACACGACTATAATATGCGCAATTACGAAGTGGTGCATCGGATTTTACAAAAGGCCAGAGAGAATGAAGATGCAGAAACAGAATTTTATGTTTTGGATGATAATGGAATATTTCGGTATTATTGTTTTCAGTTTCAATGTGGAGCGCTGACTGTCGTTTCGGCGGCAGCGGTTATTGAGGAAACGGCGACGCCTGTTATTCGGCGAATGGAAAAAATACAGCCGTATTATTGGGAATATACGGAAAAGGGATGGTTAATTTGGGAAAAGGCGCTATCTCGGAATCATGAAATGGACATGCATATTTTCTGTAGAATACTACCTTTGGATGAAAAATGCAGACAAGTTACAGAAAAGTATATAAGCCCTATTGGCTATGTGAGTAACAACTTGTTTTTGGTGGATTGGGATGAGGAGAATATGGGTCAGATCGCGTTCAATGATCTATATGATTCTTTATACACTATGGAAAAAGGAGATGCGCCAGCAGAAGATAGTTATCGTCAAGGGATTCCCAAAGAAGAGTTTGAAGGACTTATACGGAGGCATTTTGATGTGTCACAGGGGCAGTTGGAAGAATACGGGACATATGATTCAGAGGTGGGAAGTTATCCGTGGATTGCGGTTGGCCCCAGGAACCGTTTGCAGAGGACTCGGCCTTTTCCAGAAGTGGTTGAATGTGTGAAAAATGACGATGGCACGTTATCTGTATATGTGGAGGCGATTTTTGTTGAGATAGGAAAGGACTGTGCATTTAGTCATGTTGTGACTATTCGGGAAGAGGGAGATGGGAGATGGGTGTATCTGGGCAATAAAATTGACTGGGAAAAATCTTATACGGTTCCGGCATATAAAGCCAGAAAAGAATACACGAGATATCCGTTTTAAATGGGAGGCAATTCTGGAAAAATATAGTTGAAAGCATTTCTGTTAAAGAATATAATGATAGAGTGAATGCATCAAGAGTAGAGTTTGCTGAAAGGAGTGTTTATTTATGAAGATCTTGGTTTTAGGGGGAGCGGGCTACATCGGTTCCCATACAGTATATGAGTTGATTGATAACGAAGATGAAGTTGTTATTTTTGACAATCTGGAAACGGGTCATAGGGAAGCTGTGCATCCGGAAGCGAAATTTTACCAGGGGGATTTGCGTAACAGAGAGGCGGTGGATCGTGTTTTAGACCAGGAGCAGGGAATTGATGCGGTGATTCATTTTGCGGCCAATTCACTGGTTGGGGAGAGCATGGTAAATCCATTGAAGTATTATGACAATAATTTGTGTGGAACAAAAGTGTTATTGGAGTCGATGGTGGCTCATGGGTTGGATAAGATTGTGTTTTCTTCCACAGCGGCTACTTACGGGGAGCCTAAAAGCATTCCAATTAAAGAAACAGACCCCACAGAGCCCACAAACACTTACGGTGAGACGAAACTGGCCATGGAGAATATGTTTAAATGGACGGGCAAAGCTCATGGTCTAAGATATGTATCCTTGCGGTATTTCAATGCTTGTGGAGCGCATGTGAGTGGAGAGATAGGAGAGGACCATAGTCCGGAGACACATTTGATTCCGTTGATTTTGCAGGTGCCTGGCGGTAAACGAAAGGCTATTTCCATATTTGGAGACGATTATCCCACCAAAGACGGAACGTGCGTACGAGATTACATTCATGTGACAGATCTGGCTCAGGCGCACATTCTGGCGGTAAAATATTTGATGGAGGGTGGCGAAAGCGACATTTTTAATCTGGGCAATGGTGTGGGCTTTACAGTGAATGAAGTGGTACAGGTGGCTAGAAATGTCACAGGAGATCCCATTCAGGCAGTTGTAGAAGGACGAAGGGCAGGAGATCCAGGCACATTGATTGCATCCAGCGAAAAGGCGAAAAAAATATTGGGCTGGAAACCGCAGTTTGCGGATTTGGAGAAAATAATTGGTTCTGCTTGGAAATGGCATAACAGTCATCCGAATGGTTATGGAAAAGGGGTAGAACAATGAGGAAAGAACAGCTATTGAAGAGATTTACAGAAATATATGGCGATGGCGGGGAGATCCAGTGTTTTTTTGCGCCTGGACGGGTTAATTTGATCGGGGAGCATACGGATTATAATGGCGGGCATGTGTTTCCCTGTGCGTTGACCATTGGGACTTATGGAGCCATCCGCAGAAGAGAAGATGGGAAACTGCGATTTTATTCCATGAATTTTGAAAAAATGGGTGTGCTGGAATCGGATTTATCTCACCTTAAACCTTCCAAAGAAGCTGGATGGAGTGATTACCCCAAGGGAGTGGTCTGGGCATTTGAGAAGAAAGGTTACTCGATTCCCCAAGGGTTTGACTTTTTGGTGTATGGTAATATTCCGGCAGGCTCTGGTCTGTCTTCATCGGCTTCTCTAGAAGTGCTTACAGGGCTTATGTTAAAAGAAAGTTATGGTTTTGAGAAGTTGTCCATGGTAGATATTGCCCAGATCGGACAATATTCGGAAAATAATTTTAATGGAATGAATTGCGGTATTATGGATCAGTTTGCCAGCGCTATGGGGAAAAAGGATCATGCGATTTTTCTGGATACGGCCACTTTGCAGTATACTTATGCGCCTGTGAAGCTGGACCATGCGAAAATTGTGATTACAAATAGTAAGGTTAAGCATAGCTTGGTGGATTCCAAATATAATGAGCGCAGGGAACAGTGCGAAGAGGCATTGAAAGATTTGAAGAATGTGACGCAGATTTCACATATTCAAACGTTGGGTGACCTGAGTCGGGAAACTTTTGAAATGTATGAGGCAGCGATTAAAGACCCCATATGTAGAATGCGTGCCAGACATGCAGTTTGTGAAAATCAGAGAACTATAGATGCTGTACAAGCATTGAAGGCTGGGAATTTGGAGGAATTTGGAAGGTTAATGAATGCGTCGCATGTATCCTTACGGGATGAATATCAGGTTTCCTGTTCAGAGATTGATATTCTGGTGAGTTTGGCTTGGGAAACGCCGGGAGTGCTAGGGTCCAGAATCACAGGGGGTGGTTTTGGTGGCTGCACTGTCAGTATCGTGGAGAACGATGCAGTGGATATGTACCAAAGTGTGGCAGGCGAATCATATGAGAAACAGGTGGGTCACAGGGCGGAATTTTATGTAGTGGATATAGGAGATGGAGCATATGCCTTTTAAATATATAAAAGAATTGGTGGACTATGGGATTCACAAAAATTTGATGGAGGAAGAGGATAGAATTTATGTAACCAACCTGATTTTGGATCAATTAGGGCTGGATGAATATCAGGATCCAGATAATGTGGATGAGAATGCTGGACTGGAGGAAATATTAAAGGGGTTGCTGGATTATGCCTGTCAGGAAGGAATTATTGAGGATTCGGTGGTTGAGCGGGATTTATGGGATACCCGGCTGATGAATTGTTTACTTCCCAGGCCCAGCCAGGTGATTGCCAGGTTTGAAAGTCTCTATAGAGAAAGTCCAAAAAAAGCCACCGATTTTTTTTATAAATTTAGTCAGGATTCAGATTATATTCGCAGATATCGGATTAAAAGAGATATGAAGTGGGTGGTGGACAGTCCTTATGGGGAAATAGATATCACTATTAATTTGTCCAAGCCAGAGAAAGATCCAAAAGCCATTGCGGCAGCTAAGCTGGCCAAACAAAGTGGCTATCCCAAATGTCTGCTCTGTAAAGAAAACGAAGGCTATGCAGGAACACTAACCCATCCGGCACGGGAGAATCACCGGATTATTCCATTGACTATTGACGGCAGTCGGTGGGGATTTCAGTATTCTCCATATGTGTATTATAATGAGCACTGTATTGTGTTTAACGGAGAACATACGCCAATGAAAGTGAATCGGTCAGCTTTTTGTAAGCTGTTTGATTTTGTAAAATGGGTTCCTCATTACTTTATTGGGTCCAATGCGGACTTGCCCATTGTGGGTGGTTCCATTTTAAGTCATGACCATTTCCAGGGAGGAAACTATCAATTTGCCATGGCAAAAGCGCCCATAGAGGAACATGTGCAGATTCCAAGGTTCGAGGATGTGGAGACGGGAATTTTGAAATGGCCTCTGTCTGTGATACGCTTGCGCAGTAAGGACAGTGAGCGTTTGATTGACTTGGGTAATTATATTTTGCAGTGCTGGCGCGCCTATACGGATGAAGACGCATTTATCCTGGCCAAGACGGAGGATGGGCTTCATAACACTATAACGCCTATTGCTCGCAAAGTGGGAGAGATGTATGAGCTGGATTTGGCTTTGCGTAACAATATCACCACAGAGGAACATCCTCTGGGAGTCTATCATCCGCACCAGGAGCTTCATCACATTAAGAAAGAGAATATTGGGCTGATAGAAGTTATGGGGTTGGCGGTGCTTCCAGCTCGCTTAAAAGTGGAGATGGAGGGTGTTGCAAAGTGCATTCTTCAGCATAAAAGCTTGGGTGAAGATGAACATCTGGCGAAGCATGCAGATTGGGTAGAGGAATTTTTACCGTCTTATCCACATATAGATGAAGCAAACGTAATGGATGTATTGAAAAAGGAAATCGGAGAAGTGTTTGTAAGAGTTTTAGAAGATGCGGGGGTTTACAAAAATACCCCGGAGGGAAGAAAAGCTTTTCATAGATTTATAGATAGTCTTTAGAGTTTGGTGATGAAAAAACTTTGAAGCGCCGATAAAAGCGGCGCTCCAGAGTTTAAAGAATATATGAAATTTTTATGCAGAAGCTTCTTTGGCGTGTTGGACCAGAATTTCACGTATGCCGGGATATTCGCCCAAACCTTTTATACATGGCTCCACTTGGAATCCAGCTTTTTTAAATTGGGAGTACCAGGAATCCGGCTCATCGCCTGCCATATCGTTGCGGGCATGGTCGCCTGCTACAATCATAAATGGAGCCAGGTGCACTTTCTCTGGATGGAAACTCTGGATCTTTTTAATGATTGTTTCCATGGAAGGATAAGCTTCCACAGTGCCCATAAAGAAATTGGAATAACCCATATCTTTCATAGTATAATCCAGTGCGGCGTAAATGGCGTTGGCATGGTGGGTTGTGCCGTGTCCCATTAAGACCAAAGCGTGGTTTTCGGGAAGGCCCTTAAACTCTTCATGGATGGCTTCAATAACCCGTCGATTATCTTCTTCTGTCGTTAATAAGGCATTGCCAAAAGAAATAGATTGGAATTTATCTTTAAAGGCCAGAGCGTCTTCTATCATTAAATCGTTTTCGATGCCGTTGATCACGTGGGTGGGCTGAACGATTACGTTTCGGATGCCGTCTTTTTCCATTTCCGCCATGGCTTCGGTTACATTGTTGATGTGGATATTATCCCTATTTTTTAATTTTTTCAAAATCATTTTGCTTGTCCAAGCGCGATAGATTTTGTGCTCTGGGAAAGCTTGGGCAATAGAAGCTTCAATGGCGTCAATGGTTACTTTTCTAGTTTCTTCGTAGCTGGTTCCAAAGCTGACAACCAGGACAGCGTTCTTTTTATCTTCGGACATTATATGTTTGTTCCTCCTTGTTGTGGAAATATTATAGTCTTTCATTACACCTGCGCAGTTACATGTTCTCTATGTAGCTTTCCAGTGTGTCTAGATTTCTGGGCAGGGGAAGCGAAGAATCTAAAATGCCTTTTTTACAAAGGCTTTCGAATAACTGTAAAACTGCAGGCTGTTCCAGATTTGTCTGGGCCAAAGCGGCTTTATCTGTAAATACATCCAATGGGCTACCATGCATCAGCGCCCGTCCTTTGTGTAGGAGCACGATTTCGTCGGCCCATTCCAAAGCATAGTTTACGTCGTGGGTGGACATCAGAACGGTAATGCCGTCTGCGGTCAGTTGATTGACAATTTTGTTAACCATTGCAGTGTGTTTCGGGTCGAGAGCTGCGGCAGGCTCGTCCAGAATAATAATATCTGGATGCATCACTAGAATATCCGCGATGGATACCTGTTTTTTCTGTCCCCCGCTTAATGCGTGGGTAGGTTTGTGACGGAAGGGAGTGATCTCCAACTTTTCAATGACCTGTTCCACCTCCTGGCGGGCATCTTCCGTGGAAACGCCTAGGTTTAGGATTCCAAAAGAAATTTCTTGATATACACTGGCAGAAAATAGCTGTGTGTCTGGGTCTTGGAAAATAATCCCTACTTTGCTCCGTAATTTAAGCAATCCTTTTCGGGAGTAATCGTAAGGTTCTCCACAGTAATATAAAGTGCCCTTACTTGGACGATGTATGCCATTGCAACATAGGAAAAATGTGGATTTTCCAGAACCATTTGCGCCCATAAAAGCCACCTTTTTTCCGCGAAAAATTTCCAGGGAAAAACCGTTTAGGGAGTGGCTGTTTTCATTATCGTATGAAAAGTATAAATCTTCGGCTTTTAAAATCGGGGTTGTATTCATCTTAGTTTACTCCAGATAGTAAAGATTAAAAGCAGGCCGTCGAAGAGAACAATCGAAAAAATCTCTTTGGATTTTGGGGGATGTTGTTCATCCAGCACCTTCAGTCTGCCGTCATAACAACGGGCTTCCATAGAATCATATAAAGCGCCGGATTTTGCCATAGCCCGGATTAGGAGTACGGAAACCATCGCGCCAAATGATTTAATAGATGTTTTAAAATCGCGGTTTCCCAACCGGGAATCCTGGGATGTGGAGATGGAAAAAGAAATATCAAGCAACAGGAAGATGTACCGGTAAATCAAAAGCATAAGCTCCACCAGCATGTCCGGGCAATGTATTTTTTTCAGCACAGACAAAATATCGGTCATAGGAGTGTTAAAAGATAAAAAATACAAGCAGGATACGCTGGCCAGAGCGGTCAGGATCATCTGCACCCCTTTATAAAGGGAGGCATAACTGCCTGTAAGATAATAATTTCCTATTTGAAAAGCAAATGCGTCTAATGGCGTATGAGAAATATTGATGATTACCGCCAGGGTACTGATGATCAGGAACGCCAAAGGAATCATCATATAGCGCCAGTACCGGTAAAACGGAATCCCGCCTTTTCGGACGGTTAAGATCCCGTTGACAACCAGGACGAGAAGCGCCATTGCCAGGGAACGGCTGACCACGCAGAAAAGCAAGGTCAGCACAGAGTATGTAAATTTTTCCATAGCATTGGCGTATCGGAGCCTGGAATAGTAGCAAAGCATGTCAATTGTTATCATTGTGTAAGCTTTCCTGTTTTTTGCGTTCTACGAAGCGGCCCATGAAAAAAGCGATGACGCCTACTCCAATTCCTGTTTGCAGACAGAAGACCAAGCTCTCCACTTCGCCTGGAAGCTCTCCACCTAACATAGATTCTAATACAGGAGTGAACCAAGGTGTGTAAGCTTTTCCAGAAACTTCCTCTACCATAACGCTTCCTGCATCGTCAGATCCGCCAAACTCTGCTCCTTTTTTCAGAAACAGAGGAACAATGGCAAGCAGTATTACGAGCGCCAGTAGAGTGATAACGATTCCTGTATTTTTTCTCTTTGTTTCCATAAAATTAATGCACCTCCTGTTCTTTGATAAATCCGATGGATTTTAATTCCGGCATAGCATAAGTCTCCAAGCCGATTACGATGATGACGGTCAGAAGACCTTCAATAATTGCCAGTGGAAGCTGCGTAGGAGCGAATACGCCCAAGAACTTCACAATGGAAGCGGCAACTCCGCCGGATTCAGAAGGATAGGCCATGGCTAACTGAACGCTGGTCACACAATAGGTGAACACATCACCTAGCGTTGCGGCCAGGAAAATGCCTGCCTTACGGTTAAGTTTCAGTTTCTGACAAATCTGGTAAACGGCAAAAGCCAAAAATGGTCCGGCGATTGCCATGGAAAAAGTATTGGCTCCCAGAGTGGTAAGACCGCCATGAGCCAGCAGAATTGCCTGGAACAAAAGTACAATAATTCCCAAAATACTTACGGCTGATGGGCTAAATAAAATAGCTCCCAGACCAGTCCCTGTCATATGTGAGCAGCTTCCAGTTACGGAAGGAATTTTTAGGGAAGAAATCACGAAGATAAATGCTCCAGACATAGCCAATATGGTCAAAGCCCTCCGGTTTTCTCTTAGTTTGTTTCGGATAGAGAAAAAACCTGCTGCCAGGAATGGGATACATAGCGCTCCCCAGACAACGCAGAAACCTGCGGGCAGATAACCTTCCATAATGTGCATAGCGTTAGCGACGGGTGTGATTCCCAGGCTTAAAGCCAGGATAGCACAGGCTGCCACTACTTTTCTTTGGCGTTTTGACATAAACAACCTCCTCACTTTCTAAATCGTTTTAGAATTTTCTTTAGAACAAAAGCCAAAGCATCCGCTTTAGAGCGTGTTTGAAAGATGCTTTATGTCGACCATGCGTCACATTTTTTGGAAAATTTGTCTCCTAAAAGGCAACGCAACAGGCGCGCTAGCCAAAATTTAAGAGGCGAATTATCGCAGAGTGGAACGCATGATTGACGAAAATGTTTTCAATATGCTCGATGCGGTGACTTTGTGGTATGTAAGAAAAAAAGCCGCCTCACAGGTTAAATGTGGGCAGCCAAAAACGTGCTATTCTTCACAAAATGTGATTTTTACACGAGCGCGCACCAACTGATATTTATACCAACAATATCAGTGGGCTTGCATACCAGGCTATCGTTCGTAACCTTGTGTATTGGTTTATATGCGGCAGGTCTTCTGACTTTGGGGTATATTGCATTTCCGACTGTCCATTAAAAATGGATGAGCGGAAAATGCACGCGTTCGGCCTTCCCTTCCCAGTTTTTAAACCAGTGGTTTCACAGGCAGAACTTTATCCCTTACAGCGGCGTGACCGTGCAAGATTTGCACTTGCTTCCCTTTTTCAGTCTGATCAGAGGAGCTTTATCATTGCTTGCGGAAACGAGACAATCCGCAAATCAAATACTGACAAATTTTCACAATTTTCAGACTTAAAACCGACATATATTTGGATAAATTTATTTTACCAGCAGTGATAATTTTTGTCAATATAATTGACAAAAAAAGCTGAGGCGCTTATTATGGATGTATGATGCCGTTTTAGAGCCTGTTTTTATAGTCTTTTGTAAAAACAGGAACAAAAGAGAAGCAGGAGGAAGCGTAAAAGTGAGTATTTCTATGATTGGAATTGACCATAATAAGGCATCTGTGGATGTGAGGGCGCTGTTTTCTTTTACCAAGAAAAACGCCGGAGATGCGATGCGGGCTATCAAAGAGCTGGAAGGGGTCCATGGATGCGTTATTCTTTCTACTTGTAACCGGATGGAGGTTTGGGTGAGCGCCCAGGATGATTGGGACGGCTCTTTGTATGAAAGTCTATGCGATATGAAGCAGGTGTCTGGAGAATCATACCGGGATTACTTTGTGATCCGTCAGGGGCGGGAGGCTGTGGAGCATCTGTTCTACCTGACTAGCGGTCTGAAGTCCCAGATTGTGGGCGAAGATCAGATATTGACCCAGGTTAAGGACGCATTAGCTTTGGCGAGGGACGCGTTCAGTACGGACAGCGTGCTGGAAGTTCTGTTCCGTATGGCTGTAACGGCGGGAAAGCGGATCAAGACCGAGGTAGCGTTTCATCGGGCCAATCCGTCTGTGATTCACCAGGCTATCCGTACGCTAAGTCGTCAGGGGTTTGAGGTGGCGGGGAAGAAGTGTATGGTCATTGGAAATGGTGAGATGGGTAAGATGGCGGCCCAAACGTTAAGGCAGGCGGGGGGAGATGTGACAGTGACCATTCGTCAGTACCGTAGTGGTATGGTTAATATTCCTCAGGGTTGTCAGCGGATTGATTATGGTCGCCGTATGGAACTGCTGCCTCAATGCGATTTGGTTGTCAGCGCCACAGCCAGCCCGAATCTTACGTTGCGGGAAGAATTATTTCAGCAGGTAGAACTTACTAAGCCATTGATTCTGATTGATTTGGCGGTGCCCCGGGATATAGAGCCCAGTTTGGGCCAGAGAGAGGGCATTACCCTTTACGACATGGATAGTTTTCGGGACAGCGAGGCTTTGCCGGAGATGGAAGAGAGCCTTCGGCAATCAGAAGCCATTGTGAAAGAGCAGATGGATGAATTTTACCAGTGGCTGGAGGGAAGGGACATTATCCCTCGGATACAGGAGATCCAGACAGAGGCTGTCCATGATCTGGAGTTGCGCATTCATAAGATTTTGCAGAAAACCCCCATGGAAGAGAAAGACCGTGAGAAACTTCAGCATACCATAGAGACGGCGGCTGGAAAAGTGGTGAACAAGTTGATTTTTGGTCTGCGGGACAGTTTGGAAAAGGACGCGTTTCTGGAATGCGTGGCCGGATTGGAAAAGGTGTATGAGGATGCGTGAAGAGCAGATACATAGGTGGTTTCCACTGTTTATAGATTTGGCAAAGTGGCGTATTTTAGTGGTGGGTGGCGGCAAGATTGCTGGGCGTCGCGTACAGACGCTGCTGGAGTTTGAGCCGGAGTGCATTCGGGTGGTCGCAAAAGAAATTGGAAGCGATCTGAGGCGGATGAAAAACCTGAAGAATGTAGAAATATGTGAGCGGGAGTATTGTACAAAAGATTTGGAAAATTGCCGGATGGCGCTTGCCGCTACGGACAATCCGGACTTGAACCGGAGGATAGGTGAAGAGTGCAGAGAGCGTGGGATACTGGTAAATGTGGCCAGCGACCAGGAACTGTGCGGTTTTCATTTTCCGGGCGTTGTCACGGATGGCCCCATCACAGTTGGAATCAATGCGGCAGGGCTTGACCATCGTTTGGCTAAAGACACCCGGAAACGGATACAGGGACTTTTTGATGGAGGAAATGACATGCAGAATGGGAAACATCGGGTTATCATAGGAAGCAGGGAGAGCAAGCTGGCAGTTGTGCAGAGCGAGATGGTGGCGGATTATCTGCGGGGGCAGTATCCGGATTGGGACGTGGAGCTTTTGACCATGAAAACCACTGGCGACATTATATTAGACCGTACGTTGGATGAAATCGGAGGGAAGGGTTTATTTGTCAAAGAGCTGGACAAAGCATTGATGGATAAGCGAAGCGATCTGTCTGTACATAGTTTGAAAGATATGCCCATGGAAGTTCCAGAGTCTCTGCCTTTGATTGCGTTTTCTAAGAGGGAAGACCCCCGGGACGCATTGGTTTTACCCAAAGGCTGCAAAGAGCTGGAGAAAGGCAAGCCCATCGGCTGTTCCAGTCTGCGTCGTCGGCTTCAGTTAACCAAACTGTTTCCGGATAATCCCTGTGAAAATATTCGGGGAAATGTGTTGACCAGGCTGGATAAGCTGGACAGAGGCGATTACGGGGCGCTGGTGTTGGCCTGCGCCGGTTTAAAAAGGTTGGGGCTGGCGGATCGTATCAGCCGGTATTTTGACCCAGAGGAAATGATACCAGCGGCTGGCCAGGGAATATTGGCTATACAGGGGCGCGCAGGTGAAGATTATTCTTATCTGGACGGCTATGACTGTCGGGAGGGTCGATATGCGGCTTTGGCGGAGCGGGCGTTTGTCCGTGAGCTGGACGGTGGCTGCACTTCTCCTGTGGCTGCCCATGCCAGGATAGAAGGGAAACAGATTTATATCAAATGCCTGTATTACAAGGAATCTACCGGCGAATGGTATACAGACAGCATAAAAGGGTCCGTGGATGAGGCGGAAACGCTGGGCCGTGATCTGGCCAGGAATATGCGGGACAGATATGGCGTTTAAATAGAAATTAAGTTGAAATTAAGTTCATCAAAAAAGCAGCCCCTGAAGGGCGAAAAAAATTCCCTCAGGGGCTGTTTTCTTTATGTATGTTGTAGATTTATTTGCGCAGCAGGCCGCAGACCAGCACAAAATGATGGGGCAGCTTGCCTTCTTGCATCCATTCTAGTTCAATGCCCATAAGTTTGCTGATGGTCATGCCTACATTTCCGCCCAGAGATTCCAGAGAGTAGCGCATTTTGTCTGGAAAGCGGCAAGGTTTCTTTTCCTTGCGGGCGCATTCTCCTTCGCACAGGATGCAAGAGCCTGCGGACAGGCTTATGCTGTCGGGAATTTCCTGTTCACGGGAAAGCAGTTCATCTGACAATTCCTGTTTGATTTTTTTTACGGAAGATTCCGTGATGCGCAGGATTTCATCTTCTGGAAATTCCTTTCCTGCGTAGTCTTCGTCGAAAATGATTTTTACGGCGGTCAGCTCAAGGGTGTTATATTTTTTCCAATATTCAATCACGTCAAAATCATAAGAGGGGCAGGACCATTTGCCGTCGTAATTGGGACAGGCTTTGCAGCGTTCAAGAAATGTATCCACATCCACGTATTTTTCCAGATATTCATCTACAGGGATTGCGGCTTCGAATCGTTTTGTTGTGTACAAGGTAAATGCCTCCTTTAAAGAATTGTTTGAAACATTTTACTATAGAAAACAGTGGCTGTCAAAATTTTTAGAAAAATTGGTAAAGTGCATTTTCCAGGGGGAAATCAGGCGAAATGCGCAGTTGCAGCCATAAATTGCGCAAAAACGGGAACAGGTCAGCGTCTGTTCAGAGGCGTTCAGAACTGTTCGGATAAGCAAGTTGTTTTCTATATCCTTGAAATGTCTTCTAGGCTAGGAGACTGTACAGGAGCTACAAAATGATTTGGATGAAAATGGCATATATGTCAGCGGGAAAATGGAAGGGCTGTTAATAGAGGGAAGTATGGCTAAAGTAACGATTGACAGTTCTATTCCAATGATGATAGACTATTTTTAAAAATATAAAGGTTTTAGAGAGTGTTTGAAAAATTATTTACGCCATCCACATGCCCTACTTTGGTCGATGGCATCCCGCTTTCGTTTGGGACAAATCTCCCATTATTATACCCCATGGGGGGTAAATTGTGACATATGGTTGACATAAAATGTTTTTCAAACACGCTCTGGATTGGAGGACAGACGAATGGGTTTTTTAACAGGTAAGACAGCGATTATCACAGGCGCCGGCAAAGCGGTGCTGAGCAATGGCAGATGCGGTTCCATCGGTTATGGAATTGCCACCGCTTACGCTAAAGAAGGGGCCAATTTGGTTATCACAGGCCGTAATATGCAGAAATTGGAAAATGCGAAAGAGGATTTGGAGAAACTCTACGGCGTCAAAGTCCTGATTTTGCAGGCGGACGTGAATGAAGGGGCGGATAATGAAGCTGTTGTGGAAGGCGTGGTGAAAAAGACCATAGAAACTTTTGGCGACATTCATGTTCTGATTAACAATGCGCAGGCATCTGCGTCTGGCGTAACTTTGGCAGACCATACCACCGAGCAATTTAATTTGGCGCTTTATTCAGGGTTGTATGCCACCTTTTATTATATGAAAGCGTGTCATCCACACCTGGCAAAAACAAAAGGTTCCGTGATTAACTTTGCTTCCGGTGCAGGGCTTTTTGGCAATTATGGTCAGTGCGCTTATGCAGCGGCCAAAGAGGGCATTCGTGGGCTTACCCGTGTGGCGGCCACTGAGTGGGGAAAAGACGGAATTAATGTGAATATTGTTTGTCCTCTTGCGTGGACAGCTCAGTTGGAAAATTTCGAAAAAGCGTATCCAGATGCGTTTAAGCAGAATGTGCATATGCCTCCGATGGGACATTATGGCGATGCAGAGGAAGAAATCGGCCGTGTATGTGTGCAGTTGGCGTCTCCGGACTTTAAGTTCATGACAGGGGAGACGATTACCCTGGAAGGCGGTCTGGGCCAGCGGCCATAATGATAGAAGTTTTAAGTGGATTTGGAGTGAATGAAAATATGTGTTGGAAAACCGTTCCTGCTGACGCAGGGATGGTTTTTTCGCGCACGGCTAAACTGTTTTTGGATTGTCAAGAAAGTGTAAGCGGATGCATAATAAAACGCCTCTCACCGATTGGTCAGTTGGGCGGGCGCTAAATTTTTCGAATCTATAATTCTATACGAAAAAAATGC
>CAJURH010000016.1:0-30202 GCA_910588775.1 uncultured Lachnospiraceae bacterium
ACCGAGGTGATATCCGAGAAAGCATATTACCGTATCCTTTCCATGCTGCTTAATATTACGATGTAATCTTCAAGAAAGACGGCAAAGTAAGAACAACATATTACGAAGCAGGCGACTACGATATCATTGCAAAAGGTAAAGGCAACTACGCGGGCGAACGTAAAGTAGGCACATACAAAGTAATGCCTATAGAGTTAGATATAACTAAGTTCTCTCTGAGTCCGTCTGAGAATACTTATACAGGTGAGCCTCTAACAACTGATGTTGAATTTGAAAAACGTTATTATAACGAAGATGACTTTACAGTAGTTTATCCTGAGGATATGACAACGAAGGGCCTGAAAGAGATTGTAATTAAAGGTCAGGGCAATTATACAGGAGAAAATACATTATACTTTAGAATTAAAGGCCTCCAGTTAACGAAAGAAAATACAACAGTGACTTATGCTGGCGTATCAGAGAACGGTGATGTTCAGATTGATGTAAGAACAGAGGGTAAACGTCTCACAAGTGACGATTATACCTATACCGCTTTATCTGTATCTGGTGCAGACCCTGCAGCATGGGAAATTGCTGTAACAGCAACAGCTGGAAGCAATTATGAAGGCACAGTGATCAGTAGAGTTGAAGCTGGCGCAATCGTTCTGGAAAATGAAGACGTACAGGTTCTGACAGATCTTACTTACAATGCTAAAGAACATGTATTGTCCAACAGTGATATTCAGGTAGTAAAAGGTGGAAAAGTACTTTCCGAAAACACAGACTACACAGTAATAGGTGATGCACAGGCAGCTACAAATGTTGGAGAAACAGCCACATTAACTGTTAGTGGCATGGGCGAGTATACTGGCACAGCAATAGCACAGGGAGAAATCCAGCCATTGGCTCTGACTGAAGGATGTGCAACATTAGCAAAAGATGCTGTTTATACAGGACATCCTGCAGCTCCAGAAGTAACAGTAACAATGCTTGACAATACTCTTAAAGAAGGCGCTGATTATGAAGTGGTAGCAGATGAACGTGTAGAGGTAGGCGGACCATATACAGCTACTGTAAAAGGTCTTGGGAATTATACTGGCTCTACAACGGTATCTTACAACATCACAGCGGCTACTTTGGAAAATGCGACAGTTGAAGTAGAACCTCTTACTTATACAGGTAAAGCACAGGCTCCATCAAAAGCTGATGTAAAAGTAATGGTAGGCGATCAGATACTTACAGCTGATCAATATGAGATTGAGTGTCCTGAAGATGCCGTAAATGTTGGCGAATATGAATTCAAAATCATTGGTAAGGGCATATACGAAGGTACCGTTGCGACAGGTAAATATCAGATTGTAGCTGCAAGTTTTGTAGATGATGCAAAAGCGGTTGCAAAATCAGTCGTTTACACAGGTGCAAAAGCAGAGCCTCAGGTAACGGTAACAATTGGTGATCTTACTCTGAAAGAGGGTACAGATTATGTTGTAGATGCAGGCAATGCAGTAGATGCTAAGAAGGGTTATGCGCTGAGTGTAATTGGTATTGGAAATTATGCAGGCACAATAGAAACAACTTTCGATATCAACCCGAAAACAATCACAAAGAGCAATGTAAAAGTAACAGTTCCATCTGCCACATATAACGGAAAAGCTCAGACTCCAAAGAGCGCGTCTGTAGCAGTTGACAATCGCGTTCTTGCTGCAAAAGACTTTAGCTTTGCTGGAGCGAAGAATGCCGTTAATGCTGGTAAAGTTAATGTAACTATTACGGGTAAAGGTAACTACACTGGCACAGTAACTGGCGCTTGGTTTACAATTAATCCAAAAGACCTTTCCAAGGGAAAAGTTTCTGGTATTGTAAATAAGATATACACAGGCAAGGCGCTTAAGCAGTCTGTAGCTGTAACTGTTGATGGAAAGAAATTGACCGCGGCAGCGAAGACATTCAAAGTTACTTATAAGAACAACAAGAATATTGGTCCAGCTACTCTGACAATTGATGGACAGGGTAACTACAAAGGCCATATTAGCAGCCGTAGCTTTAAGATTTTCCCGGCAAAGGCGACAATTAAGAGTCTGAAGGCTGGTAAAAGTCGTTTCACTGTTCAAACTAAGAAACTGGGTGGCGGAGTAAAATACCAGATTCAGTATAGGCTGAAAGGTTCTAAGGCCGGATACACACGTATTGAGACCAACAATCTGAAGAAGGTTATTAAGGGTCTGAAAAAAGGAAAAACCTACACAGTAAAAGTTCGTGCATACAAGAAAGTGTCTAAGAAGATATACTATGGCGCATTCTCTAAAGCAAAGAACGTGAAGATAAAAAAATAAGATAACGACCCTGAACAGATAGTTAGATTATCTGTTTGAACAGAAAAAGCGGAGTGGATCAATGATTCACTCTGCTTTTTCTATTATTTATTAATGTAAAATAGGAGTAAATCTGCATAACGATAACAGATTTGCTCCTGTTTTTTTAAAAGATTATATAATATTCTATAGACGTTCTGTCTAAAGAAAAACGAAATTGAAAATTGTCCAGGATATGTTGTATGAAAATGCCTTTATCTATATTATACACAATTAGAACAGAAATGCTATCTTGCAAATCTGTTCTGAGTGCAACTGGGAATCTTTTTTGTCCAGAAAAACTGAAGCGCTAGAGATGCATGGCAGATATAACATACAAGCTTTTTAAGCAAGCTTCTTTAGCTTTTCAGATTTGTTCAGTTACCTTTCTTCAGGAGGTCAATATTAGCATGCATAGCTTCATAGGCATCCATACTTTCCTTGTACCGTCCGTAGGTGGAAAGATAACAGGGCGCTATGTCTTACAGCCTTGATATAATATCGTTCTCCTGTCTCGATTCATATTGAAAAACCATTTTCAAAAGATGAAAAAGCTGATATAATTTATTCTGAGAAAGAATTATTTACAGATCACGAGGTCTACATGTTATGAATATAATTTTAGAGTATATTGGCCGGCATTTTATACCGCTTTTTCTTTTGCTTACGGCATCTGTGTTTGCCATATTTTGTTTGGGGCTTTTTTTGCGGGAGAGAAGGCGGACGCGGCAGGCAGAGTTGTCTGTCTGGGGGGAGCGGGGATTTTATCAGTCTTTTTCCGCCAATAAGCAGGAATTTTTTCTATTGATTCAAAAGAGCGATCTACGTATTTTATACATTAGTCCCAATTTTCAGGGGATGACAGGCATGGATGCTGAGTTGGTGCGCGCAGATATTGAGGCGTTGAAGAATATGGTTAGTCCCAAAACCGCCAGGGAGATTGTAAAGCAGCTGAAGGAATGGGACAGGGTGCAGGAACTGAAATTAGAATTTGATTACAGAATTGTGGGCCAGCAGGAGTTGGCCCACGGGCATGCGGTCATCCATCCAGAGGGGAAAAATGACTGTTACCTTGTTATATTCGGAGACATTACAGAGGATTATCAGGCCCGAAGCGCTATGAAGGCGGAGCTTAAGCAGGCATACCAGGAGAGCCAGGCGAAGACCGATTTTCTGTCTAAAATGTCTCACGAAATCCGTACGCCCATGAACGGAATTCTTGGAATGCTCAGCCTGGCTAAAGTGCATGTGAAAGACCCGGAGCAGACCAATTACTACTTGGATCGGGCAAAAAGTCTGTCCCAGTTTTTGCTTACGCTCATTAACGATATTCTGGATATGTCTAGGATTGAGAGCGGAAAGATGGAGCTGGAAAAGGCGGTCTTTGATTTGTTTGCGGTGGCGGAGAAATTGGACTCCATGTTCCGCAGCACCACGGAGGCCAAGAACTTGCAATGGGATGTGCAGATGCAGGATTTTGACGTGTGCCGTGTGGTGGGGGATGAATTGCGCATGACCCAGGTGATTATCAACTTCATATCCAATGCTGTGAAATTCACGCCTGCTGGAGGCGCTGTCACGGTTACGTTTCGGCAGATGCATAAGATAGACGGGAATCTGCATCTGATGATCCGGGTAAGGGATACCGGAAAAGGAATCAAATCAGATTTTATAAGCCGCATATTCCGCCCATTCGAGCAGGAAGACGCGTCCACTGCCCATCACTATGGTGGCAGCGGTTTAGGTATGGCCATTGCCGATAATATTGTGAAATTGATGAATGGGCAGATTATCGTGGAGAGCGAAGAGGGCAAGGGAACGGAATTTGTGGTGTACATAAGTTTGCCCATCGCAGAGGGCGACCAGACGGTTCCAGAATCCTGGAAGGATGTTCGTCCTGTGGAAGATGCAGGGGATCGCAAGAAAGCTATTGAGGAATTTACGTTGGACGGAGTGCATATTCTACTGGCGGAGGATAATGATGTGAATGCGGAAATCGCCATGGAGATTATGGAGATGGAAGGCGCCATACTGGAGCGGGCTTGCGATGGTCTGGAGGCAGTGCGCATGTTTGCAGAAAGTCCCGTAAAGGGATACGACGCTATTTTGATGGATATTCAGATGCCCAATATGACTGGCTGGGAGGCGGCGGCTGAGATTCGCAAGCTTACAAGGCCAGATGCCGACATTCCGATTTTCGCTATGTCGGCCAATGCATTTGTGGAAGATAAGCGGCGCTCTATAGAGGTGGGCATGAATGGACATATTTCGAAGCCTGTGGATTATGATGAAGTGCGCCAGAGGCTGGGCGAGGCTCTTTTGAAGTGATCGGGGAGGTAGCGGATGAAGAAGTGGAAGAAGATCAAGAAGAGCTGGCTGGTGGCGGGAGCTACCGGGATTCTTATTATTGGGGCGGGAATTGCAGTCTTGGTCAACGCGTCCGGCCTGCATACTATATTTGAACCCAAGGATTATAAAGATTTTGAAAATCAATATGAAAACAGTATGAATTACGATTCTGCTGCTGGAGATGGGGAAGAATCGGATCTTGCCGATGAAAATGAGGATGGCGAGAATGTGGGCGGTGAAGATACGCAGAAGGCTCTGAAAGTCGCCCAGGAGGAGCCCAGGGATCTGGATGATACAGATGCGCTTGGCTTAGCCGATGAACAGGATTACGCGGATGATCCCGGTCAGAGGAGAAATCCCAATGCGTTTGAACTGTCGGATGACCCTGGGCTGGGTGGAATTGACGTCAAGCCAAATGGTGAGGATAGTGGAAATGGGCAGGGAAGCGACGGCAACCCGGGAAATGGCGGTGGAGGAGGTAATCCCACAGAGACGGGCGCTCCGAGTGCGTCGGGCGAACCGGACCCCACGAATATACCGGGGCCTACACAGGAGCCAGGTCCCACCGACAGGCCAGAGCCGACAAGTAGGCCAGACCCCACAGAGACGCCGGAGCCCACAGGCAGGCCGGACCCCACCCAAATACCCACGCCTACGCAGAAGCCAGATCCTACAAATGTTCCGACTCCCACGCAAGGGCCAGGAACCTGGGAGGATGATCAGCTGAAACCCCGGGACCCGGTAGAGACGAAAGATGGAAAGCTGGTTGGATTATCAGCGGTCATTCACAAAGAATATTATTACCGGGGGGATGTTTTCCAGGGCAGCGACGCGCAAGTGACGGGAACTTTTCTTCAATCCGATGGCACGAGAAAGAGAAAAGAGATATCCTATGGAGGGGAAAACGGATACCGTGTCGTAATGTCTACCAAGATGGTTGGAGCGCAAACGGCTACGTTTACATATCTGAACCGAACGGCCACGGCTAATTATACGGTGGTTTCCAGTGGAGTGTCTGTGCGCTATCATGGCGCTGACGCCAACGGCGGAATTTTCGCCATTGTTTATCCGGGACCGCTTGGAGGCGATGAGGAGACCATGGATGAATTGTCACAGCGTGACTTTCTTCCCACCAGTGGCGGCATAGTGGATTTGACAGATATTCACAGACGTATGGCGGCTTACCTGGGAGATGCACAGATTCAGGAGGATTTCCTTAAGGATATTTCATATCGCAATGTGGTTTTTCTGGAAGAGGCCGATGGATATTTGACAAACATGCTATGCGGGTTCCAATATTATTCCAATGGGAATCTGGAGGAGAACGGACCGTATCTATACTACCCAGTTCCCAACTGGGGAGCCAATCATCTGCGGAATGTGGTAAATGTGGTTAAAAGCGTTCCAGAAGGTTATAAGATCCGGCGCACGATTCACGATGCGGATAATCTGAAAAAATACAGAGCGGATCAGACGCTGGAGCAGTACACAGGGAATGAAGTGGTTCTATCCGTACCCATGGGCGTGACGGAGATTGCGCTGAAAGGGAAGCAGGGCAGCGGAAATATTATTTCGCTGGTTCTGCCAGAAAGCGTGAGCAAGATAGATTTTACCAGCGTATCGAGGCGCCTTCCAGGGCTGAAAGCCTATGAAGTATCCAGTAGAGGCGTCTATCAGGCTGTGGACGGTGTATTATACAGTAAGGATATGACCACATTGCTCAGCGTTCCGGCCGGAAAAAAACGTATCCAGATACCGGATACCGTGACCACCATCGCCGGCAAAGCTTTCGAAAACAGCGGCATCCGC
Organism: uncultured Lachnospiraceae bacterium; assembly: GCA_910588775.1. GTDB lineage: Bacteria > Bacillota > Clostridia > Lachnospirales > Lachnospiraceae > MGBC164599. Next base: position 6,489 of record CAJURH010000016.1, read on the forward strand.
CGACTGGACATACCAGAGACGGTAAATAGGCTGGAGGAAGGTTGCTTTGACGGGTTTCGAGCAGATGTGATTCGCATGGAAGGAGAGCGAATCCCGAAAATCCCCGGGGATACAGGATATAGGGGTAAAGTCTTGTTTATGGATTCCGACTATGATATTTTGATGAAAGAGGGAATGTTTGTTTTTCAGAGCGAGGATATAATCTTTGGAGCTATGGACGAAAGCGGCAAGGAGATTTCTGAGAAAACAGGGATTTACCAGTATGACCGCGAGAGGCATATTTTGACGCTGAGGGGCGATGCGGAAACGCTGGCGGGCATTCCCATAGATACATACGGGCGTTATGCAGTTTCCGATGGCGTCACCGTCATAGGATCCGGCGCATTTGCAGGCATAGACGGATTGCGGGAAATAGATTTTCCGGACACAGTGAGGGAACTGGGAGAAGAGAGCCTGGTGTTTTCAGGTGGGCCAAAGAGCGTGTTCCTGTCCGGAGAGAAGACCGATATTTCTCACAGGGCGCTGGGCGATCCGGCGGACTGGGCCGGGAACTCGAATATTACGGTATATGTGCCGGAGGAATTTTACGACGGGTATTTGAAACAGTGGTCCCAGACGCTGGATCTGGTCTACGGAGAGGGAACCGCGGCAGAGCTGCTTCGGCCAAACGATGCCGAACTTCTTTATGAAAATCAAGCCATATACCGGAAGATAACGAACAATGGTCAGACATCTTACCAGTTGCTTAAGGTGTATGCGCCAGATAAGACGGCCTTTCAGGTGAAGGAAGGGACGACGGTGATTGAAGCGGGGGCGTTGGCATCCTGCGAAGCGCTGGAGATTCTCTGGCTGCCCGACGAGTTGCGGGATGTGGAGGACGGGGCCTTTTCCGGCTGCGTGAATTTACAGACGGTGACGGTGAAGGCGGCAGAGATTCTCTCTGGCGATGTGTTTGATTCCCAGGGAAGCAACGTGAGAATTTATGAAAAGGGTGCAGAATACAGCGAGTTTATCTATGATGAAGGCGCCGTGTATGGCAAAAACCAAAAGGGCGCGTACACGCTGATTGATGTGCCCACGGATTGGAATTCGGAGTTTGCGCTTTATGAAAATACAGCTCGCCTTGGTGCGGCGGCCTTCAGGGATTGTGAGATTACGAAGCTTCACATACCAGATCCGGTGGCGCTGGAGGAGATTGGAGACCGATGCTTTGAGAACTGCGCGTCTATACAGAGCATTCGTCTGGATGAGTTAGTTCATCTGGAGAAAATCGGCCAGGAGGCGTTTCGTTCCTGTGTAAATCTGGAAACGCTGTATTTGCCGGATCATCTGCGTAAGGTTCAGCGGGGATTGTGCTATGATTGCACCTCTCTGCAGCTGGTGAAGGCGGCGGGCATTCGTCAGGCGCCGGACGAGATGTTCTACAACTGTCAGAGTCTCTTGTCCAGTGGTCTAACGCTGGACTGGCAGCGGATTACGACGGTAGGGGACCGGGCGTTCGCTTATTGTGGACTGCTCACGGAAATGCCGGATATGCCCAGGTTGGAGAGCTTGGGCGAGCAAGCTTTCTTCACCTGTCAGCGGTTAAAGCGGATTGTTTTGCCCGAGACGTTGTCCAGCATGGGTGAAGAGTGCTTTGGCGAGTGCAGTTCCCTGACCCAGGCGGTCATGAATGGGAAGCTTACCGGAATCAGCCGTTACTGCTTTTATGGTTGCCGCTCTCTTATGCGCGTGGAGTTTAGCCGGCGGCAGAAAGACGTCCTTCAAGTTGTGGGCGTGCAGGCGTTCGGGCGATGTGCGTCTTTGGAAAGTTTGGATTTAAGCGGATTTTCTGCATTGAGGCAGATGGGGGAGCGGACGTTTGCCGGGTGTGATTTTCTGACTTCTGTTCGCCTGCCAGAGAGCTTGGCCAAGGTCCCAGATTATTGCTTTGAGGAATGTCCAAACCTGTCCATACTGGCGCTTTTTGCCGATGAAGTGGTGGAATTGGGCCAAGCGGTTTTCGGGGAGGACTTGTCTCCATTTATCAACTTGTGGGTGAAGGAGGAGAGACTGACCGAATACAGGAAAGCTTATCTGGATGTTTTGGATGGCACATACGGGCAGGGGACGGCCGAGCGGATTCTTGGGAAAATCGACGAGAAGAAAGAGATTATCCGGGGAATTACGTTTGAGATTACAGATGAGGGAAGAGTTCTAAAGGAAGCGTCAGAGGCATTTGAGGGAAATTATACGGTTCCTATTCATACGATTCGGATTGAGTCGGAAGCTTTTTTAAACTGTATGAAACTGACAGGAATTGTGCTGCCGGAGGACAGCAGCATTTCTCTGGGCGACCGTTGTTTTTATGGCTGCGGGGCTTTGAAGACGGTGGAATTGTATGGAGATATTCCCCAGTGGGGGGAGGAGACTTTTATGAATTGCGCAGCCCTTGAGAAGGTAGACTTAGGCGGAAACCGTCTGCATACCATACAACGGGTGGGAACCAGGGCTTTTAAAGGATGTACAGGGCTTGTAGGCAGGCAGTCCGTCACCGCCTGGGCATCTATATTTGAGCTGGGCGAAGAGTGTTTTGCGGACTGCGTAAATCTGGAGGCCATTCCCACGTCGGAATATGCCCGCGTCAATCTTGCGTCCGTGGGCGAGAGAGCGTTTGCAGGTTGCGTAAATCTGACCCAGTTTCTCACCAGCGCTTTTAGCGGGTTGGAGACTGTGGGGGCCTATGCGTTTGCCAACTGTGATTCTCTCGTGAATCCATCCATTCCGGCTGGCGTGACTTCCGTGGGCGAGGGCGCGTTTTCCGAATGCGATAATTTGGCCACGGTAAGCTTCTACTGTGTGTTGGAGGAGTACCCCAAGGATTGCTTTAAGAATAGCCCTAAGCTCACCAGGACAGGCGGCGTAAGCGCTGCGCTGGCCGGGCTTAGGCGGATCGGCGAGGGCGCTTATGAAGGATGCGTTTCCCTGACGACCAATGCCAGCTGGAATCTGGGAAGATATCCTGGCCTGGAGGAGATTGGCGACGGCGCTTTTAAGGGGTGTTCGAATATGACCAGTATCCAGTTGTCGCCGGTTATGAAGAGAATTGGAGCAGGCGCTTTTGATGGCTGCGTTGGCGTGGAACAGATGGTCTTCGAATCGTCGGTTCCGCCGGAAATGGGTCAGATTGCGCTGGATACTTTGTCCCCGGATTTCTGCATTCGAGTGCCGGACAGTCAGTCGGAAGGAGACTTTATTTATAAGGAATACCGGGCTGTATTTACGGAAATGTTCGGAAGCCAGCGGGCTTACGAGATTCTGGATTCTGTATCGGACGGCGCCAAGGACAGGAACGGACAGTCCCCGTTGGCCGGGGAAATGCAGTTGGAACAGACGCCATCTGAGAATGCGGCAAGCCAGCTTCTGGCGCCGGAAGAAACGCAGGAAGATGTGGCGGAAAGTGACGGAATGGAAAGCGACCAGGAAAAAGGGGATGAAATAGGAAACAGCGAGATAGAGGAGGCCAAGGAATGATCATAGAACAGTCCGAGCAGGTAATGCAGGAGATTAAGAAAGTGTTCATCGGCAAAGATGAGATTATAGAAAAAGTTTTGATGTGTATTTACGCAGGCGGACATATCCTGCTGGAAGACGCTCCAGGAGTGGGCAAGACGACTCTGGCCCTGGGATTTTCCAGGGCATTGGGGCTGTCCTATAAGCGGGTGCAGTTTACGCCAGACACCATGCCTTCCGATATTACTGGATTCAGCATTTATAATAAAAACACAGGAGAATTCGAATATAAGCCGGGAGCGGCGGACTGCCATCTGCTTCTTGGCGATGAGATTAACCGGACTTCGCCCAAGACTCAGGCGGCGCTTCTGGAAGTTATGGAGGAAGGCAGCGTGACGGTGGACGGCGTTACCCATGTATTGCCAAAGCCGTTTGTCTGTATCGCAACCCAGAACCATTATGGCTCTGCGGGCACCCAGGCGTTGCCGGACTCTCAGTTGGACCGGTTCATGGTGCGCTTAAGCATCGGCTATCCGGGCCGCGACAGTCAGGTGGCCATTTTGAAAAGCCGTCGGGGCGTTAGCGATATCGACAACGTGCGGCCCATGATGACCCGGGACGATGTGAAGGAGATTCAGGATTACCTTCATTCCATTAAGATTACCGAAGATATTTTGTATTACATTACAGATTTATGCACAGAGACGCGCCGGGTGGCTATGGTGGAGCTGGGAGTCAGTCCCCGCGGCATCCATGCGTTGGCCCAGTTGGTGCGCGCCCGGGCGATTCTGCGGGAAAGAGATTTTGTAACGCCGGAAGATGTGCAGGCGGTGTTTGCCGACGTCTGCGCCCATCGTCTGGTTATGAAGCCTCAAGCAAAAATCGAGGGCATAAAGGCTGCGGATGTTTTGAAAGATATTCTGGAGAAAATAAAGGCGCCATCTTTGGGAAGAAAGTGATAATACTATGTGGAAACATCGGATTTGGTATCTGGCGGTGACGGTGGCGGCATTGCTGGCGTACATTGTGGCGGACCGGCGGGAGCCGCTGGTAATGCTGGCGCTTCTTCTTTCCATTCCCTGTTTCGTTCTGGCGCTTCAGGGGATGGCCATGAGGGGAATCGGCGCCCGGTGCTATGTGCAGGGAACTTGCCGAATGGGCCAGGAGATCGCCGTGCGCTTTGAACTGTGCCGCAGGAACAGACTGCCCCTGGGGACGGTGCGGGTACATGTGGTTTTTGAAAATATTCTGTATGGACAATTCAGGGAAGATACAATCTGGCTTCAGCCCGGCGAAGAAAGGGAGATGGCATTTGTATATCCATTTGAGGCCAGGGATTGTGGAAAGGTGAAAATCCACGCATCCATGTTGGAGTGCCAGGATTTGCTGGGATTGTTTGCGTTTCGCCGGACGGTGGATATCTGCCAGGAGATGCTGATCTACCCACCGGAACTTCGTCTGCACACGGAATTGTATCAGAAGCCGGAAACGAAAAGCTTTGGGGAAATGTACGACCCATACAAGAAGGGGCAGGATGTGAGCGAGGTGTCCGGCCTTCGGGATTATGTGCCGGGAGATTCCATGAACAGCATTCACTGGAAACTGTCTGGTAAGTTGGACCAGTTGATTGTGCGCGAATTCGGGCGTCCATCCCATTACAATACGTTGATTTTGTATGAGATGATGAAAAACGTGGGGGATGTGGAAATTCCCAATGCCTATAACAACGCGGCGCTGGCCTTGACGGTCTCCCTAAGCATGGGCCTGCTAGAGCTGAGTCTGGAGCATAACGTGGGCCGGGTTCTGGACGGCGAATTGCAGTCGTTTCCAGTCAATGCCATGAACGCCCATGAGCAAATGCAGTTAAGTCTGTTGTGCATGCCAATGGCCAGGCAGGAGAACGGCGCGGACACCGTTTACAGCCTATTGAGAGGGAATTTAAAGGGCGGTTACACGAAGATTATTTACATCACACCCTATTATGAGGAAAATACGGCCAGGCAGCTTTCCAGGGAAGCGGACCTTACGGTCATCCAGATTGCCCAAGGGAAAGGAATGGAGTATACGGCTTCGGCTGGATATACTCTGATTTCTGTGGACGTTGACACGTATTCGGAGACGATGCACAGCATTACCATATAGAGGGATGGGAACATGAGTAAGAGAAGTCAAAATATTTGTCTGCTTACAGCGGAGGATAGAGGACAGAGCCATAGGGCCAGGTTTGTGCCGGAGATTCTTCCGGCGCTTTTGCTGCTGGCTGGAATTACATTCGCGTTTCGGGATATGATGTATGGAAGTTTCTGTCTGGTGGGGGCGCTTCTCACAGGCAGCTTGACAGTTCTGGCATTGCGAATATCGGAACCGTTTCCGAAAGCGTCCCGGATTGTGAAAATCAGCATATACGTGGCTGGTCTTCTTTGTTTTCTGGGGTTTATCCTCTACGTGTCGCAGGGATTTCTGGACGCGGTGAACCGGGGCATGATTTTGTGGAATCTGCGGTTTCGGACGGAGCTTCGCCAGTTTTCCGTGGATGGCCGGGCGGCTTTCGGGTCGTTGGTATTCTGGTGTCTGCTTTCAGCGCTGTTGGCGGCTCTATTGCGCATTCTGGTGAAAAAGAGAAGCGCCGGAATGGCGCTGGCATTGGTCATCTTTGCGCTGCTGGCAGGGTTTGCGCTGGGGCGTTCCCAGATGTGGTTGTCCGTTTTTTTTCTGCTGGGTGGAACCTTTGGAATGCTCCTTTTTTCAGCGGCGCCCGGGCGGCAAAGCGGCATGAGAGGCGCACTGTGTCTGCTTGTGCCGGGCGCGCTTTTTTTGGCCTTTTTCCTTGCCACAGGCGGATACCAGGGATTGAGCCAGATTGCCAGATGGAAAGCGGATACGTTGTCCTGGTTTGGGAAAATCCGTTACGGGGAGGATACCCTTCCCAAAGGCGATTTGAGAAAAGCGCAGGGACTTTTAGAAGGGGAAGAAGAAACGCTGCGGCTGGATATGGGAAGCGCCCAGGAGTGGTATCTGAAAGGATTTGTGGGAAGCGACTACGACGGGATGGCGTGGCAGGAACTTTCCGTGGAGGCGTACCAGGGGGAATACGAAGGATTGCTGCAGTGGCTGAAGACCAAGGATTTTTCACCGTTGACGCAATTTTCCAGCTTTCAGAAACTGGATGAAGAGGCGGACGGCGCTGGACTGGAAAGCGTAAGGGTACAAGTGGAAAACACAGGCGCTTACCGGAAATACATTTATCTGCCCGCTTCAGCGGTGAACTGGACGGGGGGAGCGGCTAGGGAGAAGAAGGACTGGCAGGTGCGGTCCGGGAGATTTTTCGGAGCGAAAGAATATGAATTTCAAGCGGTGAACGAGGCGCCGTCCGGGGATCAGATTGTGCTGGATGCGTGGGTGCGGCAGCCATCCGAGAAAGACCAGGAAAATTATCTGGGTGCGGAGTCTGTCTACCGTTCCTTTGCAGAGGAGCGCTATATGGACGTGGATGATGATTTGCGTCTGCTTCTGGAGGAAATGTTTTTCGCGGACCAGGAAGAGATGGACTTTAACGATGTGACGGCGCGGATACGCCGGGTCCTGCGTCAGGAGACCCGTTATGCGGATAAGCCAGCTTCCGCTCCAGCCGACGGTGATTTTGTCACATGGTTTCTGCAGGATGCCAAGCGGGGAAATGCGGTGCACTATGCGTCAGCCGCGGCGCTGGCGTACCGGACCGCTGGGTATGCCGCCCGGTATGTGGAGGGCTATCATTATTCGGAAGAGGATGCCCGCAAGCTTTCGGAAGAGGGCAGAAAAAAGGCTGTTCTCACCAACCAAAACGCCCACGCCTGGGTGGAGGTCTACATCCCTGGAGTCGGATGGATGCCGGTGGAGGTGGTTCCAGGCATGTATACGGAGATGTACATGAACCAGGTTGTGGAAGGGGCGCCCACTTACCAGGTAAACTCCAATCCCAGCGATGACGGTCTGGAGACGGAGCAAGGCTTAACAGGCGCAGGCGAGGGCGTGTCGAAGGAGAAGACGGCGCAGGAGTCTTTGACCTTTGGGAAAATCCTTTCCATAGCGCTGTTCTGTCTGTATTTGCTTTTCTTCCTGTATCTGATGCTTGAAGGGCAACGGGCGCTCCGGCGCAGGATGCGAAAGCGCGTCTCTTTGGAAAGCGATGATGAGGCATATATGGATCTGTATGTAAGACAACTGGAGCGAATGCTGGTTTTGGGAAAAGTAATTGGGGAATACGACCATCCCATGGAATTGTCGGCGCAGGTGGAAGAGAAGATTGCTGGGGTTAGCCGGGGTGAATACGAGAGGGCGATTCAGTTAATTCAGAAAGTGAGATTTGGAGGCAAGCGGCTGTTACCCTATGAAATCCATACATTGGAGCGTTTTGCAGAGCGGCTTTTGGAAGCGGTGTTCCATCAAAGCGGTGTGTGTGGGAAATTTATGGTGCGGTATTTCTATGCGCTGACGTGAATAAATACAGAGTATAGATTTATTGCACATTTACTTAATCTGTTGTATACTTGAACAAATGGTTTCAAAGGAGGAAATAAAATGGCAAAAGAAAAAGTTGTGCTGGCATATTCAGGCGGTTTGGATACTACAGCCATCATCCCATGGTTAAAAGAGCATTTTGATTATGAAGTGATCTGCTGCTGCATCGACTGCGGGCAGGGTGAAGAGCTGGACGGGCTGGAAGATCGCGCCAAACTTTCAGGCGCATCCAAGCTGTACATTGAGAATATCATAGATGAATTTTGCGACGAATATATTATGCCCTGCGTAAAGGCGGGAGCTGTTTATGAGAACAAATACCTGCTGGGAACATCCATGGCCCGCCCGGTCATCGCCAAGAGGCTGGTGGAAATCGCACGCAAAGAAGGGGCGTCTGCCATTTGTCACGGCGCTACGGGTAAGGGAAATGACCAGATTCGCTTTGAGCTGGGCATCAAAGCGCTGGCTCCAGACCTGAAGATTATCGCTCCATGGCGTATGACGGATGTGTGGACCATGCAGTCCCGTGAAGATGAGATCGAGTATTGCAGACAGCATGGCATCGATCTGCCGTTCTCAGCGGACTCCAGTTATAGCCGTGACCGCAATCTGTGGCACATCAGCCATGAAGGTCTGGAGCTGGAGGAGCCTGCCAACGAGCCCAATTACGATCACCTGTTGGTGTTGGGCGTATCTCCGGAAAAAGCGCCAGACGAACCAGAGTACGTGACCATGACTTTTGAAAAAGGCGTTCCCATCAGTCTGAACGGCAAGGCGATGAAGGTTTCCGAAATTATTACAGAGTTAAACGCGCTGGGTGGCAAACACGGCATTGGCATTGTGGATATCGTGGAAAACCGGGTTGTGGGCATGAAATCCCGGGGCGTATATGAGACCCCAGGCGGTACAATCCTGATGGAAGCGCATGATCAGCTGGAAGAACTGGTGTTGGATCGGGCGACCATGGATGTGAAGAAAGACATGGCCAATAAAATGGCGCAGATTGTCTACGAGGGAAAATGGTTTACGCCTCTTCGGGAAGCTGTGCAGGCTTTCGTGGAATCCACCCAGGAATATGTAACCGGGGAAGTGAAGTTTAAGCTATACAAAGGCAATATTATTAAAGCGGGCACTACATCACCCTATAGCTTATACAGTGAAAGCCTTGCTTCATTTACCACAGGCGACCTATATGACCATCATGACGCAGATGGATTTATCACACTGTTTGGCTTGCCGCTTAAAGTGCGCGCGATGAAGATGGCTGAATTGGAAAATCAGAAATAAAGAATATGCAAGTCACAGGCAGGAGTGATTCCCGCCTGTGGCTTATTGAGCAGCCAATGTCATAACTTAACCTTTTTCTTCCTGGGATTTGAGAAAGCTATACAGAATATCAATAAACTCGCCGTTGGACGGCGGCTTTTCAATATTATAGCCAGCGATCTGAATCAGGAGCTTACGGTTTCCTTTAAACCAGCAATGCGCAATGGCAGTGCGTATACAGTGTTCCACGTTGCTTTGCGTTGTGTTGAAATGAATGGCTACATCCTTACAAAGCCATTTGTAGACTAAGAGAAGGTAGTCTTCATTCTGCATACATAAATGCAGTGCGTACAGAAGGTAGTGAAATCCCTTAAGCGTGGTATGTATTCCCAAGGATAGCAAAAGTGACCTGGCCATCATAAAGTAATAACCTCCTTTCTTTCGTAATAAGTTTATTGTAATGTAGCAAAGGTGAAAATAAAAAAGAGTGGAGATTATTCGACTAAATTCGACTGTTATTTTATATATATAATTCGAGGAAAACAGAGCATTTTATCTGAATGTTCGTATAAATATACCAAAATTTACAGAACTATATGAAATTTTATTTTGCATTATTTGCAAATTTAACGGTGAAAAAAGAGAGGATGTTTGAAGCGCATCCCCTCTTTTTTCGCGGTGATTTCTGCGTCAGCGGATATGTCTGTATAATTTATAAACAATCCAGCTACCCAAAAGCCCGATGATCAGCCCGGCCAGGACATCTGTAGGATAATGGACGCCCACATACAAGCGGGAAAACGTAATTAAAAAGGCCAGGACAAGGGCGGCAATTCCATACTTTTTGGGCAGCATGCGCCAGTATATGCCAGCGCATGCGAAGGATGCTGTGGTATGTCCAGAAGGAAAAGACCAGTCTTTTTGTGGGGGAATCAGCGGGGTCAGGCCGGGGATTTGCGTGTAGGGCCTGGGCCGCGCGATTAAATTTTTTAGGCACACATTGGTTACCAGTGCGCAAAGCGCCATGGAGCAAAGGGCCAGGAGTCCGACTTTCCGGGTTTTCGGAAAAACGGTTAAAAGCAGGGACAACGCCAGCCAGAACCATCCGCCGTCGCCCAGTGAAGTGATTCCCGTCCAAAATGGAGTTAAGAAATCCTGCCGCAGGTTTTCCTGTATCCATAACAGAAAGTTTGCATCCATTTGCAAAAAAACGTCCATTTCATATGCCTCCGGAAATATACATGTTATTTATTTTCCCTGTGAGCGAGGGAAGCGCGGATCAGGCCCTTAAACAGCGGATGTGGGCGGTTGGGACGCGATTTCAATTCGGGGTGGGCCTGGGTGGCGATAAAAAACGGGTGCTCTTTTAATTCGATCATCTCGATGATTCTTCCGTCCGGTGACAGGCCGGAGAGAGTCATTCCGTTTTCTTCCAGGACGTTGCGGTAATCGTTGTTCACCTCGTATCTGTGTCTATGGCGTTCATGAATGGTTTCTTCTTTGTAAAGTTCATAGGATTTTGTATCTTTTTTAAGAACACAGGGGTAGGAGCCGAGGCGCAAAGTGCCGCCGATGTCTTCGATGTCCGCTTGGTCTGGCATCAGGTCGATGACCGGATGTACGGTCTTGGGATTTAATTCAATGCTGTGGGCGTCGGACAATCCCACCACATCTTTGGCAAATTCCACAATCGCGAGCTGCATTCCCAGACAAAGGCCCAGATAGGGAATCCGTTGTTCCCGGGCATAGCGGATGGCCTGTATTTTACCATCAATGCCCCGGTCGCCGAAGCCGCCGGGAACCAAAACGCCGTCAGCGCCAGATAATTTTTCGGCAACGTTTTCCTCTGTGACTTGCTCGGAATCCACCCATAAAATATGCACCGTGGCTTTGCTGGCGATTCCGCCGTGTTTCAGAGCTTCCACCACGCTGATGTATGCGTCGTGAAGCTGGATGTATTTTCCCACCAGCGCAATGGTGACTTCCGTGCTGGGATGGCGCAGAGCTTCCACCATAGCCTGCCAGTCGGTTAGATCCGGCTGGGGGCAGTCCAACTTCAGGCATTCGCAAGCAACCTGCGCCAGGTGTTCTTCTTCCATGGCCAGCGGCGCCTCGTAAAGGTATTCTACGTCCAGGTTTTGCAGAACGTGACTGCTGGGCACATTGCAGAACAGCGCAATTTTGTCCTTGATTTTCTTGCCCAGAGGCAGCTCGGAACGGCAGACGATAATATCTGGGCGGATGCCCATTCCCTGCAGTTCTTTGACGCTGGCCTGGGTGGGTTTGGTTTTCATTTCCTGGGAAGCCCGCAGATAAGGGATTAGCGTAACGTGTATTAAAATGGCGTTTTCATGGCCGATTTCGTGCTGAAACTGCCGGATGGCCTCCAGGAAAGGCTGGCTCTCGATGTCGCCCACGGTGCCGCCCACTTCAATAATGGCAATGCGAGTGTCGCTGCTGGTGAAATTCCGGTAGAAGCGGTTTTTGATTTCGTTGGTAATGTGGGGGATGACCTGCACAGTTCCTCCGCCGAAGTCGCCGCGTCTCTCTTTGGTCAGCACAGACCAGTAGACCTTGCCGGTGGTCACATTGGAATTCTTATCCAGACTCTCGTCGATGAATCGTTCATAGTGGCCCAGATCCAGGTCGGTTTCCGCTCCGTCGTCAGTGACGAAGACTTCTCCGTGCTGAACTGGGTTCATGGTGCCAGGGTCAATATTGATGTAGGGATCGAATTTCTGCATGGTGACTTTGTAGCCCCGCGCTTTCAGCAAACGGCCCAAAGAAGCCGCCGTGATGCCTTTGCCCAGGCCGGAAACTACGCCGCCGGTTACGAATACGTATTTTACAGACATGTTTTCCTCCGTTCGTTCTTAAAATTATATGAAACCAGTATACTACATTTTAAAGATTTTCCATATGCCTTTTTAGAAAACTTTAAGAATAATTGATTTTTATTTCAGTATCTTCGTATTGATTTATTTCGGACCTGTACTTATAATAAAGAAGATAAGCATTTCACAAGAGGAGGAATGACATGGGCAATAATCCAAATAATAATCGTCAGAAGAAGAACAACGGACCCAAGAATAAACAGTCAATTCTTGTGTTTCTATTGTGCCTCATGGTGACATTGGTGGGTATCAGCTTTTTTACAAATATATTCAAAGGCGACACAAAAGAGATTACGTATAATAAATTCCTGAGCATGCTGGAGGATGACGAGGTTGACGAGGTGGTCATCCAGAACGGAACCATTACCATAACGCCCAGGGAGCAGCCGGACAAATACAGGGAGACCAAGTATTACACCCATGTGATTGAAAGCGGCGACGCTCTGGTGGAGCGGTTGGAGAAATACGATAAAGTTACGTATGAGCTGCAGGTGCCGGATCCAGCCACAGAGCTTATATCCAATCTGGTTACGCTTATGCTCCCCACGCTGTTGCTGTTTGGCTTACTGATGCTTTTCATGAGGAAAATGGGTAAGGGCAATCTGATGGGCGTGGGTAAGAATAAGGCCAAGGCTTATGTGCAGAAAGAGACAGGCGTCACATTCCGCGATGTGGCGGGCCAGGATGAGGCTAAGGAATCTCTTCAGGAAGTGGTGGATTTCCTTCACGATCCTGGCAAATACACCACAATCGGGGCAAAATTGCCCAAAGGCGCATTGTTGGTGGGACCTCCTGGAACGGGAAAAACCCTTTTGGCGAAAGCAGTGGCGGGGGAGGCGCATGTGCCGTTTTTCTCCCTGTCCGGCTCGGATTTTGTGGAAATGTTCGTGGGCGTGGGAGCTTCCCGTGTGCGGGATCTCTTTGAAGAAGCCAAGAAGAACGCGCCCTGCATTATTTTCATCGATGAGGTGGACGCTATCGGAAAGAGCCGGGACGGCCACGGCGGCGGTAACGACGAGCGGGAACAGACGCTGAACCAGCTTCTGGCGGAGATGGACGGATTTGAAGCTTCTAAAGGGCTTTTGATTCTGGCGGCCACCAACCGGCCGGAAGTGCTGGACCCGGCGTTGCTTCGTCCAGGGCGTTTTGACAGGCGGGTGATCGTGGATAGGCCGGATTTGAAAGGTCGTGTGGACATACTGAAAGTCCATGCCAAGAATGTGTCCCTGGATGAGACCGTGGATTTTGATGAGATTGCGCTTTCTACATCCGGCGCCGTAGGATCGGATCTGGCGAATATGATTAATGAGGCGGCGATTCTGGCTGTGAAGCATGGCCGCAAGGCGGTGAGCCAGAAAGATCTGTTTGAAGCGGTGGAAGTGGTTCTGGTGGGAAAAGAGAAGAAGGACCGGATACTCAGCCCGGAGGAGAGGCGGATTGTGTCTTACCACGAAGTGGGCCACGCACTGGTCAGCGCATTGCAAAAAGACGCGGAGCCGGTGCAGAAGATCACCATTGTGCCCCGTACCATGGGTGCGCTGGGGTACGTAATGCAGGTGCCAGAAGAAGAAAAATATCTGAACACAAAGAAGGAGCTGGAGGCCATGCTGGTGGGCTATCTGGGAGGCCGTGCGGCGGAGGAAATTGTATTTGACACGGTCACCACCGGAGCGGCTAATGATATTGAAAAAGCCACGAAAATGGCCCGCGCAATGGTGACCCAGTATGGAATGTCTCGGAAATTCGGGCTGATGGGGCTGGCGTCCCAGCAGAGTAAATATCTGGACGGCAGAGCGGTTCTGGAGTGCGGCGATGATACGGCCACGGAAGTGGATCACGAGGTCATGGAGCTGCTTCACAAGTCTTATGAAGAGGCGAAACGGTTGCTGACGGAGAACCGGGAAGCTCTGGACAAAATCGCGGAGTTTTTGATTGAGAAGGAAACCATTACCGGAAAAGAATTTATGAAGATTTTCCGCCAGGTCAAAGGTCTGCCGGAGCCGGAGGAAACAGAGAAAAAGCCAGTTCCACGCATTACGGAAAAGACACAGGAATAAATTATGGATTTTGAAGAAGAATTGAAAAAGCTTCCGGCAAAACCGGGTGTGTATCTGATGCATGACGCTAGGGATGAGATTATTTATGTGGGAAAAGCCATAAGCCTGAAAAACCGGGTGCGCCAGTATTTCCAGTCCAGCCGTAACAAGGGAATTAAGATTGAGCAGATGGTGACGCATATTGCCCGGTTTGAATATATCGTTACCGATTCGGAACTGGAAGCTCTGGTGTTGGAGTGTAACCTGATTAAGGAACACCGACCGAAATACAACACTATGCTCAAAGATGACAAGAGTTATCCTTTCATCCGGGTCACTGTGGAGGAGGATTTCCCAAGGGTTTTATTTTCCCGAAGGATGAAGAAGGATAAGTCCAAGTATTTTGGGCCGTATACCAGCGCCGGATCGGTGAAGGACGCTATTGAGCTCATTCGCAGGCTCTACCGGCTGCGCGCTTGCAGCCGAAAGCTTCCCCAGGATATAGGGAAGAAGCGGCCCTGTCTGTATCACCATATTCACCAGTGCGATGCGCCCTGTCAGGGAAATGTAAGCGCAGAGAGTTACCAGCAGGGAGTGAAGGGCGCGCTGGAATTTCTAGGAGGCCATTATCAGGAAACCATCCAGGAATTGCAGGAGAAAATGCAGCAGGCATCCGAAGAGCTGCGGTTTGAGGACGCTATGGAATATCGGAATCTGATACAGAGCATCGAACGGATTGGAGAGCGGCAGAAGATTACCGGGCATGGCGGCGAGGATAACGATGTGGTGGCTATGGCTATGGATGAACAAGACGCTATCGTTCAGGTGTTTTTTATCCGGGACGGACGCTTAATCGGCCGGGATCACTTTTACCTGCGGGTGGCCAAGGGAGATACCCGTGGGCAGGTTCTGACCAGTTTTCTGAAACAGTTCTATGCGGGAACGCCTTTTATCCCCCATGAGTTGATTCTTCAGGAGGAAATTGAGGACAAAGAGGTAATTGCCAGTTGGCTTACCAGCCGAAGAGGGCAGAAGGTGCATATTCGCGTGCCAAAAAAAGGAACCAAGGAAAAGATGGTGGAAATGGCCGCTCAGAACGCCGCGTTGCTTCTGAGCCAGGACAAAGAGAAGATCAAACGGGAAGAAGGCCGCACCATTGGAGCGGTAAAGGAAGTGGCCGGATGGCTGCGGCTGGACTCGCTGGTGCGCATGGAAGCTTACGATATTTCCAACACCAGCGGGTTTCAGTCTGTGGGTTCCATGGTGGTGTACGAGCGGGGAAAGCCAAAAAAAAGCGATTATAGGAAATTCAAGATTCAGTCTGTGCAGGGGCCGAATGATTATGCCAGCATGGAGGAGGTTCTCACCAGAAGATTCACCCACGATTCAAAAGGAGACTATGACAGTTTTGCCCGCTACCCGGATTTGATTATGATGGATGGGGGAAAGGGCCAGGTAAACATAGCTTTGGAGGTTCTGGGGAAACTGGGGCTTCAGATTCCCGTGTGCGGCATGGTGAAAGATGACCATCACCGAACTAGGGGGCTGTATTATAATAATGAAGAAATTCCCATTGACACATCGTCGGAAGGTTTCCGGCTGATTACGCGGATTCAGGATGAAGCCCACAGATTTGCCATAGAATATCACAGGAGTCTGCGCAGCAAAGGCCAGGTGCATTCGGTTCTGGATGACATTCCTGGCATAGGTCCGGCCAGGCGTAAAGCTCTGATGAAGCATTATAAATCTCTGGAGGCGATGCAGCAAGCCACCAAGGAGGAATTGCGGCAGGTGCCGTCTATGAATGAGAAGTCAGCGGCCCAGGTGTATGATTTTTTCCATGGGCGGGAGAAAAAAGAGGAATTATCGAAGGAGAATGGAAAATGAAGGGTGTAGCGATCACAAAAATGGCGCAGGCGTTGGATTTGAAAAATATGACGCCGGATATGGATCTGCAGGACAAATACGTAACACTGCCGGATATCAATCGTCCAGCATTGCAGTTGACTGGGTATCTGGAACATTTTTCGGCAAAGCGGGTGCAGATAATTGGTTATGTGGAATTCACGTATCTGGAGCATTTGGAGGAGGAAGAGCGAAATTTTGCTTATGAACGATTTATTTCAAGCAAGATTCCTTGCGTCATCTTCAGTAGGAAAACGAAGCCGTCAGAAAAAATGCTGGAGTTAGCTTATAAATACAATGTTCCCACATTTTATACAAACAGGACGACAACAAATCTGATGGCGGAGGTGATACGTTGGCTGGGCGTGCAGCTTGCCCCCTGTATATCCATTCACGGTGTTTTGGTGGATGTGTATGGAGAAGGAATTTTAATCACGGGCGAAAGCGGAATTGGGAAAAGCGAAGCGGCCTTGGAGCTGATTAAGCGGGGGCACCGTCTGGTCAGTGATGATGTGGTGGAACTGCGAAAGGTCAGTGACGCTACGCTGGTAGGGTCCGCGCCGGATATCACCCGCCATTTTATTGAGCTGCGGGGAATTGGCATTATCAATGTGAAAACTTTGTTTGGTGTGGAAAGCGTAAAGGATACACAGTCGGTGGACCTGGTGATTAAGCTGGAAGAGTGGAGCCGGGATAAAGAGTATGACCGGATGGGGCTAAACGAGGAATATATTGAATATCTGGGAAATAAAGTGGTCTGTCATTCATTGCCCATCCGTCCGGGTCGAAACCTGGCAGTGATTGTGGAGGCGGCGGCTGTAAATCATCGCCAGAAAAAGATGGGGTATAATGCGGCGGAGGAATTGTACAAACGGGTGCAGAATAATATAACCAGAAAGGGCTGAAAACACCATGAAAGAATATTGTTTTGGAATTGATGTGGGAGGCACCAGCATAAAATGTGGGTTATTCCGGGTGAATGGAACCCTGGAGGAGAAGTGGGAGATTCCCACCGATATAGAAAATCAGGGGGCGGCCATATTGCCGGATATTGCTGACACCATTCAAGCGAAGATGCAGGAGAAGAAGCTGACCCGAGAGATGATTTCTGGCGTGGGAATCGGCGTTCCCGGACCTGTGAATGGCGAGGGAGAGATTCCCCGGGCAGTGAACCTGAACTGGGGCTATAAGCATATATCCAAGGAAATGGAGGAGCTTACAGGACTTGTGGCAAAGGCGGGCAACGATGCTAATGTGGCTGCGCTGGGAGAGGCGTGGAAAGGCGGCGCGGAAGGCGCTTCACAAGTGATACTGGCTACTTTGGGCACAGGCGTGGGAGGCGGAATTATTGTGGACGGAAAAATTGTTTCGGGAGCCCATGGAGCTGGAGGAGAAATCGGACATGCCAACGTGGAGCCGGAGGAGGCGGAATTCTGTAATTGCGGAAATCAGGGGTGTCTGGAACAGATGGCTTCCGCAACGGGAATTGTAAGGCTGGCCAGAAAGGAATTAGAAGGAAGTGGGCAGGACAGTCTGTTGCGAAGAGGGGAGCTTTCAGCCAAGTCAGTTTTCGATGCTTATAAACAGGATGACGAATTGGCAGGCCGGGTGGTGGATCAGTTCGCCGCTTATCTGGGCCGGGCGTTGGCAATCTTCGCATGTGTGGTGGACCCGGAGGTAATCCTGCTGGGAGGCGGCGTTTCCAGGGCCGGAGAGCCTTTGCGAGAAGTGGTGCAGCGGGAATACCGGAAGGCGGCTTTTCCATCTTGTAAGGATACGCCTATAAAGTTGGCGGTTCTTGGAAATGATGCGGGGATTTATGGCGCTGCAAAGTTGGTGTGTTAGAGCATGATGGGGTGCGCCGTCCTCATTAAAACAGATAAAAAAAGCGTGATCAAAAAGCAGGAGCGGTTGGCTCCTGCTTTTTTGCTGTTCATTATTTTGATTAAATTGGAGCTTCGGCGTTTTCATCGGTGCCGGTGTCTTCTTCTGGTACATCCTCTTCACTGTCGGTTCCGCCTGCAGCGCCAGTATCGTCAGTATCACCAGCGCCTCCGGATTCATCGGTATCGCCAGCGGTTTCATCGCCCACGGGTGGTGTATCGGCGCTGGTACCGTCCCCACCGCCCAGATCCGGTGTGTCGGCGGAAACAGAGCCAGCCGCGTCGTTGTCTGAAGGCGATTCTGTGGGTGCGGCGTTTTCTGATTCTGTTGGTGTGGCGGATGGTGAAGGTGACGGCGTAGGCGTATCGGTAACATTGTTGTTTCCACCAGGGATTACCGCACCGGTGTGGTTGCCGTCGCAATAGCTGGTAGGCAGAGCGGCCGTCTCGAAAAATTCCGTGATGGTGGGACAGCCGTTGGAGGGCATCTTCCCGGTTGCGGAACAGACGGTTGCCTTTTCTACACTTTCCGGCATGGAAAATTCTTTGTAAGTCAGGTCTTCGTGAATCCGCTGCATAATGTTTTTCCATAAAATCTTATGGTAATTTCGATACATGTGTTCATCGGGAAGTTTTTCGTTGTTATCAAACCCGGCCCATACTGTACAAGTATAGTAGGGAGTAAATCCCGCAAACCAAAGGTTGTCATAATATTCGGTGGTTCCCGTTTTTCCAGCTACTGGCATATTGGGAAGCTGTACGGCTGTTCCGGTTCCATATTTCACCACGTCCTGCATGGCGCTGGTCAGAAGCCATGCGGTGGCTTCACGGATTACCGTGGTGGAGGCGGTGGTTTTATCAATGATAATATTGCCGTCCGAATCGGTTATTTTGGTATAAAAACTGGGTTTTATATATTTACCGGAATTGGCGATGGACGCATAGGAGGCGCAGAGCTCCAAATTGGTTACGCCGCGGGTAAGACCGCCCAATGCCATGGACTGGTACAAATCAGACCACACATCGCCGTTTTCCTGTATTTCCCGTTCAATGACAGTGCTGAATCCGAAGTTTTTAATATATTCGTAAGCCAGCTGCGGCGTGACCTCGGTAAGGCATTTCACAGCGACCACGTTGACAGAGTCCTGAATGGCTTTCCGAATAGTGGTTGGACCGCGAAAAGTGTTGTCCGCATTTTTCACCGGCGCGCCATCGTCGTATTTAAAAGGTTCGTCCACATAACTGGAGGCCAGGGTTTTGTTCAAGGAGTCCAGGGCCGGCGCGTATACGCCGGGAATCTTAAAGGTGGAACCTGGCTGACGGGTGGAGTCGGTGGCCCGGTTCAGGGTAAGGCTGGCGGATTTCTCCCCGCGTCCGCCCTGAATGGCCTTCACATGCCCGGTTTTCTGATCGATGATGGTCAGAGAGGATTGGGGCTGGGGTGAAAAGTTAATCCGCTCCATCACCTGCTGACTGCCATCCGCCAAAATGGCCGCTTTATACCGATCCACATATTCCTGACCTTCTTCCGGTGAGTTGAATAGGAGGTCAAAAGACGGGTCCTCGTGATCCTGAAAATAGATGACCATCATTTCTTTACTGTAGTTGACCTCTTCGCCCTGAGGGTTCATGGTTGTGAGACTGTAGTCCAATGCATATTGTACATTTGCGGGAAAATTGGCCGGATCGTTGTACTCCTCGTCCACGATTTTCTGAATTTGGGGGTCCTGGGTGGTGAAAACCCGCAGGCCGCCGCTGTACAGCTTATTTTCCGCATCCTTTTCAGAATAGCCTTTCAAAGTCTGTAAATCGTTGATGACCTCGTCGATTAAATGGTCAGTGAAATAAGAATATACCGTGACTTCCGATTCCTCCACCAGGTTATTGCTCTGGATGCGGTCATACACGTTATCGTTCATGGCCTCGTCAAATTGTATTTGAGAGATATATTCCTGCTCCAGCATATGTTCCAGAACATCTTTTCGCCGACTGGCGTTCTCCTCCGGGTTTAGAATCGGATTGTACCGGGTAGGGTTCTGGGTGATTCCGGCGATGGTGGCGCACTCCGAGAGATTCAGGTCCCACACGTCCTTTCCGAAATACCGCTGGGAAGCGGCCTGCACGCCGTAGGCGCCGGCGCCTAAGTTAATGGTGTTCAGGTAATTTTCCAGGATTACGTCCTTGTCATTTATTTCCTTTTCCACTTGGATAGCCAGGTACTGTTCCTGGAATTTACGTTTGAATTTCTCGATCTGGCTGGATTCCTGGGTCCAGTTGGTGAATACGTTGTTCTTCAGAAGCTGCTGGGTGATGGTGCTGGCGCCCTCGGAAAAATCCATGCTGGTGATGCCCCGGACAGCCGCCCGGAGAATGCCCCGCACGTCGATGCCGTTGTGTTCATAAAAACGCTCGTCCTCAATGGCCACCACTGCGTGCTGCATGTCTTCCGGTATCTGGTCCATGGCCACCGGCATTCGGTTGGAGTTGGGCGCAGTGAGCTTCTGAAGCTTGTTGCCCTCCTCGTCGTAGATAAATGTGGCGGCCCCCAGAGGGGTGATATTTACTTCCGATACTTTAGGGGCATTGTCAATGATGCCCTTAAAAGAGCCGATACCCATGCATAGGCCCATGACGCACAAAGTGATCAGTGATAAAAATAGAATCCGGATAAAAGACACGTTGGCCCGCGTTCCTACCATAGAAGAGCGGGAAGTGAGGGCTTTGCGTTTTTCAAGCGTTGATTTTTTTCCGTAGTTCATGCAATTCCTCCTTATATGTCTTGCCTTTTCGCATAGACGATATATTTCATTATACAAAGAGGGCTGTAATTGCGCAAGCCCTATTCTGCTCTGGGCGGATTCCTTTGGTGGAAATTTCTTTTGTGTATTGATATTTTGTCGTATAACGAAAGAACTTAGTGTAAAATTACGCTAAGAATGCCTTTAAAGTCTGATAACTTTGCGACAGTCTGACGGGGCATCAAATTTCCAGCACAGTTGGCGCCCCTTTTTCCAGGAGGTTATATGAAAAAAGAAGATGAAGCTTATCAGGCTGTATTAGAAGAGTTTACAGATATGTTATTAAATAGCGGTAATGAAGAAATTTTGCAATATATGATAAAAAAAGTTGAAAATATGAGACAAGAAGCGTTTATGGACGGATACCAATATGCTATTTCTATATTAGAAGAAAGTATGGTAGATAAACAATAAAATGTTATCTGCCTAATCCTTGATTTCTAGTATATCTTTAATGATTTGTTGTATGTGGGCTAAATGTGTCTGGGATAGCCCCGTCACTTCTATAATAATATATTCTTGTGTCTAATTCCAGGAGAAAATCCGTGCTTACGGAAAAAAATCTGAAATTTTGCTTATGGATTGAACAATGACATTTTTGATTTGAACTAGAATTACTTAATCGAAAATACATTTACAAAATACTATAGTATTGTTATGGATATATTATTTGTACGTGTCTTTTGCATTTTGGGCAGGCAGTATGCGTTCTTTTCTAAGATACAGTACATATTTTTTTCGCTGGCCCAAAAATGTCGTATAATGCTGCGATTGATACTTGGAGAGTAACTGGCATCCATAAGTAGATATGCAAAATATGTATTCAAAGCGTATTTACACAATACTAAAGTATTGATATAATGGTTTTACGAGAATTTGAAAAGGAGGACTCTTATGGGTGCAAGAGAGAATTTGGATAACGGAGAATTAGTGTTGGAGATGGTGGATCTTATAGGCGGGCAATTTTTTGTTCAGAGTGGACAGGAATGCTGCCCCAGTCTGTTTGAAGACCGGCTGATACCTGTGCCATCAACAGATATGGTGAATTTTGCATTTACGGAAACAGAAGGAAGAATAGGCGTTCTTTTAGCGTTGCTTTATTCTTTTGCTGAGGTCCATCGGGAATATCCAGATACATGTCTATATATTCTGGGTGAATGTCCTATGATAGAGAAAATTGAGCAGGAAATAAAAAAGCTGCAATTAGAGCAAGAGGTTTTTCTTGTGGGCAAGGTAGAGAATCCTTCCGTTATTACAGAAAGGTGCCAGTGTCTGCCTGCGGTCATTCAATCGTCAGGTAATATTTCTCCAGAAGCATTTTGGCCGTTCATGCAGGAGATCCTGTTGACAAAGAATTTAAGAGGTACAAGCGATGGAAAAGAAAGTTAAAAATATAGATATTAGCGTCATTGTTCCTGTATATAATGTTGAAGAATATCTGGAGGAGTGTCTGCAGTCGTTACGGGATCAGACGAAGAAAAATATAGAAGTAATCATAGTAAATGATGGATCGACGGATTTAAGTGGCCGCATTGCGGAGGCTTACGCAAGAAAATATAGCAATTTCTTATACTATTATAAGGAAAATGGTGGCCTTGGATGCGCCAGAAATTATGGGGTGAAAAGAGCCAATGGCAAGTACATAGCATTTATGGATTCCGATGATGTTGTGTCGTTGGATTTGTATGAAAAGATGTTTGCGTATGCGCAGAGAGATCAAAGCGAACTTACAATCTGCAATGTTTTAAGATTTAATTCAAAAAAAACCTGGGCTTCCGGTCTTCATAAGAGAGTTTTTAAAGATATCGATCTTCAAACGCATATTATGGAGAATCCCAACCTTATCTATGATACTGTTTCCTGGAATAAATTAATTTTAAGGTCTTTTTATGAAAAAAATCATTTTTCATTTCCTGAAAATATTTTATATGAAGATATTCCGGTAACCATTCCGATGCATTATAAGGCAAACCGTGTTTCCGTTGTTGAGAGTTCCTATTATTTTTGGCGGGTGCGCGACGGCGCCACGAAGTCGATTACACAGTGTACGGATAATCTGACCAATTTGCAGGACAGAATTAAAATACTGAAAATGTTGGATGCTTTTTTCTCTGAGAATAATATTGAGCGGCGACATTGTCTGTTCAAACAAAAGAAAACGCTAGAGATTGACCTTATGATATTTGTCAATAAATGCAAATCCATTCCAGAAGCTGCCGGCAGACAGATGCTTGAAGTGATTAACGCATACATCCAGGAGGCGATTGAGGACTGTGTTTTTGACATGTTGCCCATAATTGCCCGGCAGAAATATACATACGTGAGGGAATACAATATTGAAAAACTAATTGAACTGCTACAGTATCAGGATAAAGATTATTACAATGCAAAAATAGAAGAAAAAACAGATAGGTTTGTTGTAACGCTGCCAGATAATCTGTTTCCAGTTAAAAGCGCTGATATAACAGATGAGCTTTCCGGTTATGAGCCGAAGAAAGGCATTACGTCCATTAAAGTAAAATCAGGAAAGTACATAATAACAGGCTATATTTATAATAGAAGAGTAAATATAACCGATCCTTCAGAGAAAAAGATATCGGTTTATCTGGAAAATGAATGGACAGGATGCCTAACGCCGTTGGATGTGTTGCCAGTCAGGGACGAATCTGTCACAGAGACATTTGGAGCGGTGTTTGATGCAGTGGCTAATACAGGATATAATTATAATTACAATGGAGCATCTTTCCAAATTACCCTGGATTTGGAGAAGCTAAAAATAGATGATAAGAACAAAGGATATAATCGAATTCTTATAACATACGAAAATAAATTATCAAAAGGTAAACTTCGTTTGTCTGGCATGTACAAAACTATGGCGGGCAATGCGGTTCTATTCGATGATAAATACATGCAGATTCAGTATGATAAAGTAAATGAAAT
>CAJURH010000016.1:30212-55095 GCA_910588775.1 uncultured Lachnospiraceae bacterium
TAAGAACGATTTTGCAGGTCAGCTCACAGCGGATAATAAAAGAATATGGGTTGCGCTTGAACACGAAGCGGAAAAACTATTTGCAGAATCGGAGCAGGGAGATGAACTGTTATTTAAGACGGATGACAAAAAAAGTTATTACGCGTATGTTAATTGGTTTGCAAAGGATGTTACCTACCATCTATGGATTGGAAATGGGAAAGACAAGAGGTCGGAGCTTTTTTATCGGCAAAAGAACATTATGATAAATGATAACAGTGACCCGGCTGTTATATTTAAAACAAATCAGAATTATGAAGTGCGTTTTGTCGTAAGGGGGCACGTGACTTGCCTTGAGAATATGGCTCAATCAGCCAAAACCATTCGAATAAAGACTAAGACCTCAAACAAAAATTTGATGGCGGATACTTTCTTACAGACTTATTTGTATGTAGATGATAACATTTCTGGTGAGAGGACTGTTTTAGGAAAGGCAAAATGCGTGGAAGTGTGTGGTAAAATCGAATGTGAATTTTCAGTTTGTTTTGATAATCGCAATGTCACCAGAAATCTCTATTCCAGTTGGCGGGACCTGTGCATATGTTATACAGATAGCAGTGGACAGGAGACCTGTGATTATATTTACAGCAATAAATTTTGTAAAATAAGCATAAACCTTCCTACATTAAAAATCAGTTTATACAGAGGAAATGACGGCTCTATGCGGCTTATGTCAAAGAGCGTATGGAGAAAATCGGAGGATAGCTGGCAGAAACGCAAAGCTTTAATAGCTGCGAATTATCCAAAGTACAGAGAGGAGAAAATAGACCCTAAATGCATTGTTTTTGAATCTATGTGGGGCGCCAAATATAGCTGCAATCCACGGCATTTGTATGAATATATTGATAAAAATTATCCAGAATATAAATGCGTATGGTCTCTGAATGATGAAAGAATTCCGATCAAAGGCAATGGAATAAGAGTGCGCCGGCATTCGCAGGAATATTACCGTTACCTGGCGAAGGCAAAGTATCTTATCAATAACGTGAACTTCCCAAACGAGTACGTGAAGCGCGAGGGACAGATTGAAATACAGACGATGCATGGCACCCCGTTAAAGACTTTCGGTCTGGATGTTACAGAGGAACTTCCCAATGAAAACAGCAGAAAGAAATATATTGAGAAAAACTCCCGGTGGGATTATCTGGTTGTGCAGGGGAAATTTATGGAATCCAAAGCCCATGACTGTTTTGGATATAAAAAAGAAATCTTAAAAACAGGTTATCCCAGAACGGATATTTTATTCAACAGAGATGAGAATCAGGCTCTGTCCATCAAAAGAAGGTTGGGACTGCCTCTTGATAAAAAAATCATTCTTTATGCGCCAACCTGGCGTGTGAGGGGGAATTTTGATCTACAACTTGATTTGGAGAAAATGAAAAAAGAGTTAGCGGACGAATATATTCTGCTGATAAGGCTGCATTATTTTTCACCAGTAAGTGAAAATATGGCAATAGATAACGAGTTCACATTTGACTTGCAGCCGTACAGAAGCATAGAGAATTTGTATCAGATAGCGGATATGGTCATTACAGATTATTCGTCGGTAATGTTTGACTATATCCTTCTTGATAAGCCAATGCTCTTTTATATATATGATTTGGAAGATTATCGGGACCGCTTACGGGGCATCTATGTGGATATTGAGAGAGAAGCGCCAGGACCAATCGCTTTTGATACGGATGAGGTTGTTTACACAATTCATAATCTTGATGATGAGATGGAAAAATGCAGGGACAGGATTTATGATTTTAAAGAAAAATATGTGGGTTATGAGAACCCGGATTCTTGTAAAATGGTCGTTGACGCCGCCATAAAACCAAGTCGATGGATAGGAGGGTTTTTCCGCATAAAGAGAAAAATAAAATCTTATTTAAAAAGGTAGGGAATGCAGATTTATTAAAGGAATCGGGCTTTTACTCATAGAAGTGTTACAATAGAGAAAAACGCAAGGAGATTTACAAACGAAAAAAGTACAGGCCAGCGTTATATTGTGATACAGGCAAATGTCCGTTTGGAATTTGAGTCTGGTGAAGGATTTCAAGAACGGGTGAAGAAACGGCGTGAATACTCCCACTGAAATAATGGGAGTTTTTCGATGCTCTTATAAATGAAGCCTTTCAGGGAATATGTATTGAATAATGTTCTATACCACTTGCATTTACACTGAAAATGCATTAGAATTTAGGCA
Organism: uncultured Lachnospiraceae bacterium; assembly: GCA_910588775.1. Lineage (GTDB taxonomy): Bacteria > Bacillota > Clostridia > Lachnospirales > Lachnospiraceae > MGBC164599. The sequence continues at coordinate 32,443 of CAJURH010000016.1, forward strand.
ATAAGCGATTTTGGAAGGAACAGGAATGCACAAGGAGGTTACGATGTCTGCAGTGGATAAAAAGATTAGTGTGATTGGTGTATTGACAAGTGGAGGGGACGCCCCGGGGATGAATGCCGCTATCCGCGCGGTTGTCCGCAGAGGCTTAAGTAATGGACTGAAAGTAAAAGGAATTTACAAAGGATACAATGGGTTGCTCAACGAAGAAATTGTAGATATGGAAGCTCAGGATGTATCGGATACCATAGAGCGGGGAGGAACCATACTTTACACGGCCCGGTGTGCGGAATTTCGTACGGAGGAAGGCCAGAGACGGGGCGCGGAAGTCTGCAAGAAACATGGCATCGAAGGGCTGGTTGTAATCGGCGGGGACGGTTCCTTTGCCGGTGCGCAGAAGCTGGCAAATCTGGGGATTAACACCATCGGCATTCCCGGGACCATTGATCTGGACATTGCCTGCACGGAATATACCATCGGATTTGACACAGCTGTGAACACAGCCATGGAAGCCATTGACAAGGTAAGAGATACATCCACATCCCATGAACGGTGCAGCATTATTGAGGTTATGGGGAGAAATGCAGGGTACATTGCGTTATGGTGCGGAATTGCCAACGGAGCGGAAGACGTGCTGATTCCGGAAAAATACGATTACGATGAACAGAAACTGATTAACAGCATCATTGACAACCGCAAGAAGGGAAAGCGACACCATATCATTATCAATGCAGAAGGAATTGGGCATTCTGAGGCGATGGCCAAGAGGATAGAGGCCGCCACAGGCGTTGAGACAAGAGCTACCATACTGGGCCACATGCAGCGGGGAGGAAGCCCCACATGCAAAGACCGGGTGTACGCATCCATTATGGGAGCAAAAGCAGTGGATCTGCTGCTGGAGGGCAAAACCCAGCGGGTAGTGGGCTATAAACATGGCAAATATGTGGATTTCGACATCAACGAAGCTCTTTCCATGAAAAAACAGTTATCCGAATACCAGTTTGAAGTGTGCAATTCTATTTCTCATAATTATAGTAAAAAATAGATATGGACTATCAAAAATTAAGCACCGCGCAGATTATTGCCCTTGGGTTTGCGGGGGTAATTCTTCTGGGCGGTTTAATCTTGTGGCTTCCAATGTGCGCGGCTCCAGGGGAACAGACCCATTTTATCGACGCGTTGTTCACATCGGCCACTTCCGTCTGCGTGACGGGGCTTGTAACGGTCACCACTGCAGTCCATTGGTCGGCTCTGGGTAAGGCGGTGATTCTGCTGCTGATTCAGTTGGGCGGTTTGGGCATTATAGCGGTGTCCATGTTCATTGTCCTGTTGGCAGGCGGACATATTGGTTTAAAAGGCAGACGGATGATACAGGAAACGTATAATCTAAACACACTTTCCGGCATGGCGGGTGTGGTCCGCAAGATCGTGGCCTGCACGCTGGGGGCGGAACTGCTGGGCGCCGTCTGCTATTCCTTCGTGTTCGTCCCGGAATTTGGCTGGAGAAAAGGTCTTCTGCAGTCGGTATTTACGTCTGTGTCCGCTTTCTGCAACGCGGGGATTGACATTCTGGGGGAGGACAGCCTGGCTCCCTATGTGGGAAATCCTCTGTTGAATGTGACCACCATGGCTCTGATTGTATCCGGCGGGCTGGGTTTCCTGGTCTGGTGGGACCTATACCGGGTTGCCAGAAAACGCCTTGGGTGGGGCAAATTAAATCTGCATTCTAAATTGGCTATTACGGCCACAGCGGTACTGATTCTGGGCGGGGCAGCCTTATACTTCTTATTTGAATATGGAAATCCTTCCACTTTGGGAACTCTGTCCCTGGGCAATAAGTTCCTGGCTTCTATGTTCCAGTCGGTGACCACCCGAACGGCCGGATTCTTTTCCATTGGCCAAGACGGTTTCAGCGACGCGTCTACGGTTTTGACTCTGTTTTTGATGTTCACAGGGGGTTCGCCTATGGGGACGGCGGGTGGGATTAAGACCACCACTCTGGCGATTCTGATTCTCACAGTGGGGGCCTACCTGAAAGGAAAAAACGATACGGAAGTCTTTCGCAGAAAAATGCGGGATCAGGACATTCGTACGGCCATTGTGGTAGTGGCGCTGGGGACAGCGGTATTGCTGGTAAGCGCTACGGCTTTGTCTCTGGCCATGGACGCGTCCTTTATCGACATCCTGTTTGAAACTACGTCCGCGCTGGGGACAGCGGGATTAAGCAGAGGGATTACCGGGGATTTGCCCTGGGTTGGGAAGATTATTATTATATTAAATATGTATCTGGGGCGTATTGGCCCGATCACACTGGCCACGGCCATCGTTATGCGTGCCAAAGATGTGAACCAGAATGTGCATCTGGCGGAAGAAAATATTTTGATTGGATAAGAGGGCAAATATGAAAAAGAAATCGTATGTGGTGTTTGGGCTTGGTTCTTTTGGCTACAGTGTGGCGGAAACGCTGGCGGATTCCGGCTATGAAGTAATGGTGGTGGACAAAGGCAGCGACCCGACTCAGTCCATTTCTTCCAAAGTCACCTATGCAGTGAAAGCGGATGTGACGGATACAGGGACGCTGGAATCCCTGGACATTTCTCAGTTTGACGTGGCGGTGGTGGCATTTACCCAAGACATGAACGCCAGCATCATGGCCACCTTATATGCGAAAGAATGTAGGATTCCCAAAGTAGTGGCCAAGGCCGTGACTGCCCTTCATGCAACGATTTTGCGGAAAGTGGGAGCCGATGAGGTGGTTTTCCCGGAGCGGGATATGGGCGTTCGGGTGGCGCAGAACCTGGTGGCCGGGGGGATGGTGGATTTTCTGGAACTGTCCGATGAATACCGGCTGACGGAGATTCGCGTGCCGTCGCGCTGGGTGGGTCATTCTCTGAATTCCCTGGATGTGCGGGGAAAGTATAAGCTGAACGTGATTGCGGTGAAAGACGGGGAAGAAGTTTCCATGAATATAGATCCCAATCAAAGGCTGGAAGGACATCAGTTCCTGGTGGTGATGGGGGACAATGAGAGCTTGGACCGTTTGCTGGGAGGGGAGGGTGGCCGATGATTACTAGCGTTTCCAATGCCCAGGTGAAGAACGTGGTTCAGCTTCTGCAGAAATCCAAAGCACGGAAGAAACAAGGGCTTTTCGTAGTCGAGGGCTGGAAGATGTGCCGGGAAATGCCGGACGCATGGATGAAAGCTGTGTATGTGACGGAGGAATTTTATGAAAATATGTCCCCGCAGCACAAAGAAACGTATGCCGAAAAAGGGATCTTGGAAATTGTTTCCGATCCTGTATTTCAGCGGATGAGTGATGCGAAAACGCCCCAGGGCATTCTGGCCATAGTGGCGCAGCCAGAATATACGCTGGAGGAGACCCTTTGTGGCGAAAAGCCGCTGATGGTGGTTCTAGAGGATTTACAGGACCCCGGAAACGTGGGGACGATTCTTCGCACAGCGGAAGGGGCCGGCGTGTCCGGGATTTTGTTGAGCCGGCAGTGCGCGGATTTGTTCAGTCCTAAGACCGTGCGCTCCACTATGGGGTCCATTTACCGGATGCCTTTTTGTTATGCGGATAATCTGGCGGAAACATTGGAGAAACTGAAGCGGGATGGATATGCCATCTATGCGGCGGATTTGGCCGGGGCGTGTGATTACGATCAGGCGGACTATACGGATAAGGCGGCCATATTAATTGGAAATGAGGGAAACGGGCTTTCAGGGGAGCTGCTGGCCCTGGCGGATAAATCGGTGCGCATTCCCATGGAAGGCGGCGCAGAGTCTCTGAACGCGGCTATGGCGGCGGGAATCCTTATGTATGAGGCGGCGCGCCAGCGAAGATGGAAAAAGGAAAAAAATATTTAAAAATTTGAATGGATTATTCCTCGGCAATCGTATTAGATATGAAATGAGAAATGGGTATCATAAATAACGGAGGAATGATCATGAAAAGAGCGATTGTGGGTATTGTAACAGCGGCAATGGTATTATCAGTGGGAGTGACAAGCGCATTTGCGGCAGGCAGGGGATGCGGCCGGGGGTATGGGCAGAATTTTGCCAATGCAAGCGGCGGCGTTTGCGGTAATTTTAGAGCCATCTGCAATTTTGTAGACGAGGATTACGATGGCGTTTGTGACAACTGCGATAGAAATCACGGAAATTGCCTGCCACAAAATGACTGCGGCCAGAATTATGTGGATGTGAACAGCGACGGCGTTTGCGATAATTATCAGGGATACGGGCATGGAAGAGGAAGAGGCTGCGGATATAGAGGTGGGTGCAACAGATAACAAGGAAAAGCGCTATGCGGAGTGAGCAAGAGGTGAACGGGGCCATCGAACGGCATGCAAATACCATTCGACGGCTCTGCATGATATATTTGAAAAATTATGCGGATACCGAGGACATATTTCAAACGGTGTTTTTGAAGTATGTCCTTAGCTCTGTTTCATTTGAAAGCGAGGAACATGAGAAGGCGTGGTTTATCCGGGTTACAATCAACGCTTGCAAAGATTTGCTCAAGAATTTTTTTCGCAGCCGCACGGTGTCCATGGATGAAATTATGGAGCAGCCGGCGCAACTGTCTCCAGATCATCGAGAGGTTTTGGAGGCGGTGCTCTCACTTCCGCAGAAATACAGAGATGTGGTTTATCTGCATTATTTTGAGGACTATACAGCTCCACAGATTAGCCGCATTCTGGGTAAGAACGTAAATACGATTTATACACTCCTGACTCGTTCCAAGCGAATGCTTCGGGAAAGGCTGGGAGGTGATGGGTTTGAATGGTAAGCTAAAGGAGATTTTCAATCAGGTACAGGCGGAAGAAGAGTTAAAGGACAACGCCAAGGTTTTTGTTGAGAAAAAGACGCAGGGATATACAAGAGTTAAATCGTCGAAACGCCGCTATCGTATTTGCGCCGCTGTGTGCGCGTGTTTACTGTGTATGCTGGTTGGAAGGCGGTGGCTTTATTTTACGCCAACGGCGGAAATTAGCATAGATATTAATCCATCCCTGGAATTAAGCATCAACCGGTTTGACCGGGTGATTTCTGTGGATGGCTACAATGACGATGGGCGGGCGCTGGCTGCTGCGCTTGATGTGAAATTTATGAATTACGCGGATGCGATAGAGCGGATATTGGTCGATAAGAGTGTTGTGGTTTTGCTGTCCAACAATGAAGTCATGACAATCACAGTCACAGGGCCGGATGAAATCCAGTCCTCTAAGATACTTTCGGACGTGGAGGCGTGTACGGCGAAACATAAGAACGCTCATTGTTATTTCGCGAATGCAGAGGAAGTTGCGGCGGCCCATGAACTGGGGCTTTCTTATGGGAAGTACAGAGCTTATCTAGAGATTCAGACCCTGGATCCCAATATTTCTCCAGAGACGGTACAGGGCATGACAATGAGGGAAATTCGTGATTTAATTGATAGTCTGTCAACGGATAACGGGAGCGAAATACGTTCGGACGATGATGCAGGGTGCGGCGGGCGGCATGGTTATGGCCATGGATGTGGCCGGGGAAATTGTGGTGGATAGACAGCCAGTCAGAAAATGGTCAAGTTTGGGGATACCGTCCGGCTTGGCTGTTTTTTATTGTGCAAATATGTTGTTAATAAGGTCTGTTTTATTCAGAGAATAAGAAAAAGATGTTATGCGAAATGAGCCGGTCGTAGAATTCATGCGACTGGCTCATCTTGTGATTATGTTCGATAAAAAATTCGTATGGAATTTAACACGCGCAGCATAACCACTTTCGTGTGGGCGAATGCTGCGTTCTGCCACGCGATTTGCGAGGTGGCGTCTCTTTTTATGTAAGGCTGAAAGTCCCTGCGTCTGTGCTGACAGTATTTGTGAAGCTATCATATTGAAAGACAGCGTGAATTAAGACGCTATCAGCAGGATTCATTTGATTTGTATATAAAGCACAGCCGGCAGCAAGCGAGTCCCGGCGATAGACGCGATCGCCTCTGCAAAGAACGTTTGGGAGATCTTCCACATTCCTGATTTCAATCTCTTTCGGTTGGCCGATCTGGTTAATGATGTATATGACAATGATGACGCCTGCCACGAATCCGATTAGACCTTTCAAAATCCACAGAACTATATGGATGGCCAGCGCAATGCCCTTCATTTTCAGGTCTTTCCCTGATATCAGCGTCAGGACAACGCCTACGGCTGTCAGTGCAACGCCAAACAAAGTCGCTGCCCATCCAATCCCTAGCGTATGTGTGACAGAACCTAGCAGCTCGTACAAAATAACGCCTGCCAATGTCAAGAGACATTCGGTGTTCTGTTGGATGAGTTTTTTTAATTGTTCCATGTTTTTTCTCCTTTGAATTGTAATATCTGTCGTAACTGCATGCAAAAGCATTCTTCCATCTGTGGATGAGCCTTTTTATTCTACCATATTTACTTTTGGTTTACAATGTTATCATTTCTTAATCCGCTACAACCGCGCGAACGCTTCTATTTCCTCTACTTTGCACTCGTGGGGCTGTAGAAAAGAGCCAGCCGTGGAAGAAACACGGCTGGCTCGTCTTATAATTATTTTCGATAAAGGATTCGTATGGAGTTTAACACGCACAGCATAGCCACGCCTGTGTCGGCAAATACTGCCAGCCACATATTAGCAAATCCCAAAAGTCCTAAAAGCATGACTGCGACTTTTATGATGAGAGCAAACACCACGTTTTGCCATGCAATTTGGGAGGCGGAACGAGCAATGAGGATGGATTGGGGAATTGCGTCCACGCTGGATGTCATGAATACGGCGTCGGCGGCTTCGATGGCGGCATCCGCTCCGCTTCCCATGGCGGCTCCCACATCCGCTCCGGCCAACACGGGCGCGTCGTTGATACCGTCTCCCACGAACATGACGCTGCCGTATTTATTGCGGATATTGTTTAATTCGGATAATTTATCCTGGGGCAAAAGCTTGGCGTGCACTTCGTCGATGCCTGTTTCTGTGGCCACGGCCTGGGCGCTGTCCTGGGAGTCCCCGGTGAGCATGGCTGTGGTGATTCCTAAGGATTTCAGGCGGCCTATGGCGGATTTTGCATCTTTTTTCAGGGTGTCGGCGATGATAAAGTATCCAGCGAATTTGCCGTTTATGGCCAGGAACACTTCCGCGCCGAAGGTGTTGTTTTTGTCGGTTTTCATTTTAATGCGGTATTTGTCCATCAGTTTTTTGTTGCCGCAGAGGACGGAGCCATTTGCCAACTCTGCCCGTATGCCGTGGCCCGGGATTTCCTCCAAGGAATGGGGTTTTTCCAAAGTAAGTCCTTTCTCCTGCGCCGCAGCCACGATGCTGTTTGCGATGGGGTGGGTGGAGATCTGTTCGCAGCTTGCGGCCATCCGCAGTAATTCGTCGGGCGTAAATTCTCCCACGGGTACAATCTGCTGCAATACAAAATTTCCCTCTGTGATGGTTCCTGTCTTATCCATGACTACCGCGTTGATATGGGACATGGCTTCCAGAGAAACGCCGCCTTTGAATAGGATGCCCTTCTTGGAGCCGGCGCCAATTCCAGAGAAGAACGCCAGAGGCACGCTTAACACCAGGGCGCAGGGGCAACTCATGACGAGGAATGTGAGCGCTGTGTATACCCAGTAGTCCCAGTTGCCTGTGAACAGGGATGGCAGGATGGCGGTGGCTAATGCTAAAAATACCACGCAAGGGGTGTAAATACGGGCAAATTTTGTGATAAACCGGTCGATTTTCGGCTTGCTGGCGGCGGCGTTTTCTACGGAATCCAGGATACGTGTCACCATGGATTCGTCCAGAACTTTTTCCACACGGATTTTCAGTTGGCCGGAAGTATTTACGCAGCCGGAAGTCACTTCGTCCCCTGCCTGCACTTTTATCGGCACAGGCTCTCCGGTTATCGGGGATGTATCGATGCGGCTTTCTCCATCCAGCGCCACGCCGTCTAAAGGAATCCGGTCGCCAGGGCGAATCAAAAGGATGTCGCCCACCTGGGCTTCTTCCGCGCCGATGACCTGCACTTCGTCGCCAATTAACAGATTAACGGTTTCCGGGCGCATATCTACGGCATCCATAATCTGGCCGCGGCTTTTTTCCACGGCGCGGTGTTCGAAGTATTCGCCAACGCGGTAGAAGAGCATAACGCCCACGGCTTCCGGGTATTCCTGAATGACGAAAGCGCCTAGCGTGGCAATGCTCATCAAGAAATTTTCATCGAAAATCTGCCCCTTGGGGATGTTTCGCAGAGCGGTCAAAACCACTTTGCCGCCCAAAATAATGTATCCCACAATGAATATGGGAAGGGTTACTTCTCTATACCCCATATGTTCCAGAACTTCGCCGGTTACAAACAGAACAACGCCTAGGAGGATGGTCCACAGTTCCTTTTTTTCCTTGGATGTGGGTTTCTTGGTGGAGGTCCGGGATGTCTCAACTGGAAGGGTGTCCTTGCTTCGGGGACGGGTGTCTTTTTCTTTCACCACAACTTCGGACTCAATGGATGTACAGATTTCGCGGATTTCCGGAAGGTGGCGGTCAGGGCTTTTGGCGGTGACGCGCAACTGTTTGGTGGCAAATGTTATGGTGGCGTTGGTGATGCCTTCCAGTTCGCTGATTCTCTTTTCCATCTTGGCGGCGCAGTTGGCGCATCCTAAGTTTTCCAGGATGTAGGTCTTTGTCTTAAATGCGCCGGGGAGTGGGCCGCTTCTGGGGACAACTTTCACTTCCGATTCGATGGAAGTGCAGATGTCTTGGATTTTCGGCAAGAGCGCCTGATGGTCTTCGGCGGAAAGCCGCAGCTGTTTGGTGGCGTAGGTGATGGTTGCGTATTTTACGCCTGGAAGCTCTTTGATCTTCTTCTCCATCTTGGCGGCGCAGTTGGCACACCCTAAGTTCTCCAGGATGTAGACCCGTTTCTCCATATCCTGGTCCGGCATCTCGCAGGTGCAGTTGGCCAGGCTTTTGCCACATACGTCGCAATATTCCATGTGGGGATTGCACAGATCACAGTCACAGTCGGCGGGATGGCCAGGGGTCTGGCGGTGTTCCACCACCACATGGGTGTGGGTGCGGTGGGACTCGTGTTCGTGATGATCGTGCCCGCAATCGCAGTTGTCAGAGTGTTCGTGGTGATGATGTTCATGTCCACAGCCGCAGCCGTCAGAGTGTTCGTGGTGGTGATGATGATCGTGTCCACAGCCGCAGCCGTCAGAGTGTTCGTGGTGATGATGTTCATGTCCACAGCCGCAGCCGTCAGAGTGTTCATGGTGGTGATGATGATCGTGTCCGCAGCCGCAGTCGTCAGAGTGTTCATGGTGGTGATGTTCATGTCCGCAGCCGCAGTCGTCAGAGTATTCATGGTGGTGATGTTCATGTCCACAGTCGCAGCCGTCAGAGTGTTGGTGGTGATGATCGTGTCCACAGCCGCAGTCATCAGAGTGTTCGTGGTGGTGATGATCGTGTCCGCAGCCGCAGTCGTCAGAGTGTTGGTGGTGATGATGATCGTGTCCATAGCCGCAGTCATTATCATGCTCGTGTTGGTGTTCGTGATGTTCATGTCCGCAATCACAGTTGTCGCCGTGTACATGGTCATGCTGTCTAGATGATTTTTTATTTTTGTGCGAGGACTTTTTTGACGCATGTGAGCCAAGTCCTACATCGTCATGTTTATGCTCAAAAGGCAAAGAATTTATTCGCATAACTTCAACCTCCTTCATTGTTATATGAATGATTGTTCATATGTGTATTTAAACATATATTAACCCGGCTGTCAAGGGGAAATTATATACATTAGAAAAAATTGTTCGTTAAGAACTATTTTTGAAAATGCATGGCTTTATTTCTTTGCAAAGGCATTCAAAAGGTGTTATATTTAGTTTTGAACAAAAATAGCGCATTCCCTTTTAGGGACGTTTAAATATAGGAGGTAAATCCCACATGGAGAGAAAGAATATATGGACATCGTACAGTCAACAAGAACTGGAGAAACTGGAAGCCATCAACGCCGACTACCGAAACTGCCTGGACAAAGGCAAAACGGAACGAGAATGCATACGCTTAACCGTGGAGCGGATAGAAGGGCGGGGTTACCAGAATCTGGATAAGTTGCGCAAGAGCCAGCAGACGCTGAAGCCAGGCGACAAGGTTTACGCCGTATGCATGGGCAAAATGATTGCTATGTTTCAGTTAGGCAAAAGGCCGCTTCAGGAAGGCATGAACATTCTGGGCGCGCACATCGACTCGCCGCGTATCGACGTGAAGCAAAATCCTCTGTACGAAGACGAAAGCATGGCGTACTTGGATACCCATTACTACGGCGGCATTAAGAAATACCAGTGGGTAACGCTGCCCCTGGCCATTCATGGGGTGGTGGCGCGAAAGGACGGCACAGTCCAGGAAATCTGCATCGGCGAGAAGGAAGACGACCCGGTTTTCGTCGTCACGGATTTGCTCGTCCACCTGGCGGGGCAGCAGTTGGAGAAAAAGGCCAGCAAGGTCATTGAAGGGGAGAAGCTGGACCTGCTCTTTGGCAGCCGTCCCATTGGGCAGGACGAATCGCTGGATGAAAAGGAAAAAGAGGCCGTGAAGGCAAACGTCTTGCGTTTGCTGAAGGAATATTATCATATGGAAGAAGAGGATTTCACATCGGCGGAATTGGAAATCGTTCCGGCGGGGAAAGCGCGGGAGTGCGGTCTGGACCGCAGCATGATTCTGGCCTATGGGCAGGACGACCGGGTGTGCGCGTTCACGTCTCTGTTCGCCATGCTGGACGTAAATGAGCCAGAGCGGACATCCTGCTGTCTTCTGGTGGACAAAGAGGAGATTGGCAGCGTAGGCGCCACCGGCATGCACTCCCGTTTCTTTGAAAATACAGTGGCGGAGCTTATGGCCCTCACAGGCGGCGAATCCGAGTTGAAAGTAAGGCGGGCGCTGCAAAACTCCAAGATGCTCTCCTCAGACGTAAGCGCCGCCTACGATCCCCTTTACGCAGAAGCTTTTGAAAAGAGAAGCGCGGCGTTTCTTGGTAGCGGTCTGGTGTACAATAAATTCACAGGAAGCCGTGGCAAAAGCGGTTCCAACGACGCCAGCGCGGAATACCTGGCCAGAATCCGTCGGGTGATGGACGAGGCAGGCGTGGCCTATCAGTTTGCGGAATTGGGGAAAGTGGATGTCGGCGGCGGCGGAACCATCGCCTACATCATGGGCAACTACGGCATGGAGGTCATCGACAGCGGTGTGGCGGTTCTGAACATGCACGCGCCATGGGAAGCGTCCAGCAAAGCGGATGTATACGAGGCGTATAAAGGATACTGCGCATTCCTGAAAAAAATGAGCTAAAGTTCGGAAACTTTTGGGTTTTCAAGAAAGAAATATCTGCTATAATAAACGATGTACGAGTATCGAGGCAATACGGAGGTAAAGTTTGGAAGTAAACCTGCATAGTAAACTTCCAAATCTCCCTGGATGACGCAGCAAGTGCGTCAGGAGGAGGAAATCATGGACATACTGAACCTGACAGCCATCCGGCTGAGTGAGAAAATCAGAGGGAAGGAACTGACAGCCATGGAAGCGACCGAGGCTGTGCTAAAGCAGATTGCTTCCAAAGAAAGCGCCTACGGCTGCTATGTGACCGTGGAAGAGGAAAAAGCCATGGAGCAGGCAAGGCAGGTGCAAAAGCGCATAGAATCAGGAGAATTAAACGGGCCTCTGGCGGGTGTGCCAGTGGCCATAAAAGATAATATATGCACCAAGGGAATTCGGACCACCTGTAGTTCCCGGATTTTAGAAAATTTTGTGCCCACATACACAGCCACGGCGGCAGAAGCGATGGAGCGCGCCGGGGCGGTGGTTCTGGGCAAGACCAATATGGATGAGTTTGCCATGGGCAGCACCACAGAAACTTCTTTTTATAAAGTTACGAAAAATCCATGGAACCCGGAACATGCGCCCGGCGGTTCCTCAGGCGGTTCCTGCGCGGCAGTGGCGGCGAAAGAGTGTATCTGCGCCCTGGGTTCCGACACCGGCGGTTCCATCCGCCAGCCCAGTTCCTTTTGTGGTGTGACGGGCATGAAGCCCACCTACGGCGCCGTATCCCGTTACGGCCTTATCGCCTACGGCTCTTCCCTGGATCAGATCGGCCCGGTGGCAAAAGACGTGGCGGACTGCGCGGCTATGCTGGAGATTCTGGCCGTTCACGATCCCAAAGACAGCACCAGCGTGAAAATGAAGGAGACGGATTTCACCGCGGCTCTCACTAGAGATGTAAAGGGACTGCGCGTGGGCATTCCTCGGGATTATCTAGGAGAAGGGCTGGACCCACAGGTACAGGCCGTGGTGGAACAAGCAGCCAGAGAGTTGGAGAAACAGGGAGCTGTGGTGGAGGAATTCGACTTAAGCTTGGTGGAATACGCCATTCCGGCTTACTATGTAATCGCTTCCGCTGAGGCAAGCTCCAATCTGTCCCGGTTCGACGGGGTGAAATATGGTTACCGCACAGAAGAGTATGGCGGCCTGCACAATATGTATAAGAAAACTCGTTCCGAGGGCTTTGGCGAAGAAGTCAAGAGGCGCATTATGTTAGGTTCCTTCGTTTTAAGTTCCGGCTATTACGATGCCTATTACTTAAAAGCGCTGCGCACGAAAGCGCTTATCAAGCAGGCATTTGACCGGGCTTTCGAAAAATACGACGTGATTTTAGGCCCCACCGCTCCGGCTACGGCGCCCAAACTGGGGGAAAGCTTAAAAGATCCGCTGAAAATGTACCTGGGAGACATTTACACAGTATCTGTAAATCTGGCGGGGCTTCCGGCTATGAGCGTGCCCTTCGGCATGGATAGCCAGAACTTGCCCATCGGCGTACAGCTCATCGGAAACTCTTTCCAGGAGAAAACCATTATCCGGGCTGGCTACGCGCTGGAGTCCACTAGACAGTGGCAAATGCCGGAGACCAAGAAAGGGGGAGAATAAATGGCTAAGGAATACGAGACAGTCATCGGACTGGAAGTGCATGTGGAGCTGGCCACCAAGACGAAAATATTTTGCGGCTGTTCCACCGAATTCGGAGGTGAGCCCAATACCCATACCTGTCCAGTGTGCACGGGAATGCCAGGCTCTCTTCCAGTGTTGAACAAGCAGGTGGTGGAATACGCCATGGCGGTGGGACTGGCCACCAACTGCCAGATTCACCAGAAATGCAAATTTGACCGGAAGAACTACTTCTACCCGGACAATCCGCAGAACTACCAGATATCCCAGCTCTACCTGCCCATCTGCCACGACGGCTGGGTGGAGATTGAGATGGAAGAGGGCAAGAAGAAAGTGGGCATCCACGAAATCCACATGGAAGAAGACGCGGGAAAATTAATCCACGACGAGTGGGAAGACTGCTCCATGGTGGACTTCAACAGAAGCGGCGTGCCTCTGATTGAGATCGTGTCCGAGCCGGATATGCGCAGCGCTCAGGAAGTGATTGCCTATCTGGATAAACTTCGCCTGATTATCCAGTATCTGGGAGCCTCCGACTGTAAGCTGCAGGAAGGTTCCATGCGGGCGGACGTGAACCTGTCCGTGCGGGAAAAGGGAAGCGAAGTTTATGGCACCCGTACGGAGATGAAAAACCTGAACTCCTTCAAAGCCATTGCCCGGGCCATCGAAGGCGAGAAAAACCGCCAGATTGATCTTTTGGAGGATGGCCATACCGTCACCCAGGAAACCAGAAGATGGGACGACGCGAAAGAGGCGTCTTATCCCATGCGTTCCAAGGAGGATGCCCAGGACTACCGGTATTTTCCGGACCCGGATCTGGTCCCCATCGTCATCAGCGACGAATGGCTGGAGGAAATACGAAGCCGTCAGCCGGAACTGCGCACGGACAAATTAGAACGTTACAAACAGGAATTTGACATTCCCCAGTATGATGCGGAAATTCTAACCAGTTCCAAGAGACTGGCGGACCTCTTTGAGGCTACCACGGCCATCTGCCAGAAACCAAAAAAAGTATCTAACTGGCTTATGGGAGAAACACTGCGGCTTTTGAAAGAGCACAGCCAGGAGCCGGAAGCTATATCTTTCTCACCGGAAAATCTGGCCAAGCTGATTCAGTTGGTGGACGAGGGGACTATTAACAACAAGGCGGCAAAAGAAGTATTTGAGCAAATTTTCACAGAAGACGCTGACCCCGAAGCTTATGTGGAAGAACACGGATTGAAATCCGTCAGCGACGAAAGGGAACTGCGCCGCGTTATAGAGGAAATTGTGGCGGCAAACCCGCAGTCTGTGGCCGATTACAAAGGCGGTAAGAAAAAAGCCATTGGATTCCTGGTGGGCCAGACCATGAAAGCCATGAAAGGAAAGGCGGACCCGGGGGCGGTGAATAAAATACTGCAGGAGATATTACAATGAGACGGCGTTTGTCCGTCTCTTTTCTTAAATTATGGGAAAATCCATTGGAATCCCTGCGGCGAAAAATCTTCCATTCAGGATTTTTTTTACATAGGATACATATATTGAAGGGAAGAATAAACGGGAGCGTGGATAATTTTGGAAAATCAGAAAACAGACAATCTGCTAAATCTGGCGGTGGACGCAACGCCCCAAGAGCGGGAGAAATCCTTGGAACTGGATGTGGGCTACGAGCCAGAGGGCAGGCTGTGGGATGTGATTGTAAAATATTCCGGGGACATATCTGCCTTGGAAACCGATGGAATTACAGTGGCGCCGCTTCTAAATGAATACGCGGTGGTTACAGTGCCCCAGGACCGTCTGGATGCGTTCATTAGCCAGCCGTATATTGAATATGTGGAAAAACCGAAGAGGCTGTTCTTTGCCGTGAATCAGGCAAGGGCGGCTTCTTGCATTACGCAGGTGCAGATTTCGCCGTGGAACTTAAACGGGCAGGGCGTGCTGGTGGGGATTGTGGATTCGGGGATTGATTACCATCATCCTGATTTCATCAATGAGGACGGGACTACGCGGATTGTTAAATTGTGGGACCAGAGTGTTTCGGGAAATTCGCCCCAGGGCTACGCATTGGGGGCTGAATTTGATGCGCAGCAGATTAACCAGGCGCTGGAGGCGCCCACACGGCAGGAGGCTTACCAAATTGTACCCAGCAGGGACGGCAGTGGACACGGCACCGCGGTGGCGGGGATTGCGGCTGGTAACGGCCGGGCTTCGGAAGGGGTCTATCGAGGCGTGGCGCCGGAGAGTCAGCTTCTTGTGGTGAAATTGGGCAATCCCAAGAAGGATTCTTTTCCCAGGACCACAGAGCTGATTCAGGGCGTGGACTATGTGATTCGCCAGTCCATCGCCATGGGTATGCCATTGGCGTTGAACTTGAGTTTTGGAAATAATTATGGCTCCCACTTGGGCGACACCCTGTTGGAAACGTATCTGACCAGCGTGGCCAATCTGGGTAGAAATTGTATCTGCGTGGGTATGGGCAACAATGGGGTGGACGGGCTGCATACATCCGGGCGGTTAGAGGTGGGGCGCACAGACCGTATAGAAGTGTCCGTGGGGGATTATGAGCCGTCTCTAAATATCCAGCTTTGGAAAAATTACGCCGACCAGGTGGATATTTATCTTACGCATCCCAGCAGCGGCACAGTGGGGCCGCTGTACGAAGAACTTGGTCCCCAGCGATACCAGTTAGGTCAGACACAGCTTTTGATTTACTATGGGAAACCTTCACCGTACAGCGCTTCCCAGGAAATATACTTTGATTTTATTCCTCAGGATAGTTACGTGGACAGAGGAATCTGGACAATTACGCTTGACCCCAGAAAAGTGGTGGATGGACAATACAATTTGTGGCTGCCGGGAGGAGGCGTGCTCAATACAGGCACGCGGTTTTATTTTCAGACGCCGGACGCTACGCTGACTATTCCGGCGGCCGCGTCCAGGGTGATAAGCGTGGGGGCCTATAATTCCAGAACTCAGTCGTATGCGGAGTTTTCGGGTAGAGGATTTTTGCAAATGGCAAGCGGCGCCAAACCAGATCTGGTCGCGCCGGGCGTGAATATTCGCACTGCGCAGGTGGGGAGAGATTATACCACGGTGACGGGGACATCTTTTGCCACGCCGTTTGTTGCAGGGGCGGCGGCGCTTATGATGGAATGGGGCATAGTTAGAGGTAATGATCCTTATCTGTATGGGGAGAAGGTGAAGGCGTATTTGAGACGTGGGGCGAGGCCGCTGCCGGGGTTTGAGGTGTATCCCAATGCGCAGGTAGGGTATGGAGCCCTCTGTCTGAGGGACAGCCTGCCAGTGTAAAAGAGTTGGTTAGGGCGGTTTTCATACAAAAATTTGTGAACTTTACTTTTTCCGCTATTTATGTGTATAATATTGTCAAAATAAGCGTTACAAAGGAGAGTTTATGAAATACACGTGGAACGATATTGAACAACACGTTGCCTCTTGCGCCCAATGTCCATTGAGTCAGAGCAGGCATCGGCCGGTCATGGGTCGTGGAAGCCACCATGCGGATATTATGCTGATCGCCGAGGCTCCCGGTGGGCAGGAAGATCAGCAGGGGGTTCCGTTTGTTGGGCGTTCCGGGGAAATTCTGGACGGACTTTTGCGGGATTGCGGACTGTCCAGAGAGGAAATTTATATTACCAATATTTTGAAATGCCATCCTCCCGGTAACCGTGATCCAAAAGAGGAGGAAAAAGAAGCGTGTTTCCCATATCTGAAATACGAGACATTTCTTCTAAAACCCAGAATTATTGTCTGCCTTGGACGTGTGGCGGCGCAGCGTATTATTTCGCCGGATTTTAAAATCACCAGACAGCATGGCGCTTGGACATATCGGCGGAACTGTGCGCTGACCGCCACATACCATCCCTCGGCGATTTTGCGGGACCCTACTAAATATGAAATTGTGAAAGCGGATTTTTGTGAAATTGTGAAAAAACGCCATGTCCAGAACATCGGCGCATGTATGGAGGAACGCACAAAGTTATAAAATTGGCCGGTAGGAGGGGGAGGTATCCAGACGAAAGTTGTATGTACAGCTTCTGGGTATGCTGTGTGCCAATGATACACAGCGATGATGAGGCTCTAACGTGAGTGAAAAAACCAATTTTACGCTATCGGCCGGACTCTCTTTCACTGAAAGATTGTGATATAAATCGGTTTCAAAGCGCATGCTAGGCGATTCGTTGCAATATAGATGCATGATTGACAGCTTGGTTGTCAATCTCAGTTCCGACCAGATAATCATCAGAGGAAGGTAAGTCCAAAAAAATGATAATGGATTTTCCAGCTCATTGATGGCCACCGCATAAGCGATATTTAGTAATCTGGAGATTGGACGAACCAATAAAGAGTAGTCGATCCGATAGACGCCTCCTGTATTTACAGTAATTTCAGAAGTATTTGGCGTAAATGAAAAATCACCGGACTGGAATGCTATCAGAAAATTAACATCCCCTCTGGAGGAATATGCTGAAATCCTCCTTGCATAACGGCGTTAAAATAGGTTGGTCGCACGCCTGGCCCTGTGGGTCCGGTTTCCACGGGTGGATCCATTGGCCCTTGTGGTCCTTGAGGTCCCTTCGGGCCTCGGCAACAACAGTTACAACATGATCTATTATGATTATGATTCATTATATTTACTTCTTTCGACATAATATTTATATTTTATCTTATGAGAATAATCTCTATATTGTGTAAAAGATTACAGTATGTTTAAAAAACACCTTATGTCGACTATATGGCGCAATTTACCCATAGGGCATATTGATAGAAAATTTATTTTGAAAATAGGAAGATCTGAGAGCGCACGACTAACACCCCTAAGCAACGTAGGAGTTTGAAGAAACACTTTCAGGGTCAGACAGAGGGATGTCTATTAAGATGATATTGCAAAAATCGTCATATTATGATATGATAAATTTAATAAAATATCTTTTTTTAAAATTCAATCAGAAGTAAAGCGCAATGCATAGATATATAATATACTGACATGTCTGTTGATGCGGAAATGAGAACTTTCGCAGTAAAATTCAATGAGAGGAAGATGATATTTATGAAGTCAATCAAGTCAAAAATTCAGATCAGTATGTTGGCGGTGGTGCTGATTGGCTCTGTGCTGATTGGCATAATTACTGCTTTTTTAAACGCCAACGGAATCGATTCGATGATGGAAAAGACATTGGGTCCTGCTACTCAGATGGCGGCGGATGCCGTTCAATGGCGGATGGATAAATATTGGACGGCGCTCCAGGAAGCTGCGGCCTCTGACATATTCCAGAAGTCTCTTCCGGATGCGCCAGAGCTTGTGTCGGTTAGGGAAGAGCTTGCTGCCCGCAACGGCTTTCTTTATACAGGAAAGATGGATGAGGCTGGATTTTCATCCACTGGGGACAGCTATGCAGATGAAGAGTATTTTCAGCAGTGCAAGGCAGCCATGAAGCCTTTTATCTCTGACATTATGAACGATGGTCAGCAAATGGTTTTTCTGCTGGAAGTTCCTATTGTTATAGACGGGCGTTTTGAGGGCGTGGTTTATGGAAGCATTAGCGCCGATTTTTTGACGGACATTGTGGTTGATTTGGCCATGGGTGAGGATGGCGTTGCATATGTGTTGGATCAAAAGGGTGATGTGATAGGCCACCGGGACGCTTCGGTGGTGGAAGAGGGTTCCAACATGATTGAAGCTGCCAAGAGTGATTCCAGTGTGGCCGATGTGGCTGCGGTGAACCAACGAATGATTCAGGGTGAGACTGGATTTGGCGCTTATAAGTTTTACGGTGATAACAAATTGGTGGGTTTTGCTCCCATCGGAGGCAATCAGAGTTGGAGCATCGCTATTGAAGCCAGTCAACGGGAATTTAAGTCTACATTAGATCAAAGCATTCTGTTCACTATTCTCGTAGTGATGTTGGTTGTGATTGCGTCTTTCCCAGTGGCGGTAAAGGTGGCGCGCTCGATTTCCAATCCTATTCAGGCATGCGTTGACCGACTCAAACAGTTGTCCGATGGTGATCTTCATACGCCAACGCCTGTTGTAACTTCACGGGATGAGACGGCGGATTTGACACAGGCGTTGGAGACAACGATTGTTCGTTTGAACGATGTGGTGCAGGATGCGTCTTATCACTTGGGACAGATGGCGGAGGGGGATTTTCGGGAAGGGCTCACCCGCACATATTGGGGAGACTTTGTGGAGATTGAAAAATCTTTAAGAATTATTCATAATTCTTTAAAAGATACTCTCATTCAAATTAGCCAGTCCGCTGGGACGGTGTCTGCCAGCGCTGGGCAGGTGGCTGGAGGCGCACAGTCTTTGAGCCAGGGAGCCACGGAACAAGCCAGCGCTATTGAGGAGCTGTCCGCTACGGTTGTGGACATTTCCGAGAATGCCAAGCAGACTTCCATTGCCGCTGAGGAGGCGGGCCAATTCGTCAACCAGGCCGGCGCACAGTTGGGTGTAAGCGTGGATTACGTAAAAGAGTTGGATTCTGCTATGGAGGAGATACATAGATCTTCGGAGAAAATCAGTAAAATTATTGACACCATTGAGAACATTGCATTTCAGACGAATATACTTGCGTTGAATGCTTCTGTGGAGGCAGCCAGGTCAGGCGCAGCGGGTAAGGGTTTTGCAGTGGTAGCCGATGAAGTGCGCAACCTTGCGGCCAAATCGGATGAGGCTGCTAAGGCGACGAAGGGCTTGATTGAAAACTCGATTAATGCCATTGCGGAAGGCAGTCGGCTGATGGGTAAAGTTACAGAAGCGTTGGATAAGACCAGTATTTTTGCTGGAAATGTAACTGTTAAAATGAATACTGTGGTGGAGGATGTGGAAAATCAGAACGCTGCCATTTCCCAGGTTACAGAAGGCATTGATCAGATTTCCTCTGTGGTTCAGGTTACCTCGATCACATCGCAGGAAAGTGCGTCCACATCGCAGGCTTTGTCCGACCAATCACAGTTGATGAACGAGCTGGTGGGCAGGTTCCAGTTAAAATAAATTATAGCCGCATTTCTGATAAACAAATTATTGGGGGTGCGGCGTTTTATACAAATGGGTTTAAAATAAATTATAGCTTATTTTACATATTTTTTATAGAGTTTATAGTTGTTTTATAATTGTTTACAATTTTTATATAGACAATGTGATAGTAAAGGTATACAATAATCTTGTAAAATTTCTTTGGCATTCTTTTTTCTCAGTCGTTTCGACAGAAGATTCCAAGTGTAATTTGTTAGACTTAGTTAGTGGACATTGGTCAGTACAAAGGTTGTTTGCTGATTTTGGAGGAGGTGGGGCATGTATGCTATACGGTTGCTATCCGCAGCGATTTTGGTTTCGGTAGCGTTTGGAATGGATCTGCACAGACATATGGTATCCAATGTCTGGATTTTATTTGGATGGGTTTGGGGCTTAAGCGTTCAATATATAATGCATGGATGGGGAGGCGTGGCGCAATTTTTGATTGGCGCAGTCATACCGATTCTTTGGCTCTTTCCGCTCTTCTATTTTCGGATGTTAGGACCAGGTGACATTAAGCTCTTGTCAGTTCTTGGCGGGCTGTTGGAAAGTCGAGCGGTTATTCAATTAATCATTCTATCTTTTTTCCTTGGTGGAATTTTGTCGTTGGGAATTCTTATTGTCAGTGGAACATTTTTGTTTCGTCTTAGATATTTTGTCGATTATTTCAGAGAGTGTATCAAAAGTAAAGAACGCAGGCCGTACTATAAGACTGGGCAGCAGGAGGAGAATATTCATTTCACTCTGCCCATTTTACTGGGCGTGTTTCTGTATGTGGGAGGTATTTATTGAAAAACAGTGTATTAGCTATCTGTGATGTGGAAAGGTCTTATGCTTATAATTTCATGGAATACATGAATCAGAAAAGGAGCGTTCCGTTTGAAATTCAGGCATTTACCAATGTGGACTCTCTCCTTAAATTTGGTTCCAAGGAAGATATTGGAATTCTCCTTATATCGGATACAGCCATGTGCAGCCAGGTTAAGGAATTGTCTGTGGAAAATATTGTAATCTTGTCAGAAGGGGTGCATGATCCGCAGTTGGATCAGTATCCCAGCGTTTATAAATATCAATCCTCGGCACAGGTAATTCGAGAAGTGATGGCGTGTTATGGGGAGGAAGCGCTGGTGGCGAATGTTCAGGCGATGCCCAATAAACACGTGGACATCATTGGTGTTTATTCTCCGTTGGGAAGAGCGTTGAAGACCTCGTTTGCATTGACATTGGGGCAGATTTTGGCCAGAAAGAAAGCGGCGCTTTATATAAATATGGAGGAGTTTTCCGGTTTTGAAGCGCTTTTTCAGAGGACTTTTGAACACACTTTAAGTGATTTGCTCTATTATATTCGTCAAGAGAACAGCCATGTGGCATGTCAACTGCCAGCTATGGTGGAAACGGTGAATAATCTGGACTTTTTACCGCCGGTGGCCACGCCACAGGATATATGGGGAACATCCTTGGAACAGTGGGAAAAGCTGCTGGATGAATTGACCATGAACAGTGCATACGAAGTCGTTGTGATAGATGTGGGGCAGGGAGTGGAACAGTGGTATCAGCTGTTGGAAAGGTGTGAAAAAGTCTACATGCCTGTGCTTACGGACCTTATATCCCAGGGGAAGATTGAACAATTTGAAAGACTGCTACGTATGTGGAAGAAGCAGCGTTTATTGGATAAGATTCAGAAAGTAAGATTGCCTTTTCATGGGAGTTTTGGTGACGGGATGGATTATGTAGAACAGTTACCTTGGAGTCAGTTAGGAGATTATGTCAGGTCTGTTTTGCGCGAGGAGGAAGAATGAGTCAGGAGTTGTTTGTCGGTTTGCGTCAAAAGCTGTTGGAAGAACTGGATATGTCGCGGGAGTTAGAAGATGGAGAAATCCTGGAGTTGATTGATCGAACAATTCTGGGCAGTCAGGAATTGCAGTATAGGACTTTGGAGGAGAAAATAGCCTTTAGACAGGAGTTGTTCTATTCCATCCGCAGACTGGATGTGTTGCAGGAATTAATTGAAGATAATACAGTGACAGAGATTATGGTAAATGGGCCGGACCATATTTTCATAGAGCGCACTGGGCATATAGAAAAATGGGATAAGAAGTTTACCTCCCAGGAAAGACTGGAGGATGTAATTCAGCAGATCGTAGGAAAATGTAATCGGGTGATAAATGAATCTATGCCTATTGTGGATGCACGATTGGAAAATGGGGCTAGAGTTCATGCGGTAGCCAGTCCGGTGGCGTTGAATGGACCGATTCTTACCATACGGCGGTTTCCGGATCAACCAATTACTATGGAGAAATTAATAGAGCTGGGAAGCATTACCAAAGAATGCATGGATTTTTTGGTAAATCTGGTAAAGGCCAGGTATTCTTTTTTGATTGGAGGCGGAACGGGAAGCGGTAAAACTACGTTTTTAAATGCGTTGTCTGCATATATATCCGAAGATGAACGTGTGATCACCATAGAAGACAATGCGGAGCTCCAGATACAAGGGGTGTCGAATCTGGTTCGTTTGGAAGCGAAAACGGCTAATACACAGGGTGGGCAGGAAATCACCATCCGCGATTTGATTAAAGCGGCTCTCCGTATGAGGCCGGATCGGTTGATTGGAATATATGGAGCAACCGCCCCTATAATCCCTTATTTTCGGTCTTTATTACAGG
>CAJURH010000017.1:0-29801 GCA_910588775.1 uncultured Lachnospiraceae bacterium
GATAAATCAAGGAAATACAGTAAATACAAGGAGTTTTTGAGATATGATAAAAATACTTTTCGTCTGCCACGGCAATATCTGCCGCAGCCCAATGGCTGAGTTTGTTATGAAAGATCTGGTGGAAAAAGCGGGCTTATCCGCCCAATTCAACATTGCCTCCGCTGCCACCAGCCGGGAAGAGCTGGGTAACCCGGTTTACCCGCCGGCCCGGCGCAAGCTGGCCGAGCACGGAATTGACTGTTCTGGGAAAACCGCGCGGCAGTTGAAAAGTGATGACTACGCCGCATACGATTTGTTGATTGGTATGGACAGCGCCAACATTCGCAATATGAATCGCATCTGTGGTGGTGATCCGGATGGCAAGATTCACTTAATGTTGGAGTATGCCGACCGTCCTGGAGATGTGGCTGACCCGTGGTACACCCGTGATTTTGAGGCGACATGGCGGGATGTGGAGGAGGGGTGCCAGGGGCTTCTAAAAGAATTGTTAGATTCTTGAAGCGTGTCGTAAGAGGGCAGCGCCCAGAAGGCTTACGATACCCTCCGTTACTGGAAACGCAAGCCACACACCTGTCATGCCACCCATGGAGGACAGTAAAAATGCCATGGGAATAAGCAGCGCAAATCCCCGCAGGAAGGAAATCACATGCGCTGGCCGTCCATGTTCTGTTGAGGTAAAGTAAGCGCATACGACAATATTGAATCCCGCAAATATACAGGCGGTAAAATAATATTTTAATCCATGTACAGCTATACCCTGCAAATGGGCGTTTCGTTGGCTGTTGAACAGCCCGGTAATTTGTTCGGCGCCTAAAAAGATGCCTGCATAAATGATTGTGGACATGACTGCTACGGTCAATAGCGCGTAGCGCAATATGTTTCGAACATTTGCGGAAAGGTTTTTTGCGTAATTGCCGCTGAGAATGGGCTGGATGCCCTGGGCGATGCTCGTGTATATGGACATTGTCACCAGAGAAAGGTTGGCGATAATGCCGTACGCGGCTACGCCCAGATTTCCCTGTAGGTCTAAAATGATTTTGTTAAAAACGATAATCACGGTTCCCGATGAAATTTCCGCAATTAGAGACGGCAAACCGCCGGAGAAAATATCCGTCCACTGTTTCAGGGATGCTTTGCATCGACACAGATGAAAATTATTTTTTCGTTTTAGGAAAAAAGGGAGCAGGGTCAGCATACTGATAATCGGCGCGATGCCGGTGGCCAACACGGCCCCGAGAATCCCCATCCGCAGTGGAAAGATAAAGATATAGTCCAGCAGGATATTAGATAAGCTGCCGCTGGCCATGGCCGCCATGGAAAGCTGGGGCGCACCGCTATTTCGCACAAAACACAACAGTAAGTTGTTGCACAGGAACATGGGCGAAAACAGCAAAATGACCTGCAGATAAATCCGGCTCATCTCATAAATTGTCCCATCCGCACCCATCATTCGGGTCATGGGTGCGGAGCAGAATAGACCAAGGGTGAAAAAGACAGCCGCCAGGGATAGGGTGAAAAAGACCGCGTTTGTAAATATCTGGTTAACAGCGGACCACTGACCCTGGTTTTTCAAAATGGAATATTTTATGCTGCCACCCATGCCGATGAGCAGGCCACTGCCGTGGATAAAGCTGTATACGGGAATGGCCAGATTCAGGGCCGCCAGCCCGTCCGCGCCTAGGCCCTTTGCGATAAAAAATGTATCCGCCAGAATATAGCAGGACAAACCCAGCATTCCTAGTACATTCAGGGACGAATATTTCACGAAGCTTTTGAAGCAGGACCCGGTTTTCATTGCGCTTTTTTGCGCCTCTTACCACTCATGTGGTCGATGGACATTTCCAGCACGCATAAGGGCTTCCAGTAGCCGTCGATTTCCGCCTGCAGGCGGGCGTCACTTGCTTCGGGGGCATACTTTCGACCCAGCGCTTCCATGGCGGCCCTTTTTGCGTCATCATCTTCTAAAACACATATTTTGCCAAATACAATCACACTTCTATAATCTGTCGTATATTCTTCTGGAAGAACGTTGTCCTGGCCGATTACGCAGAAAGACGCTTTTTCATTTCGGGCGATGGCATCCAGCTTATGTCCGGACTTGGCGCAGTGGAAATAGAGTTTGCCATTCCAGTATATGTAGCTCAAAGGCGCCGCATAAGGATAGTCATCGTCGCCAGCTACGGCAAGCACGCCGGATGTTCCTTTCTGTAAAATCTGTTCGCATTCCTCCATGGTCAATGCCTGTTTTTTTCTTCTCATCTCGCGAAACATAGGATACCTCCTGATTTTTATTTATGGTTTTGCCGCCCGGGATTTTCAGACAAAAAATAAAACGCCCTGCACACCATTCCTTCTATGGCCTAACGGAATGGGACAAAGCGTTACCCGGCGGCAATTCATCTGTAATTACTTATAGCATATCCGGCCCGGAATGTCAAGAGATTCTCACAGGATTGAATTTTAATGAGAAGGATGGTAAGATGATAAGAAAGAAATAATTGTGCAGGAAGGTGTTTTATGTATAGACAGGAAGACTTAATTTGCGTTGCCAAAAGGGAGAATAATCGGAAGCGGAATTATGTGCTGGTAAATCCACTGCAGGGGAAACACGTTCCGGTGAACCCCGGCAAAGCCCTGGAATTGTTTGAATGTCTTGTGAAACCGCTTCAGGAGGCGTACGGGCGGGAGCGGCTGCTTTTGATTGGATTTGCAGAGACGGCGACAGCCATCGGCGCGGCCGTTGCGGCGAAGCTGGGCGCTTTGTATATGCAGACTACCCGTGAAAATATTCCGGGAGTGGATTTTTTCATGTTTTCGGAGGATCACAGCCATGCCACGGAGCAGAAGCTGGTGAAAGATGATATAGACTCCGTCATTGCTCAAGTGGATCGGGCGATCTTTATAGAAGACGAAGTGACCACAGGCAGGACGATTCTTCATATTATAGATGTTTTGAAAAGCGCCTATCCGGATTTCTCATCTTATGGGGTGGCTTCCATTCTAAATGGCATGGACCCGGAGAATCTGAATGCGTATAAGGTGCGGGGCATCGCTCTCCACTATTTGGTGAAAACGGACTCCAGGAAATATGGGCGTGCGGCGGAAAGGTTTCGGGGAGACGGCATTTACGTGCCAGCGGCTCTGGGCCGGGAAATGGCCGGAGTAAAGGAAATCCGAGTGGGAGGGGCCATGAACGCCCGGCGGCTGGTCAGCGGCAGAGATTATAAGAATGCATGTGAGAAATTGTGGGATGAAATCTCCCGCCAGGCGGCGTTGCCTTCGATTCAAAAGCTGTTGGTCATCGGCACGGAAGAGTTCATGTATCCAGGGTTGTATGTGGCGGGTCAGGCGGAAGAAGCTGGAATGGATGTGCGCTTTCACGCCACCACCAGGAGTCCTATAGCCGTCAGCGGTGAGGCGGACTATCCGCTGCATGTCCGCTATGAGCTGCGCAGTTTGTATGAGAGCGGGCGGGTTACATTTCTGTACGACATAGACACGTACGACGCGGTCTGGATTGTCACGGATGCGGGAAGCGATGAAAGGGAGGGAATCTATTCGTTGGTAAACGCGCTGCGCAGGAAGAACAAGGGCCCGGTGACGCTGGTAAGGTGGTGTGAAGATTGAGAAGTTCTTACAGAGAAGAAGATGTGATCTTGTTGCTGAAAGATATTACGGGATTGGTGCAGCCGCAATCCACCTGGGAGAGGGAGAGACTCATCCAGTCCGGCGTGCATTATTGCGAGATGCTTCCTATTGAATATGTGCCTACTCAGGAATATATGACGGCTTACCAGGAAGCTTTGCGGGAATATTCAGCACAGTCGGCGGCGGCGGTGGGCGTTCTGGCGGACAAGATTATGCAGAGGCGCGGTGGGCGAACGGCGTTGGTATCGTTGGCCAGGGCGGGAATCCCCATCGGGATTTTGCTGAAGCATTATATTCAGTGGAAATATGGGGAAAATCTTCCCCACTATGCTATTTCCATCATCCGCGGTCGGGGAATCGACGAGAACGCCATGGCGTATCTTCTGAAGCGGCATGAACCGGATGAACTACTGTTCGTGGATGGATGGATTGGAAAAGGCGCGATTTTAAAAGAGCTTCGAAAGGAAGTGTCCCGTTATCCGGGCGTGTCGGCGGATATTGCAGTTCTGGCCGATCCGGCGAACGTCACGGATTTGTGCGGAACCCATGAAGATATTCTGATTCCCAGCTCTTGCCTCAACTGCACTGTGTCGGGGCTGATTAGCCGGACTTTTTTGCGGAAAGATATAATTGGGGAAAATGATTTTCACGGGGCGGTTTATTACAGTGAACTGGCGGATTCGGATTTGTCCTATGAATTTCTGGAATCCATTGAAAAGCATTTTAAGCGGGAGAATCCTTGCGGTGGAAAGCGTATGGAAGGCTTGGGCGTGGACGAGGTGAGGGCGATTGCGGGCAAGTTTGGGATTGATGATATTAATCTAATTAAACCGGGCATCGGGGAGACCACCAGAGTGTTGCTGCGGCGGGTCCCCTGGAAAGTTTTGCTGGATGAGAAGCTAGAAGGAAATCCGGCGCTGAAGCATATCGTCCGGCTGGCCCGGGAAAAGCAGGTGGATATGGAATATTATCCCTTGAATCATTATAAGTGCTGCGGCATTATCCGCAAGATTGCAGACGCGTAGAAATTATTTTGTGCCAAATGCCTGCGCCATGAACAGGGTCTGCCGTGCCCAGTTATAATGGGTTTTGTATTCGTTCATCCGCTCTCCGGCTGGGTTGGCGGCCACAAGCGAGTGGGAGGAAGCGTCCCAGTCCAGAATGGATTTGGCGTCCGCCAGATCTTCTGCCGGGACTTGGTAGGCCGCGTTTACAACTTCAATCTGGTTGGGGTGGATGACTGTTTTTCCGGTGAAGCCGCACAGCTTGTCGTCGGTGATTTCCTGGATGAGTCCCTGCCGCCAGCAGTCGCCCCGGAAATATTCCCAGACGGGGCCGGACACCACATAGTCTGTTCCGTATACGGTTACAATGTCGGATAGGATATTTGCCACAGGGCCGATGCGGTGGATGGATTCCGCTAAGTGGCGGCGGAAGCCGAAAATGTGGCACAGGTCGTTGCCTCCCACCCGGATATTCAGGATGCGGTCTTCGATGGGCTTTAATTTATCTTTCAGGGCGTACAGGAGAAAAGACCGGTTTCGCAGGTCAACCAGGTCAGGGCTTTCGTATATGGGCATCATATACAGCGGTTTTGGGGAATGCTCATTGACGGTTATTAGGGCGTGTATGTAATCGTCCGCATTGGTAAGGGAGAATGCCGGGATAATATAGCCGTTTACAATTTCCAGACTGTCGCCGAACTGGCGGGAAAGCCGGGGAATCTGCTCCGGGGTTCGCACGCGGATGAAGATCTTAGGGAGGAAGAAGTCCCGTTCCTGCGTATGGCGGTACAGCTTCTGGAGGGTATGGCATAAGATGGATTCGGCTTCAGACACATAGCGGTCTGCGATGGCGTCCTCCAGGCACAGGGCCAGGGAGAACGGGCGGCTGAATTTTTGGTTCAGAATGGAATCCGCAATGGTTTTGTTGTTTGCGGGGCAATATAAAAGGGCGCCGACGCTGTAATAAAGTTGGGAATTTTTCATTTCGAATACTCCTCTTTGAGTAAATTATTACAATCATAACACAAGTTTGAAAAAAAGGGTAGACAAAAATCCGCTGGGGGAATTATGGAAAGAGAGATAATCAGATACAGGCATAACGTATTAAATATAGATTCATTTGCTTCATTTGCGGGGATAAGGGGCGGCGTGAACCAGAACTGCAAAGATGTCTATTTTGTCCGCGCGCTGGCGCATGGGGACAATTTTACATATGACATCGATCAAATGGAGGTGGCGCTTCAAAAAGTATTGTCAGAGGGAAATTTATTTTACAAAAGAATCGGAAAGCTGCCGCGGCTTAGAGATGCGCAGGAGATCCAATGCTATTCATCCTGTTACGCAAAGTGGACGGAAAATCATAAAAGGAATGTTGTGACAAAAGTTTCGGCCACAGACGGCTCCTTGTCCCATGCGCTGGGCGTGGCTTTAAGTCGTGTGTTGGAAATATATCACAGAAACAGGCCGGAGTCAAACGCATCTATGGAGAAAAATTTTGCGGTGAAGCTGCTATATTGGTTTGACCAAGTAATGGGACGCGATTTTCCCAGGTTTTGGAACGAGAAGCGCGCGGTGAAGATTGTGGCGGAGAATGTGACAAAGGAGCAGGAATATTTATTCTATTATATGGTCACGCTGATGGGAGCGGATGCGCTTCTTGTCCAGCGGGAAGGAGATATAGAGGGCGACGCTCTGAAAAGCCTCTCCCAGGCGTTCGCGCCACAGAAGATTCGTCAGCCAGCGCCTACCGTCGCCGCTGCGCCGCCCCAGCGAAAGATTTCCCAGAGAAAGGAGCGGACTAGGCCACAGACGGTTTTGCGCCGCCAGGAAAAAAGCTTCGAGGAGCTGGCGCAGTTGGCCGCGTCGGTGGTGATGATTGAGGTGCGCGACGATAGCGGGGAGGCGTTAAGCTCCGGGTCCGGCATTATGATTGGGAAAGGCGGCTACATTCTTACGAATAATCATGTGACCAGTGGAGGAAGATTTTATTCAGTCCGTATAGAGGAAGAGGAGCGCATTTACGAGACGGATGAGATGATTAAATACAACCCCACGCTGGATCTGGCGGTTATCCGAATTGGGCGGCAGTTAAATCCGATTCCTGTGTATGAAGGCGGGGAGAAATTGGTGAGGGGCCAGAAAGTGGTGGCCATTGGCAGCCCGCTGGGACTTTTCAATTCCGTCTCGGATGGCATTATCTCCGGTTTTCGCAGAATCGGGGATGTGGACATGATACAGTTTACCGCGCCGATTTCCCATGGAAGCTCCGGCGGAGCGTTGCTGAATATGTTTGGGGAGGTCATTGGGATCAGCACGGCGGGCATGGACCGGGGTCAGAATCTGAATTTGGCGGTGGGATATGAGTGGATTCAGATGTTTGTAAAAGGATTTGCCGAATAGGAAGTAAAGTTTGGGCAAAAGTGACAATAGGTATTGACTTGGGGATAAAAAAATGATATACTTTCACTTAAATAAATACATAAATAAAGTGTAATGAAAAGAGGCGTGAGAGTATGAAAAGGGGGGCCAGCAGTATTGAGGTGAAAAAGCTGAACCGCAATCGGGTATTTCGCTATCTCAACAGCAGGGGCAGGGTATCGATGCCGGATATTGCGGCCAACCTGGGGATGAGCGGGCCGACGGTCCTTCAGATTATCAAAGAATTGAAGGAGTCGCAGATTGTGCAGGAAGTGGGCGTGTTTCAGTCCACCGGGGGCAGGAAGGCCAAAGCCATTGCCTCGGTTCAGGATGTGTGCTACACGGTGGGCCTTGATATTACCCGCAACCATGTAAGCCTGGTTTTGACCAATCTCTCCGAGAAGGCGTTGAAGCATGAGCGGGTCCGGGAGCCGTTTATCTATGGAGACGCATACTTTCGCAAACTGGGAGATTTGTTGGAAGAGTTTTTGCGCAAAAGTGAAACGCCCAGAGAGAAAATCATCGGCGTGGGCCTGTCCATTCCCGGTATTCTGGATAAAGACAACTGCATTGCTTATTCCCATACGCTGGGTCTGGATCATGTGGCGGGGGAAGAATTTACCAAATACATCCCGTATCCATGCATCATCATTAATGACGCCAATGCGGCGGCCATGGCCGAGTGTTCCGGCACAGTTCTGTCTCAGAGCGTGTTCTACTTGCTGTTGAGCAACAGCGTGGGCGGCGCCATTGTGTTTTGCAGAGACGATCCGGCGCGGGATAAGTGGAACGTGCGGGAGGGAATCTCCAGAGACATCTATATGGGTGGCAATCAGAGGGCTGGCGAGTTTGGCCATATGGCGATTCGACCGGATGGGCTGCCCTGCTACTGTGGAAAAAAAGGATGCCTGGACGCCTATTGTTCCGCGGCTCGTCTGGCAGATCTCACAGATGGAAATCTGGAGCGGTTTTTCCAGGAGTTGGAAGCGGGAAATGTCAAATGGCGGGAGATTTGGGAAGAATACATGGATAATCTGGCCATTGCGGTGGATAATCTGCGGATGTGTTTCGACGGCGACGTGGTCTTAGGCGGATACGTGGGCAGCTACATGGGTCCGCATATGGAAAAGTTTCGTGAGAAGTGCGCGAAAAGGAATATTTTCGGGCAAAGTGGAGACTATGTAAAGGCATGTAAATATCGGATTGAAGCTTCGGCGCTGGGCGCTGCTGTTTGCCAGATTGAGCGTTATATTGATAAGGTATGAAAATACTGCACAAAAATACCTTGTAATATTTAGGAAATTTTGCGGGTTGTACAAAAAAGTGGTTGCTTTATAATTAATACAACTATATTTATAAAATTAGTTTACAAAATGGTTTTCTAAAACAGGATCAAGGGAGGAAAGATAATGGGAATTATTGAGAAAATGAGACTGGACGGCAGAGCGATTTTTGTAACTGGAGGAGCCAGAGGAATTGGAAAAAGCGTGGCTACGGCTTTTGCGGAAGCCGGGGCGGATCTGGCCATTGTGGATGTGGACATTGAAGAGGCCAAGAAGACGGCCAAAGAATTGGAGGACAACAATGGCGTGAAGGCTATCGCCATCCAGACGGACGTCACCAGTCCGGAACAGGTGGATGCCATGGTGAAAGAAGTGGTGGACACTTATGGCAAACTGGACGCGGCTTTTTGCAACGCCGGAATCTGCATCAACGTGGCTGCTGACGAGATGTCTTTTGAACAGTGGAAAAAAGTAATTGATATAAATTTGACAGGTGTATTCCTGACGGCTCAGGCGGCGGGCAAACAGATGCTGAAACAGGGCAAAGGCTCCATTATCAACACAGCGTCCATGTCTGGTCATATTGTAAATGTGCCCCAGCCGCAATGCGCGTATAACGCATCCAAGGCAGGCGTGATTCAGCTTACCAAGTCCATGGCCATCGAGTGGGCGGACAAGGGCGTTCGGGTCAACAGCATCAGTCCGGGATACATCGGCACAGAACTGATTACCAATGATAAGAACCTGACTTCTCTGATTGAGCAGTGGAACGCAATGGCTCCTATGCACAGACTTGGTAAACCAGAAGAGTTGCAGTCCATCTGTGTATATCTGGCCGGCGATACCAGCAGTTTCACCACAGGCTCTGATTTCATCGTAGACGGAGCGTTCACCTGCTTCTAAAAGCAGATAAAACCGATAGCTAATAGCCAAGCTATAAAACATAAATTTACATTAATAAAGGGAGGAAAATTTATGAAGAAAAAAATCTTATGCGCAATCCTCTGCGCAGCAATGGCTGTAACTATGTTGGCAGGCTGTTCAAACGGCGGTGGTTCCAGTGACTCCGGCGGCTCCAGCGCGAAAACAGAAGAGGGTGGCTCTGAAGAGGCTTCCGGCGATGTGAAAATCGGCATCACCATCCAGGACTTGAAGAACGATTACTGGGCAGGCGTTATGGGTAAGCTGGAAGAGCTGATGAAAGCAAAAGGCTATGACTACACACTGATTGATTGTGAAGACAACTCAGCTACACAGATCAGCCAGATCGAGAACTTTATTTCATCCGGCTGTAATCTGATCATGGTTCATCCTTCAGACGCAGAAGCTGTGGAAACCGTGTGCGGCGAAGCATTGGATGCAGGCATCAAAGTTATGTGCTGGGACGACCCTATGAAGAACACAACGGCAAACTGGGTGTTGGACAACACAGCTCTTGGTAACGACATTGGTAAAGCAGCCGCTGAATTTATCAATGAACATTATACAAAAGATGAGCCAGCGGAAGTATGCGTAATCGGATATCCTTCCACAAAGGTTCTGTTGGAAAGACAGAACGGTATCGAAGCTGGTCTGGAAGAAAACTGTGAAGAAGGCAACTACAAAATCGTAGCGGAGATCGACGGTCTTCTGGCAAACGAAGCGCAGGCCAACGTTGAGACAACTCTTTCCGCACATCCGGATTGTGGCGTTTATGTAGGCGTAGGCGCTGGCGCAATGATCGGTTCAAACGAAGCTCTTCTGCAGAAATTTGGCGGCGCTGGCAAAATTCCGGAAAACGTAGGCGTTATTACAACAGACGTTACGCCACAGCAGTTGGAATCTCTTGCAGCAGGCGACCAGGCAGTTCGCGCAATCGTTGGTTTCGAAGGCTCCAGCACAGATACAGCTCAGGCTTGTCTGGATATGTTTGATTCCATTTTGGCAGGGGATGATTTCTCTGGCGACAAACATGACGTTTACAGGGTAACTGGCCCAATCACTGCGGACAACGTAGAAGAGATTCAGGCAGGTATGTAAAGAAAACAGACATTTAAGGTGAATAAAACATAGAGGCGGTCCATAAGTTTGGCCGCCTCTAAGAATAATAGGAAATATATGGCCACGGGGGGAAAAATATGAGCGAAGATTATGTATTACAATTACAGCATATAAGAAAAGAATACCCGGGTGTTGTGGCGCTGAAAGACGTTACATTGGAACTGAAGAAGGGCGAGATTCTGGCGCTGATTGGAGAAAACGGGGCTGGAAAATCCACCTTGATCAAATGCTGTTCAGGGGCGGTAATTCCCACTTCAGGAAAGATT
The DNA here is from genome assembly GCA_910588775.1 of uncultured Lachnospiraceae bacterium. Classification (GTDB taxonomy): domain Bacteria; phylum Bacillota; class Clostridia; order Lachnospirales; family Lachnospiraceae; genus MGBC164599. The sequence goes on from CAJURH010000017.1 coordinate 10,660, forward strand.
GTCGTAAATGGCAAAGAATTCACCAGTATGACGCCTCAGCTTGCGGCAGAAAATGGAATTGCGATTATCTATCAAGAATTTAATAATGTAAAAGAATTGTCAGCGGCAGAGAACCTGTTTTTGGGGAGGCCCATTCGAAAGGGCATCGTAGTCGATAAGAAAGCAATGGAAGAGGAAGCGGCCAAAGCGTTTGACCAGCTTCACATTAAGATAGATCCGAAAGCTTTGATGAAAAACCTTACGGTCGGATATCAGCAGATGGTGGAGATTGCTAAGGCAATCCAGCAGAATGCAAAGATATTGATTATGGATGAACCTTCCGCGCCCTTGACCAGCGCTGAAGTGGAGAGCATGTTCGCGGTAGTGGAACGTCTGCGCAAAGAAGGGATATCGATTATCTACATATCCCACAGGTTGGAAGAAATATATCGTCTGTCAGACCGGATTTTGGTTATGCGAGATGGAGAGTATATAAAGACGTTAATAACAAAAGATAGCCAGGTTCAGGAACTGATTCAGCTTATGGTGGGGCGTGAACTGACAGAGACGTATCCGCCCAGAGGAGACTGCATTGACAAAAATGAAGTGGTGCTGGAGCTGAAAAATGTTACAGGAAATGGTGACAAAGACATCAGCCTGAAGCTTCACAAAGGAGAAATTCTCGGTTTAGGCGGGCTGGTGGGCGCAGGGCGTACAGAGCTTGCGGAAATGATCTTCGGGGCGGCGGCAAAACAGTCCGGGCAGATGATTTTCAAAGGAAAAGAAATCAATCCGAAAAGCCCAAGGGAAGCCATAGACTTGGGAATTGCGCTGGTGCCTGAGGACAGGAAGCGCCACGGCGCCATGCTTGGTATATCCATTAAGAACAATATCAATATGCCGATTTATGAGAAAAACTCCACGTTAAGCGTGATTAATTCAAAACTTGAGATGGAAATTGCCGAGAAGTATCGGGACAGTATGGCGATTAAGACTCCGACGCTGCATCAGCTTGTGAAAAACCTAAGCGGTGGAAACCAACAGAAAGTAATTCTGGGAAGATGGCTGGCGGCAGATTCTGAGCTGATTATCTTCGATGAACCCACCAGGGGTATTGACATCGGCGCCAAATACGAGATTTACAAACTGATGAATGATTTGGTGGAAAAAGAGGGCAAAGCGCTTCTGATGATTTCTTCCGAGATGGAGGAGCTGATGGGCATGTCGGACAGAATTATTGTGCTGGCGGAAGGTGAGAAGACCGGAGAATTGGAAAAGGGTGAATTCAGCCAGGAGACAATCATGGCATATGCATCCGCAGCAAATATTGAGGAGGGTTAAAGCCATATGAAAGAGAATAAAATAGCATATCAGTTGAAAGATAAGGCGATTTGGGTTGTATTTATCGTGCTCGTTCTTGCATTCACAATCGCAAATCCCAGATTTATAAATCCAAACAACTTATTTATGATGATTCGTCAGGTGTCCTTCTACGGGATTGCCTCCATCGGTATGACATTCGTAATCCTTTTGGGCGATATCGACTTGTCAACCGGTACGATTATTTCATTTGTAAACATTATTTGCGCTTATTTTATGGTAAATATGGGAATGCCCATGTTGGTTGCCATTCTTCTGACGCTGGCCATCTCTACGCTGATTGGCGTACTGAATGGATTCATGGTATCGACCATTGGCATTCCGGCGCTGATTGCGACTTTTGCAACGCAGACGGCGTTCTTGGGACTGACATACATCATCTGTGGCGGTCTTCCCATCAATGGATTTACAGAGAGCTTTAAGGTAATTGGTCAGGCATATGTGTGGATCATTCCGGTTCCTGTTATCATCATGGCCGTATGCTTCGCGCTGGGTTCCTTTATTTTAAATAAAACATATTTTGGACGCTATTTCTACGCAGTGGGCGGAAATGTGGAAGCTGCAAAATTATCCGGTATCCGTGTAAGCAGAATCAAATATCTGGTATTCGCGCTGTCTGGCTTTTTTGCAGGACTGGCAGGACTGGTTATCCTGTCCCGTACCAATTCCGGTATGGCAAATGCTGGTGACGGATATGAATTTGACGTAATCACCTGCGTGGTATTGGGTGGCGTTTCCGTAACAGGCGGTTATGGTAAAATGTCTGGCGTTGTGGCAGGTACATTTATCATCGGCGCGTTGAAAAACGGCATGGTGCTTATGAACATCAATTCTTATGTGCAGAACATTGTAATGGGCGTTGTGCTTGCGCTGGCCGTTGGATTTGACTGTATTCAGAAGAGAAAACAGGCGAACTAAGGCGCCAATGGACGCTGTACTTAGAATTATAGAAAGTTTTGGAATCCCAGTGAGAGAGCTGGGATTCTTTTTATTTTTCAACTCAACCATAGGTTGAAAAGACTTGATAAATTCTCTTGTTTTGTTATTGCCGCAAGGCTTAGGTTCGTGCTAACATAAAGTCAGAAAGCCGCAGAAAGAAAAGAAGGAGGCGTTTCCTTATGCTTAACAGTGAGAAGGTTGGCCATTTCATCATGAGCAGGCGTAAGCAGCTTGGATACACCCAGCAGCAGCTTGCCCAGAAGCTAAACATTTCTTTTCAGGCAGTGTCCAAGTGGGAAAATGGAACCGCATATCCCAATATCGAGGTATTGAAAGACCTGGCGATTGTGCTGGGCATATCCGTGGATGAGATATTGACTGGCAGTGAAAAAGAGACGGAGGGCTTGTCCTACAGCAAAGCGGGCATTGACAATGCCTATACAGACGCCATAAAAAGAGGGATGGCAAAATATATGCAGACCAGTGATAAACGCGTCTTAAATGGCATAGGGGCATTCGCTTCCTTATACGATATTCATTTTCCAGAATTAAAAAACCCCGTCTTGGTGTTAAAATCCGAAGAGCCAGGGTCCAAGCAAAAGCTGGCCAGGGAATACGGTTATACAGAATCCATCGGCTATGATTTGATCAACCATCTGGTAAACGACGTTGCCGTTATGGGAGCCAAGCCGCTTGCGGCGCTGGACACGATTGTATGTGGGAATGCGGAGAAGGACACCATTCAGACATTCGTAAAAGGAATATCGGAAGCCTGCAAATTCAATGAATGCTCGCTGGTAGGCGGAGAGACGTCCATCCAGCCGCTGGTGGTGAAGTCGGGTATTTATGTGCTGACGGCAAGCATTGTGGGTATTGTGGAGAAATCCAGGATCATTGACGGTTCCGCCATAGCCAAGGGAGACGCTGTCCTGGCGGTGGCCTCCAACGGCTTGCATACCAATGGGTATTCGCTGGTGCGTCTGCTGATGGATAAGATGCCCCAGATAAAACTGGATAAAATAGACGGTTTAACTTTTATAGAACAGATTATGAAACCCCATACCCCTTATTACAGGGCCATTAAAGACTTACTTGGCAGAGACCTTCTACATGGGATGGCGCATATTACCGGCGGCGGACTCGAAGGCAATATAAGCGGGGTCATACCGGATGGATTAAGCGCCCACATTGATTTATCGAGGATAAAGATATTGAATGTGTTCAAATACATTCGCCAAAACGGCAGTATACGCGACGAAGAAATGCTGCGGACATTTAACTGCGGAGTGGGGCTTGTCCTGATTGTAGCCCAGAAGGATAAAGATATGGTTATGAGACATATCAATCAATTCTATGGGTGCTATGAAATCGGACAGATAGACAGCGGGAAAAACAGGATTGTGTTTGAAAAGCATATAGATTGGCTGTAATTGCTGGGATAATTTATTCCTAATATTATTTACAAATGTCCCAGAGGCGGGTAATATATGTGTAAGAATTGGAGTATGAACAAAGCATGAATGGAGGCGGGTATGGATCTGTTATTGGGAATTGATGTGGGGACAAGTTCCTGTAAAATCGCTTTTTTTCAAAAGGATGGGACCGTGGCGGCAGCGGGCACAGGCAAATATCCCATCTACCATCCCAAGCCGGGCTGGGCGGAGCAGTCGCCCCAGGACTGGTGGACGGCTGTTTGTGAAACCACCAGGCGGCTGCTGGAGGAAAACAACATTTCTCCAGGAGATGTGAAGGGCATTGGCGTGGATGGAATGAGCTGGGCGGCGGTGGCCGTTGACCGGGAAGGAAATGTTCTGGCCAACACGCCCTTGTGGATGGATGTCAGAGCCAACGAGATATGCGATGGGCTTCGGGCGCAGCATGGGGAGGATGTCTTTTTTCAGATGAGCGGCAATCCTCTGCAGCCCTTTTACACCACGGGGAAAATCCTCTGGTATCGGGAAAATATGCCCCAGATATACCATAAGATTGATAAAATTTTGCAATGTAACAGTTTTCTGGCATACCGCCTCACAGGGGTGGCCACCCAGGATGCGTCCCAGGGATATGGACTGCACTGTTTTGACATGAGGCGCGGAGTCTGGGATGAATCCATGCGGGAGAGACTGGAGATTCCGGCGCATTTCCTGCCGGAGATATATCCCTGCCACCAGATTGTGGGCGGCGTGACCAAAGAGGCGGCCAGACTTACCGGACTCTTAGAGGGCACGCCTGTGGTGGCCGGAGGGCTGGACGCGGCATGCAGCACATTGGGAGCCGGCGTTCTGCATGCGGGGGAAACGCAGGAACAAGGTGGCCAGGCCGGGGGCATGAGCGTTTGCACGGATGCTTGCGCGGCGGACCCCAGGCTCATCTTAAGCCAGCACGTGGTTCCGGGGAAATGGCTGCTGCAGGGAGGCACCACCGGAGGCGGAAGCGTTATGCGCTGGTTTGAGCGGGAGTTTGCAGACTATGAGAGAGTCGCGGAAGCGGAAACGGGGAAATCTTCCCTGGATCAGCTAAACGATTTGGCCAGTCCCGTTCCACCCGGCAGCGAGGGCCTGGTATTCCTGCCTTATATGGCGGGCGAACGCAGTCCCATTTGGGATGATCGCGCCAAAGGGGTCTATTACGGCATAGATTTCTCCAAGACGAAAGGGCATTTTGTCCGTGCGTCCATGGAGGGCGTGGCGTTCTCCCTGCGGCACAATCTGGAAGTGGCGGAAACCGCAGGCGCGAAAATAGAGGAGCTGCGGGCTGTGGGCGGATCGGCTAACTCTCTTTTGTGGACGCAGATGAAGGCGGACGTGACAGGCAAACGGATTGTGGCGCCATCTTCGGATACGGCCGCGGCCCTGGGAGCGGTGATTCTGGCAGGCGTAGGCGTGGGAATGTATAGCAGTTTCCAGGAGGCGGTGGATCTGACAGTGAAGATCAACCGGGTCCATGAGCCGGACATGGAGAAACATGAACAGTACCAGAAATATTACGACATATATTTAGAGTTATATGAGAACTTAAAGGAATTGATGAGACAGACAGGAGGAAATCAATGAAAGCGGGAGTCGTACATGCACGGGAAGACATACGGTATGAAGAAATCGAAAAACCAGCGCCAAAAAAAGGCCATGTGTTGATTAAAGTGAAATACACGGGAATCTGCGGGTCCGACGTGCCACGCGTAAACGGGGACGCGTGTCATTACTATCCAAACGTGCTGGGTCATGAATTTTCCGGGACGGTGGAGGAAGTGGGAGAAGGCGTCAGCCGCTTAAAACCGGGCGACCGGGTGGCGGGGGTTCCGCTGGTTCCCTGTATGGAATGCGAGGACTGCCAGAAGGGAAACTATTCCCTGTGCAGACATTACAGTTTCATTGGGTCCCGTGAATTCGGAAGTTTTGCGGAATATGTGACAGCGCCAGAGGCCAACGCGGTGAAATTCGCGCCGGAAGTGTCCTTTGAACAGGGCGCGTTCTTCGAGCCGGCCACCGTGGCGCTTCACGGACTGGAGCGTCTTCCTTTTGAAGGCGGCAAAACTGTGGCCATCTTAGGCGGCGGAACCATCGGCATGTTCGTCATGCAGTGGGCGAAGATTTTCGGGGCGAAGACGACCGTGGTTTTCGACATTGCGCCGGAGCGTCTGGAGCTGGGCAAAAGGCTGGGGGCTACCGCCGGGGTGAACACGCTGGATAAGGATTTTATGGACCAGGCCATGAAGCTCACCGATGGGAAAGGCTTCGACTATGTATACGAAACGGCGGGCAACACAGTCACCATGAAGATGGCTTTTGCACTGGCGGCCAACAAAGCCGGCGTGTGTTTCATCGGCACGCCCACCAAAGAGCTGAGCTTTAGTGTGGATGAGTGGGAAAATATGAACCGGAAAGAATTCAACCTGACGGGTTCCTGGATGTCTTACAGCGCGCCGTTTCCCGGCCACGAGTGGGAACTGACCTCCCATTATTTTAAGACAGGGGCGTTAAAATTCGATGAGTCATTTATTTTCCGGAAAATTCCGTTAAGCCAGATTGCAGACGCTTTTGAGCTTTATAAAACGCCAGGAGCGGTTAAAGGGAAAATATTAATCGACAGTGAACTATAATTTCGATAATTGCCAAACTGTTTTCATATATTCCGGGTTTGTTCAAAATAGGTAAAACGGAGCACGGAAACATTTCTAATCCGCTCCTTATCTATTTTACCCAAACATGCTCTAGTTTATTGAAAATGGAAGGCGCAATTTTATGGAATGATGATAGAAAGGATGGAGAATATGCCACTTGTTACGTCAAAGGAAATGTTAAAAAAAGCCCAGGAAGGCGGCTATGCGGTGGGGGCTTTTAATGTGGAAAATATGGAAATGGCAAAGGCGGTCATTCAGGCGGCCCAGGAGCTGCAGGCGCCGGTAATGCTGCAGACCACGCCTTCCACGGTGAACTATGGTACGGTGGAAACTTATGCGGCCATCGTGGCGGCGGAGGCCAAGAAGGCGAAAGTTCCAGTCTGCCTGCATCTGGATCACGGCAGCAGTTACGAACTGGCCTGCCAGTGCATGGAGAACGGATACACGTCCGTGATGATTGACGGTTCCAAAGAGAGTTTTGCAGATAACGTGGCGCTCACCAAGAAAGTGGTGGAAGCCGCTCACGCCAAGGGCATTCCAGTGGAAGCGGAGCTGGGAAAAGTAGGCGGCAAAGAGGACGACCATGAGGCGGAGGCGGACACCAATACCGATCCGGCCGAAGCGAAAGATTTCGTGGCGCAGACCCAGGTGGATTCCTTGGCGGTGGCCATCGGAACCGCCCATGGCTTCTACGAGGGCGTTCCAGTATTGGACAAAGCGCGCATCTCGGAGATTAAGAAAGTAGTGTCCGTGCCTCTGGTGCTTCACGGCTCTTCCGGTTTAAGCGACGAAGACGTGCGGGAATGCGTGCAGCGGGGCATGTGCAAGGTGAACTTTGCCACGGAACTGCGGGTGGCCTACACCGATGCGGTGAAGAAGTTGTTGGAAGAGAAGCCGGAGACTTACGACCCGAAAGCTTTTGGAAAAGTAGGAATCCCTGCAGTGAAAGAGCTGGTGAAGAAAAGGATTCTCGTGTGCGGCAGTGATGGGAAAGCATAAGGGATAAGAGGGAAAACCGTACAGCGACCACACCCGCGAGCAATGAGCCAGGCGGCTTAAGCTTGCGTGGGAATTTAACTTGGCAGCTGTGCGGTTTTTTGATTTTTAGAAAAGTTTAGAAAAGGGAGGAAAATGTGAGGTGACTTCAAGAGAGCGAGTGCAGATGATTTTGGAACATAAAAAGCCGGACCGGGTGGCCGTAGACTTAGGCTCTACGGCGTCGGGCTTTACCAATCCCACCATGGAAAGGGTGAAGGAATATTTTGGGATAACCGGAGGGGATATCGTGTTTCGGCCGGACGAGTCCGCGGCCATATATAACGATGAGGTGTTGGAGAAGATCGGAAGCGATTTCCGCCATGTGTTTTTGATGCCGCCGGAGGAATTGGCGACTGGTTTTCGCGGAACGGATACGGCGGTGAATGAGTGGGGTATGCAAAAAACCATGAAAGCGGGACTTTCCCAGAATTCCAGCAATCCCTTAGAGAATGCGGACTCCATCGAAGATCTGAAGAAATATCCCTGGCCGGACCCCTATGCGGCGGGCAGAGACAGAGGGATTCGGGAGCGTATTGAACACCTGTATCATCACACGGATTATGCGCTGGCGGCGCGGGCGGTATCCCACGGGTTTTTTGAGCTGGCATGGGAGCTGCGGGGCATGGAGAATTTCCTGGTGGATATGATGTCGGAGAAGAAGTTCGCCAATTATCTGCTGGACCAGATTCTGGATATCCAGATGGGCTTATACGATGTGTTGTTAAAAGACGCGGGAAAATACGTGCAGATGGTGGAGACTGCGGATGACTACGGAACTCAGAACGGGCCGCTCATGTCGCCAGAGCTGTTCCGGGAGATGATTCAGCCAAGACGTAAGAAATTAAATGAATTTATCAAAAGCAAAGCGCCCCAGGCGAAGATTTTCCATCACACTTGCGGGTCGGTGTACCAGTTGATTCCCGATTTGATTGAGACGGGAATCGATGTGCTCAATCCCATCCAGCATTCCGCCGCTGAGATGGATACATACCGTCTCCAGGAGAAGTTTGGAGATCAGTTAATCTTCCACGGCGCCATCGACGAGCAGACCGCGTTGATCTATGGTCCGGATGTGCTGCGCCGTGAGATGGAGGAGAGGGTTCGCTCCTTGGGAAAAGACGGCGGCTACATTATGGCCCCCACCAGCAATTTCCAGGATGACATGCCCCTTGAAAATATTGTGAACTTTGCGGCCATGGGCAAAGAAATCGGGGTTTATAAATAATGAAGCCGCTTTTGATGGGAATTGATATAGGGACCAGCGCCTGTAAGGCGGCGGTGTTTACCAGAGAAGGCCAGGCGGTATCTTGGGCAAGCGCTTCCTATGCCTATGACTGTCCCCATCCGGGGTGGGCGGAGCAGAATCCTGGGGCATGGTGGGAGGCCACGTGCAGGGCTGTGCGAAGCGCGCTTGCAAACGGAGACGTTCAGCCGGCCTCCATTGTCGGCGTGGGCGTGTGCGGCCAGAGCTGGGCCCCCGTGTATCTGGATGGGAAAGGGGAAATATTGGCCAAGGCGCCTCTGTGGCTGGATACCCGGTCCGGGGAGGAATGTTGGACGACGAGGCAGGCAATCGGCGAAGAGGAGATTTTCCGTCTGGCGGGCAACCCTTTGCAGCCCATGTACGCCACCGGGAAAGTTCTCTGGCTGAAAAGGCATTTTCCCGAGACTTTTGAAAAAGTTTTTAAAATCCTATCATCCAACGGGTACATTGTCTACAAACTGTGCGGCCAGATGTCCATGGACGTATCCCAGGGTTATAGCTGGCATTGTTTTGACATACGGCAGGGGCGCTGGGATGTCCCCATGAGTGAGAAGCTGGGCATTCCCCATGAAATGCTGCCGGAAATCTGCGCCTGCAGCCAGGAGGTGGGCCGGATCACCCTTGAAGCGGCAGCGCAGACAGGGCTGGCGGTTGGGACGAAAGTGGCAGCTGGCGGCTTGGATGCGGCCTGCGCCACGTTGGGAGCGGGAGTCATACACGACGGAGAGTGCCAAGAGCAGGGCGGACAGGCCGGGGGCATGAGCGTTTGCGTGGAAGAGTGCAAGTCAGACCCCCGGTTGATTCTCAGCGCTCATGTGGTTCCGGGAACGTGGATTTTGCAGGGCGGCACTACAGGCGGTGGGGGCGTTATGCGCTGGATGGAGAAGGAATTTGGCCGGTATGAGCGTTCTCTGGAAGGTCAGACGGGGAAATCCGCACTGGAACGGCTAAACGAGCTGGCGGCGAAAGTAGCGCCCGGTTCGGATGGGGTGGTTTTCCTGCCCTATATGTCCGGGGAGCGCACGCCCATTTGGAATCCCAACGCCAAAGGCGTTTTCTACGGACTGGATTATTCTAAGACGAAAGGCCACATGGTGCGGGCGGCCATGGAGGGCGTGGCTTACTCCATTCGCCACAACTTGGATGTGGCAAGAGAGGCGGGATGTAGGATACAGGAATTGAGGTCCACAGGTGGGGCGGCCAATTCCCATCTCTGGACGCAGATAAAGGCGGATGTCACCGGAAAGAGTTTCGTCGTGCCCCATTCCGATATGGCCACGGCGTTGGGAACGGCGCTGCTGGCCGGAGTGGGCGTAGGCGTGTACAGGGACTTTGAGGAGGCGGTGAAACAGACTGTGAAAGAGAAACGGGTTCATAAGGCGGATAAGAGCCAATGGGCCGCGTATGATGGAAATTACAGAGTTTACCTGGAGCTATACTGTGCATTACAGGGTATTATGGATAAAAAATAGGCAGTCAAATAAGGACAAACTGTGACGATTGCTGAAATAATTTTTAATAAAGTGTTGATTTTATGTCAAATTGTCTATATAATGGTTATATAAATGTGTATAGCCTAATTTTTCCGGTCTTGTCATAATGAACCATGTTTTTATCGTACATAGTGATAAACAAAAAATGCCTGGAGGGTTTGTCTTCGGATTGTCTTCTGACATATATACGGGAAAATGTGTTTGCTTTTGCTGCGAGAACTTGCATGCGTGGCGAAGATGGGAATGCTTTTACGGCTATCTGTTAAGGAGGGAGAAACATGATGAATTCACCGGCGGAAATCGCAAAAAATTATGTACCGATTGGCAAGGGTAAGGCGTCAATGAAGGCAAGCAAACTGTTTATCCTGGGTATTATGGCAGGCATCTTTATTGCCATTGCAGGCGTGGGCGCATCCACAGCTTCCGCCAGCCTGGGCGGCTCTGTGGGAAAACTGGTAGGCGCATGTGTGTTCCCGGCAGGTCTTACTCTGGTAATTCTGGCCGGAAGTGAGCTGTTCACCGGAAACTGCCTGATAATCATTTCTGTTTTGGAAAAAGAGGCTTCCATTGTGGGGATGCTTCGGAACTGGGTGATTGTTTATATTGGCAATTTTTTGGGAAGTATTTTTGTGGCATGGGGAATGACAGCTTGTCATCAGTTGAGCCTGTTTGACGGCGCGTTGGCTGGCGCTACAATTAATACCGCTGTGGCGAAAGTATCCCTGTCTTTTGGCGATGCCTTTTTGAAAGGCATATTCTGTAATATGCTGGTTTGTCTGGCTGTTTGGGTGGCGTTTGCGTCCAAGACCGCCGCTGGCAAGATTGCAGCGCTTTTTTATCCGATTATGGTGTTCGTTGTCAGTGGTTTTGAGCATAGCGTAGCCAATATGTTTTATGGCCCGGCAGGTCTGTTTGCTATGAGCAATGCGGATTATGTGGCGAAGGCTACGGCAGATACAGCGAATCTGACTTGGGGCGCGTTCTTCGTAAAGAACCTGATTCCTGTAACTCTGGGAAATATCGTGGGTGGCGCCGTGTTTGTGGGTCTGGTATATTGGTTCATCTATCTGAAGAAGGATGAGAAATAAAATACATAGCGTGAAAAAAAGGCGTTACAGAACAGTTAAAAGCAACGGACCAAATGGCGTGGTTTGAGGCAATGAATAATATCCGTAACAGGGTAACAGAGATTATAAATGCAGAATTGATTTTTATGTAATAAGTAAAGCGGCAGCTTCCTTGGAATGGGAAGCTGCCGCTTATTTTATAGATGGAATATCTGCCTTGCATAATGCCCATAAGGCACTACTGTTCTGATAAAAAAAATGAGGAGTTAGTAAGTTTGTAGGTTCCTTTTCCAGTTTTGACTATAGTTCCGTCGGCTTCATGCTGATTAAGGATTCGTTGTAATTGGCGAGAGCTGCAATTTAAGTGAAATGCGGCTTGTTGTAAACCTTTCAGTTCTCCCCTATTGCATTTATACTTCATGTAAGTCAGGACGCGCGGCTTTAAACTTACAGGAGCAGCGTCGATTGTTGTGATTAATTCCATCTTTTGTGTTAAAGATTCACATATTAGTTGCAAGAACCGACAGTTTTCCAGCAGTGCGTCCTTGCTTGTTTCAATAGACAGAGCGAGGCTAATTACAGCATCTGTTGCTTCGGCATAGACGTTGCTCGGTTGGTGTAGGAAAATTTCCATTTCACCGAGTAAATCATTTTCTTGACCGTTTGCAAGAGAATATACGGACCCGTCATCTCTAATAAAATAAATACTTACAGAACCTTGAATTATAATTTGGAACAAATGTTCCCTCTGTAACGGCATGGTGACAAAATCGCCTTTTTCGTATTGCGCCACAAATAAATATTCCTGTAAGCCGCTCATTACAGATTCAAACTTTGTTTGTTTTAAATAGGTTTTAATGAGCGCTTTATCATATATTCTTTTCATGTATTTTCTCTCCAAATAGGACACATGTCCGAGTTTCTCAACTAAATTATAGCTTATATTAATAAGGATTACAAGAAACGGATTGTGGAGGGGTTAGTTTGATGACAACAGTATTTGAAGAAAAAAACATTTCAAAAGCCATTATGTGTATGGGATTGCCAGCTATGTTGGGTCAGCTCACGACTCTGATCTATAACATCGCAGATACTTTTTTTGTCTCTTTGACAAAAGAACCCGCAATGATCGCTGCGGTTACGCTATGTACGCCAATTCTTTTGATTATTATGTCTATTGCTTCTATTTTTGGCATGGGCGGAAATAGTGTGATTGCCAGACTTTTAGGGGAGGATAAAAACATAGAAGTCAGAAGTGCGCTAAATTTCTGTCTGTATGCGATGGTGTTTGCTGGGATTATTATTTTGCTCATTGGCATCTTCTTTATGGAACGGATAGCAAAGATATCGGGCGCTGACGCGGAAAATATGGCTTATACCTATGATTATCTTAGGTATATTTTTCTCGGAGAGCCCTTTATTATCCTTTCCAACGGATTCGTTCATCTTTTTCGCTCACTTGGCTTTATTAAGGAAAGCGCCATCGGACTGGCTCTTGGAAATGCCATAAATATCGTCTTTGACTTTATTTTTATTGTATTATTGGGTTGGGGAACTGCTGGCGCTGCGCTTGCCACATCCTTTGGTTTCTTCTGTTCCACGATTTATTATTTCGCTTGTATGATTCAAGCAAAGAGAAAGGGAAATCAGTTGGTATCGCTTTCGATCAAACATTTTGCGCCGCATAAAAAAATGGTCTGCAGCGTGGTGAGCATAGGAATACCTGGCGCGCTTATTACCGTTTTGCTCAGTGTTTCCAATATCGTTCTCAATAACTTTATCGGAATTTATGGCTCCAATGCAGTTGCGTCATATGGAATTGCATACAAAGTTGATATGGTACCAATTATGCTGTCGGTTGGTCTTTCACAGGGAGTCGCTCCGTTAGTGGGATATTACTACGGCGCAGGAAAAAGAGACCGTATGTCGCAAGTGATGAAAATATCGATAATTTACGGAATCTTTTTGGGAGCGATCTTTTTAGTTGTATTTTGTCTATTTGGAACAAAGTTAGCAAGCGTATTTCTCCATGATGAATCGCTTGTACATCAAGCGGGATATTTTATCAGCATTTTAAGTCTGTCAGCGCCAATGCTTGGCATTATCAATATGATAACGAGTTATTTTCAGGCATTAGGCGCGGCAGTAAAATCATTGCTCATTACGATTATGAGGAATGCAATATTATTTATTCCGGCAGTGATGCTCCTAAATAGTTTGTGGCGATTAAATGGCGTCATTGCCGCACAGCCAGTTGTAGAAACTATTTTAGCGATTATTTGCATTGTGATGTATGCAAAAGATTCAAGTATACCCACCGTGCAGCGACAGTCAAAAGTGGCAAATTAATTTAGGCGTTGAGGCGGTGTCCGAATGGTAAAAATGACAGAAAATGTAGATGATGAACCAATCCGCCTAACGCTTGCCAGCCTGACGACGCAAAGCGGCGGCATAGCTTTTCAGCGATACCGCCATCATAATAGAATACTTCGTTATGGATCTTTGGCTAAATGACTGGACTTCTTTTTTGCTTTACAGCATAAGCCCGCGATAGCGGTTGATGCAGGCGTAGATTTCCTGGGGTCTTGGCATGGCCAGGCTGGAGGGGAGGTAGGAGCCCTCGTTGATGGAGGCAAGACCCTTTTCCAGAAGCTGGGCGGACAGCCGGGGGACGATTTCCTTTAGAGGGGTGCGCCCGTCAAAGCAGTGAAGCTCCATGTATTTCAGCAGATAGGCCAGGGCCGTGGTCTGCTCGCTGTCCACCAGTTGTTCCACATAGCGCAGGTCCACAGTTTCTTTGTTTATGGAAAACGCGTCCTTGCCCATGGTTTTCATTTTGATACGGTCGTTTTTCCGGAAAGCCGAAGACTGACGGGGACAGCGGTGGCTGTCAGGCGGCGCTGCCTTTGGCGCGTCCTCGCAGGTGAGCGGGAACGCTTTCGCCTCCTGCTTGGCCAGCTCGGTGATGTCCATGGGTTTGTACTGGTTCATTTGCAAAATCGTGTCCGCCACATGGAAATAGGAGCCGGAGCTTCCCGCCACGAGGATGGAGGAGATGCCCTGTTCCTGGTAAATTTGCCGCACCCGTTCGATAAACGGGGTGATGGGTTCCTGGTTTCGGTGGACCACCCGCTGCATCAGGTCGTCCCGCACCATGAAATTGGTGGCGCAGGTGTCTTCATCAATGAGAAACAGCCGGGCGCCGCCTTCCATGGCCTCCACCACATTGGCCGCCTGGGAGGTGCTGCCGCTGGCGTCCTCGGTGGAGAAGGCCCGGGTATCCCGATTGTTGGGCAGGTTGTTGATGAACATGGAGATGTCCGCTTTCTTGATGCTGCGTCCGTCCTCTGCGCGGATTTTCACAGCGGATTCGTCTGTGGCCACATATTCACGGCCGTCCCCGGCGATGTGGTCGTACACACCCAACTCAAGAGCTTTTAACAAGGTGGATTTGCCGTGGTAGCCGCCGCCCACAATCAAAGTGATGCCTTGGGGTATGCCCATGCCTGAGATGGGGCCGTGGTTGGGCAGATCCAGGGTGATTTCCAGGGAAGAGGGCGATTGAAAAGGCACCGCGCCCTTCATGGGGCGGGCGGATATGCCGCTTTCCCTGGGCAAAATGGTTCCGTTTGCTACGAAGGCGGTAAGCTTTCTGTCTTGTAACTGCTGGCGGATGTAATGCTGATCTTCGCTTAATTCCTTGACTTGTTGGATTTTCCGGGCATCCAGCTTTTTGTAGAATAGACTCTGGGGGATGCATTCCGGCAGAAAGTCGAACAGGATTTTGATTAGTTCTCCGGAATTGATGCGGCGGCCGTCGGCGGGAAATCCCACTTCCATACGCACCAGCAGGTTTCCGGTTTTGGGGTCCATCTGGCAGGCGGTGCGCTCCAGGATCTCCTGACCGCAGCGACTGACTCCGATGAGTCCGCTTTTGCCGGATCCGCGGGCTTTGAAGCTGTATTGATTTAAGGCGCGGGAAAAAAGCCGCAGGATGTGATCTTGTAAGGCAATGCGTTTATGGGGCTGGTCATACGTGTCTGTAGGGAAGCCTGCTTCCTTTCCGGCTACCTGGATGCTGACTTTGGAAGGGGCGGCGAAAGGGTCGCCCTGCACATGGTCAATGTTCAATATATACCCAGGAAAGCGATAGCTTCCCCGGGTGTCTTTGTATGCCGGATAACTTTTGTGGTCAATCTGCCGAAGCAGTTGTCTGAGGTCATTGGCATTTTTCATGGATGTATAGGCTCCTTTCTGCGTCAGCGGTCCTGCATGCTGATGGCTTCCACGGCCACGCTTCCGCCGCGAACCACTTCGATGCGTCCGCTGAAATCCTCGTTCAGAAGGTTGATGATGTCATTGTTGCGCGCTTCTGTCTGGGTGGACTCCAGAAGAATGCTGTTTTTGCCGTAGTCGGTCACCTGGATGCCGAATACCTGGGCGATTCGGAAGACTTCTTCCCGGTCACTCTGGTTGCAGCCTTTGACTTTGACGAACAGGATTTCTTTCATATGAATGGGCGTGTCGGTGAAATCAATGACTTTGATGATGCCCACGCTGCGGTTTAGCTGTTTCTTAATCTGCTCAAATGTGATATCGTCGCTGGTCAGCCCGATGGTCATGCGGGAGATGGTTGAATCTTCGGTCTCTCCCACGGTGAGGGACTGCAGGTTATATGATTTGCCGGAGAAAAGGCCGGAAATTTTGGCCAGTACGCCGACTTCGTTTTCTACGAACAGGGAAATCCAACGTTTCTTCATATCTTTATATCCTCCTAACATTCTAAGACCATTTCGTTTAATGGTTTTCCTGGGGGCGCCATGGGTGATACATTTGCTTCCGGGTCAATGATAAATTCGATCAATGTGGGCCGTTTTGTCTCTTTTAGGGCGGCTGTAAAGGCGGCGTCCAGCTCCTCGGGTTTCTCCACGCGGAACGCCTGTGCGCCGTAGCTTTCCGCAAGTTTTACAAAATCCGGTGTGTAGGGCGGGCAGCATTTTTCTGGATTCAGGCAGTCTTTGGTGCAGCCCTTGCGGTAGCGCAGACAGGTGGCGGAGTAGCGTTTATCGAAGAACATTTCCTGCCACTGACGCACGTTGCCCAGCCAGGAATTGTTCAGCACGCACAGAATCAGCGGAAGCTCTTGGCACATGGCGGTGGCCATTTCCTGGATGTTCATCTGCATGCCGCCGTCGCCAGATATGGCGATGACCCGCTGGTCTGGATTGCCAAGCTGCGCGCCGATGGCCGCCGGAAGTCCGTAGCCCATGGTTCCCAGTCCGCCGGAGGTGAGAAGCTGACGTTTTCCGGTCATGGTGAGAAATTGGGTGGTCCACAACTGGTTTTGGCCCACGTCGGTGGTGACGATAGCGTCCGGGAACATCTCGTTGATTTTGCCAAGGATTTTCTCCGGATTTAAGCCCGGATAGCGGTGGTCCATGTGAATGGGATAGTCGTCTTTCCATTTCTGTATGTCAGAAAGCCAGTCTTCCGTCTGCAGTGGCTGGGCGTATTCCAGCATTTTTTCGATGGCGATTTTGGCGTCCGCCACAATGGGAATGTCCACCACAATGTTTCTGGAGATGGAGGCAGAGTCAATGTCGATGTGGATGATCTGGGCGTTTTTGGCAAATTCGCTGATCTTCCCGGTGATTCGGTCGTTGAAGCGGGTTCCAATGGAGAACAGCACGTCGCACTGGCTGATGGCCGTATTGGAGGCGTAATTCCCATGGATGCCGATGTTACCCACATACAGGGGATGGTCAGTGGGGATGGCGCCTTTGCCCATGATGGTGGTGATTACAGGGACTTTTGTCAGCTCCGCCAGGCGGGTCATGGATTGGTTGGCGCGGGATATGTTCACGCCGCCGCCCAGCAGGAACACAGGACGTTTGGCTTCATTTAACACATGCAGGGCTTTCTTCAACTGGCCTTCATGGACTTTGGTGCTGGGTTTGTAGCTGCGGATGTTGGCTTCCGAGGGATATTCGTCTGAACCTAGGGCCTGCTGCACGTCTTTGGGAATGTCCACCACCACGGGGCCGGGCTTTCCGTTGCATGCGATGAAGAAGGCTTCCTTAATAATACGCCCCAGATCTTCCCGGTTGCGCACTGTGATGGAGTGTTTGCAGATGCTGCGGGTGATGCCCACGATGTCCACCTCCTGGAAGGCGTCGTTTCCGATCAGGTTGGTGGGCACCTGTCCGGTGAAGCATACCAGCGGCACGCTGTCATAGTTGGCGGTGGCGATTCCAGTCACCAAGTTGGTGGCGCCGGGGCCGCTGGTCACCAGGCATACGCCAGGCTTTCCGGTGGAGCGGGCATAGCCGTCCGCCGCATGAACCAGCGCCTGCTCGTGTCTGGGCAGCACAACTTCAATGTCGTTTTGGCCGTACAGGGAATCGAACAAGTCGATGGCCTGTCCGCCGGGATAGCCGAAGAGGATGTC
Source organism: uncultured Lachnospiraceae bacterium (assembly GCA_910588775.1). Classification (GTDB taxonomy): domain Bacteria; phylum Bacillota; class Clostridia; order Lachnospirales; family Lachnospiraceae; genus MGBC164599. The sequence continues at coordinate 28,388 of CAJURH010000017.1, forward strand.
CACCCCTTCTTCTTTGAGCGCTTTTACAAATAATTCCGTTCCTTTGATTTGACTCATAAAGTGTTCTCCTTTTAGCAAGATTTGTGAAAATGCCGTTCATAAGACAAAAAAACCCTAAGCCATATGGGCTTAGGGCGGATTAAGTTCCGTGGTACCACCTAAATTCAAAGAAAAACTCTTTGCACTTTACTGGTACGGATCTATTTTGTGTTTAAAAAAGCCTATAAAACAGACCGATACCGTATCCCTGTAACGTGGGATGGACGTTAAAACTTATTGAAGCAGGTCTATAATGTAGAAATCCTGCCTGTTCAGTCTTACTGCTCAGGGGCTACTTTCATCATCCGCTCCATGGAGATTTTCACCGGCCATCTCCTCTCTGCAATGTTGACAGATGCGTACTCCTCCCCGTCATGGCATTTTTTTATTGCTGAATGTTTTTGTAGTATAACAGAAATCAGGTTTCTTTGTCAACAGTTTGTTTGGATTTTTCACCTTTTGCAGATTTTTTAGGAAGGGAAAAAAATTCATTTCCACCTCTTGACAAAAAAAGAGGGGAGGTGTATATTGTTATCAAGATATTAGCACTCCAAAAGAATGAGTGCTAACAACCTTTGAAAAAAGGGAGGAGCGATGGATGGAAGAACTGGATGGGCGCAAGAAGAAAATTCTAAAGGCAATTATCCAAACATACCTGGATACGGGCGAACCGGTGGGTTCCAGGACCATTTCAAAGTTTACGGATCTGCATCTTAGCTCCGCCACAATACGCAATGAAATGTCGGATCTGGAAGAGATGGGATATATTCATCAGCCACACACTTCGGCAGGCCGGATTCCGTCGGACAAAGGGTATCGCTTGTATGTGGATGCGCTGATGGCTGAGAAGGATGAGGAAATTGCGGAAATAAAAGAAGTAATGATTGAGAAGACGGATAAGATGGAGAAAGTTCTGAAACAAGTGGTGAAGACCTTGGCACAGAACACCAACTACGCCACTTTGATTTCCGCGCCTTCTTTTTCCAGCGATCGCTTAAAATTCATTCAACTGTCCAGGTTGAATAATTTGCAGTTGGTGGTGGTGGTGGTGACGGCCGGGAACCGGATACGCAATGAGATCATTGATTTGGATGAGCAAATGAGCGACGACACCATTTTTAAACTGAACTTCTTGTTGAATAACAGCCTCAATGGGATACCGGCGGCGGAAATCAATTTGGGGATGATTGCCCAGTTGAAAGAGCAGGCGGGCCAGTACGGGGAAGTTGTGGGCAGTGTGCTGGATGCCGTGGCCAACATCATTCAGGTGGATGAGGATCTGGCCTGGCCCCAGTAGTCCAGGGCCTCCTTGGAGGCCAGAGCCTTGTCGTTGTGGGGGTCCATATACCGCAGGAAGTACCAGCTGGAGCCCGCC
>CAJURH010000017.1:29811-52553 GCA_910588775.1 uncultured Lachnospiraceae bacterium
TTGGGGCCGAGGTCCCCACCGTCGGCGTCCTGCCGTGTTCCCTGCCGAACATCGGTGAGTTTATATCCACTTTTGAGGAAAAGCAGCAGCTCGTAGATTTGGTGAAGGAAACCATGTCCGATGAAGAAAATACGGGAATTCAGGTGTACATCGGCGATGAAGCGCCTATAAAGACCATGAAAGACTGCAGTGTGGTGACTGCCACGTACGAGTTAGGCGAGGGAATCCGGGGAACCATTGGTATTGTGGGACCAAAACGAATGGATTATGAGAATGTGGTGGATAGCTTAAAGGCGTTGCGCGCCCAATTAGACACCATGTTCCGAAAAACATAGACGCAGAACTTTAAGAAAGGCGGGAAGAGGCATTGTCAGAAGAGAGCAGAAAGCCGGAAGAAATGCAGGGGGAAGAAGAATCCTGCCAGGATGTTCCGGAAGAAGGAGAAGAAGTCGTAACCGAGGAAGTGGATGGAGATGAGACGGAAGCGGAGGTAGAGCAGGCGGAAAATCCATCGGAAGATAAGAATGAAAAGAAGGATAAGAAGACAGAGCAGATTGAGGAATTGACCGACAGGCTGCAGAGGAATATGGCGGAGTTTGACAACTACCGCAAGCGCACAGAGAAAGAGAAAGCCAGCATGTACATCATTGGCGCCAAAGAAGTGGTGGAGAAAATCCTTCCCGTGGTGGATAATTTCGAACGGGGGCTGGCTGCAGCCGAAGAAGGAGACGCATTTGCCGAAGGGATGCAGATGGTTTACAAGCAACTGATGACGGCTTTATCTGAGATGGGCGTGGAGCCTATAGAAGCCGTGGGTCAGGCATTCGACCCCAATTTACACAATGCAGTCATGCATGTGGAAGATCCGCAAGCAGGTGAAAACACAGTGGTAGAGGAACTGCAGAAAGGTTATCTGTATAAAGAATTTGTGGTAAGGCACAGCATGGTAAAAGTGGCAAATTAGTAAATTTGAGAATAGTAAATAGTAGTTTATGTTTGGTTAATCTGACAGGAGGATAGGATAATGAGCAAGATTATTGGTATTGACTTAGGAACGACAAATAGCTGCGTAGCGGTTATGGAAGGTGGAAAATCAACAGTTGTGGCCAATTCTGAAGGCGCCAGGACCACACCTTCCGTTGTAGCATTTACAAAAAGTAATGAACGTCTGGTGGGTGAGCCGGCCAAAAGGCAGGCAGTGACCAACGCGGACCACACAATCTCTTCCATTAAAAGAGAGATGGGAAGCGACTATCGGGTAAATATCGACGACAAGAAATATTCTCCCCAGGAGATTTCAGCTATGATTCTGCAGAAATTGAAAAAAGACGCAGAAGATTATCTGGGCGAGACCGTATCCGAGGCGGTAATTACTGTTCCCGCATACTTTAACGATGCCCAGAGACAGGCCACAAAAGACGCAGGAAAAATTGCCGGGTTGGAAGTGAAGAGAATCATTAACGAGCCCACGGCGGCTGCGCTGGCCTACGGACTGGACAATGAGAAAGAACAGAAAATCATGGTATACGACCTGGGCGGCGGTACATTTGACGTATCCATCATTGAAATCGGCGAAGGCGTAATCGAGGTGCTGTCTACCGCGGGAAACAACCGTCTGGGCGGTGATGATTTTGACCAGAAAATCACAGATTACATGCTCTCCGAGTTCAAAGCTGCGGAAGGCGTAGATTTGTCAGCGGATAAAATGGCGTTGCAGAGGTTAAGAGAAGCGGCTGAGAAGGCGAAGAAGGAACTGTCTTCCGCCACCACTACAAATATTAATCTTCCATTTATTACAGCTACCAACGAGGGACCGAAACACTTTGACATGAATCTGACCAGGGCGAAGTTCGATGAGTTGACCCATGACCTGGTGGAGAAGACGGCCGAGCCGGTGAAACGGGCATTGTCCGACGCGGGATTGGTTGCGTCTGAACTGGGTCAGGTATTGCTGGTAGGCGGGTCCACCCGTATCCCGGCTGTACAGGATAAAGTAAAACAACTGACAGGCAAAGAGCCAAGCAAGACATTGAATCCCGATGAATGCGTGGCGCTGGGCGCAGCCATTCAGGGTGGAAAACTTGCCGGAGACGCTGGCGCCGGAGACATTTTGCTTCTGGACGTTACCCCACTGTCCCTGTCCATTGAGACAATGGGCGGCGTGGCTACTCGTCTAATTGAGAGAAATACAACCATTCCTACAAAGAAGAGCCAGATTTTCTCCACGGCGGCAGATAATCAGACGGCTGTAGATATTAACGTGGTGCAGGGTGAGCGTCAGTTCGCCAAGGACAACAAGTCACTGGGACAGTTCCGTTTGGATGGAATTCCGCCTGCAAGACGCGGCGTTCCCCAGATTGAGGTTACTTTTGACATTGACGCCAACGGTATTGTAAACGTATCCGCCAAAGACCTGGGAACTGGAAAAGAGCAGAAGATCACCATTACGGCAGGCTCTAATATGTCCGATGAAGACATTGAAAAAGCAGTTCGCGAGGCCAGCGAATACGAGGCGCAGGATAAGAAGCGTAAAGAGGCCATTGATGCCAGAAATGATGCGGACTCTATGGTATTCCAGACGGAAAAAGCGCTGGAAGAAGTGGGCGATAAGCTGGACGCATCCGACAAAGCGGCGGTGGAAGCGGATCTGAAAGATCTGAAAGATTTGCTGGAGAAGACCAACGTGGAAGAGATGACTGAGGCGCAGGTTGCCGAGCTGAAAGCGGCCCAGGAAAAGATGATGACTGGAGCGCAGAAATTGTTTGCGAAAATGTATGAGCAGTCCGGCGGCGCACAGGGCGCGGACCCCAACATGAATATGGGTGGCCAGGCATCCAGTGGCGGCGACGAAGCGGGATACGACGACGATGTAATCGATGCAGACTATAAAGAAGTGTAAGAGAAAATCCGATGACGGACCACGCATGGATGGGAGGTAGCTATGGCGGAACAACAAAGGGATTTTTACGAAGTCTTGGGCGTGGACAAAAATGCGGATGAGGCGACTATCAAAAAGGCATACCGGAAGCTGGCGAAAAAATACCATCCGGACGCCAATCCAGGAGACAAAGAAGCTGAGCAGAAATTCAAGGAAGCCACAAATGCATACGCGGTCTTAAGCGATGCGGAAAAAAGAAAGCAGTATGACCAATTTGGTCATGCCGCTTTCGAAAATGGCGGAGGTGGTTACGGCGGCTTCGGTGGTTTTGATTTCAATTCTGCGGATATGGGCGACATATTCGGGGATATATTCGGAGATTTGTTCGGCGGCGGCAGCAGAAGGCGGGCCAGAAACGGCCCTATGAAAGGCGCCAGCTTAAGATGCAGAATTAATATTACTTTTGAAGAAGCGGTGTTTGGCTGCGAGAAAGAAATCGAGATCACGCTGAAAGAAGAATGTCCCACCTGTAATGGCAGCGGGGCGAAGCCGGGCACTTCGCCGGAAACCTGTCCGAAGTGTAACGGAGACGGCCAGATTACTTATACGCAGCAGACCCTGTTCGGAATGACCCGTAATGTCCAGGTATGTCCGGAATGCGGCGGCAGCGGGAAAGTAATCAAGGAGAAATGCACGGACTGTCGGGGAAGCGGTTATGTTTCCAAGCGCACGAAGATTAAAGTGTCTATCCCTGCGGGAATCGACAACGGCCAGTCTGTCCGCATTCGTGATAAAGGAGAGCCGGGCACAAACGGCGGTCCAAGAGGCGATCTCCTGGCGGAGGTTGTGGTTGCCAGGCATCCCATTTTTCAGAGGCGTGGGGACGATATTTATTCCACAGCGCCTATCACATACGCCCAGGCGGCCCTTGGCGGTGAAGTGCGGATTTCCACAGTGGACGGCGATATCATGTATGAAGTGAAGCCAGGCACTCAGACCGACACCCGCATTCGACTGAAAGACAAAGGGGTTCCCAGCATCCGAAACAGCAAGGTTCGGGGGAGCCATTACGTAACTTTAGTTGTGCAGGTGCCCACAAAACTCAACCGCGAGGCGAAAGAAGCGTTGAAGGCATTCGATAAAGCCTGTAAAAAGAAAAAATAGATTATAGAAAACAGCTCCTGGAAACAGGGGTTGTTTTTGTTTTGTGAAAAAAAGTGGCTGTTGTAGCGTCGCGGTTTTTCAGTTATAATAAAAATTAAATGAAAAAAGCTGGAGGTGTCTATGGGAAAGAAAAAGGCAGTGTGCCGCATGATTGCGGTTCTTTGGGCGACGATATTTCTATTTGGGACTTTGGCGCCAGAGTCGGTGCAGGCGGCGGCAGTGGCCAATCGAATAAAAGCAGTGTCGGGGATATACCCCAATGGTTCCTATTATAATAGTTATGAGACAGTTACCATTGAAAAAAATGGTTACCGGCAATCGATTATTGGGCATGAGTGCGCAGGGTTTGTCATGTATGTGACCCGCCAGGTGTTTCAGGATACTTATTACACGGGATCTCCCAGCTATCGCCAGATATACAGAACTGTGAGCACCAAAAATACGAGCGAGATGAAAAGACTATTTTCCAGGGCGAAAATCGGGGACGTGATTCGCTGGACGGGAAACGGCGGAAGGCATCAGGCGATTTTTCTCAAGAAAAGCAATCTGGGAATTCAGGTGTATGAGGCCAACTTTGGCAACGACTACAACCGGGTCTGGTATCATCATCTCTGGAGTTGGAATAACCGGACGCTGTGGACCAGCACAGCTTCCAATGTGTCTGTGTTCCGTCACAAAGATTACGCGAAGATAGACCGCATGGTAAAAAAAGTGTCGTTAAATAAAAGCCGCCTGTCTCTGCGAAAAGGAAAAAAGTTCAAATTGGCGGCGTCGGTCAGTCCTTCCAACGCGTACAGGAAGAAAATCACTTGGAAGAGCAGCAATCCGGGAGTAGCGAAGGTATATGCCAATGGTTATGTAAAAGGGCTTAAGAAAGGCAAGGCGACCATCACGGCCACAGTCCGGGACGGAAGCGGAAAAAAGGCAACTTGCCGGGTGACTGTAAAGTGAGACAAGCAGATAAGAGAAGAGGATTCGCATCATGGAAGCAAGTGTGATTTTCCGGCAAATGTGCATGATATTTCTGCTGATAGCGGTGGGTTATGCGGCCTGTAAGAGAGGGATTGTGAATCACCAGGCAGGCAAAGCGGTATCGGCCATTGTGGTGAATATCTGCAATCCGGCCCTAATGCTAACTAGCGTACTGGAAAGCGGCGGTGGGATTAGCAATGGGAAACTTTTGTTGGCGGCAGTGGCAGGCATAAGCATCTATGCATGTCTGCTGATTATTGGAAAAGCGCTTCCTATTTTTCTGGGAAAAGACAGCCTGGAGAGGGATCAGTATACATTGATGACCTTGTTCGGGAATATCGGTTTTATTGGAATACCTGTGATTTCAGCGGTTTTGGGCGCGGAGGTCTTGATTTATGTGATTATCTGTAATATAATTTTTAACATTCTGGTTTATACGTATGGCAGATATCTGGTGTGCAGGCACAGCGGACAGGGTGCGGCCCCGTCTAGAGGCGTGATTAACACGGGTACAGTGGTGGGCGTGGCCTGCGTGGCGCTCTTTTTGTTGAAGCCGGATTTGCCGGAAGTTTTGGTGAAAAGCGTGGATTATGTGGGATCCGCCACCACTTTTTTGAGTATGATGGTCATTGGGATTTCATTGGCCAACATGCCTCTGGGGAAAATTTTCCGGGAGGCGCGGCTGTACGTCTATATTTTGGTGCGTCACATTCTGATTCCCATAGCTATTGGGTGGGCGCTGAAATTCCTGATAAATGATCCGGAAATGGTGGGGACGTTGGTTTTGCTCGTCGGCATGCCAGTGGCGAATTTGCCTCTGATGATGTGTGAGGAAAATGGCGTGGACGGTACGCTTCTGTCCAAAGGGATTGTCTTGAGCACGTTGTTTTCGCTGGTGACCATACCCCTGGTGGTGTATGGGGTGGCATTGTCATAAAGAGCAAAGCGGGTGATAGAGAAAGGCAAGGTATGAGAAAATGAAATGGAATCGGTTTACCATAGAGACGACGACGGAAGCGGAAGACCTGGTGGCCGCCACGCTGGCGGAAGCGGGCGTGCAGGGCGTGGAGATTCAGGACAAGCAGCCGCTGACCCAGGAAGAGTGTCGGGAAATGTTCGTGGATCTGGCGCCAGAGGGGCTGGAGGACGACGGCGTGGCATACGTAAGTTTTTATTTGGATGCGCAGGAGGACAATCGGGAAATCCTGGAGCGGGTGGAAGAAGCCTTGCGGGAGTTGAAAAGTTTTACGGATATCGGTCCTGCGTCCATTGCCAGTTCCCAGACAGAAGACCGGGACTGGATCAACAACTGGAAAGAGTATTTTCACCAGTTTTATGTGGACGATATTTTGATTGTGCCATCCTGGGAGCGGCCCAGGGAAACCAAGCCGGGGACCATGTTGCTTCATATGGACCCAGGCACGGCTTTTGGAACCGGTATGCATGAGACCACGCAGTTGTGCATTCGTCAAATCAAGAAATATATCCAGCCGGGTGTGCGGATGCTGGACGTGGGCACAGGCAGCGGCATTCTGGGAATGGTTGGCTGTAAATTAGGCGCGGCATATGTGCTTGGCACAGATTTGGACCCGTGCGCAGCCTCGGCGGTAGCGGAGAATTTGCAGGCCAATGCTTTGGAGGACGCTGGTTTTGAAATGATTATTGGCAATATTTTGGACGATGAAAAAGTGCAGGAGCGGGCTGGGCAGGCGCCGTTTGACTTGGTGACGGCCAACATTTTGGCTGACGTGCTGGTTCCTTTGGCTCCAGTGATTGTCCGTTATATGAAGCCAGGCGCGATCTGCATTTTATCCGGGATTCTGGACGTGAAAGAGGCTGAGGTTCGGCAAGCGGCAGAACAGGCTGGGATGGAAGTTGTGGAGACTGCGGCGCAGGGGGAATGGGTGTCCCTGACAGCTAGGAAGAGGTAAAAGGAGAGATGGTATGCGGCGTTTTTTCGTACAGCCGGAACAGATCGAAGAGCCAGTGATCCATATCACAGGCGGGGATGTGAACCATATTTGTCATGTGCTGCGCATGGGGCAGGGGGATACGCTTGTGGTAGGGTGTTCCGATGGCCGGGAATATACCTGCTATATTGAATGTCTGTCGGATCAGGAGGTGACTGTGCATATTATGTATGTGCAGGATACCCAGGCGGAGCTGCCCAGCAAGATATACCTGTTTCAGGGTCTGCCCAAAAGCGATAAAATGGACTGGATTATACAGAAAGCGGTGGAGTTGGGCGTGCACGAAGTGATTCCCGTGGAGACTATGCGCACAGTGGTGAAGTTGGATGCGAAGAAAGCGGCCAAAAAAGTGCAGCGATGGCAGCAGATTGCCGAGGGCGCGGCCAAACAGTCCGGTCGGGGATTCGTTCCGCAGATTCATCCGCTGTGCAGCTTCGAGAAAGCATTGGAGTATGGGAGTTCGTGCCCGGTGAAATGGATTCCCTATGAGCGGGCGGAAGGCATGGCAGCGACCCGAAAGCGTATCAGCGCTCTGGAACCAGGTGAGTCCGTGGCCATTTTCATCGGGCCAGAGGGCGGATTTGACGAGCGGGAAATCCAGAAAGCGGTGGAACGAGGTTATGCGCCCATTACGCTGGGGAGAAGAATCCTGCGCACGGAGACGGCGGGCCTGGCGTTGCTGTCTGTGCTGATGTTCCATCTGGACCTGGATTCGGATAAGGGAGATATGTGACATGGAAGTTTATTTGGATCACGCGGCAACCACCTGGTGTTATAAGAGCGTACGGGATATCGTTGTGCGGACGATGATGGAGGATTACGGCAATCCCTCGTCCATGCACCGCAAAGGCGTGGAGGCGGAAGCTTATATAAAGAAGGCGCGGGAGGCGGTGGCCCGTCAGTTAAAAGTCGGGGAAAAAGAGATTTTCTTCACTTCCGGCGGCACAGAGTCCAATAACCTGGCTCTGGTGGGAGCGGCCCTCGCCAATCAGAGAAGAGGACGGCGAATCCTTCTCTCAGCGGTGGAACACGCCGCAGTGAGAGAGCCGGTGAAGCGTTTGCAGGAGATAGGATTTGATATCCGGGAGATTCCTGTGGACGGCCAGGGGGTTGTGTCCCTGGGCGCGCTGGAGAAAGAGCTGGATTCGGCAACCATCCTGGCGTCGGTGATGTATGTGAACAACGAAGTGGGATCGGTGCAGCCCATAGAGGAAATTGCTAAACTGGTTCATGAGAAGTCCCCGGGGGCGCTTCTTCATGTGGACGCTATACAAGCGTTGGGGAAATACCGGATTTACCCAGGGCGGATGGGGATTGATCTGCTCTCTGCCAGTGGCCATAAGATTCATGGTCCAAAAGGCGTAGGTTTTCTCTATATCCGGAGCCAGACGAAGGTGCAGCCCCAGATTCTGGGCGGCGGGCAACAGAGCGGTATGCGTTCCGGTACGGACAATGTGCCGGGGATTGCGGGACTTGGCGTCGCCATAGAGGAAGTGTATCGGGATTTTGAAAGAAAGACGGAGCATATGCGCCAGATAAAGGAACTGCTGATTGAAGGGCTGGAGAGCCTGGAAGGCGTGATTATCCATGGAATGCCGGGGCCGCAGGGAGCGCCGCATATTGTGAACGCCAGCTTCCCAGGCATTCGCAGTGAAGTGCTTCTTCACGCGTTGGAAGAGAAGGGAGTCTACGTGTCCGCCGGGTCGGCCTGTTCCACCCATAAACGGGTGAAAAGCGGCACGTTGGCAGCCATGGGCGCGAAGCCGGAAATAAGAGAATCTGCCATTCGTTTTAGCTTCTGTGAGGAGACCACAGAAGAGGAAATCCGGTTTTGTTTGCAGGTTTTGGCGGAACTGGCGCCTGTGTTGAAGAAATATGCCCGTCGTTAGGAAGGAGGAAGCCGATGGAATATCGCGCTTTTTTGATCAAATATGCTGAGATAGCATTGAAAGGGAAGAACCGTTATTTGTTTGAGAATGCGCTGGTGGATCAGATTCGCCGGGCGCTGAAAAAGGTGGAAGGGGATTTCCAGGTGCGCAAGGAGCAGGGGCGGATTTACGTGGAGCGCCGTTCCGATTACTGCGATTATGAAGAATGCGTGCAGGCGCTGCAGCGTGTATTCGGCATTGTGAGAATCTGTCCTGTGGTGATTCTGGAAGACCAGGGATTCGAGCAGTTGGCCGCCGATGCGTGCAGTTATATAGAGAAATTTTATCCAGATTGCAGTAAGACGTTTAAGGTAAATGCCCGGCGCGCCAGGAAATCTTATCCCTTGCAGTCCATGGAGATTAACGCCCAGTTAGGGGAGGCCGTGCTGGAAACGTTTCCGAAAACCAGGGTGGACGTGCATCACCCGGAACTGATGCTAAATGTGGAAATCCGGGAGAAAATCTATATATATTCCCAGGAGATTCCGGGGCTGGGGGGGATGCCCGCAGGCTGCAATGGGAAAGCGATGCTTCTGCTGTCCGGGGGGATTGACAGTCCGGTGGCCGGGTATATGATTTCCAGAAGAGGGGTTTCCATTGATGCGGTATATTTTCACGCACCGCCCTACACCAGTGACCGGGCCAGGCAAAAGGTGGTGGATCTGGCCGCCCAGGTTTCCAAATACTGTGGTCCGGTGCGGCTGTATGTGGTGAATTTTACAGATATTCAGTTATATATTTACGATCAGTGTCCCCACGATGAGCTGACTATCCACATGCGCCGTTATATGATGCGCATTGCAGAGCATTTCGCCGTGGAAAATAAATGCCAGGGCCTGGTTACCGGGGAGAGCATCGGGCAGGTGGCCAGCCAGACCATGCAGAGTCTGACCGCCACCAATCAGGTGTGCACCCTTCCGGTTTATCGGCCGCTTATTGCTTTTGACAAGCAGGACATTGTGGAGATCGCTCAGAAAATAGACACGTATGAGACTTCGGTTCTGCCTTATGAAGATTGCTGCACTATTTTCGTGGCAAAACATCCGGTGACGAAACCGACATTAAAATCTATAGAAAAATCAGAGCGGAAATTAGAAGGACGTATACAAGAACTGGTGGATCAGGCGATAGAGACAACCGAAGTGGTGAAGATTGGTTTTGATTGATAGAAATGAAGAGGTGTTGCACAGGCAACACCGCTTTGTTTTCATTATCGTGAAAGCTTGCCGCCGGATAGGCGGCATAATTCAGGGATGCCAAGTTTTAGATAATGTAGTCCTGGATCTTGCCTATAACGTCATCCAGGCTGCTGCCGTCTGCGTGGATGTTCAGATCTATGGGTTTGGACAAATCCAGACTGAAAATTCCCATAATGGATTTTGCGTCAATGACATATCTTCCGGACACTAAGTCGAAATCACAGTCAAATCTACCAATTTCATTTACAAATGCTTTTACTTTATCAATTGAGTTCAGTGAAATCTGTACTGTTTTCATTTTTAAAATCCTCCCGTAAAATGATAGGGTTATTGGTTGCCTGCTTACCCATATCTTACAGTTTGGTATTTTAAAAGTCAAGAATAAATAGTATAAAGTTTCTTAAGAATTATTGGTCAAAATGTAGAAAAAATGAGGTGCGCCTTTATGAGTAAGAAAATAGCTCTCCACAATCTGGGATGCAAAGTGAACGCTTACGAGACCGAAAGTATGCGGCAGACGCTAGAGCGGGCGGGATATGAAATCGTCCCCTTCGCCCCGGGAGCGGATGCGTATATCATCAATACATGCACAGTGACGGATGTGGCGGATAAGAAATCCCGTCAGATGCTTCACAAGGCGAAGAAAATGAATCCCCAGGCCATTGTGGTGGCCGTGGGGTGTTATGTGCAGACCGGGGGTCAGAAGCTGGCGGAAGATGACATGGTGGATTTGCTGGTGGGCAACAGCGAGAAAGCTCAGATTGCGGACATTCTGAAGCGGCGCTGGCAGGAATCCCGGAAGCGGGAATATGTGCAGGACATGAAAAATATTCGTGCGTACGCCGAAATGGAATGCGCCGGAGGCATGGCGCTGGAACATGTCCGGGCAAATATCAAGGTCCAGGACGGATGCAATCAGTTCTGTTCTTACTGCGTCATTCCTTATGCCAGGGGAAGGGTGCGCAGCCGCCGCCCGGATGATGTTTTAAAAGAGGTGGCAAATCTGGCGGCGCAGGGATATCAGGAAATAGTGCTGACAGGCATTCACTTAAGTTCCTACGGAGTGGATTTTCAAGATGAGAGAATTGGGCTTCTGGATCTGATCCGGCTGATTCATCAGGAGCCAGGCATTGCCAGAATCCGTCTGGGTTCTCTGGAGCCAGGGATTGTAACCCGGGAATTTGCCGCAGGGCTTTCGTCTCTTCCGAAAGTGTGCCCTCATTTTCATTTATCGCTGCAAAGCGGCAGCGACAGTGTGTTAAAGCGGATGAACCGAAAATATACCGCGCAGGATTACCGTATGCGGACGGAAATTTTGAGAGAATATTTTGAGGACCCGGCGCTGACCACAGACGTGATGGTGGGATTTCCTGGGGAAAGCGAAGAAGAATTTCAGGAATCTTATGAATTTGTAAGAGAAGTCGGATTTTACGAAACGCATATCTTCCAGTATTCCAGGAGAGCGGGCACTGGCGCGGCCGCCATGGACGGGCAGATATCCAGACAGGTAAAACAATGTCGCAGCCGACAGTTGCTGGATCTGCATGAGCGCCAGTCCAGGAAATATGAAGACAGACGCCTCCATAGGCAGGCGGAACTGCTGATTGAAGAGATGACCGAGACAGAGTCCGGGGAAATCTATCTGCTGGGACATACCAGAGAATATGTGAAAGCGGCGCTTGTTGGAAGAAATTCGGGCGATTGGGTGAATCGTCGGGTGCAGGTGGAGCTGTTGGAGCCGTTTGGTCCCCATGTATTGCTTTGCCGGGAGTGGGAAGAATAGAAAATGGTAAGAAACATTTAAGAAATTTTTCATTGTAATTTTGAGCCAGATATATTAAAATAGACAATAAGTGGAAAATATTTGTGAGGACGTGAAAAATTATGGGAGAAAGTATTGACAATACACAATATTTTAAAACAAAGCCGGAGATAGAAGTACAGGTGAAAGAAGTCCTGGACTTGGTTTACAATGCCATGGATGAGAAAGGCTACAATCCGGTGAATCAGATTGTAGGATACATCATGTCTGGAGATCCCACTTATATTACCAGCCACAAAGGGGCCAGAAGCATGATCATGAAAGTGGAGCGGGATGAACTTGTGGAAGAATTGTTGACGGAATACATCCGGAATAAGTCTTGGGAACGTTGACGCATGAGGATTATGGGATTGGATTACGGGTCGAAGACCGTAGGAGTAGCTGTCAGCGATGCCCTGGGCTTAACGGCGCAGGGCGTGGAGATTATACGAAGAAAATCAGAGAAAAGGATGCGGCAGACTTTGGCGCGGATCGATGCACTGATTGAGGAATATCAGGTGGAATCCATTGTGTTGGGATTTCCGAAGAATATGAATAATACTGTTGGGGACAGGGCTGAGAAATCGCTGGAGTTTCAGAAAATTTTGAAAAAGCGGACAGGCCTGCCTGTTGTTATGTGGGATGAAAGGCTTACCACCGTGGAAGCTTACCAGATAATGGAAGAGACTAAAGTGCCCAGAGAAGACAGGAAAAAGTACGTGGATGAACTGGCTGCAATGATTATCTTGCAGGGGTATTTGGACTATAACAGAGAGTGAAACAAAAAGAGTATATGGAAAAAATTAGATTGGAAGCGGACGACGGCCAGGTTCTGGAATTTTATGTGGAAGAACAAGTCAGGATTGGCGGCTGTGATTATTTGCTAGTTTCCGATTCCCAGGAAGAGGAATCCCAGGCTTATATTCTGAAAGACACTTCTATAGAAGAAAGTGGAATGGCCCATTATGAATTTGTGGAAGACGATGAAGAGTTAGAAGCGGTGTCGAAGATTTTCGAACAGACGCTGGAAGATGCAGATTTGGAGTTTTGATGTAAGAGCATATTATTCTATACGAGGTCGGCCATGGACAGAGAAGGTTTTACGCAGTTGCTCAGGGCAAAAGGACTGAAAGTGACGAACCAGCGGATTGGAGTGTTGGAGGCGTTGTCCAGCAGCGATGACAGTCACTTGACTGCGGAAGAAATATATGAAGTGGTGCGGGTGGAATATCCAGAGATTGGCTTAGCTACGGTTTACCGCACCATACAGCTTTTGTTGGAATTGCAATTAATAGATCGGGTTAACCTGGATGATGGCTGTGCGCGATACGGAATGGGCGCAAAAGATGCGAAGACGAAGCACCACCATCATCATTTAATATGCCTTTCGTGTGGCAAAATTTTTTCTTTTGACGGAGATTTAATGGAGACGCTGGAGGAATATATTCAGACTACCAGGGGATTTCAGGTAGTCGATCACAAAGTGAAATTTTATGGCTATTGTAAGGAATGCCAGATAAAAATGAGTATGGAATAATGTGCCGCATGAATAATGGAGGTGCGGTTTTTGAATAACGAGACAATAAGTAACGGTGCAAACGGCGATATACGCAATGGGACAAGAAATTCAGGTGGAAACAGGACGTATTCCAGAAGGAATACGCAGAATGGAGGAAAAGGCGGCGCAAGGAATGGAACGAAGAGAAACAATTCTGGAAAACAGCTTCCGGCGAAAGCGTCGGTAAAGCCTGTGAAGTCCACGCCGCGCAGGAACAAAAAAGGCGGGTCTAAGCTGAAAGTCATCCCTTTGGGCGGGCTGGAGCAGATCGGCATGAATATTACGGTGTTTGAATACGAGGACAGTATTGTGGTTGTGGACTGCGGTCTGTCTTTTCCGGAAGATGATATGCTGGGGATTGATTTGGTCATCCCAGATATTACGTACCTGAAGGATAACTACAGCAAGGTAAAAGGATTTGTGATTACCCACGGGCATGAGGACCATATTGGCGCCCTGCCCTATGTGCTGAAACAGCTGAATGTTCCTGTCTATGGCACGAAGTTGACAATCGGACTGATTGAAAATAAATTAAAAGAGCATAATCTTCTAAGGACCACCAAGCGCAAAGTGGTGAAATACGGCCAGGTCATTAATTTGGGCGATTTTGCCGTAGAATTTATCAAAACCAATCACAGCATTCAGGACGCGGCTGCGCTGGCTATCTATTCTCCGGCTGGAATTGTGATGCACACAGGGGATTTCAAGGTGGATTACACACCAGTGTTTGGGGACGCCATTGATTTGCAGAGATTTGCGGAAATCGGGAAAAAAGGCGTTTTGGCGTTGTTGTGCGAGAGCACCAATGCGGAGCGACCGGGATTTACCATGTCTGAGCGCACGGTGGGCCGTGTATTTGACAATATTTTTAACGAGCACAGAAGCACGCGGATTATCATCGCCACCTTTGCGTCCAATGTGGACCGGGTGCAGCAGATTATCAATTCTGCGTATAAATATGGACGGAAAGTAGTGGTGGAGGGGCGCAGCATGGTCAATGTGATCGGCACGGCCTCCGAACTGGGGTATCTGAAAATACCGGAGAACACGCTGATTGAGGTAGACCAACTGAAGAATTACCCAGATGATAAAGTGGTTCTCATTACCACTGGAAGCCAGGGTGAATCCATGGCTGCGCTGTCCCGGATGGCTTCTAATATACACAAGAAGATTACAATTAAACCGGGGGATACGATTATTTTCAGTTCCAATCCCATACCCGGAAATGAAAAAGCTGTGTCCAAGGTTATCAATGAGTTGTCACAGAAAGGGGCGGACGTAATATTTCAGGACGCTCACGTATCTGGACATGCATGCCAAGAGGAGATTAAACTGATCTATTCTCTGGTGCATCCTAAATACGCCATACCGGTGCACGGCGAATACAGGCATCTGAAGGCGCAGGCGCGTTTGGCGGAGAGTCTGGGAATTCCCAAGGAGAATGTGTTTATTCTGCAATCTGGAAATGTGCTTGAGATGGATGAAAACGGCGCGGAACATACGGGGAATGTGCCTGTGGGGGCTATCCTTGTGGATGGTCTCGGCGTAGGCGATGTGGGAAATATCGTTCTGCGTGACCGTCAGCATCTGGCGGAAGATGGAATCATGATTGTGGTCATGGCGCTGGAACGACGCACCAACGTGGTTCTGTCCGGGCCGGATATTGTGTCCAGAGGTTTTGTCTACGTGCGGGAATCGGAAGACCTGATGGGTCAGGCGAAACGGGTAGTGGAAGAGGCGTTGGACGAATGTCTTGCAAAACGAGTGGGTGACTGGGGAAAGATTAAGACGGTGGTGAAGGATTCCCTGGGCGACTTCTTGTGGAAGCGTACGAAGAGAAGACCCATGATTTTACCGATTATAATGGAAGCTTGATGCAAAAGGGGTTGCCTATGGAAGATATTACAAAATATATAGAACTTTTGGTTCAGGCTATTAAAGAGAGCAGCGAATATCGCCAGTATAAAGAGGCGGAGGCCGTACTGGATCAAAATCCGCAGCTTAAGAGCCGGGTAGATGAGTTTAACCGGGAGAATTTCCGGATTCATACGCAGAACGACCCCCAGCAGTTATTCCAGGGAATCAACGCGTTGGACAAGGAGTCTCAGGCGTTGCGGAACATTCCCCAGGTGAATGCTTATATTCAGGCGGAATTGGACTTGTGCAAGCTTCTTCAATATGTGAGTCTGGAAATCAATGGAGAGATTGATATTCATGTACCTGGCAGTTCATTGTTATAGAATACGGTGAGGAGAACGGCATGTCAAATATCAGTACAAATCAGGATCATGGGGTGGCAGTGGCCAGTGGCTTTTTCCGTATTGTACTTTATATAGGAGTTCTTGTCTTGGTAATCTGGCTGGGAAAATCGGCGTATAGTTTCGGGTATGATATTTTTAACCAGCAGGCCGTCAGCCCAGGGGATGGACAGGAAATCACAGTGGTCATTAAGGAAGGGGCTTCGGTCTATAGTATCGGCAAGACTTTGAAAAAAAAGGGATTGATTGAGAACGCGAAAGTGTTTTACGTTCAGGAAAAGCTCTCGATTTATAAGGGAAAATTAAAGCCAGGCACTTATATTCTAAGCACAGCCTTCACGCCAGACCAGATTATGGCCGTTTTAGCCGGGGAACAAGAGGATGAGAGCGTGGAGGAAGAGCCTTGGTAATCGTAAATGAACGGATGGCCGCGTACATGCATTCCCTGGAACCGGGGTATCCGGACTATTTAGAACAGATTGAGCGAGAGGCGCGGGAGGCGTTCATACCGATTATTCGCAAAGACACCCAGAGTTTTCTGCGCACTGCTTTGACTATGAAACAGCCCCACAGCATCTTGGAACTGGGGACTGCTGTGGGGTTTTCCGCTCTTTTCATGTGTGAATATGGGCCGAGGGATTGTCAGATAACAACTATTGAAAATTATCCGCCACGGATAGCTGTGGCCAGAGAGAATTTCCACAAATACGGCCGGGATAGGCAGATTCGCCTGTTGGAAGGGGATGCGGGAGAGGCGCTCTCCCGGCTTTCGGGCGTTTATGAGTGGATTTTTGTGGATGCGGCGAAAGGGCAGTATATTCATTGGTTGCCGGATATGATGCGATTGCTGGCGCCAGGCGGGACGCTTCTCTCCGACAATGTTCTTCAGGAGGGAGAGATTGCAGAGTCTCGTTTCCTGGTGGAACGCAGAAACCGCACCATTCATAAGCGGATGCGGGACTATCTGTATGCGCTGACCCACCACGAGAAGTTGCACACTTGCATACTGCCTCTGGGAGACGGATTGGCCATGAGTGTGAAAAAGCCGTGAGGATGGAGGAAGATTTGAGAGAGATCAGAAGAAAGAAACCAGAGCTTCTCATACCTGCCAATAATCTGGAATCGCTGAAGATTGCAGTGATTTATGGGGCGGACGCGGTATACGTGGGCGGCGAAGCCTATGGCCTGCGGGCGAAGGCGCGAAATCTTTCCATGGACGACTTGCGGGAAGGCATTTCCTTTGCTCACAAGTATGGGGTGAAAGTATATGTGACGGCGAATATCCTGGCGCATAATCAGGACTTGGAGGGCGTGCGCGCGTATTTTCAGGAACTGAAGGAAATTCAACCGGACGCGCTGATTATATCGGACCCGGGCATTTATGACATTGCTTGTGAAATATGTCCGAAAATTGAGCGGCATATCAGTACCCAGGCCAATAACACCAATTACGGCACATATTTGTTCTGGCACAGGATGGGCGCAAAAAGGGTGGTGTCCGCTAGAGAGCTGTCGTTGGAGGAAATCCGGGAGATACGCGGTAAGATTCCGGCGGACATGGAGATTGAGAGTTTTATCCATGGAGCCATGTGCATATCCTATTCTGGGCGGTGCCTGCTGAGCAACTATTTTACCGGGCGGGACGCGAACCAGGGGGCTTGTACCCATCCGTGCCGCTGGAAATATGCGGTGGTGGAGGAGCAGAGACCAGGGGAATATCTTCCCGTATATGAAAATGACCGGGGGACATATCTGTTCAATTCCAAAGATCTGTGCATGATTGAGCATATGGATGATTTGCTGGAAGCAGGTATTGACAGTCTGAAAGTGGAAGGCCGGATGCGGGCGGCCCTTTATGTGGCCACGGCGGCCAGGACTTACCGGAAAGCCATTGATGACTGTATGGAGAGTGTGGAAAAGTACCAGGCGAATATGGACTGGTATCGGGAGCAGATTGCCTGCTGTACGTATCGTCAGTTTACCACGGGGTTTTTCTATGGCAAACCGGACGAACATACGCAAATATATGAGGATAATACCTATGCCAAGGGGTACACATATTTGGGTTATGTGGAGAGTGTGGACAGCCAGGGCCGGGGCCGGATCACCCAGAAAAATAAATTTTCTGTGGGGGACGCCATAGAAATTATGAAGCCGGATGGCTCCAACCGGAGCGCAGTGGTGCAGGAATTGCTGGATGAAGAAGGCAATCGGCGGGAAAGCGCGCCTCACTCCCGTGAAATATTATATGTACGGCTGGATGAGGATTTGGATCCATACGATATCTTACGTAGGGAGGAATAGCTGGCGTAATTTTGTAAGCGCGTTTTTTTCAATGCGAGAGACGTACGAGCGGCTGATTCCCAGCTTTTGGGCTATTTCTCTCTGCGTAAGTTCGTCTTCTCCATACAGGCCGTACCGATATTTAATCACTTCAAATTCCTTGGGGTTTAAGGCATCGGAGATTAGATTTGAGAGTTTTTTTATCTGTTCTTTTTGTGTATATTGTTCAACCACATCTACAGGAGGGCTTTCCATAATGTCCAGAAGGCTGATTTCATTTCCCTCCTTGTCAGTGCCGATAGGCTCATATAAAGACACTTCCCGTGAATATTTTTTCTTTGCCCGCAGAAACATGAGAAGTTCGTTATCTATGCAGCGGGCGGCATAGGTGCTCAAACGTGTCTGTTTATCCAAGCTAAAAGTGGAAACGGCCTTGATTAGGCCGATGGTTCCAATGGAAATCAGGTCATCTAAATCTTCGCCCAGTCCCTGGTATTTTTTGGCGATATGCGCCACCAGGCGCAGGTTTCTTTCCACCAGTACATCTTTTGCTTGTTGATTCCCCGACCGGTATTCTTCCAGATATTGCTTTTCTTCTTCTACCGTTAGGGGCTTTTGAAAAGTTTTCAAAAATTGCACCTCTTTGGGGATTTCTTTATAGTTTATGTGGGGGGATGTGCGTTCGTGCTTTTCCACCAGATAGAAAGATAAAAAGTGGCGGTGAAACGCCTGTACAGGGAAATTGGAAAAAAGCCGGTGGTAAGAATGATGGTCATAAAACTGGCGAAAGAACTAGAAAAGGAAGACGACCAGAAGTTTGTGCTGTCGGGGCTATTGGTGGTGACAAATAAATTCATCAGTAAAGGAAACGCGGAATGCATATGGAGGGAAGTGGCTATGACGAGAGTGGGGAGAATAATATTTGAAGGGGGAATGGAAGAGGTAGAGGGGTAAGAGGAGAAACGGGGAGAGAAGAGGAACGAACAATTACGGTGATAAATTTATTGAGATTGCTAATCCCAGAGGAACGGATTACTGGATATGTATTCACAGGAGAATTTAGAAGCGGCGAAAGGGAATTGCCCGAATAAAAGATGGGAAAAAGCCTGCGGGTTTTGTTCCGTCAGGCTTTTTGTCATAATTTGGAATAAGTTTATAGCAAAATAGTTGCGTTGCTATATAGCGAGTAGTGTAAGTATTAATAAATTATAGTTGATATCATTGCACCGTTGTATGTATCGGTTGTTTTTAATGAGTGTAGTTAATTTAGCGATTTGGTAACCATTGTTTCATGTATTCAATTTATATGAAAATAAATTGGAATGCGAATATGTTTAAAAAATTAAAGAGTAGAACAGTAAGTTTTAATCTTTAATTAACGTACAATCTTTTTGTAAGGGTAGAAACGCTTTCGCCCTCACTACCGATAATTGCAATATGACTGCCGCGTAAACGATACCATTGTTTACCTGGCACAATTAGTTCCAAACCTTTCCAAAAAAAACTATCGTTTTCTTTTGTAAATTGCCATTGTCGATAACTTTCGAAATATTCTCCGTCAGAGCTCTTTTCTAAAGATAAACTAAGTCCCAATTTGTCACAAACCTTGTGAGCGGCCACATCACCGGTAATTCGAATTTTCATAATGTCAATTCTTGTTAATGTTATTGTCCCATAATTTAAGAAATTGCCTCTTGTCAAAACAGTTTTTTTGTCTGTGACCTCTGCGACATCATCATAAATAGAAGTGTTATTGGCTGCGGCGCCATATACTAATGTATTTGGTAAAAATATTGTGGTCGCCATTATAAATGTAAAGCAGATTAACGTCAGTTTTTTATGCATTTTATGATGTAGTTCCATTCGTATTCCCCTCTCCATTCCACCTACACTACATAAAAAATACGATTGAGAATTAAAAGTATAACGTTTAAAAATAAGTATATTTTAAAATTTTGATGAACTCTTTTTCTGTAACGTTTCCGCTAAGTTTATAATACCCTTTTTTATATTTCCATTGAGAAGAAAAAAAGGTTTCTTTATTTTCAGAAATCGTTATTTTTTGTATGGGAACAGAAAGAGTTCCATGCATTATATTTATATTTTTTATTGGTTTTTCCTGAGTAGTTTCAGTGTTGACATCTATTTTATTTTCATGAGCCAAGTGTAAGGTTATGATCGTATCTTCACATTCGTATTCAATAATTGCCGTGGCATTGTCATGATCGATATTATATTTAAATCCTGTTTGTTTACCCGGTCTAAATATGAGGGTTGGCACAGGGATATCAAGTTCCTTTTGGATTTCCTGGCAGGCAACAAGTTCCTTCTCTTGCTCATCGTTCGATTCATCGCCAGTGATATATTCAAATGCATTTTTCAAATGTGCCCGAGCTGCTTCACTGGTCATGCTTACCGTAAATGTTGTGATCAGTAGCATAGTGAGAATACACGTCCATTTTTGCATTTGATGTAGTTTTGCCCTTCTTTGCATCTGCTTTTCTATATCCATCTTCTTCTTGAGTTCTTCCTGCTCGAGAATTTGCATTTGAATACGATGGTATAAAATTTTGCTGTTTATTTTATCAGGGTCAAAAGAGCCGTCTTTACTGAGATTATCTTCAATTCTCTGCGTATTACGCTCGTATTCATTCCTTATCCAATTATCCATTTTGCTAAGGTCCTGTTTTTTTCCCATAAGAATTCCAATCTTTTTTAAAATTTATATTTGTGAAAACATAAGCCATGAGAGTCGGAGTGTGTTTTAAAACTTTTTAATTATAAAACATATGCAACAATTTGTTCAAAATAGGACATGCGGGAGAATTTTTTAAAAACACATTCCAGAGCGTCGGTTTTAGATAAACTAATTATAACATCTCTTATGATTCGAACACAACCACTAATGTTGTTTTTTTATAATTTAATGTGTGAATGTTTATTGTATGTTTATAAAAGGTTAAGAGAATATTTCTATTATTATGGAAGAAACTATGGTATAATGCTTTTATTCTAAATACGCATTTTTTGTTCAAAAAAGCATTCGCTTGATTATTTCATATTTTTAAGTCTTGAGTGGGTTTGAAAACGGGTTCGTGTCATCGGCATGTTTTGCTTTGTGGCACATTGAGGGCAGCCTATATATATTTGTCCCACATGTAATCAGCGTAGTCCGCTATATCATTTCCTGATGGGTACAAATTGTGATATCCGATTGAATATAGAGCTGTTCCCAAACACATTTTAGAATAATGGAGGTTTGTTATGTTTAGCAGCGTATACTCTGCTGCCATTTGGGGGCTGGAAGCAGTTCCGGTTCAGGTGGAAGCGGATGTAAGTGACGGTCTTCCCATGTTTTCCATGGTGGGCTATGTGAATTCTCAAGTAAAAGAAACGCAGGATCGGGTGCGCACGGCATTGCACAATAAAAAGATGGGGCTTCCAGCCAAACGAATAACAGTGAACTTGGCGCCAGGGGATATGCGCAAAGAAGGAACTAGGTATGATTTACCCGTTGCCCTGTCTATATTGACTGCCTTGGGCAAGATTTCCGAAGAAAGTCTCAGAGGCGTTATGGTTGTGGGGGAGTTGGGATTGGATGGAAAGGTGAAAGGGGTATGGGGGATTTTGCCCATAGTACATAAAGCCCAGGAATCCGGTTTTCACACATGTATGATTCCCTGGGAGAATGAAAAGGAAGGGAAATTGATTGAGGGCATTCAGGTGGTAGGCGTGAAGGATTTGCAGGAGGCCATTCACTGGTTTCTGAAGGGGCGCACAGAAAACCAAGCTACCCTCCAGGGCGGATGGCCGGATATGGATTTCCAGGCAGAGGTTGGAAAACTGGATTTCCAGGACATCCGTGGACAGGAAGGGGCAGTGCGCGCCACATTGATTGCGGCGGCTGGGAAGCACAACCTGCTTTATATTGGAAGTCCAGGTTCTGGAAAATCAATGTTGGCCAGACGTATACCAGGCATTCTGCCTGCGATGACTAGAGAGGAGAGTTTGGAAATCACAGAGATTTATAGTATAGCAGGGATGCTGCCAAAGGAACAGCCGGTTGTTTTTCAGCGGCCCTTTCGCAGCCCGCATCATACAATATCTCCTCAGGCTTTAGCGGGCGGAGGCCATAGTCCCCGTCCTGGGGAAATTACGCTGGCCCATAAAGGGGTTCTGTTTATGGATGAATTCCCGGAGTTTTCTAGAAGAAGTCTGGAGATATTGCGGCAGCCGCTGGAAGAAGGGCGTATCCATATATCCAGGGTGCAAGGCGCATATACATTTCCGGCAGAATGTATGTTGGTGGCGGCTATGAACATCGCAACACCGAAATTGATACAATGCAAAATTGCTGAAATGCCTGAAAATAAGCCTTTTCACGGATTCCGCCATTTTGTTTTTTCGGTTTTTGAGCCTTTTTTCCGTTTCGGAAGCTGTTTCGCCCTCCGATTTTGCACCTCCTTTTAACGATAGCAGGCAATCGTTAAAAGGTTTAAATGGGGCAGAGTCTTGTGCAGGAAGCGATAAAAAATATCTAACAGCCGCCCAGGCGGCTATTTCCAAATAATGCCATAGGATTTTTGGTACTAACAGGCGAAAGTATTGAAGAATGGCTTAAAATCAAGGTTTTTAAGGCTTGGTGGGGTTCATCACGGTGGGTGGTGGGCCCCTCTTTTTTGTGTTTTTTAATGCCGCTGATAGGATGGCGATAGGGGAAAAAATCGTACT
>CAJURH010000018.1 GCA_910588775.1 uncultured Lachnospiraceae bacterium
CTCATTCTGCAAATCTTTGTAAAACGTGCGCAGCTGCCCTACCAGGAACATGCCCTTATAGGCGATGGTCCGGCTGGACAGGGAGGACACATATGTATCGTCGTTACTCTGTTCAAATATGCGGCGGACAATGTAGAGTCTGCGATCAAATTCCAACCCTTTCTCCACCCCCCTAGGCCGTTTGATAAATCCCTGCATGATACAGGGCATGCAGTCCACCGCCCGGCGTCCCAGCACGCCGGGGACCGTGGGGACTTCCCGCCAGCCTAAGAATTCCAACCCTTCTTTCTCCACGATTACCTCAAACATTTTCTTCGCCTGGTTGCGTTTTAACTCATCTTGTGGGAAAAAGAACATCCCCACGCCGTAATCCCTCTCATTACCCAAAAAGATGCCGATGGACTGACAGGCTTTTGAAAAAAACTTGTGTGAAATCTGAAGCAGAATTCCTACACCGTCTCCTGTCTTTCCTTCGGCATCTTTGCCAGCCCTATGTTCCAGGTTTTCAACAATCTTCAATGCGTTGGCCACCGTCTCATGGGTCTTTATTCCTTTTATATTCACCACCGCACCGATTCCACAGTTATCGTGCTCAAACCGGGCATCGTATAATGTTCTCTCCATCCAAAAACCATCCTTTCTATCTCGCTCTCAAAACACTACAGATACTATACCGCATTTTTCGCCTGTTGTAAATGCCATTTTTCTTATATATCGTCTGATAATTTGATTATTATATATTTTTTATATTATTAACTGAATATATGGCTATTATTTTCTTTTTTCACCCATTCAAATGCCAATTTTCAAAGAAATTTATTAATAAAAATTCGGAGGAACACCTCTAAAACTCTATGTTCTCTCCGAATTTTCTTAATTGTTCACTCACTTTTTACAGAAGATTACAATGGAAAATACCAGCACTGCCACTTCCAACCCCATAATCAGAAGCAATATATACCCCAACTGTATAGACGCCGCCCCTTTTGTTGCCAACTGAGTAAGCGCCACCGACCAACTGTTAGCTCCCATGTGGAGAAGCACAGGCGCCCATAAGCTGTCCAGACGGTAATAACAATAGGCGAAACACGCACCCAAAATACCCGCGTACAAAAACTGCATCATATTCCCATGATACGCACCAAACAAAAAAGCGGAAATCCCGATGGCCCAGCCCAGACACATATCATCCAGCAGACGGCGAAAAATCAGCCCACGGAAGATCAATTCCTCCGCAATAGGAGCAACAATCCCAACCCAAAACAGCATCGGCCAAAAACTTTGATTGGAAAAAACCCGCTCAGACAATTCTCCGTATCCCGGAAACAGGCGCGCAATTTGCAAAATGGACAGCAGCATATTAACCAAATGGCAAATCGACATGCCCAGAAGCAGCATCCAGAGCGCCTCTCCCGGATTCAACCAACGCTTAAATCTACCCCGGCGATAAAATCCTCCTTGTCTGTTATCCAGTTTCATCAGCCAACCAGCTATGGGAATCGTCATAAGCCCGGTAATCCCTGTAGCCGCCAAACTGTACTTCTCCATCCCTTCCATGCCATGACCTGTCACCAACAGCGCCAACACCAGCGCTTGCACAACCAAATAGCCCATCCCAAAATGAATTCCTGCCGGATAAAGCGCCCTCCACACTTTGTGAACCCAGTTTCTATGTGGCAGAGGGCCTATAGAAAAAAACGCTGTACACCCTCAATGGCTGGCGCGATCATAACCGGATTAGCCTGCTGCAACTCCTGCACACTGCCATATCCATAGGACACTGCCACACAGTCAATCCCAGCCTCCCTGGCTCCTTGCACATCGTGCTTTCGATCTCCCACCATCACTGTCTGCTCCCGACAATTTTCCATTTTTAGATTTTTAAGGGCTTCCTGTATCACTTCTCCCTTGCTGGTCCGCCTTCCATCCATCTGACTGCCTTCAATCACCGCGAAAAAGCCAGTAAGCCCGAAGCGCTCCAGAATCTGCTTCACATAGAATACAGGTTTTGAGGAAGCCACTCCCAACTGGTACCCTTGCGCCTTTAACGCCTTCAAAAGTTCCCGGACTCCCGGATAAACTTCATTCTCATATATTCCTTTCTCCTCGTATCGCTCCCGATAATACACTACCGCCTGCCGGGCAGTCGTCTCATCCATCCCATACGCATTCATAAACTGATCCAATAATGGTGGTCCTATAAATCCTTCCAGCTTTTTCAAATCCGGCTCGTCGATTCCGAGTTTTAGCAATGCATATTGGACGCTTTTGGTAATCCCTTCCGCTGAAGCCGTCAGGGTGCCATCCAAATCAAATAAAATAGCACGGTACATTCTCTTTTGCTCCTCTCCTGAAAAACCTTTTCCAGGAGATTATAACATAGCTGGGCCAACGCCGCAAGAAAACAGCCATGGTTCCATGGTCACCTCCTGCCCATTCTTAAGGAGAAGCGAGACTTCCAGACAATTTATCCCTTTTTTCAAAGGTGGATTGACCGGCAGCAAATATCTGCCTTCCCACTGGCAAGCGCATTCCTTATGATTGACCGTATAAGACAACACACACGCCTCCTGCACCCCTTCCAAACAGACGCCCAAAGATTTTTCTGGGGACAAACGGTCAAAATTCTCATGAATCAGCCGAACTCCCGACTCTTTTTTGCTTTTTTCCGACTTTTTGGAGCCTAACTCTTTCTTCTCCGATTTTTCTTCCCGGATTTCTTCTGCATGTTCCGCTTCCTCCATCCTCTGCGCGGAAACGCTATCCGGTTCTGAATATACCGCTTCCGGTTCCGCCATCTCCTGCCTACCTATTTCTGAGAAAGATTCCTCCTGCCAGACAACATCTGGATAACACTCAGCCTCTTCTGCTGACTGCATGTCCACCTGTGGCTCCTCCCACGTTTCCGCTTGCCCTGATTCTCCATTTTCCTGCTGATAATCGCCCCTTTCTTCCGCCTCCGAAACCATGAAATCGTCTGGCTGTGACAATGTGGAGACTTCTTCTTCTGCCTCTATGTCACTGGCCGATACGCATGAATCGGGAATTTCTTCACATATATTCGTTACTACCGCCTCTTGTTCCCCCTGCATGTTTCTTTCTATTTCCATCCCTTCCTCCTGCACCGACCCCACCTGAATCTGAAATCCACCCATCTCCACTGCCCCAACCTGCACCGATATAGCCGAAACCAATCCCAAAGCCATCAATCCAGCCTGCATCCATCGTCTTTTCATAGTCAATCCTCCCTTTTATTCAATCGATTCACCCATATCCGATAATTATATTCCTGTTTATTCACAACCGCCTGTTCACCCGCTTCGTACAAGTCCTGCAGACATTTTTCATCTGCTCCATCCTCCAACAACATGCACCCATAACTTCCATAACACTCCCCAGAATCTGGATAGAGACTTAATAGTTCCTTATACACCTCTCCCGCTCTTTTTCTATCTTCCATCTCCCGGTATGCCCAAGCCACCAACAAACCAGCGCGCAATTTCCAGCAACTTCCCGAACCCTCCTGATAAAATTTCTCCAATTCCACAGTCACTTCCCGAAGCCATCTGATCCGCTCCTCCTTTTTTTGCACCCGCGCCGCCTGACCCAGAGCTTCTGCCAGCTTTCCCAGAATGGCCCCATTCTCCCCCTCCTTTTTTTCCACACTCTTTTCCCATTTTTTCAGGCTTTCATTTCCCTTATTTCCTGCGGAATACCCTGCCACTGCGCACACGGCCAAAGCTCCAGACAAGAGAAAAAACAGCCGTCGGCCCTCCCTTTTCCTTTTCATACGCTTCAAACATCTTTCCAGTTCCTGGATTTTCTGATACCGTTTCCTTGGTGACCTCTGACAGCACTTATCCAAAATTCTTTTCCAATCCACCCCAACTCCACCGCCCAAAAGATATTTCCACGTTCTTCCAAATGCATAAATATCCGAGAGACAGGAAATTATGCCTACTGCCTGTTCTGGGGCCGCATAACCAGGCGTGCCTTCACAAACGCCTCTATATCTCCCCACCCCAGCTCCAAAATCCACCAAAAAAAGTTTTCCTTCCTGGGATATTACCAGATTCTCAGGCTTGAGATCTCCATAGACATACGGAGGGTTTAAGTTATGCAAATAATATAGTACACTACATAAGTCAATAGCCAAATCCAACAGTCCGCGCCTGGACAGGCTGCCCGATTCGTGCAACTGCTGCAGATTTTTCCCTTCTATATAATCCATGACTAGCCACAGCTTGCCTTGCTCTTCCAGATAATCCACCACTCGGGGAATCATCGAATGATCCAACGATTTTAAAATTTCTCCTTCCTGTTTTCCTCCTGTTTCCAGCGCTTTTACCGCCCAGTATTTCCCCAGACGCAGATCTCTAGCGCGATAAACGCTCCCTTTGCCACCTTGCCCAATTTTTTCTAAAAGAGCATACTTATACCCAACAACTTTTCCAACCAAACAAACTCAAACCTTTCTTTTAACTGCGCTCGAAAACTGCCCTATGCAAAAATATATTGATACAGAAAAATTACCAAAACTAAAAATTTTCTCTGACAAAATTGTGGAGAATAAAATGGAAGATACTGACTCGGAATGAGCCTTTGAATCACATTCATGAAAATATCCGTCTGACAAGACGGGAAGAGAAATTTAAATTATTTTCTAGACTTAGTATAGCGTTTTAAACCCGATTTGGCAAATAAATTTTCTATAAAAAATCATAATTAAATATTAAATTTTTATCCACTACGTTAAATTATTCCACTTCTATTGACAAGATTATAAGAATCCAATACAATATGCATAATATTTGATCAGTTCTATGTAAATGAGGAATGGATTTTGTATAGTGGGAAGATTATGGGGAACAGGTTATGCAAATTTTGGAAACGCTTTCGATTTGCCCAAAATCTCCATGAGAAAAAGGGAAACGCCCTCTTACGACATTTCCCCTTGCAATACGCATTTATTTTAAAAACCCGTTTATAATCTGTTCTTCCGCTTCTTCTTCCGTAAGTCCAAGGGTCATTAATTTCACAATCTGCTCTCCTGCAATCTTGCCAATGGCCGCCTCATGAATCAGTGCGGCGTCCACGTGATTTGCCTCCAACTGGGGCACGGCCAAAACTTTAGCGTTTCCCATAATAATGGCGTCACATTCCGCATGGCCATGACAGGAAATATTCCCCACTATCTTTGCGTCAAATTTCTGGTAAGAAGCGTCTTTCGCCACAGAACGTGAAACCACGTCCGCATTGGCAGATTCTCCGTTCAAATTAACTTCATAAACACTCACGGCTGTCTGCTCTCCATGGGTCATCAGTCGTTCCCGTATCAGAAGTTTGGCCCCTTGCTCCAAATCCGCAGTTGTGGTTCGTATGGTGGAATCCACGCCTTTGATCTGAACCATTTCCATTTCCAGAACGCTTCCTTCTTCCATATGCACTTCCGTGCCAGGATTCATGATTCGTTTGCCTTTACCGTCTCCAGAACCATAATGTTTCTCCACATATTTAATCTTAGAATTTTTTCCTATATAAAAACGGTGAATCCCGTCATGCTGCGCATCCTGAACTCCGCAATTATCAATTCCGCAGCCAGCGACAATCGTCACCTCACAGTCATCTCCGATATAAAAATCGTTATTCACAACTTCTTTTAAACCACTTTCGCTGAGCACGACAGGGATATGTACGCTCTCATTCTTTGTGCCCGCTTTGATCCGAACGTCAATCCCACTGCCGTTTTCTTTTGATAAAATGTCTATGTTCGCTGTTGTATTTCTGGAGGCCATCTTCCCATTCGCTCTTATATTATAGGCGCCTTCCGGCATCTCGTGCAGTCCGGCAACTTCCTCCAGCAACCTTTTTTGTATCTCATCGACCATCACATTTTGCCTCCCACGTTATATTTATCACAAACATTCGCCACGGATTCCGTGCTTATCAAAGAGGGGAGGATTTCTTCCTTCTCTCCTTTTTTCACAATTTTTCCATCTGCTATAACAATGATTTCATCCGCTATATTCAATATACGCTCCTGATGGGAAATAATGAGGATCGAACCTTGATGGTTGGATTCCTGCATCTTCTCAAAAACCTGTATCAAATTCTGGAAACTCCACAAATCAATGCCCGCCTCCGGCTCATCAAAAATAGACAGTTTACTCCCTTTTGCAAGCACTGTGGCGATCTCCACCCGCTTCAGCTCACCGCCGGACAGACTTCCGTTGACTTCTCGATCAATGTAATCTTTGGCGCAAAGTCCCACCTCTGATAAATACGCGCACGCTTCTGAAACAGACAGTTTCTTGCCTGCAGCCAGACAAATCAAATCTTGCACCGTGATTCCTTTGAACCGGACTGGCTGTTGAAATCCATAACCAATCCCCATTCTCGCCCGTTCTGTTATGCTCTTATCTGTGATATCCACCCCATCAAAATAAATCTCGCCGGAAGTAGGCGCATAGATCCCCGCAATGATTCTTGCCAACGTAGACTTTCCACCGCCATTTGGACCCGTGATTACAATAAATTTCCCATCATCCAAAGTCAGACTCAAGTCTTTGATGATTTCTTTTTCCTTGGAGTCCGCTTCTTCTGATACCTCAAACGATATATCTTTCAATTC
This sequence comes from uncultured Lachnospiraceae bacterium, assembly GCA_910588775.1. Taxonomy (GTDB): domain Bacteria; phylum Bacillota; class Clostridia; order Lachnospirales; family Lachnospiraceae; genus MGBC164599. Next base: position 6,632 of record CAJURH010000018.1, read on the forward strand.
CAGCATACCATCTCACCTCTTTTGCTTTTCTGTTATATATTCCATAACGAGATATTATAGCATTTTCATGTTTTAGTGTCAACACTCCATGTTTTCTTTTACGATGGGTGGAATCTGCGACAACATATTATCCACATCCTCGAACATGGCGCTCTTCGTTGTACTCAACTTGCTGGCATGTTCAATATGCATGACCACTTCCTGATACTGTCCCCTTATCCTGTCAAAAAAACCACACAGCGTCTGAAGGGCTTCTCTGGAATCTTCAATCACCTTGAAAATGTCTGACTGCACCAAAGTGGCGCCATCTGCCGCCTGCGTAATGGAATCAAACATCTCATACGCCTCATTCGATTTCTGAATGCTTGCCTCCAATGCCTGCTGTGAAACATTTAAACTCTCGTTCAATTCATTGGTGCTCCGCTCCACATCGTGGATATTGGAATCCACTGCACCCACAAGATTTTTAATCTCGTCCGCAAGCTTCTTCACCTCAGTGGCAACCACGGCAAATCCTTTGCCATGCTGACCGGCTCTAGCCGCTTCAATCGATGCATTTAATGCAAGAATATTAGTTTGGTCTGCAATGGATTCGATTCTATTTGTACACTCTTTAATTTTTATGACAGAAGCCTGAAAATTGTCAAACGTTTTCTCCATGTCCGCAAAATACTTTTCTACTTGCACTGAACTGGATTTAAACTCTTTCACTCCACTCTGAGCATGTTCTACAGATTTCGATATCTCATTCTTTACGTCAGCAAATTTTTCGGATGTTTGGCCAATGCTGGAAAAATTGTTCCCAAAATCCTGAAGACTGTCCTGAAAATTATCCGCCTCTCCCAGCACATCTCCAAAAGAACTGCCAATCAAACTCAACTCGTATAACGAATCAACCTCTTTTTGGACCAAATCTTCCTGATATTTTTTCAAACTATCCGTCACATGCAAAACTGGCCGTAAGCTTTTTTCATCTTTATGCCCATTATCCATCTCAAGCTGGTTTTTTTTACGAAACAGCATATTTCCGCCCCCTTTCATTCAAACACTACGCAGGTCATCGATTGATTTACAAAACGATTATTATAGTGTTCCCCGTATCCTACAAAACCGGCATGATTGGACAAAGCGCCCATCTCGCGCAAATACTCTTCCATATAATTATTCTTACTGAACAATTTATAACGGAACAGACAGTTTATAGAAAATACCGCTGAAATCTTTGAGAAATCCCCGCGTATTTTCTCTATGGTCTCCTTCACCACCGCTTTGTAATCCCCCAATTCCAGCATCATCAAAATATCCGAATCGTTTACCTGCCGGAAACACGCAAGCGCATTCCCACTGACTTCCTTAATGGAAATAATGCAAACGTCATCTCCATTCACTTTTCCAAAAGGATTCTTAAAAGTCTGTGTAGATATTTCATCCTCTCTTACATGAAGAATGCTCTGATACACCTCTTTTGCGGGCTTCCCGTTCAAAGCCCCCATTATGTACTTGGATTTGTCCGTCTTGGATGCAATAAAACGGTAATCCCCCAGTTGATGATAAATGTTCTCTTTATATACTTTGACCATTCCCCCGTTGTTTTTGATCAATGCATAGGCTACTGCGTCTTTGTAAATTTTTCCATTAAAAGACACCATGCCCGCATCCCCTGTGCCGCCCACCAGGGAAATCTTTTTGTCCCCCAGCACACTGTATATCGTGGTCAGCACGCAAGCATCGTTCCCCGAACAAAAATCAATGCAAACTGTGTCCTTTTTCGTAGCGCCAACTTTTTGCACATCCTGTTTTAACCGCTCAATATACTTTACTGGCATGGTGGAAACCTGCTCCAGCACATTCGCCGCCACAGTAACCCCGTCCGAAAATGCAACAATCCCCACGCCGTCTTTTACTATTTTCGTATCATAGCCCATTCCAATACATCCAATACTGGGCACCTGTGGATAGAGCTGGCTTAACTCTTTTACATGCGCTTCAAACTGCCTGCCATTGGATAGAAGCATAATTAATTGAGGCTTGTTCAATCCTCGAACCGCCTCCTTCAAATTCCCACTCTGGCTCATGCCGAAAAACTGTTTCATCACCCTTAATCCTCTCTTCAATCTATATCCACAATATAGTTAAAATATTAATCGAATTATACTTGATATATATATAGGCTGTCAACGGTTAAACAGTTATTTTCGCCTGCATGCCTCTTCCTTGTGAAAGAATTGACAAGCCCACAAATGATTGCTAAAATTAAAGATAATCACCCATAAGGAAAAGGAAGAGATGCCAATGAAATATGATTTTACATCAATTATGGACCGCCATGGCAAAGACGCCCTGGCCGTAGACATTTTGGGAAGCGGGATGGCGTCCGCGCCAGATTTACCCAAAGAAGGTTTTGACCCAATCCCCATGTGGGTGGCCGACATGAATTTTCCCACGGTCCCCACCGTCCAGGAAACCATTATACAGCGGGCGAAACACCCAGCTTTCGGCTATTTCCTGCCCACCGAAGAATATCACCAGTCCATCATCCAATGGCAGGCACGCCGAAACGGAGTTCAAAACCTGACGGCCGAATGCATCGGGTATGAAAACGGAGTTTTGGGAGGCGTTATTTCCGCACTCACCGCATTTGCCGCGCCCGGTGACAAAGTTCTGCTGCATACCCCCGCTTATGTTGGATTTACCGCAAGCCTGAAAAACAACGGCTACGAGATTATCCACAGCCCTCTGAAAAAAGACAAAGACGGCGTATGGCGCATGGATTACCAAGATATGGATAGCAAGCTAAAAGCTGAACATATCCATGTGGCGATTTTTTGCAGCCCTCATAATCCCTGCGGCCGGGTATGGGAACGCCAGGAAATTGAACAGGCCATGGAAATATACCGCCAAAACCATTGTCTCGTAATTTCCGACGAAATCTGGTCCGACATTCTTCTAAACGGACATAAACACATCCCTGTCCAGTCCGTCAGTGAAGACGCCCGAAACCGCACCGCTGCTTTCTACGCGCCCAGCAAAACCTTCAATCTGGCCGGCCTGGTGGGCAGTTACCATATTATTTATAACCCCTACCTGCGTGACCGGATACTCGCCAAAGGCAGCAAATCTCACTACAACAACATGAATGTCCTATCCATGCACGCACTCATCGGCGCCTACCGCCCGGAAGGCCATCAATGGGTGGATGAATTGTGCCAGACATTGAGCAAAAACGCCAATTTCGCCTGCCAGTATATTGCCGAGCATTTTCCCGGCATACAAGTTAGCAAGCCGGAAGGGACGTACATGCTGTTTCTGGACTGCGCCAAATGGTGCGAATCTAACAATCAGACCCTTGATCAACTGCTGAAAGCCGGATGGGATGTGGGCGTAGCCTGGCAGGATGGGCGGATTTTCCACGGCTCTTGCGCCATCCGCATGAACCTGGCGCTGCCTTTTAGCCGGGTAGAGGAAGCCTTTCGGCGGTTAAGCCGTTACGTCTTTAATGTTTAGATTTTCCCTGCGCCATCATCTCATGTTCCGCGCGAATTTCCTCATAGAGCTGATAGAAGCTCCATGCACAGTTACTTTCCGTAAGCACCGCCTTTAACGCCACCGTTGCTTTGGATTTTCGCAGTTGCTTTAAAAGCGCATCCAGCCGACTGTTGCTGAACCCATGCAAAAGCAGCATTTCCTCTGGAATCACTGGAAGAGCCTCTCCCTGTTCTTGCGGCTGAGGCTCTTCGCCAAATCCCTCCAGCCCTGCCAGATAACCCACTTTCTGATTTACCTGCTCAGGCCCAATGTTCCGAATCCGTACCCCCATACACACCAACGCGCCCTTTAACAGCCGGGTTTTGTCCGACTTTTCCGGGCTATAATACAATACCATTTCTCTCGCTGCCGCCATCGCCTTATTCCTCCGTTCCAAACAATTCATAGTAAAACGCATACTGCTGAAGAATCCCCGCGAACCCTGCATACTGCTCAAAAGGAAAGCCATCTGGATACCGTTTCAGCGTATCCTGGATGTGCGTGTCAACTGGGAAAGCTTCTATATTATGAAGGGCGAACAAGCTGATGCAGTCTGCCACCTTCTCTCCCACGCCGCACAATTTCAACAGTTGTACCTTGGCTCCCGCATAATCCATCGAAAATAAATCATCCAGATTCACCTGGCCGTCCCGGACCATCCGCGCCGTCTTCTGAATATAAGGCGCCCGGTAGCCCAGACCGCAGCCACGCAGGGTCTCTTCCGATGCCTGGGCCAAAACCAGAGAAGTTGGAAACATATCATAAGCTTTCCCCCGAAAATCCACGCCCTTTTCGCCAAATTCCCGACACAACGCGGCCACGCATTTTCGAATTCTGGGAATATTATTCCTCTGGGAAATGATAAACGTCACAATCATTTCCCAGAGTTCCTGCCGCAAAATCCGGATTCCGCCGCCCAGCCGGGCCGCCGCCTGCAAATACGCATCCTCTGGGTCAATGGAGCGCTTAACGCTTCCGTAATCCGTATTCAGATCAAAATAATCCCGCCAGATTTCCTCAAATTCCCTTTCTGTACAGGAAAAACACACTTCCATCCCCCGTTGCTTTACCTCCAGGTATTTTCCATAAGCGGTGACAGCGTATGTATCCTCCGAAAGCGGCTCCATCCGAAAGCACTGTCCAGAACGGCAGATCTGGCCCAAGTCAAAATCTTCAACCTGTTTTTTCACCGTCATCTTCTTTTACCATCACTCCCGCTCTTGTTGGCCAGCCGCCTGCATCACCGTTTGGTTCGCCTGCTCATAGGGCAGTCCATGCTCTCTGGCCAGCCGGGCGACGCTTTCATATTCCGGGTATATGAAGTGACCAGAACTGCCGCTGCATACTTTTACCTGCGCTTTTCCCAAGGGCGTATCTATTTCTTTCACTTCCCGCCGCATGACTGTCCGTTCCACCTGCATCCTGCGAATCCCTATGGTAGTGGTCTCCTGGAAAATGATTTCCTCCAGCTTAAGTCTGTCTTTCGCATCGCAGATTACATTTAACTGGTAGGCCGGACGATTTTTCTTCATATATACAGGCGTATAGTAAACATCCCTGGCCCCCATCTGGAACAGACGCTCCATGGCGTAGCCCAGCCTTTCCCCAGTGCAGTCGTCGATGTTCGCCTCCAGTTTGCACACTGTATCAGTTTCTGTCTTCATTTCCTCTGACTCCAAAATCATTGCCCGCAAAATGCCTGCACAGGCATAGTCCCGCTTGCCCGCGCCCAGCCCCGTCTTCTTCACCGTGAATCTCTCGGGCAACTCCCCGGCAGTGCGAATAGCCGCCGCAATGGCCGCCCCGGTGGGCGTCACCAGTTCCCCTTCCACCTGGGTGATTCTAAGGGGCAGTCCATGTTCCTGCGCAATATTCAACACAGCCGGTACGGGAACTGGCAAAATTCCATGCTGACAGCGCACAGTCCCTACACCCTCACACAGCCAGGGAATGACCGCCTCTGTCACGTCCAGGTTGTCCAGGCATACAGCCGCACTCAACACATCCACAACGGAATCCACCGCACCCACTTCATGAAAATGCACCTGTTCCAGAGAAACTCCATGCGCTTTGGCCTCCGCCAGGGCCAGCACGCGAAAAATCTTCTCCGCCAAACTTTTCGCCCGCGCAGACATGTCCGCCTGACGAATGATTTCCAAAATTTCTAAAAGCCCCCGGTGGGCGTGTCCATGGCCTCCCCCATGACCGGATGCCGCTTGATGCATAGCCCCATGCAGATAATCCATGTCATGGTCATGATTTTCATGCTCAGCGTCCAATTTAACCAGAAAATCACAGGCATCCAACCCACTTTTTTTCACCCGGGAAATGCAGATCTCAAACCCGTCCACCGGAAGACTTTCCAGCGCCTTTCTTAAAACCCGTTCATCCGCGCCCAAATCCAAAAGGGCCGCCACGGTCATATCGCCGCTGATTCCGGACGCGCATTCCAAATACAATGTTTTACCCATTTTCATCACCCTTTCGCCATTCGGTTAATCTGAGTCGCCAGATACCCGGCGCCGTAGCCGTTGTCAATATTTACCGTTGCAATCCCATTGGCGCAGGAATTGATCATGGTAAGCAGCGCTGACAAACCGTGGAAACTGGCGCCGTAGCCCACAGAAGTTGGCACCGCAATCACCGGCTTATCCACCAGGCCTCCCAGCACGCTGGCCAGCGCCCCTTCCATCCCGGCCACCGCCACAATGCAGTTGGCCTCCTGAATGACTTCCAGACTGGAAAACAACCGGTGAATCCCGCTTACGCCCACATCGAACACCCGCTGCACGCGGGAACCAAAAAATTCCGCCGTCTGAGCGGCTTCCTCCGCCACCGGGATATCCGCTGTGCCAGCCGTGCAGACCGCTATCAGACCTTCCCGCGCTTTTCCATGCTTTTCAATCTTGATAATACGAGAAAGCGGATCATACTGGACCTGGGGAAAGGTCTCCCGCAGCAACTCATACTGACTCTGGGAAGCGCGGGTGCCAAACGCTTCCCCGTGCTCCTCATAGAGCTTTCCGAAAATATGGAGCAGATGCACATCCGCTTTCCCACTGCAGAAAATCACTTCTGGAAAACCGGAACGCACTTCCCGGTGGGTGTCCAGTTTGGCATAGCCCATTTCCTGAAACGGCTCCCTGCGAAAAAACTTTTCCGCCTCCTCCACCGTCATCTCCCCGCTTTGCACCTTTTTCAAAATCTCCCTGGTCTCCAAGCCCTACATCCTCTCCGGCGCCGAAAAGCCCAGCAAATCAATACTGACCTCCAGCGTCTGCCTGGTCAGGGACAGAAGCTGAATCCAGGAACTCTTCTGCGCCTGATCTTCTTCGCTCAATATTTTCGTCTCATGATAAAACCGATTAAACGCATTGGCCAGCCCATATAAATAGGAGCAAACTTTATGGGGCACTTTCTCCTCAAAAGCGCTTTCCACCGCCGCCGCAAAATTGGTCAGCTCTAACATCAACGCCTTCTCGCTCTCACAGGCGGGAACCTGTAGGCTGCCCTGACGCAAATCGCCCCCCTCTTCCTGGTAGCGGTTCAAAATAGATTTGATCCGCACAATGGTATAGAGCAGATATGGTCCCGTGTCCCCCTCAAATGAAGTGAAACGATCTGTATCAAAGACATAATCTTTGGTGGCTTGATTGGACAAATCCCCGTATTTGATGGCGGAAAGACCCACGATCTGCGCTGTTTCGCGGGCATTTTCCGCTTTCACGCTGCGGTTGTCCACGATTTTCTGATACATCTCCTCACAGATGTCGTTCATCAGCTCTTCCAGACGCATCACGCCCCCCTGACGGGTTTTAAATGGCTTGCCGTCTTTGCCGTTCATGGTGCCAAAGCCAAGGAAGGAAAGCTGTGTACCCTCTTCCACCAAATGGGTTTTCCTGGCGCAGCGGAATACCTGGGTAAAATACAGTTCCTGGCGCTTATCCACCACATAGAGAATTTCATCGGGATGGAAAAGCTTCATGCGCTCCACAATAGTGGCCAAATCTGTGGTGTTATATAGGGAGGCTCCGTCGGATTTCAAAATCATGCATGGGGGAATTTCCTTGGCGTCCCCTTCCTCTTTTACATCCACCACAAGCGCCCCCTGATCCAAGTGCGCATAGCCTTTTTCTTTCAGATACTCCACCATATCCGGAATATAGGGCTGTGCATCGGACTCTTTTTTCCATAAATCAAAAGTAACTTGGAGCCTTTCATAATTTTTCTTCAAGTCCGCCATGGATACCTGCAGAATATGGTTCCACAGCGCGTGATACCCAGGCTTTCCCTGCTGGAGCAAATGGGTGGCCTCCATAGCCTCTTCCTTATATGCCTCATCTTCCTTAGACCGGGCGCTGGCCGCCGGATAAATCTCTTCCAATTCCCCAATGGTAAAAGGCGCCTCCTGGGGATACGGCCCTTCAAAACCCTCCTGGAAGTAAACCAAATCCGGACTGCGATGTTTTAACTCGGTGATAATCAGCCCCATCTGAAGTCCCCAGTCCCCCAGATGCACATCGCCAATCACTTTATGACCCAGAAAACGCCCCAGCCGCTTCATGCTCTCCCCAATAATCGCCGAACGCAGATGCCCCACATGCAGAGGCTTGGCCACGTTGGGTCCGCCGTAATCAATCAGGATAGTCTTAGGTTCTTGCGCCTTCTCCACGGACAAATGCTCGTCCGCCGCCATTTCTTTCAGAAAAGAAACCAAAAACTCTGGATTGACTTTCAAATTGATAAATCCAGGGCCAACCGCTTCCGCCATTGAGAAAACGGGACTGCCCTGCAATTTCTCCACCACATCCCCGGCAATCTGCACAGGCGCCTTTTTGTACGCTTTGGCCCCCGCCATAGCCCCATTACACTGATATTCACACAAATCCGGACGATTGGAAAGGGCCACTTTTCCGTAGCCCCTGTCATATCCCGCCCTCTCAAAAGCATCGGACATCCCTTGCGTCAACCGCTCCATCCATTTTTTCATCTTCAACACTCCAACCTTTCTCTACAATCCACTAATTTAGCGCCGGCCAAAGCCAAGGCGCCGTGGCCAATATGACAGGCGACGCTTAAGGAAAGCGGATCTACGATAAGAGGATATCCTGGAAAACATTCCTCCACCTCTTTCTTCCAGTCCTGCGCTTCTTCTTCATTTCCCGCATAGGCCAGCATCAATGCAAAACTACCGTCCTGAACATAGGTTGAGAAACGCGTCTGCATATCCTTTTTCATTGCTTCCAGCATAGTTTTCCTAGCCTGTTTTTTACTGCGGCATTTCGCATAAGCGTCCAGCTTCTCCCCCTGGATCTGCAACACCGGCTTTAATTTCAGCACAGCGCCAATGGCTGCCGCCGCCGGGGTAATTCTTCCACCTTTTTTCAGATATTTCAGCGTTTCCAGCGTAATGTATATGCTGGATTCCATCTTCTCTTGCTCAAGAATCTCCCGTATCCGAAGAGCGTCCTTCCCTTGCTGCGCCAGCGCCAGCGCGTCCATCACCGACTGCTTTTGCGTCACCGATATCCGCTGGTTGTTGACCACCTGCACCCGCCCTTCGTAATCCTGGGCCAACGCCATAGCCGTCTCACAGGAAGCGCTTAAGCCGCTGGACATGGGAATATGAACCACCTGCTCATACTCCTCTAACAATTTATCCCAGAGATCAATCACCTCGCCCGGCGAAGGCTGGGAAGTGGAAATATCCGCATCTTCCAGCAGCTTTTGATAAAATTGCTCCTGACTTAAAGTAATATCTTCATAATAAATATCTCCATCAATATAAAAAGGCATGGGCAAAACATGCACGCCCATTGCTTTACCTTCCTTTTGGGTAATTCCGCTGTTGCTGTCTGTCACAATGGCAATTTTCTTCATATATCAATCCCTTTCCAAATCCAAGATGTTCCTATTCTACCATACCGTTTCTGATAACTCAATTAAAAAACCGATGCATCGCCGCTGCAAAGCAATATTCCTATTTTACGCTGTAATTCCAATCTTATCCAGATTAATCATACCACCCTGTAAGAAAAAGCGCAAGATTTTTGCATTTTGACTCCAGATTCTTCCACCCATGCCTATATTTTTTCTGTCGATTTTCCTATTCTTATGGTATAATAAAGACATTCCAGTCATACATCTTTATGACGGCCCTTTTCTTTTCATAATCGTTGACGCTCTGCCTACAAGGAGGAATTTTAAAACCCACTATGAAAAAAATTTTGCCAATATTTTTCATTGCAAGTTTTCTAAGCGCATCCAATGTGACCGCCGCTCATCTGAATCCGCAGAAAGAACCAACCTCTATTCTGGAATTGCCCATTGAAAAAACAACCATCCGCCGAACCATCATTGACTCTATAAAAAATGGTCTTTATTCCGAAAATGGCCAGACCAGATACTATAATCACGGGAATATCCACAAGGGCTTTCTGGAATTAAACGGAGATAAATACTACTTTGACGAAAACGGGAATATGAAAACCGGATACCGGAGAATCGAAGACTCTTGTTATTACTTCGATTCTCGTGGAGTCATGCAGACAGGTCTGGTGGAAGTCAACGCCAAAAAATATTATTTTGACGAAAAAACCGGCAAAAAACTTTTTGGTCATCATAAAATAGGCAAACACTACTACTATTTTGATGAAAAAAGCGGCGAGATGATAACGGGTTTCCAGAACCAACCAAAAAAAGACTCCACAATTAGAACCTACTACAACGAACAAGGTCAGCTGCAAACAGGCGAATTCCAGGTTTCAAGCGTTGCGTACAAAGCTTCCCGGAAAAACGGCCAGATTTACTCTGTAAAGAACCTGGCTGGACCCATTTGTCAAAGACCTGAACTGCCCACTGGATGCGAAATCACCTCCTGGACAATGATGGCTAATTACGCTGGCTTGGAAATCAATAAAATCCGGGCCGCAAATATTATGCCCACAAGCGCTGACCCCAATCAAGGATTTGTGGGAAGCCCTTATTCATCTAGCGGCGGCAGTCTGGTGGTATATCCTGGCGGACTGATGACCATTACCCAGGAACATCTGGGCGGTTACATAGATATGACAAAATGCAGTTTGGAAGATATACGCAACAAATTGTGGGAAAAACATCTGGTTCTAATATGGGTGACGCGATTAGACGGTTTCGACTCCCACACGGTAGCTCTGACCGGCTACGATTCTGAAGGATTCTACTACAATGACCCATGGACTGGAGCCGAAAGCAAGCTTAGCAATGAAGAACTGACGGAAATCTGGGAAGGAAACGGACGCCGGGCCATGTCCTACTAAAAAACCCAATCTGAAAATAAGGGACGGAAACCATCGCGCCACCGTCCCTTATTTCTTCATCGCGAGGAAATAAGCATCGCATCCCCAAAAGAAAAAAAACGATATCGCTCCCGCACCGCCTCCTCATAAGCCGCTAATATATATTCTTTTTTTGCAAAAGCTGAAACAAGCATCAGAAGCGTAGACTCTGGCAAATGAAAATTCGTCAAAAGCCCATCTATCATTCGGAATTTATAACCTGGATAAATAAAGATATCCGTCCACCCGCTGCCCGCTCGCAATATGCCCTTTTCATCCGAAGCGGATTCCAAAGTGCGACAACTGGTGGTGCCCACGGCGATAACCCGTCCACCCGTCCGCTTTGTCTCATTGATAATCTGCGCCTGAGCTTCCTCCACCTGGTAAAATTCCGAGTGCATACGATGTTCTTTCACATCCTCCACTTTTACTGGACGAAATGTGCCCAACCCCACATGAAGGGTAACATATGCAATCTTTACATTATCCTTTCGTATTCTTTCTATAAAATCACTCGTAAAATGCAATCCTGCCGTAGGGGCCGCCGCCGAACCTTCGCGTTTCGCATATACCGTCTGATAACGGCTCTGATCCTTCAGCTTATGAGTAATATATGGAGGCAAAGGCATTTCCCCCAACTGATCCAGAATTTCCTCAAACACTCCATCATAGGTAAAATGGATCAAACGATTCCCATCTTCCACAATATCCATAATTTCCCCTTCCAGCAAACCGTCGCCAAAAGACAGACGGCATCCGGGCTTCGCCTTGCGCCCCGGTTTCACCAGAGTTTCCCATACATCCCCCTCCCGCCGTTTCAGCAGAAGCAATTCCACAACTGCATCTGTATCCATCTTTCTTCCGTACAGCCGGGCTGGTATAACCTTCGTATCATTCATAACCAAACAGTCGCCTGGACGCAGATATTCCTTCAAATCCATGAACCGCCTGTGCTCTATATGCCCACTCTCTTTATTCAAACAGAGCAGCCGGGACGCGCTCCTGTCTTCCAAAGGGTCCTGGGCAATCAATTCTTTCGGTAATTCAAAATAAAAATCACTGGTTTTCACGTCAATATTCTCCTTAACTTCCTATTAATAGACTGTATGTCCAAAAATAATATATTCAGAAACTGGGTAAACTGGACAAATTATGTTTTCTGGTATATTCTATCAGTATAACATATATACAAAACAAAAGCCGTCAAATCGTTGCACAATAATTTACCATTTTCTATACCCTTATCTATATATATCGAACAAGATTCGTAAAATAATACGGAAAATGAACATAAAATTCCAAAGACTTTTTGTCCTATATCATATATTATAGGATACACAAAGGAGGTGCTCCTAAAATGATTATTATTGGAGAGAAGATTAACGGCTCTATCCCGATTGTTGGAGAAGCCATCAAAAACCATGATACTGATTTCATTAAAGAACGCGCAAAAATTCAGGCCAATGCTGGTGCATCCTTCATTGACTGCTGCGCTTCTGTGGATGAAGACATCGAAGTAGACACAATGAAATGGATGATCGAAGCAATCGAAGAAGTAACAGATCTTCCGATTGCTGTAGACAGCCCAAGCCCAGATGTATTGGCACAGGTTTACAAATTCTGTAGCAAACCGGGTATTATCAACTCCGTTTCTATGGAAGGTGACAAAATTGAGAAAATTTTCCCGGCAGTAGCTGATACTCCTTGGGAAATCGTTTGTCTGCTCTGTGATGATACAGGTATTCCTAAATCAGCTGAAGACAGATTGAATGTATTCGAACGCGTTATGAAAAAAGCGAAAGAATACAACATCGCTCCGAACAGATTCCATATTGACCCAATGGTTGAGATGCTCTGTACATCGGAAGACGGCATGAACATGAACGTGGATGTTATTAAAACTATCCGTGCACAGTATCCAGACATCCATATTGTTGCTGCTGTTAGTAATATTTCTTACAACCTGCCTGTACGTAAACTCGTAAACGTAGGTTATACTGTATTGGCTATGAACGCTGGTATGGACAGTATTATCTGTGACCCAACAGACAACCTGATGTCAGGTTTGATCTATGCCACAGAAGCTCTGCTTGGTATGGATGAGTACTGCATGGAATACATCAGCGCTTACAGAGAAGGCCTTTTTGGACCAGTTAAGAAATAATTTTATATATTTTCTTAAAAACATACAATATTTATAAGGAGGACTTATACCATGTCTAAAATTGATGAAATTCGCGAATTAATTATGAAGGGCAAAGGAAAACAAATCGCAGCTGCAGTTGAAGAAGCTATCAAAGCTGGCGAAGACGCTAACAAACTGTTGAACGAAGGCATGATCGGCGCTATGGATGAAATCGGCGCTAAATTTACAGAAGGTAAAATCTTCGTTCCTGAAATGTTAGTTTCTGCAAAAGCTATGAAGAAGGGCGTTGAAGCTCTGAAACCACATCTGTCATCTGACGCTGCTGCTGGATTAGGCACAGTTGTTATCGGAACAGTTCTTGGTGACCTTCATGACATCGGCAAAAACCTTGTTGCTATGATGCTTGAGAGCGCTGGCTTCGAAGTTATCGACTTGGGCGTTGACGTTTCTCCAGAAAAATATTTGGAAACAGCTAAAGCTAATCCAAATACAAAGATCATCTGCTGCTCAGCTCTGCTGACAACAACAATGCCTAACATTGGCGCAACAGTTAAAGCTTTCAAAGACGCTGGCATGAACGATATCAAGATCATGATCGGTGGTGCACCTGTTACACAGAAATACTGTGATGAAATTGGCGCTGACGCTTACACAGCTGACGCTGCTGCTGCTGCTGCAAAAGCAAAAGAATTGGTTGCTTAATTTTTTCTAAAATTAAAACCTATTTGTGGGGTTGTCTGAATTACGGTTCAGGCAACCTCATTTTCTGCTCAGTCTATCGTCTCTATATCTCTTTTATTTTTCTAAAATTATTACCAATTTCACAATAACTTCCCATTCAAAAATCTCTATATTGCCCTCATAACACTATTTTTTCCCAAAAAGTATCCATAAATCACTGATTTTTCATCTCTGAACAAATTTTCTTCTATCATTTTCTCCGAAAATAGGGTAAAATAAAAAGGGTCAGAGCATTAATTTCCCTTTTAAGGAGGTATCCTCAATGGATAACAAAAAATACAAAAGCAACATCAACTCAAGGGCAAAACTATTAAATTTCATTGACATAAAGACATTAAAAGACATTTTGGATGCTTTTACAGAAACCACTGGACTTATGGCAAACATCGTTGACATCGAAGGAAAATCCATCTTTTCCCGCAAAAACCTTTCCAAATGCTGTAAATTCTGCCAACTTATTTACAGTATGGAGAACGGCCTGCCTCGATGCCGCAGTGCATATAAAAGAGCCGGAAAACAGGCCGCTATGTTTGGGGAACCTTATATCTTCCGCTGCCCTTCTGGATTAATCGAATGGGCCTCTCCAATTATCGTAGAAGGAGAACATTTGGGCACACTCATCTGTGGTCAGGTATTGATGTGGAAGCCGGAAGAATTTTTCTGGATTGAATTAAGGGAAATGAACCAAGAACTGACTTCAGACTTTACAGAACTATTTAAAGCTGTGGAGGAGCTCCCTATCGTGTCCGCCAGCATGGTTCGAAGCGCATCCTATCTCATGTATATTGTGGCAAACTATATTATGAAATCCGGCTGGGAGAACTACATACGCACAAAAGAAATCATATATCAACAATCCCTCCTGCACGAAGAGATTGAAAATAGGAAAAACCTGGAGGACAAGCTTCCCGGTCCCTCTGTAGAATACAGCATTTCGGCCGAATCGGATCTAATGACGAAAATAAAACTGGGAGAAGAAGAAGCTGCACGGGATCTTTTTCAAAAACTACTTACAGATATCGTTCTCTATGAAAGCAGCCAGGTTTCTCTCATTCAAACCCGACTCATAGAACTTAGCGTAATGATTTCACGCAGCGCAGTAAGCGTAGGCGTTCCTTTAGCCGTAGCCAGCCAAGAAAATGCAGAGATTTTCCGGGAAATCTACGGGGAAACCACACCGGAAGGCATTTGCGTAAAAGGGCAAAAACTTCTGGATTTCTTCCTGGATGAAGTGCAGAAACTTACAAAGAAGCCTTCCCACTCGAAGGTTCAAGAAATTCAGAAATATATACAGAGCAATTTCAGCAAAAACCTCACCTTAGAAGAAATCGCCCAAGCTGTGTACTTAAGCCCCAGCTATGCAAGCCGCCTTTTCAAAAAAGTGCAGAATGTGTCCTTAATGGAATATCTTACCAGAGTGCGCTTAGAAGAAGCCAAACGACTGCTGAGAAATCCCCAATATCTTATTGATGAGATCGCTGAAAATACCGGTTATGATGACGCAAGCTATTTTACCAAAGTATTCAAGCGTTATGAGGGCGTCACTCCAACCCAGTACCGCAAAACATTACAGACAACTTAGCGCCTGTTTTAGAAACGGCACACGCACTTTTTTATACGTTGTTTATGAAAGGAATTTTTAAGTAAATGGAAGATATTCTTCAAGAATTGGAACATGTAATCTATTCTGGAGACGCCCAAGCCGCTAAAAATGCCACAGAGAAAGCCTTGAATCTAGGCTACAGCACTCAGGCAATCATTGATACGGCGCTGCTCCCCTCTATGAAAGTGATGGGAGACCGACTGCGCAATGGAGATATTTTTATTCCTGAAGTGCTTATGGCTTCCAGAGCTATGCACGCAGCTATGTACGCTCTGAAGCCCATTATTTCCCATTACGCTGGTCGACGCAAAGGCGTGATCGTAATTGGAACAGTTGCCGGTGATCTTCACGATATCGGCAAAAACCTGGTATCTATGCTTTTAAGCAGCAGAGGCTTTACCGTCATAGATCTGGGTATAGACGTGACAAAAGAAGAATTTCTGGAAGCCATACACAATTATCATCCGGACATTGTTGCCCTCTCTGCCCTTCTTACCACCACAATTCCAGAGTTAAAAAACATCATTGATCATATTATAGACGCCGGAGTGCGCCCCCAGGTTTCCATAATGGTAGGGGGCGCACCCGTAACTGCAAAATATGCAAAAGAGATTAAAGCTGACGTTTATACCAACGATATGTTTGAAGCCTGTGAAGCCGCTGAAGAATTAATCCAGAGACGCATTAGTAAATATACGCTGAAATAATCTGTCAATGACAATTATTTACTATTTAGTCAGGATATGAAATGTTTTTTTTGAAAAGCGAACGGAATAGTACAAGAATTTACAGGAAACCTCCAAGGATTTTTTTCCAAAAATCCAGTATTATTAACTCAACCACAAAGTGAGCGGTTAATACCAAATAAGGAGGATTTTCTATATGAGTACAAGAAAACCAGTTACATCAATGGCAGTCAACAGCGTTGACGAATTAGTTTATGGTAAGTGTAAAAACCCAATCACAACAAAAATGGGCATCGAAATCGGTGGCGGCACAGTTTATCCTGAGTTAAACCACACTCTGCCTCCAATGATCGTTAACGAGTCTACAATTCAGGAAGCTTATGACATCTACAGAGAGATGATCGAAGGAATCCTGAAACGTGCTGTTGAACTGCATCAGGATGCTGTTACAATCGAGTACGAAACTGTTCCGGATTTCACAGAACATCCGAAATATGGTATCGAATCCACAAAGATCATTCTGGACGTAATGAAAGAGTACAATGCTAAATACGGCATCAAATCCGCTCTTCGTGCAACACCAAACGATATGCGTGAAATGACTCGTCCTCCAGTTATGAGAAGCGGAAGCTTCTGGGATGGAATGCTTGAATTCTTCAACGGCTGTGGCGAAGTTGGAGCTGACTACATCTCCATCGAATCTACAGGTGGTAAAGAAATTCATGACGAAGCTCTTCAGATGTGCCGTCTGGATCAGAGTATCTTCGCAATGGGCGTTATGGCTGCTACAGATATGGAATTCCTGTGGAGCCACATGGTTGACATCTGTAACAAACATGGCATGATCGCTGCTGGTGACTCCTCTTGTGGTTTCGCTAACACAGCTATGGTTCTTGCTGAGAATGGTTACATTCCTCGTACATTTGCTGCTGTTGTACGTGTGGCTTCTGTTCCTCGTGCACTTATGGCTTATGAAATGGGAGCAACCGGCCCGAGCAAAGACTGCGAATACATCGGTGGATACCTGAAAGCTATCACAGGCGCTCCAATCGCTATGGAAGGTCGTATGGCTTGCGGCGCTCACTTGAGCCCAGTTGGTAATGCTGCATTAGTTCTTCCGGATCTGTGGAGTAATGAGTCCATTCAGCAGGTACAGTTGCTGTCTGGTTCTGCTGTTACAGCTGGTATGGAACAGTTGATCTACGATTGTAGAATGATGAACACAGCTACAAAACTTGGATATCAGAAACAGATGATGGAAATTCTTCAGGAATCTGACTGCCATCTGGATCCACACGCATACATCCTGCGTCCAGACGTTATCATGCAGATTGCTCCAGAAATCATCAAATCTGAGAATCCGCTTGTTCGTACTAAGACTGCTGCAGCTTGCGCTGTTAAAGTTCTTAAAGATGCTGTTAAAGACGGCAAAGTTGCTGTTGATGAAAGAGATGCTGCTTACCTGGATATCATGGAAGAGCAGATCGCTGATATTCCAGACGATGCTAACAAGTTCTGGGAAGAAATCAAAGAAGATTTAGATCTGAGCAAGTTCACAGCTAAGGATTACGATTTAGCTTAATTCGTACATGGACGCTCTGAAAATCACAGTGGTTTCCGGCTTCTTAGGAGCCGGAAAAACCACGTTAATCAAGCATTTTATACAGCAGCATGCTTTTGGACCTAACCCCATTTTGGTTGAGAACGATTATGGCTCTCTGGGGATCGATTCCAAGGAGTTATCAGGATTTGGCGTAGAAATTAAAGACTTGACGGCGGGATGCATCTGCTGTTCGCTTAAGGGTGATTTTCTGAAAGCCATATCTAAAGTATTGGAAGCCCAACAGTTTAGCCATGTTGTCATCGAGCCTTCTGGCGTCGGGAAGTTGTCAGATATTCTGGGAATGCTTCGCGAGCCCTCCTTTGTTCAAAGGTTTGGAATTGGCAGCATTACAGCTATAACAATAGTAGATGCACGTAGGTTCAAAGAAAACAACCGCTATGTAACGGAATATTTTTGGAATCAAATCCAAAACAGTCGTTTATTGCTGCTGAACAGGACCGAAAGCTTGGATAATGAGGAATTAAAAGAGATCTATGACATTCTCCATGAGAATCACATCTCTTTTCCAATTTTGAACGGCTTTACTCCCGATAATATAGATTTTATCCAGACATTCCTGGATACGCCTCCTGCCCCATTCCAGCCAATGCGCCAGATGGGTAAGAAGCGTTCTATACCTGGGGTACCTACAAAAGAAAGCAGGGATAATCGATTCAAGTTCTGGAGTACAGCCGTTACTCGGTCGTATACCAGAGAACAACTTGAATCGATCTTAAAAGAACTGGAAGATACAGAATCCTACGGAAAAATATACCGGGCAAAAGGGATTGTGGATGTTGATGGTGAAAGCAAGCTCTTTGACTATGTTCCAAATGAATCTGAAATTCGTGAATTCGAACGTCAGGAAGAAGGAATGATTTTAGTCATTGGAGAGAATCTGCAGGCTGAGAATCTCTCCCGGCTTTTTCTTCAATAATATATCTTATCTTTTTCTAAAAGGGTGGATTTTCCACCCTTTGTTTCTATAATGCTTACCCCACAGTTGGGACAAACGCCTCCTTGCCAAAAATCCGAAATATCTTCGTAAACCGGTTGCAAAAGCGCCCGTAGAGCACAGCCATGGGTTGCTACCAATACTGTCTTATCTTGCAAATCCGAAGAATCAATCAATTCATCATAGAATTCCTTTGTCCTTTCGCATATATCATATATGGATTCCCCGTTTCTGGCCGGTATATAATGATACGCATCGGCAAAAAAATTATAAAAAGGATGTGCTGGATTTACATGAAGCATCTGCACACCTTCTAAATCCCCGAAAGAAATCTCCTGAATCCGCGCATCGGTTTTTATTGGAATATTCCGGTTACCCAGAACCAGTTCAGCGGTCTGGTAAGCCCGCTGAAGAGGACTGGAAATAGCCAAATCAAAGGATACATCCTTTAATTTTTCACCTGTAACCTTCGCCAGTCTGATTCCATTTTCATTGAGAGGAATGTCCGCAGACCCCTGTATTTTCCGCAGAACATTCCAAGCTGTCTCCCCATGTCTGATTACATATAATAACATAACAAAAAATTTCCCCTTAACTTCTTAATTCTATGCCAAGGCTCTCCAGCCCATTTAATATTTTTTTCATGACGGCAGACACATCTTTTTCTTCCAATGTTCTGTCTTTCGCGCGCAATGTCACCGAGTATGCCATAGATTTGAAACCTTTCTTAATCTGTTTCCCCTCGTATAAATCGAAAAGGCTATAATCTTCCAGAACTTTGCCGCCACGCTGCTCAATAACCGCCTCAATTTGCCCCGCCAACACTTCTTTCGGAACCACCATACTGATATCCCGGGTCACTGCCGGATATTTTGCAATGCCCACATATTTATAATCGAAGTTCGCGTATTCTAACACCGTTGGAATATCCACAACCGCCAGATACGCTCGTTCGCCGATTCCATAAGAGCTTGCCACTGTGGGATGCACTTCTCCCAGGAAAGCCACATCCTTGCCCTGGTATTTCACAATAGCCTGGCGGCCTGGATGTAGGAACGGATATAAAGTGGACGGCTCATATTCCGGTTTTTCACGCATTCCCACTTTATCAAAGAACTCCTCCACAACGCCTTTCATGGCATAGAAATCCCCTTTTCCATACATGCCTAAGGTAAAAGTCATCCGCTCATCGGGAAGCTCTTCCAGCGGCAATGTTTTAGGAAGATACACATTTCCCAGCTCATAGAGCCCTACCCCTTTGTTCCTTCTGTTATAATTGGTAGCCAAGGAGGTCAACATACCGTTTACCGACAGAGTCCGCATAATGCTGAAGTCTTCTCCCAACGGGTTCTGAATCCGAATAGCCACTCTCCTAGGACACTCTTTGGGCAGTAACAATTTCTCAAATACACTGGGGCTTTCGAAGGAATAGCACATTCCCTGTGAAAATCCACAGTATTCCGCCACATCCCGAGCCACCTGCTCAATCCGCTGTTTGAAGGAAATACGACCTGTGGTGGCCTCCCCAGTGGGCAGTGTGGTGGGAATCTTATCGTATCCATAGAACCTTGCCACTTCCTCAGCCAAATCCGCCATACGCTGGATATCCTGGCGGAACGTAGGAGCTATAATTTCCTCAGAAGCCTCTTCGTAAACCAGCTCCACTTTACTTAAGTATCCCAGCATTTCTTCCTTTGACAAATCCGTTCCCAGCAGAGCATTGATCTTCTCCGGCTCGAATTTCACCCGCACAGGTTGCCGCTTCTGGGCATATACGTCCACCATGCCACCCACAACCTCTCCTGCGCCCAATTCTTCCATGAGCTGGCAGGCGCGGTCAATGGCCGCCTGGGCGTTGTTTGGGTCCAATCCCTTTTCAAATTTCCCGGAGGCATCGGTGCGAAGCCCAATTCTCTTAGCGGATTTGCGGATATTTGCTCCATCAAAGCAAGCCGCCTCGAAGAGCACAGTTTTCACCTGGTCTGTGATCATGGAGTTCTCACCGCCCATGATTCCGGCCACGCCTACGGGCTTCTTCCCATCACAGATCATCAGCACATCCTCATCCATGGTACGGGTCTGTCCATCCAAAGTGACAAAGTCTTCGCCCTGTTTGGCGCGTCTTACCACAATATGCCTGTCCTCAATGGCATCCAAGTCGTAAGCGTGCATAGGCTGCCCATATTCTTCCATCACGTAATTGGTAATATCCACCAGGTTGTTGATGGGGCGTATGCCATTAGCCGCCAGACATCTCTGCATCCATTTGGGAGACGGACCGATTTTTACATTTTTCACAACCCGTGCGCAGTAACGAGGACAAAGTTCCTGGTCCTCCACAGTTACGCGAATATAATCCCCAGCATCCTCCTGGTTTCCGGTTTCATTCACCACAGGGGGCACAAATTTCTTGCCAAAAGTGGCCGCCGCTTCCCTGGCAATGCCGATGACGCTGTAACAGTCCACACGGTTGGAGGTAATCTCATATTCAAAAATCACATCGTCCAGCCCCAAGGCTTTTATAGCGCACTCTCCCACTTCCACGTCGTCCTGGAAGATATAAATGCCGTATTCCGGCGCTTCCGGATACATCTCCCTGCTGCTACCCAACTCTTCGATGGAGCACATCATTCCATTGGATTCTATGCCGCGAAGCTTTCCCTTCTTAATCTTAATTCCTCCAGGCGTCATCTTCCCATCGTGACCGCCCGCCACCCGGCCGCCATCCAGAACAACAGGCACTTTATCGCCTTCTTTTACGTTGGGGGCCCCTGTGACAATCTGAACCATCTGGTCCCCCACATCCACCTGGCAGATAATCAGCTTATCCGCGTCTGGATGTTTCTCAATCTTCTCAATCCGACCTACCAGAATCCCTTCCAGATCCGCATCCAGAGCCTGGTATCCTTCCACTTTCGTCCCGGACATAGTCATGGCGTCGGCGTACTCCTGCGCCTCTACATCCAGGTCTGGCACATATGTTTTTATCCAGGATAATGAAGTATTCATTTGTCTCGTCCTCCTAAAATTGCTTTAAGAATCTAATATCATTTTCATATAACAAACGCATATCGTCGATCTCGTATTTTAACAATGCAATCCGCTCCAGCCCTACGCCAAAGGCGAAACCGCTGTATTTTTCCGAATCTACGCCACACATTTCCAGAACATGGGGATGCACCATCCCACAGCCCAGAATCTCAATCCATCCGCTTCCTTTACAGAATCTGCAACCACTGCCCTTGCACTTAAAACAGGACACGTCCACTTCCGCACTGGGCTCGGTAAACGGAAAATGATGGGGCCGGAATTTGGTCTTTGTTTCTGGTCCAAACAGCTCTCTAGCGAATTCTTCCAGGGTCCCTTTCAAATCGGCAAAAGTAATGTTCTTGTCTATAACCAGACCTTCAATCTGATGGAAAGACGGGGAATGGGTGGCGTCCACCTCGTCGGAACGGAACACACGCCCCGGCGCAATCATGCGGATGGGCAATTCTCCTTTCTCCATCACCCGCGCCTGTACGGGGGAAGTCTGCGTGCGCAGTACAATGTCCTTTGTGATATAGAATGTATCCTGCTCGTCTTTGGCCGGGTGATCTTCTGGAATGTTTAACTTCGTAAAATTGTATGAATCATATTCAATTTCCGGACCTTCCACCACCTCGTAACCCATGCCGATGAAAATCCGTTGCACTTCCTCCAACGCTATGGTATTGGGATGCCTGTATCCCGTCTCCATTTTGACTGCCGGAAGTGTCACGTCGATGACTTCTTCCTTTAACTGCTTTTCTTGAAGAATCTGCTCCATCCGTGCTTTGGTTTCCTCCAAAAACTCTTCAATATACACTCTGGCATCATTGACCAACTGGCCGATCACCGGACGCTCCTCTGGAGCCACATCTTTCATTCCTTTCAACACAGCCGTAAGCTGACCCTTTTTCCCCAGGAAGGCCACTCGCACTTCATTCAACTGCTCCAATCCCTCGGAGTTTTGAATGCGTTTCTCAGCCTCCTCCCGGATCTCCTGTAACTTCTCCTTCATATTCATATCGTCATTTCTCCTTTAAATCAAATTACTGACTTTTATTTAATGTCCCTTTTTAGGTAAAAAAACACCCGCCCCCATATAAAAGGGACGAGCTCTATTCGTTCGCGATACCACCCTATTTCCTACATAAAAATGCAGACGCCTCAATCCAGAATCCATCCAAAAAAAGACCTTTCTCTTTCGGATAATCCCTGAAGCTTAACGCGCACCCCACGTCATCTCCTACTTTGTTCGCGCCCTCAAAAAACACTCCCTGTTCAAAGATGCAGCTCCGGTGGGAAATTCAGGACAATTCTGAACCAAAGGAAACTTTCAGCCGGCGATTTCCTCTCTCTGTTGGAAAAAATATCCCTCTAACACCTTCTTCGCCTTTACCTTTACCTATTTTATATATATTTTCCATTTCTGTCAAGATGTGAATTGGCCGGAATCCACTGGAATTTATCCAGCTTCCCCATTTTCCTTGTCTCTGTCCAGCCATTCCCGAGCAATTTTCTGCACATCCCGAAACTGTTTTTCAAAGTAAGCGTTGACCTCCGCACCGTACAGCACAATATTCATGCAGACATACATCCACAGCATAATCAGAATGATGGTGGCGAAACTGCCATATATATTTAACGTATTCGGAAAAAAAGTATAGTACAGTGAAAAAACATAGGAAAACGCCATCCATGCCACAGCCGTTAGGAATGCCCCGGGCATCTGGCTCTTGAATGTGGCCTTCCGGTTGGGCAGCACTTTATAAAGCGCCAGGAAAACAAACATCAGAACCAAAAATGCAACTAATGTTCTGGCTCCGATAATCTGTCCAATCAGGCGCCCCATCCAGGGCCATTTTAGCGTCAAACTTTTCTGAAGGCTGTTGCCGAACACCAACAAAACCAGGCTGGCGACAATGGCTAAGACAAAGACCAGCGTATAAAATACAGACCACAGCCGGGTGGTGAGCCATCCCCTGGTTTCCTTCACATGATAAATAGTGTTCAGACCATTTGTGATGGCCTGCACGCCCTTCCCGGAAGACCATAAGGATAAAAGCAACGTAATCGGCAAAACGGCGCTGGTCTTTCTGTACACTTCATTTACCACCGCAATCACCAAACCATGGAAATTATCCGGGCAGATTTCCACAAAGACTTGTTTAATCATATCTTCCGTCAGTGGCGTATACCGCACGATTGTCAGCAAAAACATAATAAACGGTATAAAAGACAGTATAATGAAATACGCCGCCTGGGACGCATACGCGCTTACATGATCCCGAAATGCGCGATTTACGAAACCAATTATGGACTTGAGCGTCTCTGCCATCGTTTTTTTCATGCATCACCTCTATCAATCACCCTTGGCGTTATCTTCTTCCCTTTTTTCCTGCGCGCGATTGCCCTTTGGCTCTTTCCACGCAACCTTTTTCTTAAGTTTTAGAATAACAAATATAAGAACTGCCACGGCGCATGCCCACACAAGCAGTATAGGAAGATTGGAAACCACTTCCACAAAGAGGTTCACAAAGAAATTCTTCACCGCGTGTAAGCTGCTGCGAAAACCACTGTGAATCCGACCACCAACCGTATCGGAGGCCCCGTTCTCGTATTCCACTTCTGAAATGTAAATATGTATGGAGCTATAATCAATCTGGTTATCATAAACCCGCAACTGCGATTCGTAACTATTAATTTCATAGCGCAAATCCGATAGTTTGGATTCCAGCAGAAGTATCTGATCCAGATCTTTTGCCTGCTCCAGAAGCTGCATGACCCTCTCGTATTCTTTTTGCAAAGACTCCTTATAAGCCGTCTTATCTACATAGTCAAGAGTGACATCCTCTACATTTTCAGATTTATTCGTAATCGTCCCTTTCCAACCGGTTTCTTCCACAAACGCGTCCAGTTTGTCCGCTGGAATCCGCGCCGTCACCGAATAGGAACGAAGCTGGCCACCACCCTGAAGCGCGCTGTAATCGGAATTTTCAATATAGCCCCCAAAGGAAGTGACCGTCTCTTCCACCTGTCCTTTCAAAGCGTCAAAATCAGTCGTCTCTATGGATAAGGATACCGTCTTAATCAGTTTTCGGTCCTGTTGGGCCTTCGGGTCAGCTTTTGCCGCAGAATCCTTCGCCTCTCCCCCGCCTGCATCCTCCTGAACTGCCATTTCTTCCGCGCCCTGCGCCTTACTCTCAGCCACGGCTCCCACCGCACCCTCTGTATATGCAGTCTGATCCGCCGTCATCTCCTGCGTTTGCATGGATTTATTTCCGGTGCAGGCGGACAGAAAAAGGGTTGCCATAAGTAACAACGTTGAATATCTGACAATTTTTCTCTTCATAAATCTCCTTTATCTAAATTCCGAAAAGAGAGCCATAGACTGACTCTCTTTTCATCCTTTGTAAACCCGAAATGCCGTTTTCCTATATTTTGACGCCTAGCTACAACTGCTAGGTGGGTAACCGCAATTAAATTTCTGCCTACCACGACGTGAGGTCTGACATCCATCTAACAATCTAGGAATCCCGTGAACGTAAATGTAGGTTCAAAATAATAGGGGATATCGAACATTTCAGGCAACCCTTATGCGTTATTAAGATTATACTATATTCTATGCGAATTGACAAGAAGCATACGCGGTAAATTTTGTTATGGAATTACTTTCTCATTCAGACAAAGCATTCCCCGTGTAGAGCTGGTAATATCTCCCTTTTTTTTGCATAAGCTCCTGGTGATTTCCCCGCTCCAGAATCCGTCCCTGCTCCAGCGCCATAATGCAGTCCGCATTTCTCACCGTGGACAAGCGGTGGGCAATAACAAACGTGGTCCGCCCCTGCATTAACTTATCCATGCCATCCTGCACGATCCGCTCTGTGCGGGTGTCAATAGAGCTGGTGGCCTCATCCAAGATCAGAACTGGCGGGTCCGCAATGGCCGCCCGCGCAATGGCCAAAAGCTGTCTTTGGCCTTGGCTTAA
The DNA here is from genome assembly GCA_910588775.1 of uncultured Lachnospiraceae bacterium. GTDB lineage: Bacteria > Bacillota > Clostridia > Lachnospirales > Lachnospiraceae > MGBC164599. The sequence goes on from CAJURH010000018.1 coordinate 32,219, forward strand.
ATTGGCGCCGTCTCCTGTGAGCACAGTTTCGTACCCATCTGGCAGCCTTCGGATGAATCCATCCGCGTTGGCCAGCTTTGCCGCAGCCTCCACTTCCTCCTGGGTGGCGTCCAGCTTGCCATAGCGGATATTTTCCTGGACCGTCCCTGTAAATAAATGGGTATCCTGCAGCACCATTCCCAGAGAACGGCGCAAATCGTCTTTCTTGATCTTGTTCACATTGATGCCGTCATAACGGATCTTCCCATCCTGAATATCGTAGAATCGATTAATCAAATTGGTGATAGTCGTCTTCCCGGCGCCAGTGGAGCCTACCAACGCAATCTTCTGGCCGGGAGCCGCTGACAGATGAATGTCATGAAGAATGGTTTTGCGCGCATCGTAGCCAAAGTCCACGCCGTCAAAGACAACCGCCCCTTTTACTTCCACATAATCCACCGACCCGTCCGCCTGATGGGTATGTTTCCAGGCCCACCGCCCGGTTCTCTCCTGGCTTTCTGTAAGTTTCCCGTCTGTTTCCTTTGCGTTGACCAGCGACACGTAGCCCTGGTCCGCTTCCGGCTGCTCATCCATCAGTTGAAAGATCCGCTGCGCTCCAGCCATGGCCATGACAATCGCGTTGAACTGCTGACTGACCTGGTTGATGGGCATGTTAAAACTGCGGTTGAATGTCAGAAAACTGGCCAAACCGCCCAGAGTCAAACCACCCACGCCTTTTAAAGCCAGCACGCCTCCCACGATCGCGCAAATTACATAACTGACATTCCCCATCTGCGCGTTCACCGGCCCCAGCATATTGGCAAAAGCGTTGGCCATGTCCGCGCTGTGGTAAAGCTGGTCGTTGACTTCCCGGAATTTCTCCATATTTTCTTTCTCATGGCAGAATACCTTCACCACTTTCTGACCATTCATCATCTCTTCAATGAAGCCGTTGACCGCCCCCAGATCTTTTTGCTGTTTGGCAAAAAAGCTCCCGCTGGCCCCGGCCAGTTTCTTGGTGACAAACAGCATCAGCGCCACCATGACCAGCGTGACGGCCGTCAGATGAATGCTTAAGAAAACCATGCTGATGAAAACGCTTACAATAGTAATCAAACTGCTGAAAATCTGCGGCATGCTCTGGCTAATCATCTGGCGCAGAGTATCCGCATCGTTGGTATACACCGACATAATGTCCCCGTGAGAGTGAGCGTCAAAATAAGAGATGGGCAACCTCTCCATATGAGAAAATAAGTCATCCCGCAAGTTGCGCAAAGTCCCCTGGGTCACGCCGACTAAAATACGGTTGTACGCGTATGTAGCCAACACCCCGGCTGCATAACAGGCGCCCACCCGGCCGATGGCCCACGCCAAGGGCGTAAAGTCCGGCTTAGGGGGCGTCAAGGATGACAGAAATGAATCAAACAACATTGGTTCAATATATTCGTCAATCAGATTTCGGATAAACAAAGTCCCCTGCACGTTAGCCAAAACGCTTACAAAAATCAGCGCCATAACCGCCAGATAATGTTTCCAGTAATCCCGGAAAACGTATTTCATTAGACGCAGGAAAATTTTTCCCGGGTTCTCCACTTGGGAAAAGCCTTTTCGCCGGACACTGGCCGGCATTCCCTTTGGCCCCGCCATCAGCTCTCACCTGCCTTTTCATCAAAATCACCGCCGCCGCTTTTTTGGGATTCATATACCTCCCGGTAGATCTCATTTTCCCCAAGCAGCTCCTCATGGGACCCGAACCCATTCACCTGACCGTTGTCCATAACAATAATCCGGTCTGCGCCTTCCACGCTGGAAATTCGCTGGGCGATGATAAGTTTCGTTGTGCCAGGGATTCCCTGGGCGAACGCCTGGCGAATTTTACTGTCGGTAGCTGTGTCCACTGCGCTGGAACTGTCGTCTAAAATCAGTATTTTCGGCTGCTTCAGCAAAGCCCGCGCAATACACAGACGCTGCTTTTGTCCGCCGGACACGTTTGCGCCGCCTTGCTCGATGTATGTATGATACCCATCGGGCATTTTCTCAATAAATTCATCGGCGCAGGCCAGACGGCACGCCTGTCGGCACTCTTCCTCTGTGGCATCCGCCTTGCCCCAGCGGAGATTTTCCAAAATGGTCCCGGAAAACAGCACATTCTTCTGGAGCACAACAGCCACCTGGTTGCGCAGCGTCTCCATATCGTATTCCCGCACGTCCCGACCACCCACGAACACTTTTCCAGCGGTCACATCATAGAGGCGGCTAATCAGATTTACCAGACTGGTCTTGGCGCTTCCCGTTCCGCCGATGACGCCGATGGTCTCCCCAGATCGAATATCCAGATTCACCTGCCGGAGAACCGGCTCTCCACTGGCTTTTTGATAGGCAAAATCCACGTTCTCAAACCGGATGCTGCCGTCTTTAACCTGGAAAACCGGATTCTCGGGATTGGACAGATCGCTTTTCTCTTCCAGAACCTCCACAATCCGGCGAGCGCTGGCCACACTCATAGTCAGCATGACAAATACCATAGACAGCATCATCAGATTCATGAGAATGTTCATGCAGTAGGTGAGCAGACTCATCAACTCTCCAGTGGTCAGCGTATGGCTAACGATCATCTTAGCCCCAATCCAGCTAATCAGCAGAATACAGCCATATACTGTAATCTGAAGAAGCGGCGCATTCCAGATCACCTTATACTCCGCCTTCATGAAAATATCATAAATGTTCTGGCTGGCCCTCTTGAATTTATTGGTTTCATGCTCTTCCCGCACGTAGGCTTTCACCACACGGATGGCCGACACGTTTTCCTGGACAGACGCATTCATGTCGTCGTATTTAGGAAACGCCTGCTGGAAATATTCCATGGCCGAAGTCACAATCAGAAACAGCAACACGCCCAGAATCGCCACCGCCACCAGGTAAATGGCCGCCAGACGGGCGTTGATTACAAATGCCATGGCCATGGCGCAGATCATACTGAACGGTGCGCGAAAACACATGCGCAAAAGCATCTGCAGGGCATTTTGAATGTTGATCACATCTGTGGTCAGCCGGGTGACCAAGCCCGCCGTGCTGTATTTGTCAATATTGGAAAAGGAAAACGACTGGATATTCTCAAACATAGCCTCCCGCAGATTCCGAGCGTACCCGGTGGCCGCTCTGGAGGAAAAGCGTCCTCCCAGTATGCCGCACAGCAGACCGCACAGCGCAGAGGCCACCATCCAACCGCCCACTTTATAAATATGCTGTATGTTCCCCGCTTCCACCCCATTGTCAATGATGGACGCCATAAGAAAGGGGATTACGGTTTCAAAAACCACCTCCAAAATCATGCAGATGGGCGTTACGATTACATCTCTTTTAAACTCCTTGATCTGCATGACCAATGTTTTCAACATATCTCTTTCATTCACCTCCCGTTCATTTTCCATAGGGAAAAAGGGCATTGCCACTTTCGAATGCAATGCCCTTTTGTATATCTCTTATGCCAGTTCGTCCACTACTTTCTGGATAGCCGCCAGAGCGTCCTCCGGCAGTTTATCGTAGCCGCCCTTAGCTGTTTCGAATTCCTTGATTTCATTTACACGGTCGTTCATACGAGCCTTTAACTGCTCCACATAAGAAGCGTCTTTCATATCCGGCACAAAACCTTCCCACTCCAGAATCTCAATATCCGAGAATGGTCCCCACTGCTTAAACTGCGCTCTCTTCTCCACAATGGCTTCCAGAATGCCCAGCGTATCTTTGGGCTGCACTTTCTTGCCCATAAAGTCTCCAGTGTTGATGATGTAGCAGTCCACGCTCTTCTCTTCCACCAGTTTCTTAAACTTAGTATAATCATCCGCCAACGGATAGGTACGGAATGGATTGGCGTAAGGAACCACCACCAGTTTGTTGGGGTCCACGCCCTCAGCCAGACGCTCAGCGGAAGAACGCTTGGTGGCCAGCGTCGCGCCCATAACGGATGCCAAAGCCGCGCCTTTTAACTTCACAACCGGCGGAATGGTGGGATCTTTCATAATCCAGAAAATAGCATTCACCGGCTCATCGATCTTGTCCACACGGTTGGGCGCCCATAATTTTGACTTGATGGCGCGACCGTTTCCGTTGCGGATATCTTCGGTTACAATCTGCACTTTGCCATCCTCATCCAAAGTGGCGGAGCAGTTCTGCGCCGTCAAAAGGAACTTGTTGTCTGGGCAACCTGCGGGATAATCCTGCGTTTTATCAAAATACGTGGGCTCCAGGGCAATGGATGCGCATGTATCTGTATTGATAATAAAAGCGTCATCGTGCAGAACTTTAATCTCGTACTTTCCATCGTGTTTCGCATGGGTAATCGTGGATTTTCCAGAACCGGACAGGCCGTATACGGACGCAACGAACTTAGAACCATCGGACAGTGTGTATTCTTTTTGTCCGCCGTGGCATGCCGCATACCCATTACGGTTGGCCACCGCCCACGCCATAGTCAGCGTTCCTTTCTTATGCTCGCCAAAATAGCGCATGCCCAGAATGCACGCACAGTTCTGATTTGTGTTAAAATAACACAAAGTCTGAGGATCGCTTAAACAGTCGAAGCTTACCCCCGGATGGGCAACCGGCGTCCACTGAGGATCTGAGAAGATGTAGATGTCAGGCTCATTGCCGTCACCGACTGGTTTGGAATTTTTGTACATTTTCACATACTCATCGGACATATACTGGAAATTCAGCATCCAGGAATACAATACGTTTTCTTCCCCCTCTGGAATCAGAAGATGGGCCTTCACCATGAATTCAGGGTCCAGACCTACATACACTTCTGCATGGTACAGCGTTTTCCAGCGCGCTTCATAAATCGCGTCCATAGCCACCTTATCCAGCGCCTCGCAGTCCACGCCTGGTTCACCGGCAATGCGGCGCGCAGCGGCATAACGCCCAGTAATGGCGCCGTCGTTAAACAGCAACACCTTGGCGTCTGCTTCCAGACCAAATTCTTCCCCCCGATATACAGGCATATCCGTCACAATCGTCCCTGGGGAGTTCTTCGCCAGTTCATACGCTTCCTTTAAGGTGTTCACCTTCACCACATTATTTCCATAAAATGCCGCTTCGATAATGGAACGCGTCTTGCTGAAACCTGTTTTGCCCGCCCCAATTTCACTGATTGGATAGTATGCTTTTGTTGACATATAACATCCTCCTTCATTTTGATAACTGGTTTTCTCAAATCCAAAATTTTACTTTATTATCACACTTCTATATATAATTGTCAAGGCTTAACCTCTCTATTCACCATTCCATAATTGCACAAAAAGATACCCGGATAACCGCACAATTTCAGGGAAAATTGCAGAAAAATCTTCCAGGTTCTTTTGATAATCCAGACGCTCTGTTATTTTTCGGTAATGTGCGCGCTGTACGCCATCCCCAGCCACTGGGATATCAGAAAATCACACAAACTTATGTTCCTTTTTTATCTCCAGAGAAAAGGGCTGTCCATAATGGACGCCCTTTTTAAAGCCTATGATTTTTCTGTCAGCAGTTCTCAAACACACTCTAGAATATCCTGAACGCCTATCTATAATAATGTCATCCAATAGGCGCCGTCTGCCAATTACTGAATGCCTAAAATATCCTTCACCGCCCCAGGCATGTCCGCCGCTTCTACCACCCGGTCGTGGAGAACCGGAGCGGTGCGTATCTCATCGATGGCTTTGGGAACAGCCACTTTCGTGAGCCGGTTCAGCTCGTCCACCAGCTCAAAATCCGACATGGCGTCGTACTTAGCGTCCAGCGCGCACATCACGCTGCGGGTGAATTTATAGGGGCTGGCCGTGGAGGCAATGACCGCCGTCTTCTCATCCCCGGTCTGCTCCTTATACTTTTCGTAAACGGTGGCCGCCACTGCCGTGTGAGGGTCCATCATATATCCCGTCTCTTTGAAAACACGGGCGATGGTCTGCGCCGTCTCCTCTTCCGTGGCGTAATTTCCATAGAAATCTTCCAACTGCACACGCATAGAATCCGTAACTTCATACTTACCCTGAGCGGACAACGCTTCCATAAGCTCCCGGCATTTCGCAGAATCTTCCCCGGCAATCCGGTAAATCAGCCGCTCCAGGTTGCTGGAAATCAGAATGTCCATGGACGGGGAGGATGTGAGAATAAACTCCCGATTCTTGTCGTAAACGCCTGTGGAGAAAAAGTCATACAGCACCTTATTATCGTTGGAAGCGCAGATCAGTTTATCCAACGGCAAACCCATCTGCTTTCCATAATAAGCGGCCAGAATGTTTCCAAAATTCCCGGTGGGAACCACTGCGTTGATTTTCTCCCCTTCCTGAATCTTCCCCTCTCTCAGCAAGGTGGCGTATGCATACACATAGTACACAATCTGTGGCACAAGACGACCAATGTTGATGGAGTTGGCCGAGGAGAACATGAATCCCGACTGCGCCAGTTCCTGATTCAGTTCTGGGTCGTGGAACATCTTCTTCACCGCGGTCTGGGCGTCGTCAAAGTTCCCGGTGATGCCCACCACGTACGTGTTGGCGCCTTTCTGGGTCACCATCTGCTTTTCCTGGATGGGACTAACCCCATGTTTGGGATAAAATACAATAATCCGGGTTCCGGACACATCCGCGAATCCGGCCATGGCTGCCTTACCCGTATCGCCGGAAGTGGCCGTCAGGATCACAATTTCCCGCTCTTCCTGGTTCTTTTTGGCGGAAACCGTCATCAGGTGAGGCAGGATGGACAGAGCCATGTCCTTGAAGGCGATGGTCGCCCCATGAAACAATTCCAGATAGTAGGCGCCGCCCTTTTCGGCCAGTGGCGCGATTTCCTCCGTGTCAAATTTGGAGTCGTAAGCCTTTTCTATACAACTTTTTAACTCTTCCGGCGTAAAATCCGTCAGAAAACTGCTCATAACCTCATAGGCCAACTCCTGGTAACTGAGCTTAGAAAGCTCCTTTAAGCTTTTCTTTAACTGGGGAATCTGAGTGGGCACAAAAAGCCCCCCGTCCGGAGACAGGCCCTGCAAAATGGCCTGTGAAGCCGTCACCGTTTCCCCGTTTCCTCTTGTGCTCTTGTAATATACTTCCATATGTTCAACCTTTCGTAATAATCTTGTTCTACGATTATAGCACAATGTCTTTTCCGACCGCAATCCAAAAGATTATTTTTCCTTCTCATCCAACCTCTCAAACACAATACTGTAGCCGTCTTTTCCGTAATTCAAAGACCGGTTCACTCGGCTGATGGTGGCGGTGGATGCGCCCGTCTGCTCGGTAATCTCCTGGTACGTCCTTTTTTCCCGAAGCATTTTCGCCACCTCAAATCTCTGGGACAGGGACAGCAGTTCATTGACCGTGCAGATGTCTTCAAAAAAGGCATGGCATTCCTTCATATCCTTCAGGGTCAGAATCCCCTGGTACATAAGCTCCACCGCCTCTGTGCTGATTTTCTTGCTCATGGCTCCCCCTTCTTAACTTATTTCTACACATACATTTCGTCTATTTTGTCACAATCACTCATTTGTATTTATTCACATAAGGGCGGATAGCCTCCGGGCTTCTGTTTAAAATCAACTCTTCTGGAAACGCGATTTCCTCCAACAGCTCTTTCGCATAGCCCAAATCCCCCACATAAATATCCATATGGGCGTCGCTGTCTGCCACAATGGGCTGCCCGTATTTTTCACACCATTTCAGCATCTCCAGATCATTTTCCCTGGCGCCCGCGCGGCTGCACACCGGATTCAGAGAATGATTGTTCAACTCCAGCGCCACCCCATGCTCCTTGGCGCCTTTCACCAGCGCCTGGTAGTCCACCGGATACCTTCCGTCGTCCGGATGGCCGATGATATTGATATACGGATTCTCCATGGCTTTCAGATACGCCCGGGTATTCTCCTGTATGGTCCCTGGCTGCACACAGGGCATATGCATGCTGGCGATCACCACGTCCAGCCGGGCCAACTCCTTATCCTTTAAATCCACATGGCCTTCATAATCCCGGATATTCACTTCCGCCCCTAGGAAAAGCTCTACGCCAAACATCGTCCGCGGCACAATCTTTAAATTGTGAAAATAAAAATGCTGGCAGGTTCCCGGCATATCCGGCGCGTGTTCCGTAATTCCCAGAATCTTTAAACCTTTATCCGCCGCAGCCTGCGCCATCTCCCGCATGGTATTATAAGCGTGGCCACTGGCCAGCGTGTGCGTATGCAAATCCATACAAAACTCCACAGTAAATCGCCTCCCTATTTTTTCAACTGAAGAATTGCGAAACACCTCTTTCAATAACCCGCGTTTGTTCAAAACAGATAAATAAGGAGCCGATGAAAAAAGGTTTTGGACTCGATTTTATCTATTTTGAACAAACACAAGATATGAGAGAACCGCTTCGCAACTATCTATTTATCGCTCTTCTCTGAAATAATTGAACCCACAGCTTTTTGGCTGCACATTTTCCCGGCTCTGGCGGATACTGGTCACAATCAGCACCAGAATAGTGGCGATGAACGGGAACATTTCGTAGATCTGCATAGGCATACCCGGTATCCGTAAATACAGCCGAAGCACCGTCAGTCCGCCGAAGATCAGCGCCGCCAGCAACGCCCTGGCCGGACTCCAAGCCGCGAAAATCACCAGCGCCACCGCCAACCATCCGTAACCGCTGACACAGTTGTGCACCCACACACAGGATGTGGTGACCATGCTCATGTACATGCCGCCAATGCCGCAGACGCCGCCCCCAATGACCGTGGCCATGTATTTATAACGGGACACATGGATGCCCGCCGCGTCCGCCGCAGCTGGGTCCTCGCCCACCGCCCGCAGATTCAAGCCCACGCGGGTTCTTTTGAAAAAATGGTTCATCAAAAGAGCCAGGGCAATGGCAAAATAAACCACCCAGTTGTACTGGAAAAGCAATTTGCCAATGACGGGAATCTGCGACAGGCCCGGAATGGATAAATTGGCAAAGGCGGACTTCATCTCATCCCCCAGCGCCACGTATCCGCCAGCCCGGCTCCCCAGATATTCTCCGAAGAAATTGCCGACGCCTGTTCCAAATATGGTCAGCGTCAGACCGGTCACGTTCTGGTTCGCCCGCAGCGTAATGGTCAAAAATCCATAAATCAATGCGCCCAAAGCCCCAGCCAGAAAAGAAGCCATAAGCGCCAAAAACGCGCCAATCCAGCCCACGGGCGCACTCTCCACTTTCAGCGCCCACTGCTCGTATACAAAAGGAGCCGCCAGCCCGGCGATGGCCCCCATAAACATCATTCCCTCCACGCCCAGGTTTATATTCCCGGACTTCTCGGTGAGGATCTCCCCCAGCGTCCCCAGAAGAAGGGGCGTTCCGGCCAGCGCCGCCGCTACCAGCAAATTCAGTAAGGTATTCATGCATCGGCCTCCTTTCCCCGGCTGCGCACCAGCTTATAATTAATGAAGAACTCGCATCCCAGCATGAAGAACAAAATCAGCCCCGTCAGCACTTCCGCCGCAGACGCGGGAATCTTGAAGGTGGTCTGTATCTTATTGGAACCCCGCTCCAAAATCGCAATAAAGACCGCCACCGCCAGCATGCCAAAGGAATTCATCTTGGCCATCCAGGCCACCGTAATCGCCGTAAAACCCACGCCTCCAGCGGTGCCTTCGGTAATGGTGTAATCAGCTCCAGTAAGCTGCAGCATTCCCGCAAGCCCCGCCATGGCCCCGGACAAAACCATGGTCCGTATCATCACAAAACTTACGTTGATGCCAGCGTAGCGAGCCGTATCCCGGCTCTCGCCCACCACGGCAATCTCGTATCCCTGCTTCGTCCTGGTAAAATAAAAATACGCCACGACTACCAACAAAAGCGCCAAAATCCAGCCCCAATGAACGCCCAACACTTTAGTCAAGCGGGCGCGGTCGTCCAGCATAGACATTTTAGGAAACTGGCTGTGGGGCGCCTTCCACGGACCGTTTTGCAGATATTTGATAAACGCCAGCGCAATGTAATTGAGCATCAGCGTAAAAAGCGTCTCATTAGTTCCCCACTTGGCCTTAAACAGCGCCGGTATCAGGCCATACAGCCCGCCGCCTGCCATTCCGGCCAGCATCATAACCGGAATCAAAACCAGACGCGGCATACTGTCATATTGAAAAAAGGCGAAATATCCGGCGCAGACTGCACCCATCAGCGCCTGTCCTTCCGCGCCAATGTTCCAGAACTGCATCTTAAATGCCAGGGAAATCCCAATGGCTGTGATCAAAAGCGGAACGGCGATTTTCACCGTCTCCCGGCGCACCGTGGGCGTGCCAAGCGCTCCCACCAGCATGTCCCTGTACACCGCCAGGGGATTGTGACCCAGGGACAGAATCAAAAGCGCCCCAGCCAGAAGAGCGCCCATCAGGGCGATTCCCCGAATCAGCCACTGCTTTTGGCTGGAAAGAGCATCCCTTTTGACCATATGAATAAACGGTTTCTTCTGTTCATTTCCCGGTCTGCTCATGCTTTCGCCTCCTCTCCCTGTGTTTCCCCGTCTGCCTGTATCATCAGCAGGCCGATTTTCTCCTTGGTAGTTTCTTTCGGGTCCACGACGCCGCTAACCACTCCGCCGCAGAGAACCAATATCCGGTCGGAAATCTCCATCAGCACGTCCAGGTCTTCTCCCACGAAGATAACTGCCACGCCTTTTTTCTTCTGCTCATTGAGCATATCGTATATTTTATACGAAGAATTAATATCCAGCCCCCGGACCGGATAGGCGACCACCAACACCGACGGCCCGTATGCAATCTCCCGTCCCAGCAGGATTTTCTGCACATTTCCCCCAGAAAGCCGCCGCACCGGCGTGGTCACATCCGGAGTCTGAATCTCCAGCTCTTGGATCAATTTCTCAGATATTTCTCTGGGCCTCTTCCTGTCCACGAAGATTCCCGGCGCCTGCCGATAACTGCGAAGCATCACATTATCCACCATGTCCATGGACGCCACCAGTCCCATGCCCAGACGATCTTCGGGAACAAACGCCATGGAAATGCCTTTGCGGAAAATCTGATCGCTGCGCTGGCCCACGATGTTTTCCATCACCTGCGCCCCATCCGACTGGCAGTTATACAAAATAGAGCCTCCAGACACCGGATACAGTCCGGCGATGGCCTCACACAACTCCTTTTGCCCGCTTCCGGCGATGCCGGCAATCCCTAAGATTTCCCCAGCGTAGGCCGAAAAGCTCACTTTGTTCAACGCTTTCACCCGGTCCGGACGCAGACAGGTTAAATCCACCACTTTTAACATCTCCTGCCCCCGCTTCACATGCGGCCGCTGGATAGCCAGACTGATGGGACGACCCACCATATTCTCCGTCAGCTCCTCCTGGGTGGTGGCAGCCGTCTCTATAGTCCCGATGCACTCTCCCTTTCTAAGAACCGTCACCCGGTCGGAAATGGCCATCACTTCATGGAGCTTATGGGTGATAATCAGTATGGACTTGCCGTCTTCCTTCATATTCCGCAATATTTTAAATAACTTCTCCGTTTCCTGGGGCGTCAGCACTGCAGTGGGCTCGTCCAAAATCAGGATTTCCGCGCCCCGGTACAGCGCTTTTAGAATTTCCACCGTCTGTTTCTCCGACACGGACATATTGTAAATCTTTTTTCGCGGATTCAAGTCAAACTGGTAACGGTCACTGATTTCCCGGACTTTTTTATTGACCTGTTTTCGGTCCACGTATTTGCCCCCCGGCAGCCCCAGCACAATATTTTCTGCCGCCGTAAGCACGTCCACCAGCTTAAAGTGCTGGTGAATCATGCCGATGCCCAGCTCAAAAGCATCTCTGGGCGAACAGATAGCCACTTCCCGGCCCCGCACCTCGATGGAGCCGCTGTCTGGAAAATAAATGCCGGACAGCATGTTCATCAGAGTTGTCTTTCCACTTCCGTTTTCCCCAAGAAGCGCCAAAATCTCCCCCTTGCGCAACTCCAGGCTGACCCCGTGGTTTGCCGTCACTTTCCCAAATGTCTTCGTAATGTTTTTCATCCGCACGGCGTAATTTACGGACTGCTCCTCCATGGCATTCCCTCCTCTTTTCGCGCCCTGCCCGCAGCCATCCGGCAGAGTGCGTCCCGCAAAATGTTTTCTGGGACAAATGTTTTTTGAGGCAGGGCCGCCTTTTTTCGCAGTCCTGCCCCTCTATTTTCTCTAATCGCTCTTACTCCACTACGGTGCATCCGTCGACAATATAACTCCAGGACGGGGCAGAAGCCTCTTCCTGCTCTGGGAAATGCTCCCCTTCTTTTACTTCATATTCTTCGCCTTCCGGACTTACGCCTTTCAGTGGTCCGGCAAATACTTTCAGTTCGCCGGTGCGAATCTTCTCGGTAGCCTCGTCAATGGCTTCCTGTGTGCCTTCTGCGATGATGTCTGTGTTCAGCGGCGACAGATATACAGCGTCTTGTGAACCGTCTTCTGACAGACCCTGACACCAGTCTGCAGGAATTTCTTCCCCATCGATGACAGCTTGTACCGCTTCTGTCAGATAAATGCTCCAGTCGATGCATGCGGAAACCAGAGAAGCCTTCGGCGCGGCGGAAATAGCGTCCGCATTATAGCCTGCCTGCCATACGCCGTTTTTTTCAGCGGTTGTGGCCGGAGCCGTTGAATCAGAATGTTGAGAGATTACGTCACAGCCGTTGTCAATCAGAGCCTGCGCAACTTCCGCCTCTTTCTTCGGATCATTCCAGGAATTGGTGTACTGGATTTCCATGGTCACATCCGGATTCACGCTTTTCGCTCCCAAATAAAAGCTGGTGAATCCGCTGATAACTTCCGCGTAAGGGAATGCGGCCACGTAGCCCAACTTATTTGATTCCGTCTTTTTGCCTGCGGCAATTCCGGACAGATAACGAGCCTGATAAATGGATGTGAAATAATTATGCATATTGTCTAAACCGGAACTGGCAGCCTGATAGCCGGTGGAATGGCAGAACTGAACGTCTGGATATTCCTTGGCAACTTCCAGCATATAGTCCTCAAATCCGAAGCTTGTGCCGAAAATAATGTTGCATCCCGCATCCACCAGTTCCCGAAGGGCTGTGTCGCATTCTGCGTCTTCCGGAGTATTAAACTTGTTTACAATCTGATCGTCCGTCAGACCAATGGCCTCCTGCATTTTCTTGGTTCCCTGATCATGATTATAGGTATAGCCCATGTCGCTGGGATCGCCAATGTGCACAAAGCCAACTTTCAAATCCTCTTTGGCAATCCCCACAGTCCCCGCTTCTTCCTCTCCCTGCGCTTCGTCTTCCTCTGTTGCAGAAGATTCGTCCGTTGTCTGGGCATTATCCGCAGAGCCGGAATCCTGATTCCCGCCGCACCCAGTCAAAAGGGAAGCCACCATGGCTACACTGAGCAGCACGCCAATTACTTTTCTTTTCATTTTAAAAACGTCCTCCTTTGAATTTTTCCACTGTTTTATTTTACCATATCTCAACCTCCTGTTCAATTAAAAAGTCTCTTGCATGGAGGAACGCCAAATGATATGATAACAATACACCGTCAATTGCGAAACATCCGCTCTCTAATCTGGAGTTTGGGTAAAATAAACAAAATGGAAGCTCAAAACCGTTTTTATTCGCCGCTTATTTGTCTATTTTACCCAAACCCCATATACAGAAACTTTCGTTTGGCAATTGCATGAAATAAGGAGAGCAAAACCCATGGATTTATGGCGGGGCAAACCCTACTACTCCCTGGACGCTATGTTACGGCAGCGTTTCGGGGAAAAAATTTACAAAATCACTCTAAACGGTGGCATGACCTGCCCCAACCGGGACGGCAAGCTGGGAGAAAACGGCTGCATCTTCTGCAGTGCAGGTGGCTCCGGGGACTTCGCCGCAAACGCCGCCCTTTCCATTCCCGCACAGATTGAACGGCAGATACAGGCCATCCGCGAAAAAAGGCCCGTCCACCGGTTTATCGCCTATTTCCAGGCTTACACCAACACCTATGCGCCCACCGAGTACCTGGAGCGCATTTTCTCCCAGGCCATGGAACATCCGAACATCGTCGGCCTTTCCATCGGCACTCGCCCGGATTGTCTGCCAGAGGCAACACTGCAACTGCTGGAACGGCTGAACGCTGGGAAGCCTGTCTGGATTGAGCTGGGACTGCAGACCATCCACGAACACACCGCCAGCTACATCCGCCGCGGCTACGACCTGAATTGCTTTGAACAAGCGGTATTCAGCCTGCGAAGCCGGGGAATGGAAGTCATCGTCCACACCATTTTAGGACTGCCAGGCGAATCCCATGCAGACATGCTGGAAACTATCCGCTACTTAAACCGCCAGAACATCCAGGGCGTCAAGCTGCAGCTTCTGCATATTTTAGAAGGCACAGACCTGGCGGCGGACTATCTGGCCGGGAAGTTTCAGGCTCTTTCCATGGACGAATATCTGGATCTGGTCATTTCCTGCCTGGAATGCCTGTCCCCGGATACCGTAGTCCACCGCATCACCGGAGACGGGCCAAAAGATCTGCTCATCGCGCCGCTATGGAGCAGCCGAAAGCGTGAAGTGTTAAACGCGCTGCACCACAAAATGAAAATCCAAAATGCCTGGCAGGGCCGCTGTTTTTCATAGAAAAGGAGAATCGAACATGCCTCAACCGCAAACGCTATATAAATTAATTGTTCTATATATGCTGGACAAGGTTAAATCCCCTCTGACTAATTCACAGATTTGCAATTTTCTGTTGGACCACGACTACACCAGCTATTTTCATTTGCAGGAAACTCTGTCGGAGATGGCGGAATCCCAGTTGATTTCCGTCAATGTCATTCGGGATATTTCATACTATAAAGCGACGGACAAAGGAAGCGCCACTTTATCCTATTTCACCAACGAAATATCCGGCGCTATCAAGGAAGAAATTCTCCAGTACCTGGAGGAACACGATATGGAGATCCGCAACCGGACCGCAGTTCTGGCGGATTACTATAAGAACACCGCCCAGGAATATTCAGTCCGGTGCCAGGTAAAGGAACGAGGCGCCAGCGTCATCGACCTTACCTTGTCCGTTCCCACCGAAGAAACCGCCCGGTCCATCTGCCGCAAATGGGAGAGCAAATGCCAGGAGATCTATGCCTATTTAATGAAGGAACTCCTCTAAAATATATTCTTAATCCAGCTCCCCTTTCACCTTCTTTAAATGCGCTTTTAAATATTTCTCATACCCCAGGTCGCCCAGCTCATAGAAAACCGCATCCCGTATCTCATCTGGCAAATACTGCTGCCGCACATAATGATTGGGAAAGTCATGGGCATATTGATAATCCACGCCATGCCCCAGTTTCCTGGCTCCCGGATAATGAGAATCCTGCAAATGAGCGGGCACCGTTGTCCGTACTAAGCGCACGCTCTCCATAGCTCTGGAAATGGCATTCACCGCCGAATTGCTTTTGGGTGCGCAGGCCACATAAGAAGCCGCCTGTGACAAGATAATCTGCGACTCCGGCATTCCCACCCGTTCCACGGCCTGGGCAGCGGAAACAGCCACCGTCAGAGCCATGGGGTCCGCGTTTCCCACATCCTCCGACGCGCAGATCATAATCCGGCGGGCGATGAACTTCACATCCTCACCTGCATATAGCATCTTAGCCAGATAATAAACCGCCGCATCCGGGTCCGACCCCCGCATGCTTTTAATAAAAGCGGAAATAATATCGTAATGGTTATCTCCTCCTTTATCATACCGAATTACCCTTTTTTGTATACATTGGGAAGCGGTTTCCAGATCAATGTGAATCTTCCCATCCTCGCTCCGCCTGGTGGTCAGTATCCCCAGCTCAATGGCATTAAGCGCCGACCGCGCGTCCCCGCCCGCCATGTCCGCCAGAAAGTCCGCCGCGTCCTCTTCCAGAACCGCCTCGTAATTGCCCATCCCCTTTTCCCGGTCAGAAACCGCCCGGTTCAACAAGGCGCGAATGGCTTCTTTATCCAGCGCTTTCAGCTCAAATATAATGGAACGGGATAGCAAAGCTCCGTTCACCTCAAAATACGGGTTCTCCGTGGTGGCGCCCACCAGAATAATGGTCCCGTCCTCTACAAAAGGCAGAAGATAATCCTGCTGCCCTTTGTTAAAGCGATGAATCTCGTCGATAAATAAAATCGTCTTTCGTCCATACGCCCCCAGGTCCTGCTGCGCCTGTTTCACCACCGCTTCCATATCCTTTTTCCCAGCCGCCGTGGCGTTAATCTGTGTAAATCCTGCGCTGGTGGTGTTGGCAATCACCTTGGCCAACGTGGTTTTTCCAGTCCCCGGCGGGCCATAAAATATAATGGAGCTTAATTTATCCGCCTGAATAGCACGGTAAAGCAGCTTATCCTTTCCGATAATATGCTCCTGTCCCACCACCTCCTCCAGAACCGTAGGGCGCAGGCGGGAGGCCAAAGGCGCCTCTTTTTTCAATGTCTTTTCCTTGGCATATTCAAATAAATCCATAATTCCCCCTTCTAGAGTGTGTTTGATAACCCATTTGCTCCACTTGTATGTCCCACTTTGCGCGATATTTACCCCGCTTTCAATCAGCGTATCCTGTCTTACAAATTGTGACATGCGATTGACATAAAGCGGTCTGCAAACAATCTCTAGCCTCCCAGATTCACAGGCACAGCCGCATCTATCGTAATCTCATCGGGAAACACCTGACAACCATAAGCCAGAATCCGTACGCCGGCCCGCTGCGCCTCCTGAAGCGCCCGGCCAAATTCTGGATGCGTTTCCCAGTTGGGGGCCAATTCCCGCATTCCCGCCATCTGTATCACGAAAATCAGATACGCTTCATACCCTTCCCGCACACACCCCATCAATTCCCGCACATGCTTCACTCCCCTCTCGGTGGGCGCATCCGGAAAACGGGCCTGGCCGTCTACTTCCAGGGTAACCCCTTTCACTTCCACATAAGCTTTTCTTTCACCTGACTCCACATAGAGATCCAAACGGGAATTTCCATACTTTTTCTCCATCTGTATACAGGCGCCCTCCGGAAACAACTGACTCCCCCGCAACCATTCAGCCACTGCACGGTTGGGAATCTGAGAATCTATATTTACCAGCATCTCGCCCTTTTCCACGCCGATGAGATCGTAGCGGGTCTTTCGGTTGGCATTGTCACTTTCCTGCAGATAAACAGTCGCCCCCGGCAGCAAAAGCTCCCGGCAGCGTCCGGTATTTTTCACATGGCAAAGACATTCCTGCCCTTCTACTTCCACCTGGGCCAGAAATCGGTTGGGCCTGTGTAGAAAACGGCCTTGCACGACATTTTCGTATTTCATTTTTCTCCTTTCCAACTGACAATCTTCTTATTCACCCGCACTTTCCAGCCGATAATATAGAATAGAATAAAGATTTTTGAAACGGAGGTGATCTTATCAACCCTTTATTGTCATTGAATCAGCAGACTTTCTACTATTCCGTCCAAGTTCCCTCTGCCAGCGCTTCCGACACGGCCATATCGCCGGATACGCCCTCGCAGACCGATCCGACGGAACCGGAAAAAAACCAGAAAGTCCCCGGGCGGCGAAATTTCGACACATATGAGTGCCAGACTTGCAAAAACCGAAAGTACAAAGACGGGTCCAACGACCCTGGCGTTTCTTTTAAAACGCCCACCCATATCAGCCCAGATCGCGCCGCGTCCGCCATCCGCTCCCATGAGCTGGAACATGTATCCCATGCACAGGCCAAAGCCGAAAGAGAGGACCAGAAAATCCTTTCCCAGTCTGTGACATACCACACTGCCGTCTGCCCCGAATGTGGACGGACTTACATGTCAGGAGGCACTACCCGGACCGTTTTTAAGTCGGAGCAAGATCCCTACAAAGGATTCAATCAACAGCCGGAACAAAAGGGAACGTATCTGGACGCCATCGCATAGAACGTTTTTGAAAACCGATTTATATTGACTGCATATTACAAAAACATAGTGTATGACGGGTCCTGTCAGATCCGCCGCAAAAATGCCGTTGCCATCGAAAGAGCAAGGGCATTTTTACGACTGAAAAACAGGGCCGGATTCCCCAATAAATAGCCAGTGGTCACGCCGTGAAACTTAGCCAGCCCCATCCTCTTTCTTGGATGGAAGCGATGTCACAAGCAGAGCCGCCAAAACAAGACAACCGCCAACAACGGTATTTACCGTAATTTTCTCTGACAAAATAAGGATCGAGGCAAGCACCGTCACAACCGGTTCCAATGTGGAAACAAGAGCCGCCGTGGACGGGCCTGTTTTTTCCATTCCGGTGAAAAAGGACCAGGAAGCCAGCGCTGTGGAAATCAGCGCAATCATGATAACGGCAACGTACCCGCTGATTCGCGTCGGTGGCGCATAGCCCAGAAACAAATTCGTTATGCCGTATACGACCGCCGCCCCCAGCATAATAAACGCCGTTGACTGGATGCCCATTCCGGCTTTGACTACTTTTGAAGTAATTAATATATACACTGAGTAGAACACCGCGGACAAAACAGATAAAACAATGCCTACAGGATTTGCGCGAAATTCCACTCCAATAATCACAAATGCTCCAATCAATGCGAGACAAAGAGAAAGCGCCTTTTGCATTGTAACCCTTTCTTTCAAAAAGATGGCAGATCCAAGCATTACCAAAGCCGGATATGTATATAACAACAAAGATACTACGCTGGATGAAGCATAATTCAGCGCTGTAAAATAGCAAAATGACTGACCCACATATCCAACAGCCCCAAGCAGAAAGAATATAACCGCTTCTTTTTTTGATGGCAGTTTCCATTTCTTGATAAACAACAACAAAAACATGAATGTTGTCGCCACTAAAAACCTGAGAAAAAGTAGCGAATATGTACTTGCGCCCACCGAATACGCAATTTTTGCAAAGATTGGCATAAGTCCAAATGATATAGCTGATATAGCAATAAGCAAAATTCCGCCTATCATTTTTTTATCTTTCATTATAACTCCTTTTACACAGATTCCGTTTCTTCTTATGGTTTCCCTATTTTATTATTATAGCACAAATCTGGCAACGTGGAAATAGTGAGTTTTACGACTGGATTTCCCTCTCCCTGGTTATACGTAAAATATAATCTTGGGTCATTCATCCATGACCAATCTCCTTTTGAAAACAGAATGACTGGCTGGGGAATTGCCTGGTGAGCCTACCTCTGGATGCTGTGTTCATAAATGCATTTAGAATAAAATGTCCCGAAACCGGACGAGAACGCTAGAAGTCGATACTACTCAACTGAGTAGTATCGTGTATGGTGAGCTACGTCAATCTGTTTTTGATCAACACCTAAAAAGACTGTAACCTTAATTCAAAGAAATTACAGTCTTTTATTGCTGCCCAAATATTGTATAATAACAGGCATTTCATCTTCAGATATAGCCAAATCATAGAACATTACTTCATTATTAAAAGAAATAGATCCCAATATTTTTGCATATTTAAGTATATTTTTTGCAATCCATTTAAGATTAGAAAATGCCTTTGTATCTTAATAAATAATTTGCCATATTGATTCTTTATAAAATATATTGAATGTATTTATATTTAACGCTTAGACACTGATTTTCCAATTATCCCCAGCGCACCTGTCCCGCCTTTTGTGCATGGGGATATGCCTTTTGTTTTTTTTAGTCGTTTTCTCTTTTGTTCATCTGTTGCCATGGTAATATGATCGCTTTGTTCTATATACCTTTTTTTCATTTTTTATCTCCTATTATGAAAAATATTTCG
>CAJURH010000019.1 GCA_910588775.1 uncultured Lachnospiraceae bacterium
AATCGATTTTTATTCATCGCATGAAAAGGTGAATAAATGGTTTAAACATGCATTTCCAGTTGATGAATTGTATATGAATACGATTGTGATGAATTCAGCATTTGCTTCAAATACTTTGTATAAAAATCAGGATCCGGTTAAATCACTGGTCGATTTAAGAAATTTGCATTATTTTGAATATCCTTCCACAGTTAAAGTATTTACGGCAAAGGATTATACAATGTTACATGATTTGGATGAGTTATATTGTAGAAAAGTGAACACATATGAGTCGACAGAACTATTGGATGTGATAGATGCTGCTCATAATTCCCTTGAATAGGATTAAGAAAATGTAAAAATAAGAATATGATAAACGCATGGGTGAATGAATTGTGAGGGTTATAAGATAGATTTTTTTAAAACGTCTTGATATAACATGTATTTTTGTGTACAATAATGTTCATAAAAGCATAAAAACAAAAAATCACGAACCAAAAGGAATCTATATCCATGAACAACCAAGAACGCGACATCCTAACCACCCTCCACACACACACCTACACCACCCAGAGACATCTCTCCGACCTGACCGGTCATTCCCTGGGCATAGTGAACCGTTCCATCAAGAACCTTACTAGAGAAGATTACTTAACCCCAGACCTCACCCTCACGGAGAAAGCCCTCCAGGAGTTCCGTTCCAAATCCCCCAGAAACGCTATCATTCTAGCCGCCGGTTTTGGCATGCGGATGGTTCCCATCAACATGGAAACGCCTAAAGCCCTGTTGAAAATACACGGAGAGGTTCTAATCGAGCGCACGATTCGCCATTTGCACGAGGTAGGAATCCAGGAAATCTATGTGGTGGTAGGTTTTTTAAAAGAGCAGTTTGAATACCTAATAGATGAGTATGGCGTGGAACTTGTGGTGAATGCAAGCTACGCGGCAAAAAACAACCTGCATTCCCTAGTTCTTGCGTTGGATCACCTATCTAACAGTTACGTGATTCCCTGTGACTTGTGGTGTGAGAAAAATCCCTTTTGCCAGCATGAACTCTATTCCTGGTACATGGTCAGCGACCGGATGGTTTCGGACACGTCTGTGCGCGTGAACCGCAAGATGGAACTGGTTTCGATTCCGCAAGGGGATAGTGGCAATTCCATGATAGGTATTGCTTATCTGGTGGAGGAGCAAGCGCGCGTAGTAAGGAAGAAAATTCGGAGGTTATGTCGGGATGCCAGCTATGACGGCGCGTTCTGGGAGGAGGCTCTTTATGAAAATGACCGGATGACGGTGCAGGCCAGGGTTGTTCCCGCTGAGGATGTGGTGGAGATTAACACCTACGAACAGCTTCGGGAGCTGGACGAAGGCTCAGCGCATCTGAAATCGGACGCTATAGCGGTCATCGCCAAGACGCTGCGCTGCCGGGAGGATCAAGTGACGGATGTGGAAGCGTTGAAAAAGGGCATGACAAACCGTTCCTTTTGTTTTGTCTGTCGGGGAAAAAAGTACATGATGCGCATTCCCGGTGAGGGAACAGCGCAGTTGCTCAACCGACGGGAAGAGGCGGAAGTATATCGTGCCCTTGAAGGCCGGGGGATTTGCGACCGGATTCTCTACATCAACCCGGAGAATGGTTATAAGATCACGGAATTTTTGGAAAATGCCAGAGCCTGCGACCCAGGGAATGAGGATGATTTGAAAGCATGTATGGAGAAGCTGAAAGCTTTTCATCGGGAGGAGATTCGGATTGGACATGTATTTGATCTGTTCAAGAAGATTGATTTCTACGAATCCCTTTGGAATGGAGCGCCTTCCGTGTACAGGGATTATCCCTCTACCAAAGAGAAGGTTCTGTCTTTGCGCCCCTATATAGAAGACCATGTGGAAAAAAGAGTTCTGTCCCATATAGACGCGGTACCGGATAATTTTCTCTTTGTAAAAAACGAGCGGGGGGAAGAGGACGTGCGGTTGATTGACTGGGAGTACGCGGGGATGCAGGACCCTCATGTGGATATTGCCATGTTTTGCATTTATTCCCTGTATGATAAATGCCAGGTGGACCGGCTAATAGATATTTATTTTGAGGGAGCGTGCCCAGAGGAGATTCGGATTAAGATTTACTGTTATATTTCTGTGTGCGGGCTTCTCTGGAGTAATTGGTGTGAGTATAAGAGGAATTTGGGCGTTGAGTTTGGGGAATATTCCCTGCGCCAGTATCGGTATGCGAAAGAGTATTATCGAATTGCGCAGGAGCGATTGAAAGGGGGGGATGGATATGCATAGAGTGAAAAGGGCCGTCATTATGGCGGCTGGCATAGGAAAAAGGATGTGGCCGATTACCCTTGAAACGCCGAAACCGCTGGTTCAGGTAAATGGGCGGCGGATGATTGACACAGTGATTGGAGCTCTTCACGCAAATGGGATTACAGAAATATATGTGGTTGTGGGATATCTGAGAGAACAGTTTGAAAGCCTAGAGAGGGAGTATCCGGGGGTAGAGCTTATTGTAAATCCCTATTACGATGCCTATAACAATATAGCGTCCCTATACGTGGCCAGAGAACATCTGGAAGACGTTATGATTCTGGACGGTGATCAGATCATTTACAATGAGGGCGTTCTTGCGCCTGAGTTTGAGCATTCCGGGTACAACGCGGTGTGGACAAAAGAATGGACGGACGAATGGCTGATGCAAGTGAAAGACGGCGTGGTGACCCAATGTAGCCGCACAGGCGGAGAGCGGGGCTGGCAGTTATTTAGCATATCCAGGTGGAGCGCGGCCGATGGCAGAAGATTGAGACGACATCTGGAGCAGGAATTTGAGGAAAAGAAAAACAGGCAGATTTTCTGGGATGATGTGGCTTTGTTCTGTCACCCAGAGGACTATCAGTTGGGAATCTGGGAAATGCTGCCGCAGGATGTGGCAGAGGTGGACAGCCTTGCGGAATTGGCGCAGTTGGATGAAAGTTATAGAAAATATATGGAAGAGGAGCAGGGAGATTAAAATGGAGAAGAAATCGAAAATAGACTGGATGATTACATTGCTGCCTCTTGCCCTGGTTGTGCTTTTAAGCGTTTTGTTCTTTTTTCTGCCGAATCAGTCCAATTTCGTGCTAAGTCAGATTCGTTTCGTCCTGGGCGACACTTTTGGGACGTATTATCTGGCCATTGGACTGGGGATTTTCGTTTTGTCCATCTACATTGCCGGTTCCAGATACGGCCGGATCGTGTTGGGCGGACAGGATGAGAAGCCAAAGTACTCTTTTTTTGCATGGGGTTCGATGATGTTTACGGCGGGGCTGGCGGCGGACATTTTGTTTTATTCCTTTTCGGAATGGATTTTGTATGCGTCCGATCCGCATATAGCTGAGATGGGCAGTATGCAGGACTGGGCCAGCGTGTATCCGATTTTCCACTGGAGCCTCATTCCATGGGGATTCTATCTTGTGCTGGCGGTGGCTTTTGGCTTCATGCTCCATGTGCGCAGGCGTGAGCGGCAGAAGTATTCGGAGAGTTGCCGTCCCATTTTGGGCAGGCATACGGATGGCATTCTGGGAAGACTGATTGATTTGCTGGCGGTTTTTGCGTTGCTGGCGGGCACAGCCACAACCTTCAGTCTGGCCACGCCGCTGATGGCCAGCATCATCCACGAGTTTTTCCGTGTGAATCTGCCTCGGTCAATCGTTACTATTGTGATTTTAATTGTGACCTGTGTGGTATATACATATTCTTTGTTACATGGCTTTAAGGGAATCCGGTATTTGGCGAAAGCGTGCATTTGCATGTTTTTTGGGTTGCTGGCATATGTGTTTTTGTTTGGCGGCGAGGCCAGGTACATTGTGGAAACGGGTTTTTCCGCGCTGGGCAGGATGGTGCAGCATTTTTTTGAGCTTTCTACATTCACAGACCCGAAGCGCGCAACGTCGTTTCCCCAGAACTGGACCATTTTTTATTGGGCCTACTGGATGGTCTGGTGCGTGGCGGCCCCGTTTTTCATCGGAAATATTTCCAGAGGGCGGACTGTGCGCCAGACCATCTTGGGCGGCTACGGGTTTGGCGTGGGTTCCACGATTGTTAGTTTTATCGTGCTGGGAAATTACTCGTTGGGAAAACAGGTGCAGGGTGCGGCGGATTTTCTTGCGCTCTATGAGCAAACGGGGGACCTCTATGAAGTAATTCTTTCCATTATCCGCACGCTGCCCATGGCGCCTTTTGTGCTGGCGCTTTTGCTGGTGACTATGGTGGCGTTTTATGCCACGTCCTTTGACTCCATTGCCTACATCGGTTCCTGTTACAGCTACCATAAGCTGGGGGAAAATGAGTCGCCCCACAAGGCCGTTCAGTTGATGTGGTGCATTTTGTTGATTTTGCTGCCCATGGCGCTTGTTTTCTCGGATAGCTCTATGAGCAATCTGCAGTCAGTGAGCATTATAGCCGCTTTTCCCATAGGGGCGGTGATTGTGTTGATAACGGTCAGTTTTTTGAAAGATGCGGGCAGGTTCTTGGATGAGCAGGGGAAATAAGGACGAGACGGCTGTATGGAAGTTTTGGATAGCCTTCGATACAGCCGTTTTTTATCTGTAGGAGATTTCTATTTTATTCGCCGTCCCAGTCGGGATACTGTTCCGGGTTGTCTCCCTTGCTTTTTATGACCATTGGTTCATCCGTATTTTCATCCAGAACCCGGAGAACTTTGCACTGGAAAGTCCATTCGTCTCCGAAATCAAACACGTATTTGAAATGCATGCCTTTATGGAAGCGGGCCTTATCCAGCGTATATTTTCGGGTGATTCGGAGGCCGGGTTCCAGTCCTTCGGCGTAATAGGAGTCCGCGTCGCTCCAACTGATATTGTCCATGAAAAAGGCGTGGGCATGGTCGTCGACAAAACCAAATGCGTCCAAAATCGCCGTGTGCAGTTCCAGTAGCGTATCGCTGCCGGATATCTGTATATGACGGTAACAGCCAGGTTCCAGAGAGACGCTGATTAGGAAGGAACGGGCGGGGGCGCTTTTGGATAGACTATAAGGCTGCGGGTGGAGGATTCGATTCAGTTTTTCCGCCAGATGGCCAGGCAATAATTCCTGCTCTTCCAGGGATTCCAGCAAATCCATGATTTCAGCGGGAATTGTGTGAAATTGACTTTCGTCCAATTCCAGCAGTTTATCCAAAAGAGCCTCGATTTCATCCAACTGCTCTTCGTCTTCCATGCCGAAACGCATTAGGAAGTCTTCTTCCGCGTCGGCAAGTGTGGGAAGGTCTTCGTCCATGCTCAAAGGGATTTTTAGCTTCTTGCAGAATGCTTCGGCAAATGCATAGGTGCGTTCGTCACGGGCTTTTAATCGTATGGGGCGGATCTTTTCTTCCAGTAGCGCCTGCATGAATGTGTTTAATAGATCTTCCGGGTGGTTGTCGTAGTCCATAATGGGAGGGAAATTTAACATATATCCAGTGGAGGACTCCACCGCTAAGAGTAGCATGGGGAAGAAAGGAGGTTCATCCGGATTGCCCTGCACTGGTTGGGGAAAGCGGATAATCGCGCATTCCCATATGCCGGATTTTTTCATTTTTTTCAGACTGGCGAGGCCAATCTCGTTGCGCGCTGTGGGGGTGGGAAATGCCGGGGCGTATTCTTCTGGAAGCATGATTTTTCCCAGCGAATATTCCTGGTCTTTGTATTCCAACAGAATTGTTTCACTGGACGCGTCTATCATTTTGCCCAGGCCCAGATCGGCGGGCTTTTTGCCGTCTAACAGCCGGGCGACTTCTATGGCCGCCGCCAGCGCTTCACAGAGATCTTTTTGCTCGTTTTCTGATTGCAGAGGGCAGGGAAAGCGGTTGGGCATGTATTTCTGGAACAGGGGATAGGCTTTTTTTCCGGCGATTCGTATGTCGTGGCTGTGGGCGTAAGCCCTGGCCGCTTCCAGCTCCTCGTCGTTTAACGCGTCTTTGTTTTCAAATGAACATTGCAGACAGTCCAGATGCAAGATGCGCTCCTGAAGTTCCTGGGTGGTCAGCGTCTGCGGGTCAGCCAGGGCGATTCTGCGAAAGCTGTTGAAACGTTCTTCGCCCACGTACAGCCCAAGGGCGCGGGGACCTCCCGAAAAACCCATAATATTAATATAACCGATTCTCTCGCCGGATAATTTTACAGCGAAAACCTCTATATCCGATAAGATGTTCCATAGTTTCGTCTTTTTATATTCGAAAGCGAGTTTGTACAGCATATCTGAATCCATGTTTTCTCTCCTTTGGGACAAATGAGTAGAGGAAGATTTTTCTTTTTCTTAGTTTATACGACATTTGGCCAGAAAGCAATAAATTTTTATAAATTAAAAAAAACGGTTGATTTCTTCAAGGTTTGTGATATAATAGTACCCGTGTTGCAGATATAGTTCATCGGTAGAATGCCAGCTTCCCAAGCTGGAGAGGGGGGTTCGATTCCCCTTATCTGCTTGGTATATTAATTGAATAGAATCTTCAGGGCAGGGTGCGATTCCCTACCGGTGGTATAGCCCACGAGCCGTAAGGTATGATTCGGTGCGATTCCGAAGCCGACAGTAGAGTCTGGATAGAAGAAGATTGTAGGTTGCTTGTTTGTGTACGGACAGCGACAGTGAATCATATACAGGATAATAGACTGCTCTGGAATTTTTATATTCCAGGGCTTTTGTTGTTATAATAATAAATGGAGGTGAAAGAGCTTGGAAGATGAGAAATATATGCGCATGGCTCTTGCGCTTGCCCAAAAGGGTATGGGGTGGACGTCTCCCAACCCGATGGTGGGCGCTGTGATAGTAAAAGACGGCCGCGTGATCGGGAAGGGCTATCATGAGAAATACGGGCAGCCCCACGCGGAGCGTAATGCGTTGGCTTCCTGCACGGAGGACCCCAGAGGCGCCACCATGTACGTGACGCTGGAGCCCTGTTGCCATTATGGGAAACAGCCGCCCTGCGTGGACGCAATCTTGGAGGCGGGCATCCGTCGGGTTGCGGTGGGGTCTGCCGATCCCAATCCGTTGGTCGGTGGCAAAGGCGTGGGTATTTTGCGGGAGCACGGCGTAAGCGTTACGGAAGATGTGTTGAGGGAGGCGTGTGACGGTCTGAACCAGGTTTTCTTCCATTATATTCAGACGGGTTATCCCTTTGCGGTGATGAAGTACGCCATGACCATGGACGGAAAAATTGCCGCTTACACAGGCGCCTCCAAATGGGTCACAGGGGAGGCGGCCCGGGAGCATGTGCAGAGTCAGCGGCATCGATTTCGTTCCATTATGGTGGGCGTGGGGACGGTTTTGGCGGACGATCCGTTGCTGACTTGCCGCATGGAAGGCGGGAGAAATCCCATTCGGGTTGTTTGCGATTCTCATCTTCGCACGCCGCTTACCTCTCAGTTGGTTCAAACCGCCCGGCAGGCGTCCACCGTGATTGCCACCTGTTGTCCAGACAGGGAGAAACAGGCGGCGTATCGGGAGGCCGGATGCAGCGTATGGCAAATGCAGGAGAGAAACGGCCGTGTGGATCTGAAAGAATTGATGAAGAGATTGGGACAAGAGAACATCGACAGTGTGCTGGTGGAAGGCGGTGGAACGCTGAACTGGGCAGCGCTAAAAAGCGGCGTGATACAGAGAGTGCAAGTGTATATCGCACCCAAACTATTTGGCGGGCAGACGGCGAAAACTCCGGTGGAGGGGCAGGGATTTCCTGTGCCTTCAGAAGCGGTTCTCTTAAAAAACAGCGCAGTCACCCGTCTGGGTGAGGATTTTCTGATAGAGAGCGATATAGAAAGCGAGGTGGACGGCTATGTTCACAGGAATCGTTGAAGAGGTGGGCACGGTGGGGCGCATTGAGAGAGGGCGTCATTCCGCCGTGCTAGCCATCGAAGCGGGGCAGATTCTGGATGATCTGAAGATTGGCGACAGCGTGGCGGTAAACGGCGTTTGTCTGACGGTCACATCTTTGCGATCGCAGGGGTTTACGGCGGATGTGATGCACGAGACGCTGAATCGTTCGTCGCTGATACAGCTAAAAAGCGGCGGTCATGTGAATCTGGAGCGGGCCATGCCTGCCGACGGCCGTTTCGGCGGCCACATCGTTGCTGGGCATGTGGACGGAGTGGGGCGGATCATCCAGATTGAGCGGGACGACACGGCGATCTGGTATACTATACAGGCCGATCCGGCTATTTTGCGGTACATTGTGGAGAAGGGCTCCATAGCCATAGACGGCGTCAGTCTGACTGTGGCGAAAGTGGCGGCGGACAGCTTTTCCATCTCGGCCATTCCCCATACCGTCCGAAATACGACTTTGAGTGAACGCCGCAAGGGTGATCTGGTTAATTTGGAAAACGACATGATAGGGAAATACGTGGAAAAGTTGTTAAATCCTGCGCCGGCACAGCAGTCAGAGAGTAGGCTGACCAGGGAATTTTTGTCTGCATGCGGATATGACTATAGCTAAAGGAGGACGATTATGCTTCAGTTTGATACAGTGGAAGAAGCGCTGGAGGATTTAAGAAAAGGGAAAATTATTTTGGTCACAGACGATCCAGAACGGGAGAATGAAGGTGATTTCATCTGTGCGGCCCAGTTCGCCACCACAGAGAATATTAACTTCATGGCCACTTACGGCAAAGGGTTGATCTGCATGCCCATGTCCCAGGAATATGTGGAAAAACTGCGGATTCCCCAGATGGTGGAGCAGAACACGGATAACCATGAGACGGCTTTTACCGTATCCATCGACAGCGTGGAGACCACCACGGGAATATCCGCTGCAGAGCGGTCCATAACGGCCATGAAATGCGTGGACGATAATGTGAAGCCGGAGGATTTTCGCCGCCCGGGTCATATGTTCCCGCTCCTTGCCAGAAAGAACGGTGTGTTGGAGCGTAACGGCCATACCGAGGCCACGGTAGATCTGTGCCGTCTGGCCGGGCTGAAGGAATGCGGCCTTTGCTGTGAGATTATGCGGGAGGACGGCACAATGATGCGCGCGCCGGAGCTTGCCGAGCTTGCGAAGCAGTGGGATATAAAGTTTATCACCATCAAAGATTTGCAGAATTACCGCAAATACAACGAGAAGCTGGTGGACCGTGTAACCGTCACCAAGATGCCTACCCGGTACGGAGAATTCATGGCCTATGGATTCGTGAACCGTCTAAACGGGGAACACCATGTGGCGCTGGTAAAAGGCGAAGTGGGCCAGGGGAAAGATGTGCTCTGTCGCGTCCATTCGGAATGCCTCACGGGAGATACGTTCGGTTCCCTGCGCTGTGACTGTGGCCAGCAGCTTGCGGCGGCCATGACTCAGATTGAGCGGGAAGGAAGAGGGATTCTGCTGTACATGCGCCAGGAAGGCCGGGGCATCGGACTCATTAACAAGCTGCGCGCCTACGAGCTGCAGGAAAAGGGCATGGACACCCTGGAGGCGAATCTAGCGCTGGGATTTGCTGGAGATCAGCGGGAGTATTACATCGGATCCCAGATATTGAAGGATCTGGGGGTGAAAAGCATTCGTCTATTGACCAACAATCCAGATAAAGTTTATCAGCTCTCCGAATTTGGAATGGAGATTACCCGGCGGGAGCCTATACAGATACTTCCCACCGAGTACGATCGGTTTTATCTGAAAACCAAGCAAAACAGAATGGGGCACATTCTGAATATTCAATAAAATTATAGTGGCGAGTTTGGACAGAACAGACAAAACGAAGCTCAAAACCGTTTTGAAAACTTGCTCCTTATTTGTAGGAAGAGAAAGGAAAAGTCAACTATGAAAACATTTGAAGGAAAACTGGTATCTAAGGATATAAAGATCGGCATTGTGGCCGCCCGTTTCAACGAATTTATTACATCCAAGCTGCTAAGCGGCGCCATGGACGCGCTGATTCGCCACGACGTAAAGGAAGAAGACATCCACGTAGCCTGGGTTCCAGGGGCTTTTGAGATTCCGCTGATTGCGTCCAAGATGGCCAAAAGCAAGAAATACGACGCGGTGATTTGTTTAGGAGCGGTGATTCGGGGAAGCACCAGCCATTACGACTATGTTTGCGCCGAGGTGTCCAAAGGGATTGCGTCCGTATCCCTGTCCAGCGACATTCCGGTGATGTTCGGCGTTTTGACCACAGAGAATATCGAGCAGGCCATTGAGCGGGCCGGAACTAAGGCAGGCAATAAAGGTTATGACTGCGCCATCAGCGCCATTGAGATGGTGAATCTGATTCGTGAGATTGATAGTTGATAAAATTTCTCATATGAGAAACTTTATCAATAAGGAGGGTGTTGGGATATTGACGAAAACATCTTTTTCCTGTTAAATGAAAGACGGTTGGACGAAAGCCCTGGCCAGGGCGGTAAAATGTTATCCTGGCCAGGGTTTTTCTATAACCAAAGAGACTAGTCGATTGTGAGATCTGTTTGCAATCGTCTGTATCCCAAAATACAAAAAAGGAGGAAGTGATAGACCATTGAAAAAACATAAGATTTGGGCGTGGGCGGCAGTTTTCTGTTTTGCCATGGCAATGTACACTGGTTACAAACACAAATAAGGAGGATTCAAAAGATGATGGATATTTTTGATTGCAAAAAAGTGGGACTTTTTGTTGGCGGCGTTTTATTTGGAACGGCAGGGGTGAAGCTTCTGTCTAGCAAGGATGCGAAAAAAGCGTACACCAACTGTGCGGCTGCAGCTCTGCGGGTGAAGGACTGCGTGATGAAGGCAGTCACTGTCGTGCAAGAGAACGCAGAGGACGTGATTGCGCAAGCCAAGGAAATCAACGAGGAACGCTATGCAAAAGAAGCCGAGGCGGTGGAGGACGACGCGCCCTGCGCCGAAGCTTAAAGCGGGGAGGGCTTATCCTTGAAGTTTTATATTCGATGCCAGACGAAAGAGTATCTGCGCGTCCATTTGAATCAGGCGGCTATGACCTGCCGGGAAGCCGATATCTTGCAGTATTATCTCCAGACCCAGCCCAACGTGGTGCATGTTAAGGTGTACGAGCGGACGGCGGATGCGACGATTCAATTTGTGGGCGATCGGGCGGATATCATCTGTGCCTTGAAAAAATTTTGTTACGACCAGGCAGAGGCGCCGGAGGTGTT
The DNA here is from genome assembly GCA_910588775.1 of uncultured Lachnospiraceae bacterium. Lineage (GTDB taxonomy): Bacteria > Bacillota > Clostridia > Lachnospirales > Lachnospiraceae > MGBC164599. Next base: position 11,083 of record CAJURH010000019.1, read on the forward strand.
TTTGGATAATTCGGGACGGGACTTGAACCGTGCGTATAAAGAGAAAATTGTAAATAAAACACTCATGCGTGTGGCAAGCTGTCTGTTTCTCCCCTATCCTATACGGGCGTTATGCATAGGGGTGAAATCCCTGAAATACATATGGGAAGGCGTTCGGACCCTGTTGAAAGGCCGCCTGGAAGTGGAGGTATTGGACGCAACGGCCATTGGCGTGTCCGTCCTTCGAGGAAATCTAAAGACTGCCAGTTCCATCATGTTCCTTCTGGGAATCGGTGAACTGTTGGAGCAGTGGACACACAAGAAATCGGTGGGGGATCTGGCGCGCAGCATGTCCCTGCAAGTGGAGAAGGTCTGGTTGAAAAGAGAAGGGCAGGAAATCTTAGTGTCCGTCGCAGATGTGGCCGTGGGCGACGAAGTAGTGATGCACATGGGCAATGTGATTCCTTTCGATGGCCTTGTATCCTGTGGGGAGGCTATGGTCAACCAGTCTTCTTTTACCGGGGAATCTCTGCCAGTGAGAAAGGATGCCGGCAGTTTAGTGTACGCCGGCACAGTTCTGGAGGAAGGGGAGCTGATCGTCCAGGTGAAGGAAATCGGCAGTTCCACCCGATATGAGAAAATTGTGGCCATGATCGAAGAATCCGAGAAGTTGAAATCCGCACTGGAGAGCAAGGCGGAACGTCTGGCGGACAGGCTGGTTCCTTATGCTTTTCTGGGAACGGGTCTAACGTGGCTTCTCACCAGGAATGCCACGAAAGCGATTACCGTGCTGATGGTGGATTTCTCCTGCGCATTGAAGCTGGCCATGCCCATCGCCGTACTCTCCGCCATTCGGGAAGCCAGCCTGAACCATATTACAGTAAAAGGCGGCAAATATCTGGAAGCGGTGGCAGAGGCTTCTACGGTGGTCTTTGATAAAACTGGGACACTTACAAAAGCCCGGCCAACACTGAAAAACGTCGTATCTTTTTGTGAAGAGAGTCCGGCCGAACTGCTGCGGATAGCGGCCTGTTTGGAAGAACATTTTCCACATTCCATGGCAAATGCCGTGGTGAGAGGCGCCATGGAGCGGGGGCTGGAACACGAGGAGATGCATTCCAAAGTGGAATATATTGTGGCTCACGGGATTTCTTCCTATATAGGCGAGAAAAAAGTTGTGATTGGCAGTTATCACTTTGTCTTTGAAGACGAGGACTGCACCGTGGACCCAGCTTACCAGGACGCATTTGACGGGCTGCCCACCGAATATTCCCATCTGTATATGGCTATGGATCGGAAGTTGATAGCGGCGCTCTGCATTGAGGATCCGTTGCGGGAGGAAGCGGAGGCCGTGGTGAATTCGTTGAGAAGAATCGGTATCGGGAAGATTGTGATGATGACTGGGGACAGTGAGAGAACTGCTGCGTCTGTTGCTGAGAAAATTCAGGTGGATGAATACTATTCGGAAGTTTTGCCAGAAGACAAAGCGCGCTTTATTGAGGAAGAGAAAAAGTCTAGCCGGACAGTGATTATGATTGGCGACGGCATTAACGATTCCCCAGCGCTGTCGGCGGCGGATGTGGGAATCGCCATCAGTGACGGCGCAGAGATTGCCAGGGAGATTGCGGACATCACTATTTCTTCCGATGATTTGTATGAGGTGGTCACGCTGCGCCTTTTAAGCGTCAGCCTGATGAAACGCATCCGGAAAAACTACCGGGCCATTGTGGGAATCAACACAGCTCTGATACTGCTGGGAGTGGCAGGGTTCATACAGCCTGCTACAGCGGCCTTATTTCACAATACTTCCACATTAGCCATTGCTTTGAAAAGTATGGGAAATTTGCTGTAAGAGTTAGGAAAGGTTGTATGTATCCACAAATTGTCCCTGGATGAAATGGTCCAGAGGGCTTTTCTGGTCATAAGACGACACAATGTTTTGCAGAGCAAGCATATGGGGCGGGGAATCCGGGGCGTTGCTGGTTGTTTTGTGGTCTGCCATATCTGTAGACCCGGCTATGCCTTTATGGTATGTCATACCTTTATGGTATATCATACCTTTATGGTAGACAATGCGGAAATACCGGCTCCATTGGGAATCCTGGCTTGAGAAAGCCGCGAATTCACCGCTCTTTAATTCTTGCTCCACAAGCCTTGCGGAAATCAGTGTCAGGCACTGATTGAACCGCAGGGCGTTTTTTATGGCGTCGGGCGTGTGGACTTCAAAAGCCACCGTCACGCGGATATCGTGGGATTCCAAAAAGCGGTCCAGCAGCTCCCGTGTTCCGCTGCCGGATTCCCGAATGACGAATTCCTGTCCCTGCAGGTCTTCGATGTGTAAAACGCTGCGCCTGGCCAGCGGGTGATCCGCACTGCAGGCCAGAACCATGGGGTCTTCCAGCAGGGGAATGGTGATTAAGTCCGCACTTTTTACAAAGCCTTCGATGATGCCTGCATCCAGGTCCATGTTCAGGAGGCGGTCTTCAATCTCCTGGGTGTTTCCCACAAACGCGTACACGTCCAGGTCAGGAAATTCCTGGCGGAAACGCTTCACCACCGGGGACAGGATGCTGCCGCCCACCGAAATCGTGGCGCCGATGCGAAACTTTTCCCGGCGTTTTTTGGTGAGCATGTTTTCTTCCATCCGGTCAAACTGGGCGGTTAACTGTTTGGCATATGTATACAGCAGGCGGCCACTTTCCGTGATGTACAGTTTCTTGGAATACCGCTGGAACAGCAGCGTATGGTAGTGGGTTTCCAGTTCATGGATGGATTGGCTGACAGAAGGTTGCGCGATGTATAAGTTCTTGGCGGCGGCGCTCATTTTACCCGTTTCTACCACTTCGATAAATATTTTAAGATGGCGTAAAGTCATGGCAGGGTTTTCGTTCCTTTCTAAAATCAGGAAAATCAACAAAATATGTAATTTTATAATAGTGAAAAATCCAGAATTCGTCAACCCTTTGAAAGCATTGAATTATCACAAGATGTAGAGAGAAAAGGTAGTGTAATAGAGAAACCGTTTAGGCCGCAAGGAAACTTTCCGTCTTTTTTACCAAGTCTAAAATTTCTTCGGCGCGCTTACGCAAAATTATGCCCTCTTTGGTCAGAGTGATTTTTCGGGAGCCTTTGGAATCCCGGATTAGGAGCTGTTTTCCAGGTTTTTAATTTGGGTGGAAAGGGTTGGCTGGGAGAGATGCAGAGATTGGGCCGCTCGGACAATGCTTTGCTCCCTTGCAATGGCAAGGAAATTCAGACTTCCTATAGTTACACAAGAATCGGTATATACACTGTATTGTATTCCACGGTTTCATATATTATAATGAAATTGTTCAGGTATTCTATTGCAAATCCAGGAGGTCATTATGAAAAGCTCCCAAATTATAAAGGAGATGAAGAATTTATGTGTTAACAACGGCGCTGATTTTTCTCCATTTAATGAAAACCATATTATTAGCTCGGATGAAACGGTAACCCTTTATCATGGCTCGAAGTCGGGGATTCGCGGTGCGATTGCTCCTACAAGCCAGCAGCGTTGTGATTTTGGAAAAGGATTTTACATGGGAACGGACCGGACGCAGCCACTTACTTTAATTTGCAATTATCCGAATGCAAAGATCTATACATTGAATATTCATCTATCAGGTCTTAAAATTCTTAGCGTAGAGGTGGGATTGGACTGGGCGTTGCTAATTGCATATAATCGTGGCAAGATGGAATCCGTGAAACATTCAACGATCTATACTCGTTTTGCGGATCTGAGCAAGGGTTGTGACATGGTTATTGGATATATTGCCAACGATAGGATGTTTGTCGTGCTGGACGGTTTTTCAATGGAGAGATTACGGATCTTGCGCTTATCAACAGTCTTTCTGCGTTGAAACTTGGTAAACAATATGTGGCTTTGACAGAAAAGGCTTGCAAAAAAATACAAATCATTGATGAACAAGAACTTACTGAGAATGATAGGAATAAATTAAAACGACAAGGTGAAACAAATCGTTCTAGAGGCATTGCTTTGGCGGATGAAATCTGTCGGAGATATCGTCGTGACGGTCGTTTTTTTGATGAAATATTAGAGGCGGGTGAATAAAATGGAAAATCTTACGCTTGAAAAACGCCAACTTTGTGATATACAGGGACGTTTGTTTGAACTTGCGCTGAAAGAAGGATTGGATTGTCCATCATTTATAGAATCTTTTATGAATAGCAAAACTGCCGCTGCCCTTGATGATGTTTACGATCGATTACAATGGGCTGGAGAGGAATATATTCTTGAGGAATTAAATGATGAAGTGAATGGGCTTAAAAAGGCTGGCGAAATTTATACTGCGGAGGTCATGTATTGGGCAGGGTATACTTATCGTTATTGGCGCTACTACACAAATGAATATAGTCAGGAAATCTATAAAATTGCTGATGCCAAAACGATGAACGAATGTTGGCTTGGATTCCATACTTTTGACGTTGAGATGGCTATTGATGATTTGCAGGAAATTTATAGACAAAAACGTGACGCACAGTTGAACTAAGGCGATGATTGTCTACAGTTTGAACGGAGCCATGAAAGGCTCCGTTTGGTCTATATGCGCCGTTATCTTTTCCTGACAAAACTAGCGCTGAGGATCTTATAAAATGCTGCGAATAATATCCCTGCCACAGGCCAGATGATCCATGATTTGTGCCAGTTGTCCATGTACAGACTGATGCCGATGTAGATAGCCAAGATGATGCACCAATACGATCCGGCGAAAAAGGATGTCCGTTGGTTTACTTCTTTTTTTTCTTGCGTATGGTCGCCAATCTGGAGTACCTTGTCAAAGCTGCCGTTGATCGTTCCCGCCCACACGAACAGAAACACGCCAACAGTGACAAAACACAGGAGCGCTGGCACACAACCGATGGTGGCGATGCGCTCATCTCTGGTTCCGAAAAGCAGCAGAGGCGTTATGCCCACAATGCACAGCGTCACGCCCACAGTAATGCATTTGCGGTAAGTGGCTGCAAACTCTTCTTTGCGTTTTTCTACGATGCCAGCCACGCCGTACAGCAGCGTGAACGGTTCTTTTTCCATATATCTATACTTCTCCATGCGCATTCCGTTGGAGACCAGTATGGCTACGCCCACAGCCACCAGGAGCAGCAAGACGGTGGTCCCCAGGCTCCCTGCCATATCCTCAGATATTCGGTTTCCCATGCCGTATTCGGACAGGCCCCCAAGCAGAATCAGGAATACTGGTGAGAGAATACAACAGGATACGCCAAAGGCTATTTTGGCCGCTGTTTTCCGAGTCAGATCCAGAAACGCAGTGGCCTCTTCCAGGGAAACGCTGCGCCTAGAGTCCGCTTCCTCCTTTTCCCGGACAACGGGAGGGGCTTCTTCCTCTATTTCTTCTTTTAATAAGTAATCCGTGCTCACCCCGAACAGACAACTCATGCTAATAATCTTATCCAGATCTGGGATAGAGGCTCCGCTCTCCCATTTTGATACCGATTGCCGGGATATTCCCAGTTGGGAGGCCAGCTCCTCCTGGGACCACTCTCTCTGCTTTCTCAAATGGATGATCTTTTCTCCTAATATCATGTACATATCCTTCTTTCTGTTATTTTATTTGACATCCGAACAGGCCGGACAGCCATTTTCTCGATATCGATAAACGCATTTTAGCATAAAAACTGGTTGACAACCACCAAGTGCGCTTGAAAATTCCGCAACTGCTGGTTGCTTTTTGACTTTTTATGCGTTCCAAAAGCCTTTTGGATGGATTTTAAATAGGTATTTATTATGTAAAATAATGTATGGTAAAATTATGTCAGAAACGAAAAAGCAGGACAAAAGGAATGAAAGAGAGCGATCAGGCATACCTCACAGGAGAGAGGACGCTGTTTCATAAAAGTCATGTAAATGTAAAGGACGCCATATTTGCGGAAGTGGGAGTCACCGCTGAAGGAATGCAGTGACATAACGATCAAGAATCGTATGTTTAAATGGAGATATCCGCTCTGGTACAGTAAAGAATTGTGGCGGAGGGTTGCGTTTGGTTTGAGATGGCCCGTGCCGGCGTATGATTCCTTTATTTCCGGTGAGTGTTTGGGGTGGAATGCAAAGAAACTGACTCTTCTAAACTGCACCGTCGAGAGTCTCCAGAGCATGTGTTATATTGAAAACCTGCTGATGAAAAACTGCAAGCTCTTAAACACCACGCTTGCCTTTGAATATTCTACGGTGGACGTGGATGTCCGGAGAAGGATTGACAGCATAATGAACCTGGCTGGGGCGTTATCCGCGCAGACGAGATTGGAGAGCTGATTGCGCCTAGAAAGGTGTGGCGGATGGATGTTGTCAGTTTGTTTTTGAAAGGAATGTTGATTGGATTTCTCTTTGGCGTTCCGGCGGGAGCGGTGGGAGCGATGACAATACAGCGGACATTTCATTCTGGCGCCTGGCAGGGCTTTTGACTGGTCTTGGCTCTTCCGTAGCAGGATTCTAGATGGGCTTAAGCGTTTCCAAAAGGGCGTGGAAAGCTATAGGCGGAGTTTCTTTTGACGCTCATTGCAAATTAAATGAATTTTTAGTATAATGCAGTTAAATGCAAGCAAGGGGAAGTGGAGTGAAAGGAGAATTTTTATGTCATACGAAAACGAGGCTGCGCTGGCGAACGCCCCCATCGGTCCAATGATGTTTAAACTGGCTGTGCCCGCAGTGGTAGCACAGCTTATAAATATGCTGTATAACATTGTGGATCGGATTTACATTGGCCATATTGAGGGGGTGGGACGCATGGCTCTCACTGGGTTGGGGATAACATTCCCCATTATCATGCTTATTTCGGCTTTTACTGCTTTTGTGGGAATGGGAGGCGCGCCCCTGGCTTCCATCTGTCTGGGCCAAGGGAATCGTCAGAAAGCCGAGAAAATTCTAGGTAATTCCACCACGTTGCTGCTGCTTATGTCGGTGGCGTTGACGGCGCTTTTTTCGGTGATTAAAAGGCCCACGCTTATGGCGTTCGGCGCTTCAGAGGCCACCATTGGCTACGCGGTCGATTATATTTCCATCTATCTGATAGGAACGGTTTTTGTTCAGCTTGCGCTGGGGCTTAACGCTTATATTACCGCGCAGGGCCATGCCATGGTCGCCATGTGTTCGGTGCTTATCGGAGCGGCGCTCAACATTATCCTGGACCCTGTTTTTATTTTCTATTTGAATATGGGCGTGAAAGGCGCGGCGCTGGCAACGGTTATTTCTCAAGGGGTGAGCGCTTGCTGGGTGACGTTTTTTTTGCGTTCCCATTGGTCGGGACTGCGCATCCGCAGAAAATATATGCGACTGGAGGGGGCGGTGGTGGGGCAGATCGCCGCGCTGGGCATTGCCCCTTTTATTATGCAGTCCACGGAAAGTCTGGTGACGGTGACGCTGAATTCCGGTCTGCAGTTTTACGGTGGGGATCTGTATGTGGGGACGGTTACCATTATGCAAAGCGTGATGCAGATGGTGGTTATGCCTGTGCAGGGGATTACCCAGGGCGTGCAGCCGATTCTCAGCTATAATTTTGGAGCGAAGAATTTTGGACGGGTGCGAAAAGCTTTCCGGCTGCTTTTGCGCACTGCTTTGACTGTGACTATTGCATCCTTTCTATTGGTGGCGTTCATGCCAGAGCGGCTGGCTCTGATTTTCAACAATGACCGGGAGCTGGTGGCGTTGGTGGGGAAGGTGATGCCCATTTTCTTTGGCGGCATTTGGGCGTTCGGCGCACAGATGGCCTGCCAGGCTACGTTCATGGCGTTGGGGCAGGCCAAGACCAGCTTGTTTCTCGCGCTGTTGCGTAAAGTGATTCTGCTGGCGCCTTTAGCGGTTATTCTGCCCATGGTGACGGGAAACGTGATGGGCGTTTATGTGGCCGAACCGGTGGCGGATATTCTGGCGTCCGCCATCACGTTGACTCTGTTTCTGAGCCGACGGAAGAAGCTGTTGCCGGAAAACAGTCTTTAGACTGGATTTAACATTATTTTTAGAAGATCCATCAGTTCCGGGACATCGATGGGTTTTGCAATGTGTCCGTTCATGCCTGCGTCAAGCGCTGCCTTTTTGTCTTCATCAAAGGCGTTGGCGGTCATTGCAATGATAGGAATATCCGTAAAAGCGGGATTTTCCAGGCTTCTTATCTGCTTGGTGGCTTCATATCCGTTCAGGATGGGCATCTGTATATCCATCAAAATCAGATCATACTGACCAGGCGCAGCGGATTTCATCTTATCCACGGCAACGGATCCATCGTCGGCTACATCCAGGATGAATCCCGCTTCCTGCAAGATTTCTACGGCGATTTCCTGATTCAGCTCATTGTCTTCCACCAGAAGGATTTTCTTGCCGGTGAAAGAATTGTCATTTTCTGAAGTTTGAATCTCGGCGCTTTGGATGGCATAGGGCGCTTCCAGGATTTCCCGCAGCTCCGACAGGAAAATAGGTTTTGAGCAGAAAGCCGTTACGCCTGCTTTTCGCGCTTCTTCTTCGATATCGGACCAGTCGTAGGCGGTGAGGATGATGATTGGCGTCTCTTCTCCAATGATTCGGCGGATTCGTCGCACAACTTCCACGCCGTTCATATCTGGCATCAGCCAGTCTATGATGTAGACGGCGTAGTTATCGTTCTGCTCCCACGCCAGTTTGGTCCGCAGCACGGCTTCTTTGCCAGACGTGGTCCAGTCAGGCCGCATGCCAATGGTGGAAAGCATTTTGGTGACGCTGGAGCATGTGTTGAAATCGTCGTCTGTCACAAGCGCTCGCAGGCCCTTTAATTGCGGAATCGCTTCCTGTTGTACAGAGCCGGAGTGTGTTTTAAATTGCAAGGATACGGTAAATGTGGTTCCTTTTCCCTCTTCGCTGGAAACGGAGATGGATCCGCCCATCATGTCTACGATGTTTTTGGTAATGGCCATTCCCAGACCAGTTCCCTGTATTCCGCTGATTGTGCTTGTTTTTTCACGTTCAAATGGCTCGAAGACATGTTTTTGGAATTCCTTGCTCATTCCAATTCCGGTGTCTTTGATCTGGAATTCATAGGATACGCAGCCGTCCGATGCAGTTCCCTTTTCCAAGATACGGACGCTCACAATGCCGCCGGGTTTTGTAAACTTCATGGCATTGCTGAGAAGGTTGAGAAGAACCTGGTTTAGGCGGAGTTTGTCGCACAGCACGTGTTCGTGGATGACATCCGCCGTATCAATATAGAAATCCAGTTGTTTGGAGGTGATGTCTGCCTGCACGATGGTCTTCAGATCGTGCATGATTTCAGGCAAGGAGGTTTCTTTTTCCTCAATTTTCACCTTTCCGCTTTCAATGCGGCTCATATCCAGCACGTCGTTAATCAGACTGAGCAGATGATTGCTGGATGTGGTGATTTTTGCCAGGTAATCCTGCACCTGCTCGGTGTTGTCGATATGGGCGGCGGCCAGTGATGTGAAACCGATGATGGCGTTCATGGGCGTGCGGATGTCGTGGGACATATTGTTGAGAAACGTGGTTTTTGCTTTGTTGGCATGTTGCGCGGCGGCCAAAGCGTCCTGGAGATCGGTTTTTTGTTTCTCCAACTGCTGGGCCATTTCTTTCTCGTCGTTTATGTCCACGAAAAGCCCTACAAACGTGATCGGTGAGCCGTCTTCCCGTCTGGACAGCCGTCCGGCGGAGTGAAACCATCGCCATCCGGCGTCTCTGGTGAGAATCTGGTATTGCACGTCGTAGGTTTTCTGTCCGGTATAGTCTTTTACCGTGTCCCAATATTCCTCCATAATCCGGTCTTTATCTTCTATATGTATAAGATCCGACCAGGACTCCAGTTTGTTGGGAAAATCCCCTTCACTTTCGTATCCCAGCATTTTTCGGAACGTGTCGGTCCAAGTGCAGGAGATCATTTCTCCCTTCTTATTAAATTCCATGCTCCAAGGGCCGGAACCCATGGCGGCCTGGATGTTTTTCATGGCCATCTGTTCTCTTTCGAGCTGGGTTAAGGCGGCCCGTATCCGGTTTCCGTCTGCTTTTTCCTGTTCCAGAAGAAGCTTTGCGTTTTTCCGGGATTGATGGATCAGTCCCAGGAAAACAATGAGCATGGCAATCACTGTGATAATGATCTGGATGATGCTGTGGCGCATCATTTCCGAGCTTATGGAGCTGATTTGGTTGCTGATGACATTATCCCGGATCAGAATGGTCATCATCCAGTTGGTGCCTTCCACTGGAAGATAGCAGAGATCTTCTTGGGTCCCCTGGTATTTGAAGGATGTCTGACCGGAACGGCCATTGGTGAAATCGTCCTTCAGTTGGGTATAGCTTGATCCGTTTCCCATATCCGCGTCCGCCAGCGCCGCAAGGAGGTTGGTTCCGCCTTCCAGGCGCCCAAAATCGGAGTTTGTCAGGCTGGCGCCGTTTCTATAGTACAAATTGCAATAGGTTTCGTTGTCGCTGGTCTGTAATGTCAGGGAACTTAACATTTCATCGATGTTAAGCTGGATAAAACACACTTTTATCTTTGATTTCTGAAAGAAAATATCTTCCACAGGCATTGCCAGAATCACTTGTTTTTTTGCGCCGTATAGATTGGATGTGCGGATTACTGGTTTTGTCAGATCTTCAGAGAGAAAACTATAGCGGCTAAGGCCGGAAACTGTGCTGTGTTCCGTGTAGACAATTCCATTGTCGTCCACTAGGGCGAACTTATCCACATTATAGAGTTTTCGAACTTTTCCCAAAAAGCTGCGCAGCGTCTCCTGGGATTTTAGATTTGACTCATCCAGGATTTCAAGAGCGCTTTTCATATGCATAAAACTGTTCTTCAGGTCTTCGGAGACCACCCGGGCTCTTCGGCCTGCCAGCTCTTCCAGATAAAATTCGCTGACCTGGTTTACGGCCTGGTTGGTGCCGATTCTTGCGTTGTTGGACACCCAGATTGTGGTCACCAGGAGAACTGTGGCAATGATAATTCCGCCCCATATAGCAAAAGTGATTGTCTGTTTTTTTTGTTCTTTTAGATCCATTTTCACTACCGCCATTCTTAATCAATTTCACCGTACAGTGTCTGAAGCATAGCCGAGGCGCCATCCTGGTAAATGATTGTGGTTATTTCCTCGGTTTTTTCTGGGTAGGCTTCTCCAGGCGTCAGTCCGTCCGCGATTTTTACGGCCACCTGGACTGTGTCAAAGCCGATGGAATAGCAATCCTGGACGCCCAGAGCGTATATGACGCCGTCCCGCAGGTATTGAAGCGCTTCCTGGTCGTGATCCATGCCTACAATCATAATTTTTTCTTCCCGCCCGGCTTCAATGACCGCTCTGGCGGCGCCTACCGGGTTGCTCATGTTGCAGCAGATAATTCCGTCCAGATCGCTGTGTTTCGCCAGAAATTTTTGTGTATATTGATAGGCATTTTCCACGGAATCTTCGTCGTAGGCGGTTTCCACGATTTTCATATCTGGATATTTGGTGATTACGTCCTGTGCGCCCAGCGCCCGGTCTTCATGGCAGGGCGCGCCCTTGGTCCCCACCAGGAGGGCCACTTTTCCTTGGTAGTCAAGCTTTTCACAGAGCGCCTCTGTAAGATCGGCGCCGTCCTGGTAATTATGGGTGTTGCCCACATAGGCGATGCGTTTGCATCCATCTTCTTTGGAGGCGTCGGAACTGGAGAACGTCATAACTTTTTTACCGGCTTCAATAAGCGTGTTGATTGTGGGAGTCACCAGGGCTGTATCCGCCACGTCCACGCCGATTACATCGAAGTTTTGCCCAGCGGCCTCCTTTAGGTGCTGGATCTGATTCCGGGCGGAGACGGCGTTTGGGGCTAGATATTCGTAATTGATAATGGTCCCTGCTTCTTCGTATTGCTTAGCGGCGTCTTCGATGCCAAGGGCCACAGCGTCCCACCAGGGGTGGACCATCTTGTATGTAAAGTAGAAATTGTACTTCTTTTTTAAAGGTTGGTATTCTTCCAGTTTGTGATCGAAATGGACGGCGTTTTCGGTGTCTTCATAATTGCCGCTGTTTGATTCCAGATTTGATGCAGACGAAGTTTTGTTGTCCGTTTTATGGCCGCATCCAGCCAGCGCCAGACTGCATGTGCAGGATAGAGCTGTTAGGATGAAATAAATAGAAATTTTGTTTTGCAGTTTTTTTAGCACGGCTGCACAGTCTCCTTTCCATAATTTTAGTTCTACTATTATACCATAAGAAAATGGAAAACTCCACTCTATAAATTTTTTATGGCGGCGTAATCAAATTGGAAAGTAACATTTTTTTCATGCGCTTTCGGAAAATAGTTGTCAATTGAAGGCATCAGAGTTATAATTTGAAAAATATAGGAAGTGAAGACTGTTTGCGCAAAGGGGGTCAAAGATGGAAAAAGCTTGGTGGAAAGAATGCGTTGTCTATCAGATTTATCCCAGAAGTTTCTGTGATAGTAACGGAGACGGGGTGGGTGATTTGAATGGCATTACAGGTAAGCTGGGGTATTTAAAGGATCTGGGGGTGGATGTCATCTGGCTTTCGCCGGTGTATCAGTCCCCCAATGATGACAATGGTTATGATATCAGTGATTACCAGGCGATTATGGAAGAATTCGGCACGATGGAGGATTTTGACCGTATGCTTTATACAGCTCATGAACAGGGGCTGAAAATCATGATGGATTTGGTGGTCAATCACACTTCGGACGAACACGTCTGGTTTAGACGGAGCAGAAAGTCCAGAGAGAATCCATACAGGGATTATTATATCTGGAGAGATGGCAGGGAAGGGAAGGAGCCCAATAACTGGGGTTCCTGTTTTGGCGGGTCCGCCTGGCAGTACGATGGCGCCACGGATATGTACTATCTGCATTTATTTTCTAGGAAACAGCCGGATCTGAACTGGGATAATCCGAAAGTGCGAAAAGAAGTCTTTGAGATGATGACCTGGTGGTGCGAAAAGGGGATCGACGGCTTTCGCATGGATGTAATCAGTTTAATCTCCAAACAGCCTCAACTGCCCGACGGTCCGGTGGGAGAAGGCGGTTACGGGGATTTCAGTCCTTATGTGGCCAACGGCCCTCATGTGCATGAGTATCTTCAAGAGATGAATGAGTCGGTTTTATCCAAGTACGATCTGATTACGGTGGGCGAATGTTCTGGCGTGACGGTGGAGGAGGCGAAAAAATACGCCGCGTCTTCTAATAAAGAACTGAATATGGTCTTCCAGTTTGAGCATATGGATGTGGACGGCGGCGAGGGATTCAAGTGGAACCATAAGAAGATGCATTTGCCAGAGCTAAAAGCAGTCTTGTCCAAATGGCAGGTAAGCCTTCAGGGCAAAGCCTGGAACAGCCTTTATTGGTGCAACCACGATCAGCCACGGATTGTGTCGCGGCTGGGGGATGACAGGGAAGAATACCGGGAGCTGTCTGCGAAAATGCTGGGAACTTGTCTGCATATGATGCAGGGAACGCCCTATATTTATCAGGGGGAGGAATTGGGCATGACCAATTATCCTTTCTCGTCCATGGAAGATTTCCGGGATATTGAGAGCATTCACGCATATCAGGAATATACGGAAAAAGGGATTGTAAAGCCGGATGACATGTTCGACTATGTGCGCTATAAAAGCCGTGATAATTCCCGAACGCCCATGCAGTGGGACGACACGGACAATGGCGGTTTCACTTCGGGAACGCCCTGGATAGGGGTGAATCCCAATTACAAAACTGTCAATGTCAAAGAACAGCGAAATAGGGCTGATTCCGTGTTTCATTATTATCAGAAATTGATTTCGCTGCGCAAGCAGTATGAAATTATTGTTTATGGAACTTATGAATTGTTGCTGCCAGATCACGAAAGGCTGTATGCATATACGCGGGCTTTAGGCGATCAGAAATTACTGACTGTCTGCAATTTTTCTGAAGAGCGGCAAAATTATGAACCGCCAAAAGAATTCGTGGAGGGTCAGGCGAAGCGGCTGATTTCTAATTATGAACAGGTGAGTTTGGAAATTCAGATGACGCTGCGGCCATACGAAGCGATGGTTTATTGGTTGTAATTCTTGTACAACCATCTTGAAAATTATTGCGAAGACATTTTTTCTATGCTAAAATGATATTGTTGAGCCTGCCAGTGATCAACAATATTTACAATAATGGGGTGAAACATAGTGATGTTACAAAAAAAGATATTAGTGGTAGAAGATAATTGGATCAACCGGGAGATGCTATGTGAGATATTGTCTTCCACATATAAAGTTTTGGAAGCGGAAAACGGTCAGGAAGCGCTTGACGTTCTGGAGGAATATGGCGAAGAGATTTCGCTTATTTTATTAGATATAGTAATGCCTGTGATGGATGGATACACGTTCCTTTCGCATATGAAAGCCAATTCGAACTATTCGTCTATTCCTGTCATTGTAGCCACACAGAGTGACCGGGAGGCCGATGAGGTTGCGGCTCTGTCCCATGGCGCCACGGATTTTGTGTCGAAACCGTATAAGCCGCAGATTATTCTTCACCGGGTGGCCAGCATCATCCATCTGCGTGAAACTTCGGCTATGATGCACCGGGTGCAGTATGACAGGCTGACAGGGCTCTACAGCAAGGAATTTTTCTATCACAGCGCCAATAATATTTTGAAACAGCATCCAGATCAGGAATATGATATGGTTTGTTCGGATATTGAGAATTTTAAGCTGATTAATGATGTATTCGGCATGCCGGCGGGCGATCAGCTTCTTTGCAGAGTGGCGGATGTGTACAGGGAGATTGTGGGTGAGCAGGGTATATGCTGCCATCTGAACGCAGACCAGTTTGTGTGCCTGATAGAGCGGGAACACTGGGAATATACCGATGATTTGTTTAAGAAAGTGGATGACCAGATCCGCAGCATGACCAATATGAAGAATGTGACGATGAAATGGGGAATCTACCATATCAAAGATCGGTCACTTCTTGCGGAGCAGATGTTTGACAGGGCTTTCATGGCTGCCCGCAGCATTTGGGGACAGTATGGAAAGCATTTCCTTACCTACAACGACGATATGCATAATAAGCTGGTGCGGGAGCAGGCGATTACCGGCGTTATGGAGACGGCGCTGGAAGAGGAGCAGTTTGAGGTCTACTTGCAGCCCCAGTACAACATTAAGACAAATAGTCTGTCGGGCGCCGAAGCTTTGGTGCGTTGGAACCATCCGGAATGGGGATTCCAGTCGCCGGGCGAGTTCATTCCTCTCTTTGAGAAAAACGGGTTTATCACCAAATTGGATCAGTTTGTCTGGAAACGCGCCTGCGCGGTTTTGCGGGAGTGGGACGACAAAGGGTATCCGCCGGTGAATATCTCCGTGAATGTGTCTAGAGCGGATATTTATAATGTGAACTTGCCGGATATCCTGCAGGATATTATCAAAGAGTATCAGATTTCGCCGCAGCGGTTGCACCTGGAACTTACGGAAAGCGCCTATACGGAAAACCCCAGTCAGATTATTGAGAACGTGGGGCGGCTGCGTGAATTAGGATTTTTATTCGAGATGGACGATTTCGGCAGTGGATATTCGTCCCTGAATATGTTGTACAATCTGCCTATAGATGTGTTGAAGCTGGATATGGAATTTATCCGAAATGAGACGGCCAAATCCGTTACGCCAGGCATCTTATATTTTATTATTCAGATGGCTCATTCCATGAATCTGCATGTAATAGCTGAGGGCGTGGAGACCAAAGAACAGTTGGAGCGTCTGGCTTCTATTGATTGTGATTATGTGCAGGGATATTATTTTGCCAAACCGATGCCATGCAGAGAATTCGATGAATTCTTAAAAGGAATAAAAAAATAATGGTATTTTTTTTAAAACAATGGTAAGATATAATAAGTGAATAATTAATTAGTAAGAATTTGCAGGAGGAATTGAGAATGGCCGGGAGAGGCAGAAAGAAAAAAAATATTTCAGTGGAAGAGGAATTGAGTATTTTGACGGAAGAGATGGCTGAGTGTGAGGAGAAAATTAAGGAATACACAAACAGAAAAAAAGAATTAAAGCAAGAGATAGAGAAAAAACAGATGGAGGCGCTCTACAAAGCCACCATGGAATCTGGAAAAAGTTTTGAGGAGGCCATTTCTCTTATTCATGAGAATAGAGAATAGGATTTATGGAGAAAAGGAACCGCTATTGGAATGGGTCATACATTCATAGCGGTTTATTTCTTTCTATAAAAAAGGAGGCAGATAAGATGGAGACTTTAACAATCGGAAGCCACATTTCTTCCGCCAAAGGATATGAGGCCATGGGCAAAACAGCCGTGTACATGAACGCCAATACCTTTGCCTTTTTTACCAGGAATCCCCGTGGCGGAAAGGCCAAGGAGATCAAAGAGGCGGATGTGGAAAAGTACAAAGAGATTGCCAAAGTGCATCAATTTGGGAAAATCGTGGCCCATGCGCCTTATACGTTAAACGCTTGCGCGGCCAGGGAGGACCTGCGGGAATTCGCCAGAAATACCATGGAAGATGATCTGAAGCGAATGGAATATATTCCGGGTAATTATTACAATTTTCACCCGGGAAGTCATGTAGGGCAGGGCGCCCAGACGGGAATCGAAAAGATTGCCCAAGTGTTAAATGAGGTGTTGGATCGGAAGTGGAATACCATGGTTTTATTGGAGACTATGGCGGGAAAAGGCACGGAAGTGGGAAGGACTTTTGAGGAGCTTCGGGAGATTATGGACCGGGTAAAATGCCAGGAGAAATTGGGGGTTTGTCTGGATACCTGTCACGTGTGGGACGGCGGATACGATATTGTCGGCGACTTGGACGGGGTGGTGCAGGAATTCGACCGGGTCATTGGTTTGGAACATTTGAAAGCCATTCATTTAAATGACAGCAAGAATCCCTTGGGAAGCCATAAAGACCGTCATGCCAAGATCGGAGAAGGGGAAATTGGCCTGGAAGCGCTCTCGGCGGTGACCCGGCATCCGGCGCTGCGGAATCTGCCTTTTATTCTGGAAACGCCCAACGATGAGGATGGGTGGGCCCAGGAGATTCGTATATTGCGGGAACGCTTTGTGTGAAAGAGAAGAGATTATGAAAGAATTTTGGATGATACAGGTGGTCTATATTTTCCGTCTTTTGGGGGCGGCGCTGTGTGGATCGGCCATTGGCTATGAGCGGGAAAATCATCTGAAAATGGCGGGCATTCGAACTCATATGATTGTGGCAGTCACAGCCGCGCTGATGATGATTTTGTCCAAATATGGATTCTGGGATGTGTTGGAGCGTCCCGGCGTCCGGCTGGACCCATCCCGGATTGCGGCGGGCATTGTGGCCGCGGTGGGATTTCTGGGAGCCAGCGTAATCTTCACCCACGAAATGAACGTCAGCGGCCTGACCACGGCGGCGGGAATCTGGACCACCGTGGGAATCGGCATGGCGTTGGGAGCGGGCATGTATGTGGTGGGCGTGGCCGTTACGTTGATTGTGCTGTTCTTACAATTTTTGTTTCACCGGGATTTTCAGTTTTTGAAATCCACGAAAGTGGAGCAGATTACTCTGAAAATGGCGGAATCCGGAGATGTGGAACGGATATTGGAAAATTTGTTCACAAAAAAGAAAATTAAGATTGCCAGCGTTCATGTGGAGCGGGCGGAAACAGGGATGTTGCTGTTGAAATTGTATGTAAAATTCCCGGCGGGCTATCAGTTGGGCGATGTTCTGCGTTTTCTCAAAGAAACGCCGGAGATTCTCTCCATTGACCTGTAACAGAGCCCGCTCCCTTCGATGGGGTTTTTGCGAAAGATTATCAATAAAGAGACTTGCAAAAATCCTAGTAAATTGGTATGATATATCCAGAAGTTAGGGAATACTAACTAATGCAAAAATTCAAAAAAAGAGAGGGTAGACATGAGCGTTGTAATCATTGGAGGCCATGATCGGATGGTTTGTAATTATAAAAATATTTGTAAAAAACATAAGTGCAAGGCGAAGATTTTTACCCAGATGCCCGGAGATTTTAAAAGGCAGATTGGATGTCCGGATCTGTGCGTGTTATTTACCAACACCGTTTCCCATAAGATGGTGAAGTCCGCTCTGGATGAGGCGAAACGCAAGGAAGTGGATGTGGTGCGGTGTCATACCAGCAGCAGTTCGGCGCTGGATCAGATTTTGAAAGATTATTGCGCGTAAGTGTCAAGAAAAACAGCTTGACACAGCCGGGCTTATGATGTATGATAGGCAAGGTGATTACGGATGGAAAAGATTTTGATGCAGACGCTGCTGTTTGATTTTTATGGAGAGCTGCTGACCAAGAAGCAGCAGGAAATTTACCAGCAAGTGGTTTTGGAGGATTATTCCTTAAGCGAGGTGGCGCAGCAGTTGTCTATCAGCAGACAGGGAGTGCATGATATGCTCCGCAGATGCAAAAGCGCTTTGGAAGAGTACGAGGGAAAGCTGCATCTGGTGGAGCGTTTTGTAAAGATTCGGGAAGAAGTCCATCAAATTCAGAGATTATCCAGGGAGCACAAGATCAGGGAAATAGAAGCCATTGCCGGCAGGATTTTAGATGAGCTGTAGAGACAGGGAGAGAATTCATGGCTTTTGAAAGTTTAAGCGAGAAGCTGCAGAATGTATTTAAGAATTTAAGAAGCAAAGGCCGATTGACTGAGGCGGACGTGAAGGCGGCCCTCAAGGAAGTCAAGTTGGCTCTGCTGGAGGCGGATGTTAACTTCAAGGTAGTCCGGCGGTTTGTGAAATCGGTGCAGGAGCAGGCAATCGGCCAGGATGTGATGAATGGACTGAATCCGGGCCAGATGGTGATTAAGATCGTAAACGAACAGTTGGTGGAGTTGATGGGAAGCGAGACGGTTGAGCTGCCCATGAATGCAAGCGGGATTACTGTGTTTATGATGGTTGGCCTGCAAGGCGCGGGAAAAACCACCACGGTGGCCAAGCTGGCCGGAAAGCTGAAGTCAAAGGGCAAAAATCCCTTATTGGTGGCCTGTGACGTATACCGGCCCGCCGCTATCACCCAGTTGCAGGTGAACGGTGAGAAGCAGGGCGTGGAAGTATTTACCATGGGAGACAAGCAAAGCCCGGTGGATATCGCCAAAGGCGCCATGGAACATGCGAAAGCCAATGGGCAAAATGTGGTGCTTTTAGATACGGCAGGGCGTCTCCATGTGGATGAAGACATGATGCAGGAGCTGGCGGACATTAAGGAGCAGGTGGCGGTGGACGCTACGGTGCTGGTGGTGGACGCCATGACCGGGCAGGACGCGGTGAACGTATCCGAGACATTTCAGGAGAAAGTGGGCATTGACGGCGTAATCTTAACGAAGCTGGACGGTGACGCCAGGGGCGGAGCCGCTTTGTCCATTCGGGAAGTGATTGGCAAACCCATTTACTTTGTGGGAATGGGCGAAAAGCTTTCCGATCTGGAGCAGTTTTATCCGGAGCGGATGGCTTCCCGAATTCTGGGCATGGGCGATGTGATGAGCTTAATTGAGAAAGCGGAAGCTCAGATTGACGAGGCCAAGGCCCGAGAGATGGAGAAGAAGTTTAAGAAAGCGGAATTTGGCTTCGATGATTATCTGGAAAGCATGGAGCAGATGAAGAACATGGGCGGGTTGCAGAGCGTATTGAGCATGTTGCCCGGCATTGGCGGCAAGATGAAAGAGCTGGAGAGCATGATCGATGAAAAAGACATGATGCATAAGGAAGCCATTATACTTTCGATGACGCCTCAGGAAAGGTCGAATCCGTCGCTGTTGAATGTTTCCAGGAAGAATCGGATTGCCAAAGGCTGTGGGCTGGATATTTCCGAAGTCAACCGCTTGGTCAAGCAGTTTGAGCAGGCCAGGAAAATGATGAAGAAAATGCCCGGTCTGATGGGAGGAAAAGGTGGAAAAAGAGGCGGTTTCAAATTGCCTTTTTAATAGATGAACAAACAATACAAATGGAGGTAAGAAAAATGGCAGTAAAAATTAGATTGAGAAGAATGGGACGTAAGAAAGCGCCTTTTTATAGGATTGTGGTTGCGGATTCCAGATCCCCCAGGGATGGCAAATGTATTGAAGAGATCGGCACATACGATCCCAACTGTGATCCCAGCGTTTACAAGGTGGACGAAGAAAAAGCGAAGAAATGGCTGGCCACTGGCGCGCAGCCTACAGAAGTCGTAAGCAAGATTTTCAAACTGGCAGGAATTGAGAAATAAATCACATTGCACGGCGCCGGGGAGGGATATATGAAAGACTTGGTGGAAGTGATCGCAAAATCCCTTGTGGAGAATCCCGATGAAGTAGTGGTGACGGAGACGGAAAAGGAAGACGCCATCTATGTGGAGTTGAAGGTGGGCGCTTCGGACATGGGAAAGGTTATTGGCAAACAGGGGCGTATTGCGAAAGCCATACGTACAGTGGTCAAAGCCGCTTCATCGAAAGCAAATAAGAAGGTTATTGTAGATATTTTGTAACCGAAAAATTGAGGCTGTCTCAAAAGCGATTTTTGGGGACGGCCTTATCTTTTATACAGTTTTTAGGAAATATCTATTTACTGCGTTGAGTGTGAGGAGTTTATAACATATATGGAAGAAATGCTGCAGGTAGGCGTAGTCGCCACCACCCATGGGGTGCGGGGGGAGATGAAGATATTTCCCACCACGGACACGGCCCAGCGCTTTTTGGATTTGTCTTATGTCTATTTGGACACAGGCCGGCAGGATTTTCAGAAGCTGGAGATTCAGGGCGTGAAATTTTTTAAAAAATTTGCAATTTTAAAATTCCAGGGAATTGATGATATGAATGAGGCTGAAAAATATAAGGGAAAAAGCCTGTGGATTCCCAGAGAAGAGGCGCAGCCTCTGGGTGAAGACGAATATTATATAGGTGATCTCATCGGGATGGATGTGGTTCTGGAAGACGAAACGCCTTTTGGAACGCTCAAAGATGTGATGCAGACGGGGGCCAACGATGTATATGTGGTCAAGATGACCGATGGGCGTGAGGCGTTGCTTCCGGCCATTGGGGAATGCATCCGTCAGGTGGATGTGGAGGCGGGCGTTATGACCATTCATCTGATGGACGGTCTGCTGTCATAACGAGAGAGGGCGAGAAAGATGCGGTATCATGTTTTGACTTTATTTCCTGAAATGATTCTTCAGGGGCTGCATACCAGCATTATCGGAAGGGCTGTGCAGCGGGGAGTGATTTCCATAGAGGCTGTAAATATCCGGGACCATGCGGACAATGCATATGGAAAGGTGGATGATTATCCTTATGGCGGCGGCGCTGGAATGGTCATGCAGGCGGAGCCGGTGTTTCGAGCCTATGAGGCGGTGGCGGCGCGTCTGCCTAAGAAGCCACGCGTTTTGCATATGACCCCCCAGGGGCGGGTATTCACCCAGCAGATGGCGGCGGAGTTCGCCCAGGAGGAAGATTTAATCTTCCTGTGCGGACATTACGAGGGCATTGACGAGCGGGTGTTGGAAGAGATTGTTACGGACCATGTGTCTATTGGGGATTACGTCCTCACAGGCGGGGAGCTTCCGGCCATGGTGATGATTGACGCCATATCCAGGTTGATACCAGGGGCGCTCAATAACCAGGAGTCGGCCCAGTATGACTCCTTTCAGGACGGTCTGCTGGAATACCCACAATACAGCCGTCCGCAAGAATGGCGTGGAAGGCAGGTCCCGGACATTCTGCTGTCCGGGCATCACGCCAATGTGGAGAAATGGAGGCATGAACAGTCTCTATTGCGCACACAGCAGAGAAGGCCGGATTTGTTAAAATAGAATTACCATAAAAATATTATGTAAACAAGGAGGAAATGAAAGAATATGGCTCAGTTATGGGGAGGGCGTTTTACAAAAGAAACCGACGATTTGGTCTATCGCTTCAATGCATCCATTTCCTTTGACCAGAAGCTGTGCGAACAGGATATACGGGGGAGCATAGCCCATGCAACTATGTTGGGAAAGCAGGGGGTGCTGACCAAGGAAGAGAAAAAGGTGATTGTGGAAGGGCTGCGGGGCATTCTGGAGGACGTCCAGTCGGGTAAATTAGAGATAAGTGAGAAATTCGAGGATATCCACAGCTTTGTGGAAGCCACTTTGACGCAGCGCATTGGCGATCCGGGTAAGAAGCTGCACACCGGGAGAAGCCGCAACGACCAGGTGGCTTTGGATATGAAACTGTATACCAAAGATAAAATTTTAATTCTGGACGATCTTTTAAAAGAACTGCTGCAGGCGCTTCTGGATATTATGGAGGAAAATCTGGAGACTTATATGCCGGGCTTTACTCATCTGCAAAAAGCGCAGCCCATTACGCTGGCTCACCACGCAGGGGCTTATTTTGAAATGTTTAAAAGGGATCGGGGACGTTTGTGCGACATTTACCAGAGGATGAACACTTGTCCGTTGGGGTCCGGCGCATTGGCAGGCACCACGTATCCGCTGGACCGGGATTACACGGCGCAGCTTTTGGATTTTGACAGCGCCACGCTCAACAGCATGGATTCTGTGTCAGACCGGGATTACTTGATTGAATTATTGTCTGCGCTGTCCACCATCATGATGCATCTGAGCCGTTTTTGTGAAGAAATCATCATCTGGAATTCTAACGAATACCAGTTTGTAGAGATTGACGACGCTTACAGCACAGGCAGCAGCATCATGCCCCAGAAGAAAAACCCGGACATTGCGGAACTGATACGGGGAAAGACCGGGCGGGTGTACGGTGCGCTGGTGTCGCTTCTGACCACTATGAAAGGTCTGCCGTTGGCTTACAATAAAGACATGCAGGAAGATAAGGAGCTGGCTTTTGACGCCATGGATACGGTGGAAGACTGTCTGGATCTGTTCACGGGAATGGTGAAAACCCTGACTTTCCGAAAAGACCGTATGGAGAAAAGCGCGAAAAATGGTTTTACCAACGCCACAGACGTGGCGGATTATCTGGTCAGCCGCCAGGTGCCATTCCGGGACGCCCATGGCATTGTGGGCCAGTTGGTGCTCTACTGTATTGAGCGGGATATGTCTCTGGAAGATATGTCTCTGGAAGAATACCGGAAAATCAGTCCGGCGTTTGATGAGGACATTTATGACGCCATCGGCATGGAAACTTGCGTAAAGCGGCGCACCACCTTAGGAGCGCCCGGACAAGAAGCTATGAGAGCCGTGATTGATTTGTGCAAAAAATATTTGGATGAGAATTAGAAGGAGAAAGTGACAATGAATGAGAAATTAAAAGTTGGAATATTGGGAGCGACAGGCATGGTAGGCCAGCGGTTTATTTCCCTGCTGGACGGGCACCCCTGGTTTCAGGTGACCACTTTGGCGGCCAGTCCAAGAAGCGCGGGCAAGACCTATGAAGAGGCGGCGGGCGCCCGCTGGAAAATGGATACGCCCATGCCGGAAGCCGTAAAGAAATTACAGGTGATGAACGTCAATGAAGTGGAAAAGGTGGCTGGCAGCGTGGACTTTGTGTTCTCGGCGGTGGATATGTCCAAAGATGAGATACGGGCCATCGAAGAAGCGTATGCCAAGACGGAAACTCCGGTGGTTTCCAACAACAGCGCCCACCGCTGGACTCCAGATGTGCCCATGGTGGTGCCGGAAATCAATCCGGAACATTTCGACGTGATTGCATTTCAGAAGAAACGTCTGGGAACCAGCAGAGGTTTCATCGCGGTGAAACCCAACTGTTCCATTCAGAGTTACGCGCCAGTTCTCACTGCATGGAAGGAATACGAGCCATACGAGGTGGTGGCCACCACATACCAGGCCATTTCCGGGGCGGGGAAAACCTTCAAAGAATGGCCAGAGATGGAACGCAACATTATTCCGTACATTGGCGGCGAGGAAGAAAAAAGCGAGAAAGAGCCACTGAAATTATGGGGGAAAATCGAAAATGGCGTGATTGTAAACGCCCAGGAACCGGTAATCACCTGCCAGTGCATCCGCGTTCCAGTGCTGAACGGACACACAGCGGCCGTTTTCGTAAAATTCCGCAAGAAACCAACGAAAGAACAGTTGGTGCAGGCGTTAAAGGATTTCCAGGGCATTCCGCAGAAATTAGAGCTGCCCAGCGCGCCCAAGCAGTTCATCCAGTATCTAGAAGACGATAACCGTCCCCAGGTGTCCGAAGACGTGGATTATGAAAAAGGCATGGGCGTATCTGTGGGCAGACTGCGCGAGGACATGGTGTACGACTTTAAGTTTGTCGGATTGTCTCACAACACGGTCAGAGGCGCGGCCGGCGGCGCGGTGCTCTGCGCGGAAACCCTTAAGGCCCAGGGATATATCACAAGGAAATAGTTTGATTTTATGGCAAAATCTTTATATATAGCGGAGAAACCCAGCGTTGCCCAGGAGTTTGCCAGGGCTTTGAAGGTGAACGGCGCCAGGCGGGGTGGCTATCTGGAATCGGAAGAGGCCATTGTGACCTGGTGCGTGGGTCATCTTATCACCATGAGTTATCCAGAAAAATACGACGAGAAATACAAAAGGTGGAGGTTGGAGACCCTGCCTTTTTTGCCTGAAAAATTCCAATACGAGGTGATACCGGCGGTCAAAGACCAGTATGAGATTGTAAGTAACCTTTTAAAACGTCCAGATGTGGATACGATCTATGTGTGTACAGACTCCGGGCGTGAAGGCGAGTACATCTATCGGCTGGTGGAACAGATGGCGCAGGTGAAAGGGAAGACGCGTAAAAGAGTCTGGATTGATTCTCAGACAGAAGAGGAGATTTTGCGCGGCATCCGGGAGGCCAAAGATCTGTCGGAATACGACAACCTGTCGGCCTCCGCCTATCTACGGGCCAAGGAAGACTACCTGATGGGCATTAATTTTTCCAGGCTTTTGTCCCTGAAATACGCGGGCAGCATCTGCAATTATCTGCATGCAGATTACCAGGCGGTTTCTGTGGGCCGGGTGATGACCTGTGTCCTGGGGATGGTGGTTCGAAGAGAGCGGGAGATCCGGGAATTTGTGAAAACGCCCTTTTACCGCGTGCTGGCCCAGTTTCTCCTGCCTTCCGGCCATCTGGAAGGGGAATGGCGGGCGGTGGAGGGCAGCCCCCACTACCAGTCGCCTAAGTTGTACAAGGAAAACGGCTGGAAGAAAAGAGAGGACGCGCAGAAACTGATAGACGCGTTGAGCCAGGAGGCGCCCATAGAAGGGGTGGTGGAAAAAGTGGAGCGCAAAAAGGAAAAGAAATATCCGCCTCTTTTATTTAACCTGGCGGAACTTCAGAATGTGTGCGCTAAATTGTTTAAAATCAGTCCGGACGAAACCTTGCGGGTGGTGCAGGAATTGTATGAAAAGAAGCTGGTCACCTATCCCCGGACGGACGCCCGCGTGCTTTCCAGTGCGGCGGCCAAAGAGGTACGCAGAAATCTTTCCGGGCTGTGCCGTTATGACCTGTGCGGGGAAATCGCGGCGCAGATTCTGGAGAATGGAACTTACGCGTCCCTTGGCAAGTCCAGATATGTGAATGACAAGAAAATCACAGATCATTACGCCATCATCCCCACTGGTCATGGATTGGGACTCCTCCCTAAGCTAAACCAGACTTCCCAGCGCATTTATGAAATCATCGTTCGTCGGTTTTTAAGCGTTTTTTACCCGCCGGCAGTGTATCAAAAGGTAAATGTGGCGCTTAAAATAAAAGGAGAATGCTTTTTTGCCGGACTTCGGGCGCTGGTGGAAAAAGGGTATCTGGATGTGGCGGCGGTTTCTTTTGCACGTAAGAGAAAAGAAGAGGAGTCAGAGGAAGAATCCTGTGACGCGCAGACGCTGCAGGAGCTTAAGAACCTGCGAAAGGGAAGCCGGCTGCCGGTGGAGAAGCTGTTCATCAAAGAGGGAGAGACCGCACCTCCCAAGCGTTACAATTCGGGAACCATGATCCTTGCCATGGAAAACGCAGGGCAGCTCATCGAAGATGAAGAACTGCGCGCCCAGATTAAGGGCAGCGGCATCGGAACCAGCGCTACGCGGGCGGAAATTTTGAAGAAGCTGACCAACATCAAATATCTGGATTTGAATAAAAAGACCCAGATTATCACCCCCACCCTTTTCGGAGAGATGGTTTACGATGTGGTCAACCATTCCATTCGCTCCCTTCTAAATCCAGAGCTTACGGCTAGTTGGGAGAAAGGGCTAACCTATGTGGCCGAGGGCCAGATTACCTCGGAGGAATATATGCAGAAGCTGGAAAACTTCATACGCCGCCACACCCAGGCGGTGATGAATCTGAACAATCAGTTCGCCCTGCGCAGTCTCTATGATGCGGCGGCAAAAAATTATAAAGGAGCGAAATAGCATGGACAGTTATACGATTGAGAAGCTTTTGGATTTGGCGCATACAGAATTTCCAGAGCTTTTTACAGGGAAGACCTACCCTTGGGAAGTCCTGGGGGAGATCCATGATTTTATTCTGAAGGCGGGCGCTGCGCTGGACCCGCAGAGATACGAGCGGCGGGGAGAAAACATTTGGGTAGCGAAATCCGCCCGGGTCGCCGAGACGGCCAGCATTCATGGTCCTGCCATTATCGGGGAAGAGGCCGAAATTCGCCACTGCGCCTTTATTCGCGGGGATGTGATTGTGGGCGCCGGCGCGGTGGTGGGCAATTCCACAGAGCTGAAAAACTGTGTGCTTTTTCAAAATGTGCAGACGCCTCATTATAACTATGTGGGAGACTCCATACTGGGGCACAAGGCGCATATGGGCGCCGGGTCCATCTGTTCCAACGTGAAGGCGGACAAAAAGCCAGTGGTCGTGAAATCAGATGGAGCGTCCATCCAGACGGGAAGGAAGAAATTCGGCGCGGTTCTGGGGGACTTTGCGGAGATTGGCTGCGGTTCGGTGCTGAATCCGGGCACAGTTATCGGCCGGGATTCCATGGTGTATCCGTTGACTTCCGTAAGAGGCTGCGTGCCCGCGGAGAGCATCTGTAAGCAGGCGGGCGAAATCGTGAAAAAGCGGTAAACGCCCGAATCTTAGATGCGAAAAAGTTTCAGGCGCAGATAGGCCAGCAGCAGTAAGTGGACCGGGTAAAAAAGGTAGAAGAAATACTTCAAAACAGGTCCTTTCATCCAGCCACGTTCTCCATTGTACAGGGTGATGGGAATCAGCGCGAAAATCGCTTTCCATTCCCAGTAAAGGCACAGGGCGGCGCCTACGAAGCGGGGAACCGGATAAGACCGGAAAAAATAAAGGATGATAATCAGCAACACACCTTTAAAATCATAGTCGGTATGGAGCAGGTAAGCTGCGGCCATGCCAACAGCAGCGGGAAAAACCATCAGCAGGATATGTTTTTCCCGTATTTTTTCCATGGCCCAGATAGTGAGTAGCCCAAAAAACAGGGTGAAAAAAACATTCTGATAGTCCGGCAGGCGTAGTCTGGCCCCTAAGAATAAGTTGAATGGTATTTCCGAAAGGATACCGAAAAACAGCAGATAACCTGCGTAGCGAATCCGGTTTCGGGTGTAATAAAAACCTTCCACCAGCATAAAGCAGTAGAGGGGGAAGGCAATACGGCCAATGTCTCTGCAAAGCTGGTAATAGGGGATTTTTTGTTCACTCCAGTAGACGACTGCATAGCCAAAGTGGTCGATAAACATGGTAATCACGGCGATCAGTTTCAAAGCGCTGGAGCTTAAGATTTGATAAGGTTTATGAGGAGAGTTCATTTTGTTCCTCCGTTTTCAGCATAGAATGATTTCTTCCATATTGTATCATGAAATGATTTTTTTTTCTATAAATCTATGGTAGAATAATTAAAATAAGAAATCATTGGGTTACGAAATCAGTTACCATTTTTCGGAAAGGCGGTTGCGATCGAATGGCAAATGTATTATTTCTACTTTTTTATATGCTGTGTTTATCTGCATGCGCGGTTATCGCGCTGGCGGAATATATTTTGTATGGCTTCGGCTTGTATGGCATGGCGCGGGAAGCGGGCATAGGCGGAGAATGGATGGCTTTTGTGCCCTATGCCCGCAGATATCTCCAGGGTAAATTGGGAGGTCCCATCACGTTAAAAGGAAAGACGATGAAGAAGCCTGGATTGTGGATGATTCTGCTGCCTTTTGCCATGGGAGTGGCCGCAGGGTTGCTGGCGGGTTTGGCCCTGGCTCTGGCGGTGGCTGGAACGCTGTTTCATGAGAATGCCATGATTATGATTCCAATGGCCAGTGTGGCTATATTTGCGGATATGATTATTTTCCTGTTGCTCTTTGCGGGCATGGCGGCAAAGGGCGGATTGCAGGCGCTAATCAATTACCAGATTTTCTCCCGCTACTGCCAGGGAAATGTATTGGTTTTACATATCATATTCAGCACAATGCTTCCATTATACGAAGCTGCGGTGTTTTTCTATTACCGCCGCAAGCCCTTTGTGGGGGATTTACATAAGGATGCGTAGGCCAGCACGGCGCTGCGGCGGGAGGGGAGAGCTTCTATGGAACGGTTGATGACAGATGTTTTTTTGAAAAATAAAAAAGAATGGCTTCCCATACCCAAGTGCAGGGCCGGGGAGAGACTGTATCATTATACGGATTTGAGCGCTTTAAAGGGAATTGTGATGGACCGTTCCTTCTGGGTGACTAAAAGCGATTTTCTCAATGATAAATATGAGTTTTACTACGCTTTCAAAGTGATTCGTAAAGTCTGCGCAAAGGTCATTCCCAATCCCCAGAACCGGAAAATATTCATGAGCGCGCTAAAAGAACGGATGGAATCTTTTCACGGGGGCATGGCGGCGCAGATTCTCTCTGGGTGGTACATTCTGTCCTTT
This sequence comes from uncultured Lachnospiraceae bacterium, assembly GCA_910588775.1. GTDB lineage: Bacteria > Bacillota > Clostridia > Lachnospirales > Lachnospiraceae > MGBC164599. The sequence continues at coordinate 39,855 of CAJURH010000019.1, forward strand.
TCCAGGGCCAAAGACAGTCTGCTGTTGTGGACGGAATTTTCCCAATCCCAGGGATATTGTCTGGAATTTGACTACAAACGGCTGACCCGCGGACTGTACGACGGCATCTGGCTGGACGGGTACGTGATCTATGACAAGAAGAAGCAGCAGGAGCTGGTGGAGAATACGCTGCACCGGATTTTGGAAAAGAAGGACATAAGCAGGGGGAAATTAAGGGAAAAGCTGTTTGCGGATGATAAAACCATTTCAGCGAAGGAATTACACGGTTTTATGGAAGAGTTTTCGGCCTGCTGTTTTGCCTATTCCATGTTTTTCAAAAAGGACTGTTTCCGGGATGAACGAGAATACCGGTTTGTTTTCTGGGCGTTTCACGAGCAGGCGTCAAAAGACGGCAGGCTGCACACCATTCCCATGCATTTCAGGGAGAAAGAGCAGGCGCTGATTCCTTACATTGTGGTGAATTACCGGGAAGGGGAGCAGAACAATCCCATTCGCTCCATTACTGCCGGACCGAAGAACAACAGTGATTTGGCGGTGAAAGGGATGCAGTATTTCCTGCGGAATGAAAAAATTGAAACGCCTGTGCGGGAATCGAAGATTCCTTTGCGTTATTAAGAAGGAGGAGCAGATGGATTATCGGGAAATATATGAGAAATGGCGTACGGACCCTTATTTTTCAGAGGAGATTCGGCGGGAATTGGAGGCGCTTGAGGGAAATGAGGCGGAGATTGAGGAACGGTTTTACCGGCAGCTTTCCTTCGGGACCGGAGGCTTGCGGGGCATGCTGGGCGCGGGAACGAACCGGATGAATATCTATACCGTGCGTCAGGCTACCCAGGGGCTGGCCAATTATATTCTCGCCGTGGGCAAAGCGGTAAAAGGCGTGGCCATCGCCTACGACTCCCGGAAAATGTCGCCGGAATTTGCCCAGGAAGCGGCTCTGTGTCTGAACGCCAATGGAATCCGCACGTATTTGTTTGAAAGCCTGCGTCCTACGCCGGAGCTGTCCTTTGCGGTGCGGCATCTGGGCTGTGTGGCCGGAATTGTAGTGACCGCCAGTCATAATCCCAGAGAATACAATGGCTACAAAGTGTACTGGGAGGACGGCGCGCAGATTTTGCCGCCCCATGATAAGAACATCATGGAAGAGGTGAAGAAAGTGTCGGACTATGCCCAGATTAAGACTATGGATGAAGAGACGGCCCGGGAGAGAGGGCTTTACAGCGTAATCGGAAGCGAAGTTGACGATCTGTATATGGAGCAGATGAAAAGGCAGAGCATTCACCCGGAAATTATTCGGGAAATGGCCGCGGATATACGGGTGCTCTACACGCCTCTTCACGGGTCTGGGAACCTTCCGGTGCGCCGTGCGCTTCGGGAGCTGGGATTTACCCAAGTGTTTGTCGTGCCCGAACAGGAAAAGCCGGATGGTGCGTTTCCCACGGTGGCATATCCCAATCCGGAGGATGAAAATGCCTGGAAGCTGGCCTTAAAGCTGGCAAGGGAAGTGGACGCGGACTTGGTTCTGGCCACGGACCCGGACGCGGACCGGCTGGGCGCTTATGTGAAGGATAGAGAAAGCGGCGATTACGTGAGTCTCACTGGAAATATGTCCGGCACGCTGATGGCCGACTATATTCTGCGGGAGCGGACAAAGCTGCATCGTATGCCGGAGAACCCGGCTCTTGTGGAAACCATCGTCACAACGGATATGGTTAAGGCGGTTGCGAAAGCGTACGGCGTGGCGCTTTTGGAGACGCTCACCGGATTCAAGTACATCGGGGAGCAGATCCGTCTGTTTGAGGAAAATCATTCCCATCAGTTCCTGTTTGGAATGGAGGAAAGCTACGGATGTCTGGCGGGAACCTATGCCAGGGACAAGGACGCCTGTGTGGCGGTTACGCTGCTGTGCGAAGTGGCCGCTTATTATAAGAAGCAGGGGAAGACGCTTTGGGACGCTATGGTGGAACTGTATGAGAGATACGGTTTTTATAAAGAAGGGCTGGCCACCGTGACCTTAAAGGGAATCGACGGCGCCAGACAGATACAGGAGCGGATGCGTCATCTGCGGGAGGCGCCGCCAGAGACGCTGGGTGGATATAAGGTGTTGGCCGTTCGGGATTACCAGGCGGATCGGCGGGAAGATAGGCGAACAGGCGCGGTTACGGCCACAGGGCTTCCCACTTCCAATGTGCTTTATTATGAGCTGGAGGACAACGCCTGGTGTTGCGTCCGACCGTCGGGCACAGAGCCGAAGATTAAGTATTATTTTGGCGTAAAAGGGGATTCTGTGGGAGACGCACAGGAGAAGCTGGAACGGTTAAAAAGAGATTTATTAGAGGATGCCTCAAAGATTTAGAAATCTTTGGGGCGTTTTTCTTGTCTTATAGGAAATTAAAAAAAGGGTTGACATAGCGGGTATATATGTATATAATGAGTATATACAATAAATAAGACATTTACAGCCATAAGGAGAATCTGCCATGAACATTATTATTAGCAATTCCAGCGGCAGGCCCATTTACGAGCAGATCACCTCCCAGTTGAAGCAGTTGATTCTGACCGGCGAATTGAAGCCTCACGACTGCCTGCCCTCCATGCGTTTACTGGCCAAAGAGCTGCGCATCAGCGTGATCACCACCAAGCGGGCGTACGAAGACCTGGAGAAGGATGGTTTCATCTACACGGTTGTGGGCAAGGGCAGTTTTGTGGCAGACACGAATCAGGAGCTTTTGCGGGAGGAACATTTGAAGCAGGTAGAGGATTATCTGGAAAATGCGGTAAGGCAGGCCAGACAGGCGGGAATATCCCGGGAAGAAGTGCTGGAAATCTTGGAAATGTTATTTGAGGAGGTATAAAGAGATGGAAGCTGCCATTGGTTTAAAAAACGTGACAAAAAGATACGAGAAATTTATGCTGGATCATATTACCATGGACATTCCAAAAGGGAGCATCGTGGGGCTGGTGGGGGAAAATGGAGCCGGCAAGACGACGCTTTTGAAAGCCATCTTGCAGATGACTTCCATCCAGGAAGGGGAAATCACCATAGACGGAAGCCGGATGGAGGATTTATCGCCCCAGTGGAAAGACCAGGTGGGCGTGATTTTGCCCGGCGTGGAGTTCGCCTCCCGGATGAATGCCCGTCAGTTTGGGAATTGCATGCGTGGGCTTTACAAAAGCTGGCAGGATGATGTGTTTGAGAAATATCTGGACGATTTTCAGATTGACCGGAGTAAGACCATTAAAGAATATTCAAAAGGCATGAAAATGAAGCTGGATTTGGCCGTTTCCCTGTCCCATCAGGCAAAGCTTTTGATTTTCGACGAGGCGACCAGCGGTTTGGACCCGGTGGTGCGGGACGATATTTTGGATATCTTGCTGGAATTTATCCAGGATGAGGAGCATACGGCATTGATTTCCTCCCATATCATCAGCGATTTGGAGAAAGTGGCCGATTACATTGCCTTTCTCCACCAGGGGAAACTGCGGTTTTATATGAACAAGGACGAACTTTTGTACCATTTTGGCGTGATTCGCTGCACGCCAGAGGAGCGCCAGAAAATTCCGGATCATTATATACAGGGATGTCGTAGAAATCAATTTGGCTATGAAGCGTTGATTCAGGATCGGGAGAGATTTCAGAAAGAATATCCCGGTTATACGGTGGATTCCACCAGCATTGAAGAAATAATTCTGTTTTATGTGAAAGGAGAGGCAAAATGAAAGGGCTTTTGTTAAAAGATATGTATAATCTGAAGGGATACTCCCGTCAATATTTGATTCTGCTGATTTTTTTCATGATCTTCGGCATCAGTATGGGGAATTCCCACTACATCATGTGGATGTCGTTGGTGCTGGGACTCAACGTGGGATTTGCCTCTTTTCCCTTTGACGAGGAGGGGGGATACGCCTATATGCTGTCCTGTCCGGTGGGCCGAAAGACCATGGTGCAGGCAAAATATTTGTTGGGACTTATAAGCGGCGCGGTGATTCTGCTGTGTTCCGCTGTGGGGGAGAGCCTCAGCCGTATGGTGAATGGAGACGCTACAGAGTTCTGGCTGGTGGAAATGTTGATTGTTTTGGGCGTTTACTTTCTGTTTGTCAGCGTTTTGACGCCAGTATCCTATCACTTTGGCGTGGAGAAGGCGCGTGTGGTCATGCTGGGGATGGTCGCCGTGCCCATGGTTGTGATTTTTCTCAGTTTGAAATTGATACGGATTTCCGCCATTACAAAAATGCTGAAAGAAATTACCCAGATGTTTACCCAAAAGCAGATGATTTACGGAGGGGCGTTTCTTTTCCTGGTTGTGGGCCTTTTGCTTCTGGCAGGGTCGTATCGGTTGTCGTTAAAAATATTTAACCAGAAAGAATTTTAAAAGGTTGTCTGTGGGCGAGGGCCATAAAGCGTGTTTATAAGAATGGTTTCTGCAAAATGGGGGATGTAGGTCGCAGGAATGTGTTTTCAAACGCGCGCGAGGTCTTCGCCTATATTGGCGTTGGCGCGTATACGGTTTGGCTTGAAATTGTTTGGTTTTATTCGTATACTGAAAAGGCAGTAGGGAAAAAGCTTCAGATGGGAGATGGATATGGATAAGAAGGAGATTTTGGTAAATCATGGAACCAACTATAAGGAAATGACGAAGGAACTTTTGGAAGCCTCGGATCTGATTGGCCGGATACCGGACCGATCTTGCAAAGTGGGGATTAAGCCCAATCTGGTGTCGCCGTCCAAAGCTTCGGAAGGGGCCACGACTCATCCAGAAGTGGTGGCCGGGATTGTAGAATATTTGCAGATGTATGGCGTAAACCGGATTTATATTATGGAAGGCGCCTGGGTGGGGGCCAAGACTTCCGAGGCGGTGCGGGTGTGTGGCTATGATAAGCTTTGCCGCCATTACCAGGTGGAATTTGTGGATTCCCAGAAGGATTCCTGGGAAAAGAAAGATTGCAAAGGCATGGAGCTGGCGGTATGCGCCTGTGCGGATGCGGTGGACTTTATGATTAACGTGCCTGTGCTCAAAGGCCATTGCCAGACCAAGATTACCTGCGCGCTGAAGAATATGAAAGGGTTGATTCCCAATGCGGAAAAGCGGCGTTTCCACCAGATGGGTCTGCACCGTCCCATCGCCCATCTGGCGGCGGGAATCCGGCAAGATTTTATCGTAGTGGATCATATTTGCGGGGATTTGGACTTCGAGGATGGGGGAAATCCGGTAGTGCGCAACCAGGTCTGGACGGCGGTGGACCCAGTGTTGGTGGATGCCTGGGTGTGCCGTATGATGGGTTATAGGAAAGAAGAAGTGGCCTATATTGGTATGGCAGAGGAATTGGGCGTGGGATGTGGCGACTGGACGCAGGCGCAGGTGCATGAATATAAAGAAGGGGAACTGTCTAAGGTGGATTTTCAGGACTTTTCCGTTCCCAAGTCCAGAAAAGTGGTGGAGCTTCAGGATGCGGTGGAGGAAGTGGAGTCCTGCAGCGCTTGCTACGGATATCTGTTGCCAGCCCTAGACCGTCTGCGAGAGGAAGGGCTGCTAAGTAAACTGGATACGAAAATCTGCATCGGACAGGGGTATAAGAAACAGTCTGGGAGACTGGGCATCGGAAATTGCACCAAAGGATTTACCCATTGCCTGCCCGGCTGTCCGCCCATGCCCGATGAGATTTATCAGTTTCTAAAAGAATATCTTCTTAAGCTCTGATGTCTTTCTTCCTCAGCCAGGCTATGGACAGCAAATAGAATAGGAGCGCAAATCCCGCCGCAGTGGCCAGGAAAGAGAGGAGCTGTCCTTTTAACATATCTTGCGCGTGGTTGGCGTTCATGCCCAGCATCAGCAGCGCGTAGGGGGAGAGAAAGCCTAAGCCCTTGGCGGTTATATAGATGCTGCCAACGCTGCCGATAAAGGCCAAAATTACAGGCAATGTGAAGCTGGGGATGACCATGGAGAGGAAGAGCTGCAACGTGGCGACGGCGGCCCCAGCCAGTGTGCCCCGCAAAAGATATCCCAGGATTTCCATGGGTACAGGGCCGTCTACGCCGATGCATTTTCCGGTGACCAGGAACAAAGTACCCACCCATAGTTGGGTCATGATAAAGAAGCGCAAGGCGACCATGAGCTTGGACAAAACGGTGGCCCAGACGGGCACAGGTGCGGTCATCAGCGCGTTCCAGTTGTGGTTTCTGTGTTCCAGCCGCCACAGATAGGCGCAGCACAGCCCCATCAGAGGCGCGCCAAAAAAGTTGGCGTAGAACAGAGTTTCCTGCGTCCATAGGTTGTGCCAGCCAGGCGTGAGGAACGCCAGATTCCCCAGATAATTGAAGGTTCCCATGATGGCCGGGATTAGAGGGATGATAAAACAGGCCAGCCAGAGGATGGAATGTTTCAGTTTCTTATTTTCACTTTGCATGCAGCGGATTAGCATGTCAGTCCTCCTTTCGCAAAAACAGTTGTTTTCCAATGATGTATACGCCCGCGGTGACTGCCAGAAATCCCAGGAAAAGGACTGTGGGGAACTCTGCGGGGTGGAAGTGCATTTCTCTGGTTTGCCGGTTCCAGTCCATCCTAAGAGGCGTGAACTGGCTGAAATAAGACCAGGGAATTAGCCTGGAGATCTCTTTGGGAAAATACAAAGAGAACAGCCCGGCAAAGGAGCCAATGAGACCCACCACCAGGGGTGCAAGTTGATTTACCCACAGCAAGGATAGCGTTTGCTGTAAGAGATAGACGAAAGTTCCAGCGGTGAGGATTTCTATAAAATGCAGCAGTAACAATCGAACATCCAGCTTTTCCGTAAAATGAAAGTAAGCGCCTGCAGCCAGGACGCCTGCCGTTTCCATCAGGGCGATGAAAAAAAGGTGTTTTAGGCCCATCAGCGCTTTGCAGTCATATACAGAGCCTTTCTTCTGGAGTGTGCACAGAAGTTTCAGCGTGTTTCCTTTTATCTCCCAGTCGCACAGCCGGCTGGCGATGACCGCCAGACCCAGAGGCAGTAAGATGGTGTTCAAAAGGGGGAGCTGGTAAAAGAGTCCGCTGTAGCCCTGAGCCAGGTCTTGGGCGTTGGCATTGTGGTAATTGAATGTGCCCCATAGGCAGAGCAGCAGGCCCAAAGCGGCGGTGACGGCCCATACATGTCTTCGGCGGGCTTTGATTTGTTCCACTTGTAGTTGCCGGATCATAGACTCACCTTCTTTCCGGTGAGATGTAGGAAAATATCTTCCAGGCTCACCTGTGTCTCTTCTACTCGCAGGATTCCAATGCCTGCGTATACCAGGAGCCGGATGGCGCGGGTTACGCTGTGGTCGTCTGTGTCATGCAGAATGATTTTCTCGTTCTCTTCGCTGGCGGGAACGCTGTTTCGCGTCAGTTCGGACAATGCGGCGGCGTTATCGGTGCAAGTAAGATGCAGCCTGCTGCGGCTGTGCTGGTGTAGGGCGGACAGACTGTCCTGGAAAATCAGTTCTCCTTTGTGGATGATGCCCACATGGGTGGCCATCTGGTCGATTTCACTGAGCAGGTGGCTGGAGACCAGTATAGTCATGCCGGTTTTCGCGGGCAGGGAGCATATGAGTTCACGCATTTCCTGGATGCCCGCAGGGTCCAGGCCGTTGGTAGGTTCATCCAGCAGTAGAAGGCGTGGCTGTCCCAGAAGGGCGGCGGCCAGCCCCAGCCGCTGCTTCATGCCCAGAGAATAGTGGCTAGCTTTCTTGTGTTGCTGCTGTTCCATGCGCACCAGCGCCAACACCCGGTCGATTTCCGGCGTGGGCGCGCCCTTTAAGGTACAGACGATTTCCAGGTTTTCCCGTCCGGTCAGGTGCCCATAGTAAGAGGGGGACTCAATAAGGGATCCGATATCCTTTAAGATTTCCAGCCGGTTTTTCGGGTTCAAGGATTTTCCGAAAATTTGGATGCTCCCCTGCAGTGGATGTGTCAAACCCAGGAGCATTTTTAAAGTTGTTGATTTTCCAGCTCCGTTGGGACCCAGGAAGCCGTAAATACAGCCCTGGGGGACTTTCATGTCCAGCTCGTTCACAACGGTTTTTCGGCTGTAACGCTTGGTGAGGGCTTCGGTTTCGACGATTGTTTTCATAGGATGCCTCCTTTTTCATTCTTATGAGATATAGGAGATTATACAGGAGGATTCTTAAACCAGACTGACGGTTACCTTATGTATAGCTTAAATTATTTGACATTTTTTTGAAATTGACATTTTTTTAGCCGGCTATTGGGTGGGGGATAAATCTCTCCCATCTATTTAAAAATGAAATGAATAAAATTTCCGTCCACAGAGAATACTAAAGAATTTATCCAAAACATCTTAAATCCTAATATCTTGACTGTACGAAAGAGATTTATTATAATAAAATAAAAAAATTTGCACAGTATCCTTACGATTTTAAGATTTGTGAACGTGCAGGTAAAGGAAGGGAGAATTATGAGACAACAGAAGAAATTGAAGTATGGTTTTTTGAGTATTATGGTTTTTTGCATCCTGGCAGGTGTTTTCTTTATCCATCCCATGAAAACCCAGGCCGCTTCATTCAAAACGGGATTCTTTTATGGTGATAACAGGGTGAAGACAGGGAAATATTATTTTTGGATGTCCGACAACACGATCTATGCATCCACATCAAAGACAGGAACGGGAAAAGTGGTTGCCAAGGCTTCTAAAGGACGTAGTATCTATTACCTTGGAGGATTTGTAACCGACGGCTCTGTGCTCTATTATACCGAAATGGAAGTGGATAAAGAGGGGACGCCTGCATTCGCTTATATCTATTCCGTAAAGATCAGTGGAAAAAACCGTACCCTGATCGGTAAAGTGAAAGATGGGCATAGTATTCAGGCATACTATAATGGAAAGTTCTATCTTACGTATCTTATAGACCGCGATATTTCCCATCAGGGTACATATCGTTTTGATATGAAAACAAAGAGAGGGAGATCCATCCATAAAAACGCAATCCCAGTTGGCCAATACAAGCAATATCTGCTGGTTTACGACCCTATCAGAGGGAATCCAAACGGCTATATCTATAACTGCAAGACGGAAAAGTTTTTAAGATTCAGCAGTAACATCGGCGGTGGCGGCGCCTTGGATTTTGCGTCAGGAAAAGTATATTATGCAGAAAAAATCAATAAGTCGTCTGTGAAAATAAAAAGCTGCAGCCTGACCGGTAAAAATAAAAAAACCATCGTGGCAAAACTTTCCGCAGGTTTTGTAGGGAAGATCACCTCAAAACAGGTGTATTACGGAAAAAAGGATAATTTTTTCTGTTACGATATCAAAACGAAAAAATCAAAGAAAATCAGTGAGCGTAAATTTCAGTGGTAATGATGAAAAACGCTATATCCTTATGTTTACCGGGATATAGCGTTTTTTATCGTTCAACTGTTAAACTACAGTTTAACCTGAAATTATATCCACGGTAACAAAAATTTATCCAAAATCTTGACACAAATATAGCCACTATGATATTCTAAGGCATTCATAGTGAAATTGTGACTAAGTTAGAAATGGAGCTGTCAGAATGACGCCAGATAAAATATTGAATTATTGCCTTGAAAATCTTGAGGGGACAGTCTTAGTTGAGAGCTGGGGCGAGAAAGGGATTTTCTATAACCCAGACCATGTGCTGAAGCGTGGCGTTTACATACTGACGGTTAAGGAAAAAGACGGTGACAATGACAAAGGCTCTGATTTGAGCAGAGAGAGCGTCTACCGTGTGAATCTGGGAATACGGAAAAAGACTTTTACTGAATTATTTAGAGCTGTACCCAAACGCCCGCCTGCGGGCGGGATTGTAGATATGAACTATGACTTTACCGCATTGGATGTGATACTGCCCCATCCTGTCTATGCATGGATGGCGTGGATATGCGTATTGATCCCCTCTGAACAGACCTTTGAGGAACTGAAACCATATATCCAAGAAGCCTACGAGTGTGCAAAGGAGAAATTTATGAAACGCAGGAAGTAATCTTGAAAATTAAATAAGCACATAAATGTAAGAATGGAATGTCAGCCAATGGATAAGGCTGACCGCCGCCGCTGATACCTGCATGGAGATTGAGGATTTTATCATAGAATTGCAACAAAAAATTACTCTCCCACAACGGTTCAGCGTAGAAGGATTGATGGAACAGGGGGGCTGTCTGATATGGCAACAACAAGTTTATGGCACATCAAAGGGAACTTAAAAGACTTGATTTCCTATGTGGAAAATCCAGAAAAGACCGTACCAAATGAAGATATGCAGGACTTCTTTGACGTGTTCTCCTATGTGAAAAATCTGTTAAAAGCTAAAGCAGGCGAGTACGTTTCCGCAATCAACTGTCTGAAAGAAACCGCTTTGCAGCGGATGATTTTGACAAAGAAACAGTACCAAAAGACAGGCGGGTATATCGCATGGCACGGCTACCAGAGTTTCAAGCCAGACGAGGTAACGCCCGAACAGTGCCATGAAATCGGATTGAAACTGG
>CAJURH010000020.1 GCA_910588775.1 uncultured Lachnospiraceae bacterium
GAGGGCGCTGAAAAAGTCGGATTCTTTGAAAAAAGAATTGGGCTTTTTTCCGTATTGGCATTATAATAGAAATATAGGGAAAGAGGACTCCGAAATGCTGAAAGATTATTCACAGTTGAAACTATCATTATCACCTTATCAGGAGATTTATGATGCAATCATTCCTGCAAATCATCTTTTGCGGAAGATAAAAGAGAACATCGATTTCAGTTTTGTAAATCCTATGCTGCGGAAACAATATTGTGAAAATTTCGGACGCCCGGCAAAAGAACCAGAGATGATGTTCAAGCTATTGTTTTTGAAAAAGCTCTACAACCTGTCTGATGAAACCCTGATCAGCAGCGCCCAGACAGATATGGCATATAAATTTTTTCTGGACCTGGAACCGGAAGCGAAAATGATCGAGCCCAGCCTTCTCACAAAATTCAGGAAAACCCGCATTACAGAAGATATTCTGGAAGAGCTGTTAAAGGAAACGATCCGGCAGGCTTTGGATAAAGGTCTGATAAGATCAGGAACTATTATCGTAGATTCCACCCATACAAACGCATCCGTCCGTGCGAAATCCCCTACACAGATTTTGCGGGATATGAGTAAACATCTCCGGAAGGAAATCTATAAAAACGCTTTTGATTTATCAGAAAAATTTCCCGAAAAACCATCCCTGGAAGCCGGACTGGGGGAAGAGATTGCCTATGCAGAAAATCCGCTGCAGGCTCTGGAGGAAGGGATAGCGGCCTGTGGCAACGGGAAGATACAGGAGCTTTCCAGGGAAATGAAGGAACTGCTTGAGGATGAAAAGATCAGGGATATACGTTCAAAGGATGACAAAGATGCGCGGTTTGGGCACAAAACGCCAACGAGCGCATTTTATGGATATAAAAACCACCTGGCAATGACAGAGGAACGTCTGATTGTGGGGATAAGCGTAACGCATGGAGGCGCGCCGGACGGGCGGGAGTTGCCGGGACTGATGGAAAAGGCGCAGGAAACAGGGATAGAAGTGACAGAAGTAATAGGGGATATGGCATATGGCATATGTCAGCGAAGAGAATCTGGAAGCCTGCGGCGAAGGGATCGCATTAATTGCACGAACCAATACGGCGGCGGCAGCGGCAGCAAACGGGAAGATGGAAGAAGGATTCTGTTACAATAAGGATGCCGGGATGCTGCAGTGTCCTGCCGGGGAATTGTCGATGCGGGTAGAGAAACGGACAGCAAAGAACGGGAATGCCTATTTAAGGTATATATTCAGCAAAGTGAAATGCAGGAAATGCCCGTTAAGAGAAAGCTGCCGTGTAGGGAGAGGGAAATCAAAGGAACGGAGTTATAGCATTACGCAGACAAGCGAAAAGAACGTGGAAAGACTAAAATTTGAGGAAAGTGAGTATTTCAGGGAACGGATGAAGATTCGGCATCGGATTGAAGAAAAGAATGGGGAATTAAAAGAAGCCCACGGATTACGCAGAGCGGATTCGAGAGGGCTGTTTGCCATGGAACCGCAAATGCATATCACAGCATTTGTGGCAAATGTCAAGAGAATCACGAGGCTGGCGGAACCGGTTATGTAGTAAGGGGGCTCTTTTCCCTGTATGGTTTGGAGTGAATTTGCACACAGATGCTGTTTATATAGAAATAAGAAAACTCCCAACAAAAAAGTGGGAGTTTTTCAGTTCCCTCGCGCCCAGACTTGCCACCGCTCCCCGACAAAAAGCATTATCGCGCTTAAGACCCTGGTTGACAAGTCTGTCTATCTATTAATTCAATTCCTTCCATAACGGCCCTGGCTTCCAAAACTGCAACATAGTCCGTCATCACCCTGATCTGCACATTGTATGCGCTTCTTGGACAAATATCCACAGCAACGAAAGCCCTTTCCTTTTTTAGACTTTAATTTTCTTTCGCCTCAAGCGCACGTACACCGCTTCCCGAAACAGCGTATACACAACCGAAGTGATGGGAATGAAAATCAACATTCCAATTACGCCCATCAAACTGCCGCCCACCGTCACCGCCATCAGCACCCAGATCGAAGGCAGACCCACCGAGCCGCCCACCACATGGGGATAAATCAGATTGCCCTCAATCTGCTGTAACACAAGAAACAAAACCACAAACAACAGGGCTTTCACAGGGCTGACCATCAAAATCAGAAAAGCTCCGATTATACAGCCGATAAACGCGCCGAATATAGGAATCAGCGCCGTAAAAGCAATCAATATCCCCACCAAAAGAGCATACGGAAACCGCAACAGCCACATGGCCACGAAAAACATCGTTCCAAGAATCACCGCTTCCACACACTGTCCCGTCAGGAAATTTTTAAAAACCTTATTGGTAAGACTACACACTTTCAGAACCCTGACCACAGTCCTCCTGGGCAAAAACGCGTAAAATGCTTTCACAATCTGTGCGGATAATTTTTCCTTTTGCAAGAGAATATAGCATGCAAAAACAAACCCGATAAAGAAATTGGTCAGGCCGCTGACCACCGTCTTTGCCACCACAAACGTGGAACTTAACACATTGCCGGCGCCGCTTCTTAAGAATTCAATGCCCGTCTGAATCATCTTATCCCAGTTAAAATCCAAATTCTCAATCCAATTCACCACATCTGGATTGTCCCGGAACAACTGCTCTCCCCAACTCTGCACCTGGGGAAGAAAATTCTGGATGGTCTTTCCCAGAGAAACAAACGTGCTTCCCAACTCCGGAGCGACTACAAAGATCACCACCATCAAAATCCCCGCTACCACCGCCAGCGAAAGCAGCAGGCTTCCTGGCCTGGCCAATTTCACAGCCCAGGGCTTGTCCGCGTATTTACGCTTGGTAAATAAATTACGCTCAAAAAACTGCATGGGCGCATGGATAATAAACGCCATAGCCCCACCCAGCACAAAAGGAAAAATAATATTCCAACAGAAAAGCAGCGCCTGGAAAACCCGCTTATAATTGATAAAAGCCACCACCACCAAAGCGGTGAAGACAATCAGCCACCGCAATTTCCGAATTGTATCCTTGCTTAACTCCATACCCTCACTCCTTCTTTTCCAAAAGCTGCTGATACACATCCCGTTTCCCCAGCCCCCGGTCACGGGCCACCTGTTTCATCGCATCTTTTCTGGTGAGTCCCTGCGCCTCGTAATAGGCCATATGCTCGGAAAGCTCCATCTGGCTCCATTCCCGTTGCCGCTCTTCCTTCAATTCCTGGTAACTCTTTCCCTGAATCACCAACACGCATTCCCCTTTTGGCTCCCGCGCCTGGATACGCTGGCGCAAACCTTCCAGCGTGGTTGGGCAAACTTCCTCATGTCGTTTGGTCAGCTCCCGGCAAAGACAAATCTGCCGATCGCCTCCCAAAGCCTGCGCCAGCTCCTCCAGCGTTCGCGCCAGCCGGTGGGGAGCCTCATAGAGAACCATGGTCCGTGTCTCGTGGACAAGAGCTTCCAGCCGCTCCCTCCTTTTTTTACCATCCATGGGGAGAAACCCTTCGAATGCAAAATTACGGGCTGGCAGACCGGACAATGTAATCCCCAATATGCAGGCAGCCGCCCCCGGCAGAGCCGTGACGGCAATCCCCTCCTGGTAACACATCTTCACCAACTCTTCTCCGGGATCGGAAATTCCCGGCGTTCCCGCGTCGGTAATGAGCGCCACATCCTGGCCCTGCTGCATTTTTTCCACCAATACACGTCCCTTTTTTATCTTATTGTGTTCATGGTAACTGGTAATAGGCGTGTGGATATCGTAATGATTCAGAAGCTTCATGCTGTTTCTGGTGTCTTCCGCCGCAATCAGGTCCACTTCCTTTAGCGTGCGCAGAACGCGCAGGGTAATGTCTTCCAGATTCCCGATTGGCGTAGCGCATAAATATAACATACCCAAAATTCATTCCCCCGTTTTCCCGTAATAGACCTCCAACGCTTCCTGGGTGTAAACCCCCGGCTCCTTATACAATATAAAGGGCTTCTCCACGGTCATTCTGGACCTCCCCTTTAGGATTCCTTCCAACAAAACCATATTGGGCTCTTTGTCCACGTAAGGATGAACCAAACGCATCCGCTTTGGCTCCAGCCCGTAACACACCATTTGTGACAGAATTTCCCCCAGCCGGAAAGGGCGGTGAATCATGTAAAACCTGCCTCTAGGCTTTAGCACACTGGCCGCCTGGCTGATGATATCCTGCAGGCTGCATAGAATCTCATGACGGGCCACCGCTATCTCCCTGCGCGCGTTTTGCAGACCGTGGTTATGAATCATATAGGGCGGATTACAGGTGACAACATCAAAAGAGGCCCCTCCAAATATGGAGGAAGCCTCTCTAATGTCCCCGGTCACGATTGTGATTTCTTTCTCCAAATGATTATGGATGACGCTTCTTCTGGCCATCTGGGCGCAATCCGGCTGAATCTCCAGTCCCACGATATGACGGCCCTTCTTCCTAGCCTTTAAAAGAATCGGGATAATCCCCGTCCCACACCCCATGTCCAACACCCGTTCATGGGGCTGCGCCCGGGTAAACCAGGACAACAGCACAGCATCGGCGCCAAAACAGAATTTATGGGGGTCCTGAATAATCTCAAAACCGTTTTGCAGATCGTCCAGCCGTTCCCCCGGCAATAACTCACTCTTCGTCAAAACTGGACTGCCCTCCTTTGTCTTCCAACGCCTTCAGCTCACGAAATTCCTCATCTGAATATTTCACTTTCTTCTTCCTGGGGCGGAACTTCAGCTCTTCCACTTTGTAATCCCGCATTTCCTTTTCATCGTTGATTTCCACCAGCACCCGCACATATTGACGCAGGACGCTGACGCTGTGAACCTTGCCCGAGATCCCTTCCGGCGTGAGCACCGTGTCGCCAATCCCCGGAAGTTTCTTATTCAGCTCTTCATAGATTTCCTGTTCGTTTTTCAGACAGCACATCAGCCGGCCGCAGGCGCCTGAAATCTTCGTCTGGTTCAGAGACAGATTCTGCTCTTTTGCCATCTTAATGGATACGGGGGCAAATTCCGTCAGATACGTATGACAGCACAGCGGCCGACCGCAAATGCCAATGCCGCCCATAATCTTCGTCTCATCCCTCACGCCAATCTGCCGAAGCTCTATGCGCGTCTTAAATACCGCAGCCAAATCTTTCACCAAGGCGCGAAAATCCACCCGGCCGTCTGCGGTAAAATAAAACAGCACTTTATTGTTATCGAATGTATACTCCACGTCAATCAGCTTCATCCCCAGTTTATGATCCTGGATTTTCTTCAGGCAGATCTGAAAAGCCTCTTTTTCCTTCTCCCGGTTCTCCAGTTCCCGCTCCTCATCCTCTGGAGTAGCCAGCCGCAGCACATCTTTCAGCGGCTGCACCACAGCGTCATCCTCCACCATATTCGGCGCCAGGACCACATAGCCATACTCCACGCCCCTGGCAGTTTCCACAATCACATGGTCTCCCAGATTAATCTGGTAATCCTTGGGGCCAAAATAATAGATTTTCCCCACATTCCGGAATCTCACGCCAATTACTTCTTTCATGCTACTTCTCCCTGATTGTCAAGAACAACAGTTCCATAGCTAAGTCAAAATTCACATTCGCCTGCAAACGGATTTTCGCTTTATCCGCAGCATGAATGATATTCTCTATGCCTTCATAGGAATGCTGGCTGGCCTGCTGCTTAATCGAATTGATCTCCCTTTTAAACACCAGATAATCCACTTCACGAGTGGCCTTAAACATCAGCACATCCCGAAACCACACCTGGAAAATATCCAGATAATTGTAAATCATTTCCTTGTCTTTTGACAGATTTCCCATAGCCTCCACCCACTCGTGAATCTCCATGGTGGCCGCGTATTTCAGAATATAGATGGCCTTGCGCGCCATATCGTCAAAATAAGAAGCGTCCGCGGCCTGCTTGGCCTTTCCAATATTTCCCTGGGCAAAAGCCGCCCCCAGATCCGCTTCATAATCCGGCACATGCATGTGTTCCACCAAATACTTTTTTACCAGCTCGTCGCTGACCGGCCTCACATCCAGCCGCACGCACCGGGACTGAATGGTGGGCAAAAGCGCATCCGCGTTGACCGCAAGCAGTAAAAACACCGCATACGCCGGCGGCTCTTCGATAGTCTTTAAAATAGCATTCTGCGCCTGCGGAGTCATCATGTCCGCATCACTGATAATGTATATTTTATACCGCCCATTATATGGCCGAATCGCCACATCATCCACCACCTGCGAACGTATCTCCTCAACGCCAATGGAGCCGCCTTTCTCGTGTTCAACATATATGATATCCGGATGATTCTTACTATTGGCCTTTTTACAGGAATCACAAGTCTTACATGGAATAGAGCCGCCCTGTTCACATTGCAGGGCCATTGCATATATACCCGCCAGAGTTTTCTTGCCCGCGCCGCGTTCACCAACCAGCACATAGGCATGAGAAACTTTATCCTGCGAAATAGAATTTTTCATATGTTCAATAATCTGTTCATGCCCTACAATCGAATCAAAATCTTTCATAAGAATCACCTCCCTTTTGCAATTACTTGGTTATTATAGCACACTCGCTGTCCGATGACAAATCCCCCCTATATCTGCTCTGCCGACTGCTCCCGGATGTAAGATACAATCTCCCGGATACATTCTGCAAATTGTACATTCCTAAATCTTTGAAAAACGCCCGCCTCCGCAACTCTGGTTTCCGAAAAATCTTCACTGTCCGCCAGAAATCTCCGGCACATTTCCTGGTAACGGGGCTTTTGCTGCTGCCGCTCTCGAAAAAGCGCCCTCTGCAGCCGCTCTCCGTCCTCCACTTCAATGTAAATAGGGCACACCGTCCGCCCCCCATAATAAGCTTTCAATTTCCCATAAGATTCCAAAGTCCCGATTCCCAGGTAACTGTAACGGCTTAAATCCATATCCGCATCATCCGCCGTAAAATAAATCCAAGGTCCATACACCGTCTGATACGTCCGGGACTCCACCACCCGTCCTTGCTCCTGAAGAAAAGCAAACCTCTTCTCATCCACAAAATAATATTCCCTGCCATTTTCTTCGCCAGCCCGAATAGGACGGGTGGTATAAAGCATCAGCTTTTTCAGGCCAAGACCGGACTGGTCCAGAAGATAGCGGTAAATACTGTCCTTGCCAGAAGCGCTTTTTCCCATAATATAGAAAATTCTGTTCATAATATAAAAAAGTATATCATAAACCCCCGGCGATTGAAATAGATATTCTCAAGATTCCCCCAATACCTGTTTTAAAACCGTCACTTCCCTGTCCGGCCCACCGGAAAACCCCCGCACGGTAAGCCCCGCTTTCCAAAAACCCTGCACCGCCTCAACAAACTCCGAAGTAATCCGCTCTCCCGGAACAACCAGAGGAATGCCCGGCGGATACAGATACAGGAAATCTCCAGCCACACGCCCGGCGCTTTCCAAAAAAGGAATTTTTATCTTCTCCATGTCCACCGCCCGACTCATAGCCGTCACCTGCACCCCATACGCCAGAGCCGTCTGGCTCTCCTGGCATATGAGCTTTTTTTCCAGCTTTCGACCACATTTTCGCCATTTGTCTTCCGCGTCTTTAAGCGCACGCCACAACCGCTCAAACCCTTCATCCGTATCCGCCACGCTGGTCATAGCCAGCACATACCACTGAGTCTCCATCTCCATCTGAAGCTTATGCGCCTTCCAGAGCCATCGGCTAAATCCATGGCCCGATACATTTCCCGGCGGCAGAGCCAAAATCAATTTTGAGCGGTCATAATCCCAGGCAATCCCGCAATTTACCAGCTCTTCCCCCAAAAGCCCCACATATGAGAAGACGGACAGCCGCCTGCGCAGCCGCTTCAGCCTGTCCACATACGCCTCAAAAAGCTCTGCGCCGGATTTTCGCAGTCTGCGGATACACGCGTCCACGCTTCCCATCAGCAGATACGAGGGGCTGCTGGTCTGGTACATTCCCATAAACCGCCGCAGCCGCTCCCGATCCACCCGTTTCCCTTTCACATGAAGCAGGGCCGTCTGGGTAAGAGACGGCAGCGTTTTGTGCAGACTATGAACCGCCACGTCCGCCCCCTGGTCCAATGCGGATTGCGGAAAATATTTGTGAAAGGGAAAATGCGCCCCGTGGGCCTCATCCACAATCAGAGGCACGCCATGGGCATGGGCGACCCGGGCGACTTCTCCCACCGGAGACACAACCCCGTCGTAGGTAGGTGACGTGATTAAAACCGCCTGTGCTTCCTTATGGGCCGCCAGCGCCTCCTCCACTTGCTCTGGAAAAACCGCTCCGCTGAGGCCATAAGGCGCAGCAATCCTGGGATACAGATAGCGGCTGTCCAACTGCCGCAGACACACGCCATGGTAAACCGATTGATGACAGTTCCTGGCCATCAGAAGAGCGCCTCCCGGCTTTACGCAGACGCTGACCGCCGCCAGCAACGCCCCCGTGCTTCCATTTACACTGTAATAAGTCTCATCGGCTCCATAAAGCCTGGCCGCCTCTTCCTGGGATTCCCGCAAAATCCCCGTGGCGCTATGCAGATAATCGAAACCCTCAATTTCCGTAATGTCTTCAGTCAGATCCGGCTGAAAATCCACCGCCGCCCTGTTGCGCTTATGCCCCGGCATATGAAAAGGATAGATATTTTTTTCATGATAATTTTGCAATTCTTCAAAAAGGCTTCCCATCACTTCCCCAAAATCCCTTCCATATTAGATAAATTTATGTCCGCTGCACTTTTTTACCAATTTATAAATAGCAAGCACGATGGCGTTTCCCACCGAAATGCCAAACATCCACTGCAGAGTCTGGGAACCATGGGAAAACGCCATGCGCCACTCACCTTTTACCAACGCGTCCATGGCATAGTAGAGCAGACTGCCCGGTATCAGCGGCACAACCGAAGGCACATTGAATAAAATGGCCGGCGCTTTACGAATCCTGGCCACATTTTCTGAATAGACCGCCGCAAACATGCTGGCCGCCGTCACCGCGTAAAAAGTATGCGTAATCACCTGACTTGCCAGAAGGTATGCCGCCCAGCAAAACATTCCACCAAAAGACGCCCACAGCAGATGTTTCCTCTCAATCTGAAACAGTAGCGCAAACCCCATGGAACCTAAGAAAGCCCAAATCACCTGACTCATCATAACAAAGCCCCCAAATAAATGGCCGCAGAAAATCCCAGCGCCAGCGCCGCCGCCCTTAGAAGCGCTTCCGTCAGCCTTAAAATTCCCGATATATTGTCGCCCACAAGCATATCCCTGGCGGCGTTTGTGATGGCGATTCCAGGAACCAGCAGCATAATATCCCCAATCATAATGTTGTCCGCCTGCAGCCCGGGATCCGCCTTGGCCAGCGCACATATAATTACGCCGATAAACAGTGAAGTAAAAAACAGATAGATGGTGGAGTTATCCCAGAGCGGCTCTATGTGTATCTGCATCCAGCAAATCAGACATCCCAAAACCGCCACTGCCACCGCCTCCAGAACGCTGCCTCCAAAAAATAAAGTGAAGCTTCCCGCTCCCAAGACACTGCCCACATACAATTTCTTCCGGTTCTCAGCATGCCGGGAAACAGACTCTAGTTGCTCATAAAACTCTTCCGGCGACAAAAAGCCACTGCAGATTTCCCGGCTTAGAGCATTCAGCTTGTCAATTTTATAAAAATTATGGCTCTGGCCTCCCTTAATCCTTCGAATCTGGGTAAGCTCCGCCTCTCCCCCAAAGGAAACCGTAAGGACAATGGCCTCTGTAATCACAAATGCATGCACCTTGACCGCGCCGCAAGCTTTCCCAATACGCTCCAGCGTATCTTCCACCCGGTTGATTTCCGCCCCGCTGCCCAGCAAGTTTTCACCAATATTCAAAAGCTCGCACAATAATTTTTCCTGTTCATTCATAACCTTAAGACAACCTTGCCCTTTCCACCTTTTTTTGATATGATAAATCCAATATTTATAAGCGGAGGTAATACAAATGTTCCCCATCCAGACACTTCCCACCGATTTCCTGACCCGCATGGAATCTATGCTGGGACCTGCATACCCGGATTTTCTGGCAAGTTACCACAAGCCCCGCAAAAACGGACTGCGCGTTAATTCCCTGAAAATCACGCCGGAAAACTTTAAACGGATATGCCCGTTTTCCCTGGAACCAATTCCCTGGGCCACAAACGGCTTTTTCTACGAACCAGAAGCGCGGCCCGCCGCCAGCCCCCTCTACCGCCTGGGGCTCTATTATCTGCAGGAACCAAGCGCCATGGCCCCCGCCGCCCTGTTGCCCATTCAGCCCGGCGATAAAGTCCTAGACTTATGCGCCGCTCCCGGCGGGAAATCCACTGAGTTAGGCGCCCGGTTAAAAGGCCAGGGTCTTTTAGTGGCCAACGATATAAATGGCCCCCGCTGCAAAGCCCTGCTGCGAAACCTGGAATTGTTCGGCATATCCAACGGATTCGTCACCAATGAAAGCCCCCAGCGGCTGGCCGGACAGTTCCCGGAATTCTTTGACAAAATCCTGGTGGACGCTCCCTGTTCCGGCGAAGGCATGTTCCGGAAAGAAGCTGCGGCCATCAAAACCTGGAACCTGGAAAAATCCCTCTCCTGCGCCAAACTGCAACGGGAAATCTTAAAATCCGCCATCCAGATGCTCTCCCCCGGCGGGCTGCTGGCATACTCCACCTGCACATTCGCCCCAGAAGAAAACGAAGGCGCCATATCCCATGTGCTGGAATGCTATCCGGAAATGGACCTAATTGAACTCCCTCAGACACAAGACTTCACTCCTGGTAACCCCCTCTGGGGAAATGGCGATCCCCGTCTAAATCGCTGCCTGCGCCTGTGGCCTCACCGCTGTCCGGGGGAGGGGCATTTCCTGGCTCTTCTCTGTAAAAGCGGATGCGGCGAAAAAACCGAGAAAAAACGGCGCAAACTAAAAAAAGCCGAAAAAATCTCCCGTAGCCAAAAAGTTCTTCTGGAAGAATTCCTACAGCCGTTGGCTGCTGTCCTACCCATGGATTTTTCCTGGGAGCGAGTGGAAGTCCGAACGGACAAAGCCTATCTGCTGCCCCAAGATCTGCCACCCGTCAAAGGACTGCATTTCCTGCGAAACGGCTTGTTCTTGGGCGAGCTGAAGAAAAACCGCTTTGAACCCAGCCAACCGCTGGCCCTGGCTCTGACTGGCGCGCCCCCCGCCCGCATGGACATCCCAAGCATGGATGCGCGCATCCACAACTACCTGCAAGGGGAACCCATTCCCACAGCTCCTGGAGAATGCACAGTTACTTCCGGTTGGGCCGTCCTGTGTGCGGATGGTTTTCCTCTGGGCTGGGGCAAACTGGTAAACGGCATGCTCAAGAATAAATATCCCAGCGGGTGGCGCTAAAATATATCCCACAACCCATTTACGTCAACTGCACGTCACCATTTACATCCCCGAGCATTCACACAAAAGCGGGCGTGCAGTTGACGCAAATGATAGCAGACTATATCCGGGCTGTTTCCATCTCCCTGCAAATTTTAATCTCGTCTTTCGATGTATCGCATAACAAGACAATCTGTTCATCGCTGAAGCCTTGCTCAAGCATCTTGATAATTATTTTCCGGCGTTCTTCTTCCCTTCCTTCTTCCCTTCCTTCTTCTCTTCCTATTTCCTGATTCTCCTGATCCCGCATCCACAACGTCATATACTCCCGCCTCCATTCCTCATTCAATTTTGCCCGCTCCACTTTGGCCTGAATTTCTTTTACAAACGGATTGTCGCTCTCCTCCCCATTCACATATTTCAGAAATTCTCTTACATCTTCCTGGTCCGCATGCATATAGTCTTTGGCGTTGAAAAATATCTTCCTCGCTCCATCCTTCAATTTCAACGCGCTGTCTTCCAGGCACAGATTTTCAAATGAATACTGCGCTCTTCCGCCTTTAAATGGGTCAAATGTGCAAATGAATATTATATAGCTTTCCTTTAATTTCTTATAACTCTCTCCCTTTTCTATGGTATTTAAATCTATAATTCCCTGATAGTATCGGCTTCTCCAGGGTAAATCTTTCTTATCGGTTGTCTGCATTTCCAAATCAAACACACGATTTCCATCCTCCACATACACATCCAGGCGCACGCTTTTTGCGTCTTTCTCAACATCAATCGTTTTCTGTTGATCCAGATATGCAATGTCCTGAATCTGGATCTGCAGTAATTTTTCTAAGAGCGCTTTACAAATTTCCTTATCGCTCATTACTTTGGCAAAAAGAAAATCATTCTTTATTTCTAACGTTTCCCATGCCCCGACTTTTTTCATGTCATTCCTCTATCCATCGTTTCCATTATTATATCTTTGTCCCGCTTGAAATGCAACACATAACAAATTTTGAGGGTCGCCGCTTCTTCGGCTCCCCTCAAAATTTTGCACCGCAGCCTTTATTTATGATACGGCTCTCCTTTGATAATCCGGTAACTGCGATATATCTGTTCCAGCAGAATCACCCGCATAAGCTGGTGGGGAAAGGTCATTTTGGAAAAACTCAAAGAAAAGTCAGATTTCTCCAATATATTTTTCCCCAATCCCAGCGATCCGCCAATCACGAACACAATGTGGCTGACGCCTCCCACTGCCAGGCTGTCGATTTTACTGGCAAACTGCTGGGAAGTAAGCTGTTGGCCAGAAATCTCCAAGGTGACTACATAGGCGTCTTTTGGAAGGCATTTCAAAAGCCGTTCCCCTTCTTTTTTCAAAACCAGCTCCACCTGGGAGCCGTCCAGAAAATCAGGGGTTTTCTCATCCGCCACTTCCACAATCTCCAATTTGCAGTATTTGCTCAGCCGCTTGGCGTATTCCTTTATTCCTTCTTTTAAATACGTTTCTTTTATTTTTCCCACTGTAAGCGCCGTCACACGCATGTTTCAACATCCCCCTATTCATACAGGTAATAATTCCGGCTGGCCACATCACTGACTTTGCCATTTGCGCCCACCAAGATTACATAGAATGTGTGCTCACCCAGCGGCATTTTCACCGGAGAGGTATACTCTGCGCTGTCTTCTGTGGGATGTTCGTCAAAGGCGTAATAAGCCTTAAATCCTTCCGGCACATCCACTGTAATGCCCTCGTCTTTGTCATAATAACCGGAATCCGGCATGACGTCCGGTTCCTCTGGCGCGTTTGGAATCACCGTATACTTTCGGTATATGACATCGCTGAAGACGCCATGGGAATTTTCCCCGACCACATACAGCTCGGTCACTCCCTGACCGATGGAAATCGGCCCTTCGTAGTGAATGCTTTTTCCAGTGGGCTTACTACCATCCAGGGTGTAGTAATAGCGCACGCCTTTTTCCTCCTCGATGACTGCCTGCATCTCTTCATCATAGACCCCTGTGGCCGGCGTGATTTCCGGGTCCGCGCACAGATAGTGGTCGAACGCTTCGTGGATGCTCAAGGATCTGACATCTTTAAGGAGCGCTTTTATTTTCTCCGGTCGGCCCGCCTCCTTGTAAAGACCGATTAACTGTTCGTAATAGCCAAGACTGTCCGCATGGCCTTTCAGATTTCCCTCCAGCACTTTAATGGCGCCAGGCAGGTCGCCCTGTTTTTGCAGCGCCTGCGCCAGCAAAATGGCGGCCTTTCCTTTTCCCGGACTGATGGTCAGCGCCTTGTCCGCATATTCCAGCGCGCGTTCGTACTGTCCGCGCTCGTATGCCCGCTGCGCCAAACTATACTGAATCAGATAGGAACGATCCGCACACCAGAAAATGCAGACGCATAGTCCAAAAAATCCCAGCGCAAACACCTTCCAGAATGCGCGCCGCCTAAGAAGCGAACCGCTTTTTTTCTTAAGCTCTTCCAGACGCTGTTTCTGCTCTTTTTGCATCCGCCGTTTTGTTTCTTTTTGCATCAAGGTTTCCACTGTATTATATTCCGCTACCCAATGAATTTCCTGCAGGCATTTGGGACAGTACAGACTGCCCGATTCCACCTGCGCACCGCATTTGGGACATTTCATATCTTCTTCCTCATGCCGCTGGAGCGCAGCAATTTTTACTTCTCTTTTATATATTCTTCAAATTCTTCCGCAGACATAAGCACTTTTCTGGGCTTTGTCCCTTCCTCTGGCCCTACCACATTTGCTTGGGACAACTGATCCATAATCCTGGCCGCCCGGTTAAATCCAATCTTGAACGCCCTTTGCAGCATTCCGATGGACGCTTTATCCTTTTCGATAATTAATTTCCCAGCATCCACAAAATACGCATCCCGGTCGCCCCCTTCAGAAGCCTCGCCTCCAGAAGAGGGTATAGCTGTGATTATCTCTTGCTGCATCCGCTCGTCGTATTGGGTTTTGGGATTCCCGGCCGACAGAAATTCCACTACTTTACTTACTTCCTCATCGGACACAAAAGCCCCTTGCAGACGGGCCGGTTTCTGGTACCCCTGGGGATAAAAGAGCATGTCCCCTTTTCCCAGCAGCTTTTCCGCGCCATTCATGTCCAATATCGTGCGGGAATCCACGCCGGATGAAACCGCAAAGGCGATTCTGGACGGCATGTTGGCCTTAATTAGCCCAGTGATTACATTTACCGAAGGTCTCTGCGTGGCGATAATCAGATGAATGCCCGCGGCCCGGGCCAACTGGGCCAGACGGCAGATCGCGTCTTCCACCTCCCCCGGCGCAACCATCATCAGGTCCGCCAGCTCGTCCACAATGATGACAATCTGGGGCATAGTCTTGGGTCTCTCCTCTTCCTGTGAAAAGGTCATTCCCTGTATTTTCTGGCTGTAATCTTCCAGATTCCGCACGTTATATTCCGCAAATGTATTGTAGCGGTCCGTCATCTCCGCCACCGCCCAGTTCAGCGCTCCGGCCGCTTTCTTCGGGTCTGTGACCACCGGAATCAACAGGTGAGGAATGCCGTTGTACACGCTCAATTCCACCACTTTGGGGTCAATCATAATCATTTTCACCTGGTCCGGCTGCGCTTTGTATAAGACGCTCATAATCAGTGTGTTGATGCACACGGATTTTCCCGAGCCTGTGGCGCCTGCAATCAGCAGATGGGGCATCTTGGCAATGTCCGTGATCACCGGCTTGCCGGCAATGTCCTTGCCCGCCGCAAAGGACAAGCTGGACTTGGCTTTCTGAAATTCCGGCGACTGCAGCAAGTCCCGGAGCATCACTGCGCTGTTTTCCTTGTTGGGCACTTCAATGCCAACCGCCGCTTTTCCCGGTATGGGAGCTTCAATCCGAATATCCGCCGTGGCCAGATTCAGCTTAATGTCATCGGCCAGATTTACAATCTTACTGACTTTAACGCCCTGTTCCGGCTGCAATTCATATCGGGTCACAGTTGGTCCGCAGCTTACATTGGAAATCGTCACGTTTACACCAAAGTTATGAAGCGTATCCTGTAATTTCCGAGCCGTCTCCCGCAGATATTTGTCCGAATCCCCCCCTTTTGCCTGCTTTCCCTTTTTTAACAAAGACATGGGGGGAAATTTATAAACGCCTGGGTCACCGGAAATCTCCACCTGCCGGGACAACTCTTCCATAGCCTTTTCTTCCTCTGCCTTAGCGTCTTTGGCGCTGTCCTTGGCAAGCGGATCGCTTCTCTGGATCTCGAACACATTCTGAATGGTCTCTTCTATAACCGGCGTCTCTTCCCGCTCCTTTGGATGAGCGTCCTGTTCCTTTGGCGGCGCTGCCAACTCCACATTCACCGGTATGGGCGCGCACTCATCTTTTCTTCGGCCTCTCCTTCTTCCGCTCTCAGGCTCCTTATCGATTACAACCGCTTCTTTTCGCCGCCGCGCTCTCTCTTGCCGCTCCACGCTTGACCGCTCCCGTACGCCCAGAAATGCTTTCCGGATAAAACCGAGAAAAGACCTCTGGGTAATCAAGATCAGGGATATGATTTCTCCAAAAATCAACAGAATGTAAGCGCCCAGCATACCGAAAGCAAAGCAAAACAGCCGGCTGACCACCCCGCCTACAACGCCGCCTCCCACCTGAGAATCAGCGGAAACCCGGTAATACTGACTGACTTGCCAATATGCCGTATCTCCCTGGGTCAACAACTGCAAAAGTCCGCATAGAAAACAAAAAAAGAAAATGCCCGCTGTAATTTTCTTGTATGCCAGAGGATTGCCCATATTAATATAGAAGAAAACAGCGCCAACAAATAAAAAAACCGGAAATATGTAAGAAGCGATTCCAAAAATTCCGAAAAAACAGGCGCTAACTGCATTTCCCAGAAATCCTCCCAGGCCAAAGTTACTCAAAAACAAAATAATCGAAACAGCCAGCATGAGTAACAGGATAATTTCCCCTAAAAAATTCTTTTGGGCCGCTTTTTTCCCACGCCCTCTCTTGCCCGCCGTGCGCTTTCTCTTAGTGGCCGTCGCCATCTGTTCTCCCTCCTACTTCACAACACTGCTCACAATCGCTACAATTCCCAGAAAAAAATTATAACACGCAAATCCCCGAAACCTGGCACGCTGTAGATATTTCGTCATCCGCCGAATCAGAAAAAATCCTATGACGCCAGCCACCAAAGCTCCGCAGAAATAATATGCAAACAGTTTTCCCGATATAGACATCTCCCCTAACTGGCCCAGTTCCAGAATCAACGCCCCCAGAACCGCCGGTATGGCCATCAAAAAAGTGAATTTCACCGCTACTTTCCTGTTCAGTCCGCACAACAGCCCCACCGACATAGAAACCCCTGTCCTAGAAATGCCGGGAAAAGACGCTATGCCCTGGCAAATACCCATCCACACGGCTCTGTCGTAAGTCATATCCTTAGGAATCTTGTCGCCGGTCGCGATAAAATCAATGACCAGAAGCAAAATAGCGGACATCATCATGCCAATTCCAATGGCCATGGGACTGCCAAACGCAATCTGCACCAAATGCCTAGAGGACACTCCCAGCGCCGCCATCGGTATGACCGCCACCATAAGCAGCAGCGTCAATTTGCGGTAATTAGTCCCGCTGATTTTCTGGTAACGTTTGTCTGCTCCGTTCTTCTTATTCTCTACGAAAATCCGTATATTGGTCAGGACATCCACGCTAATCAGGATAGTTTCCGCCACAATCTTCTGAATGTCTCTCCAAAACGCCAGTACAATAGCAAACAAAGTGGCCAGATGCAGCAGCGCTTCAAACAATAGCGTTTCCGGCCCTCCTATGTGAAAAAAGTCCTCAATCAATCCGGCATGACCAGAACTGCTTACCGGCATAAAGGCAGTTATCCCATGTACAATGCCAATCAATACCGCTTGAAAAAAATCCATGATACCCTCCGTTTTGCATGCATATTCGTGAATCGTTACAAGCGTATGAACCATTATAGCATAAGACCTATAAAAAAACAAACCGCAGAATTTATCTCATTCCACAGTCTGTTCTTCTAATTTTTTCCATCATTCTAACCCGCGTTTTTCTCTTCTATCATAGAATAGAGTTTCTCCAGCGCCTGGCTGATGCCACCCACTTCATCAATCAAGCCTTCCCGGACCGCTTCTTCCCCTTCCAGCATAGTCCCCACATCCTTCACCAACTGGGATGTGTCCAGCATCAGCTCTTCCATCCGCTCTTTTGTGATATGGGAGTGTTCCGAGACAAATCCCGTGATGCGATCCTGGGTTTTCTCCATGTTGCGGTAACTCTGCACCACCCCGATAAACATGCCGTTGCTCCTCACAGGATGCACCACCATAGTGGCGCTGGGAACAATAAATGTATAATCCGCAGACACAGCCAACGGCACTCCGATGGAATGCCCGCCGCCCAGCACCAGGGAGACGGTGGGTTTGCTCAAAGAGGCAATCATCTCCGCAATGGCCAGCCCGGCTTCCACGTCCCCACCCACTGTGTTCAGAAGCACCAAAAGACCGTCTATCTCCTCATCATCCTCGATCATGGCAAGCTTTGGCAGAACATGCTCGTATTTGGTGGTTTTGCTCTGGCTGGCCGCTGACTCATGACCCTCCACTTCGCCGATAATGGTCAGCAGATGGATGTGCCGCTTTTCCTCATTGGCGTCCAAAGTTACCTGTCCTGTATCTTCAATCTGTTGATTCTGGCTTTCTTCCTTCTTCAATGTCTCCATCTTATCCGCCCGCAAATCCTTGTTTGCCTGTTTTTCTCCTGACATAAAAACACCTCCTAGTATAAGCGATTTTACACCTGCGCTATCGGGAAAGCAGGCCAGCGAAATGTAAGATTATTTGAAATCACTTATACTAGATTATCTTTTCCAGAAAGCGTATTCCTTATTCATGAAGTCCGCTTTTCAAAAAAATATCATAATGTTCCTATCTATGCCTCATATCTCCATTTGAATTTCGACCACGCCAGGTTATAATTAAAGTTATATTGCAAAATACATACCACAAAAAGGGGGGGCAGAGAAATGATGCAGTTTTTTGGAAAACCTGTGTGCCAGGGAATCGCCATTGGACCGGTGGCTCTGCTGAAAAAACAGGAAAACCAAGTCCCACGCAGACAAGTTTGTGATCCAGAGGCGGAAATCGAAAAATTCCACGCCGCCAACATACAGGCAAAAGCCCAGCTTCAAACGCTGTACGACAAAACACTAAAAGAAGTGGGCGCATCCGGCGCCGCCATCTTTGAGGCGCATCAAATGATATTGGAAGACGAAAGCTTTCTGGCTTTTATCCATAACGCAATCCGAGCGGATTTGGTAAACGCGTCTTATGCTGTGTCTAAAACTGGAGAGCATTTTGCAAAAATGTTTGCAGACATGGACGACGATTCTATGAAAGATAAAGCGGCGGATATAAAAGACATTTCCCAGAGACTCATTGGCATCCTGGAAAAATCCGGGGAGGCGGAGCTCTCTGCCACAGACCCTTTCATCCTAGTGGCGGATGATCTAAGCCCCAGCGAAACCGTTCAGATAGACAAAGAGAAGCTGCTGGCCATCGTAACCGTGCATGGATCTGTGAACTCCCACACAGCCATTCTGGCGCGGACGATGAACATCCCTGCGGTTATCGGCGCGCCGCTGAACCTGGATGCAATACAAGACAAAACCATGGTTGTGGTGGACGGTTTTACGGGAAGCGTCACCCTCGACCCCGATGAGAAGTTGTGCGCCCACGCCAAAAAACGAGTGAAAGAAGAATTAGAAAAAGAGAATCTTCTGAAAGAACTAAAGGGAAAAGAAACCGTAACGAGAAATGGGCGGACCATCCATTTATGCGCAAACGTCCACAACATAAGTGACGTAGAATCTGCGCTGGAAAATGACGCGGAAGGCATCGGCCTGTTCCGCAGCGAATTTCTCTACTTGGGAAGAAATGATTTTCCCACAGAGGAAGAACAGTTCCAGGCTTACAAACAAGTTGCCCAGTTAATGGCGGGAAAGAATGTTATCATCCGCACCATGGATATCGGCGCGGATAAACAGGCCGATTATTTCCATCTGGATCGAGAAGCGAATCCGGCGTTGGGATACCGCGCCATCCGCATCTGCCTGAAACAACCCGATATTTTCAAAACCCAACTGCGTGCTCTGCTTCGCGCCACTTGTTTTGGCAACATCTCCATTCTGTACCCCATGATTACGTCCACAGAAGAGGTGAAGCGGATTTTTGAAATTGTAAAAGAAACGCAGACAGAACTGGACCAGGCGGGCATTGCCTACCGGCATCCCCTACAGGGCGTCATGATCGAGACGCCCGCGGCGGTTATGATAAGCGATGACCTGGCTAAGCTGGCTGATTTCTTCAGCATTGGAGCCAATGACCTGACCCAGTATACCCTGGCTATCGACCGGCAAAACCAGCGGCTGGAGGATTTCTTCAATCCCCATCACAAAGCGATTTTAAGGATGATTCAAATGGCGACCCAAAACGCTCATAAGCAGGGCAAATGGGTGGGAATCTGCGGGGAGCTGGCGGCGGACTTGGAACTGACAAAAGAATTCGTCCACATGGGTGTGGACGAGCTGTCGGTTGCTCCATCTAAGATACTGAAAATAAGAAAAATCATCCGGGAAATGAATGGATAATAAACACACAATGCGATTGACCCTAAGGTCAATCGCGCTGTGCTTTTTCTTCTTCCTCCAATTCTCTGCGTTCTTCCTCTGTCAGCGTCTGGTCATACTGGCTGCGGCAACGCATACTTTTTATGTAAGCGACCACCATAAACAGAATCATCACCAAAAGAGGCAGCGCACATACGATTACCGAAGTCTGCAGCGCATCCAGCCCGCCATTTTCCAGCATAATAAACGCCACCAGTCCCATCAGAATGCCCCAGAAAGCTTTCAACACGTTGGGCGACTTATCGTCTTTGCAGGTCATGTCCGCAATGGTCAGCGTCATAGATTCCGCCATGGTCACAAAGGAGAAGATGGTTGCTGCAAAGCCCAGAACATTTAATATAGGCCGCATAGGCAACGTTTTAAAGAACGCAAACATGGCCACTGGAATTCCATGTTCGGCAATGTCTTTGATAATGCCAGCGTTTCCGTTTGCCAAAAGCTCGGCGCGGATAGCGGAACTGCCAAAGATTCCAAACCACAGAAAACCGAATAAAGATGGAGCCAGCAGATTTACAATTACAAACTGACGGATAGTGCGGCCTTTCGCCAGTTTAATCAGGAAGAGGCCCACGATGGGCGCAAAAGAGATCCACCATGCCCAATAAAAGATGGAATTGTTCTGTACCCACCCGGTCTGCATCGCCGGTTCCAGGTAGAAAGATTGAGGGATAACCATTCCCAGATACGAGCCGATGGACGAAACGGTATTGTTCAGAATAAACATGGTGCCGCCGAACAAAACAGTCCAGACCATCATAATAATGTATACGTACATATTCAGGCTACTGACCATCGCCACGCCCTTATGCAGACCCGTGCAGGCCGCCGCTATATAGATAATCGCCATAGTTCCGATTACAAATATAGCCAGGGTTGTCATAGAAAAATTGGTGCCGAATACATAATTGATGCCGTTGGAGAGCTGGAGCACTCCAATGCCCATGGATGTGCCGATGCCGCCCACGATACCGAAAACTGCCACGCCATTGATGATTTTACCCCAAATCCCATCGGCCTTGTCGCCAATCAGCGGATACAGACTGGAGCTCACCTGGAATTTTCGCTTAGCGTTCCAGATAATAAAGGCACAGCACAGGCCCACGCTGGTGTACACCCCGTACGTATGCAACGACCAGTGGAAAAACGTAAAGGGAACCGCCTTTTCCGCGGCCTCCACAGACTGGCCTTCTATTCCTAAAAATCCTGGAGGAGTGGCAAAGTTAGTAATAGGCTCCGCAATGCCGTAAAACACAATGCCGATGGCGATGCCGGACGTTACGGCGATAGCAAACCATTTGAACAGAGACATTTCCGGTTCGGCGTCTTTGCCGCCCAGTTTAATATTCCCGTATTTACTGAACCCAGCCCAGAAGCAAAAGGCCAGCAAAAGAAACGTCCCCAGCGCATAGAACCAACTGAATTTATCCAGCATGAAAGCCATTGCCGCATTGGCCACGCTGCTGAAAAGATCTGGAGCGGCAAAGCCGATGATTACTACAAATGTCATCAAAATAGCGGGCAGCAAAAATACTGGTTTATCAATCTTGTTAAATATTTGTTTCATGAATCTTCCCTCCTCTCATATTGCCATATAAATTAGATAATCGCATATGAATAAAAAACGGGCACCGGAACGCAACTGATGGGTTCCGCCGCCCGTGTCTTTTATTGTCTCATTCTTTTAAAATCGTATTTTTTTATTATCGCATATACTCCGGCTTACAAAATTTCAAAGCCTGACTGGCCGCTGCGGTGGCGTCCCGTGTATACGCATCTGCGCCGATCTTCTCGCAAAATGCGGTGGAAACCGGGGCTCCGCCAATCATAACTTTAAATCTCTCCCGGACCCTGGCAAGATCAAGCTGCTTAATGACCTCCTTCATTGCGCCCATGGACGTGGTTAAAAGCGCAGACATGGCAATCACTTGACACTGCTCGTTGATCGCCACCTGGACAAACTGCTCGGCAGGCACGTCCGTGCCCAAGTCAATAATTTCCAGGCCGTTGCTCTCCATCATTAATTTCACCAAATTCTTGCCAATATCATGCATGTCGCCTTTTACGGTGCCTAGCACAACCTTTCCCATGGAGGCGATGCACTGCTTTTGCAGCAGAGGTTTTAAAACCTCCAATCCGGCGTTCATGGCCCGGGCAGCCACGATGGTTTCCGGGACATAGCAATCGCCGTTCTGGAACAATTCCCCTATAATGTCCATGCCGTGCAGCAGCCCTTTCTGAAGGATTTCTTCTGCCGGGTATCCCTCATTAATGGCTATCTGAACAGAATAAGCCACGTCTTTCGCAGCCCCTGTATGCAGATAATAAGAAATATTGTCCAGAATATTCATCTCATCGCCTCCCAAATTCGCGTTAACGTTTCTATTTTATAATGGCAACTTTCTGCCCAGACCCATCTCAATAGCTTTGTCCAGGATAGCTTTGCCCATGACTACATCGCATACAGACATTCCAATGTTGCTGCACACAATCAATTCATCCGAAGAGGTGCGTCCTTGTTCCAGGCCGGCCAGTATCTCGCCGGTCTCGCATGTGATTTTGGGAAGTCCATCCGGGAAATATCCCATGCCGTTGAACAGCTCATGTTCATGAATGCTGTCCACAATATATTTGTCGGCTTCTTTAGAGATGGCCGGATCCCAGAAAGTGTTCAGGTCACAAGGCAGAATCGTCTGTCCTTTGGACACCCACTCTTTTTTCACAACGCTTAAAGGCTCCAGCAGGATAATAGTGGCCGAACTCATCACTTCACATTTTTCAGCTACTTCTTTGGGATCTTTGGCTTTCACAATTTCCACATCCACAAAAGGTTTCACTTCCTGCATCAGTTGATCCATTCTCTCGGGAACAACGTCGTAAATGTAGATTTTCTCCAACTGTTTCAATGTTTTGACAATAAATTTCACATGTTCCACGCCCTGCACGCCGCAGCCGAACATGCCAAAGGTCTTGGCATTTCCATGAAGCGCTCCAGCGGCTAACGCGGTGACTGCCGGCGTACGCATGGCGGTGAGCCAGGCGCTGTCCATAACAGCGATGGGCACGCCAGTCATAATATCATTTAACAGCAGCAACCCAGTGGTCTGCGGCAGGTTGTACTGTTTGGGATTACGCGGAAAGCACTCGATCCATTTCATTCCACAGGCCACGTTTCCTGGCACATAGGCAGGCATGGCGTGGAAAAATACGTCGGAAAACGGGTGAATGCCGATTTTAGCGGGCATCTCATATTTCTTCTGCCCATGAGCCACCAACGCCTGTTTGGTAAGTTCCAGCGTTAGGTCAATGTCCGGACCGGCTTTGATGCATTCTTCCTGTGTCAGCCAGAGAATTTCCTGGCCCAAGTTTATGGTCTTTTGAATCTCTTCGTGGGCCGCCTCGAAGGTGCGGACTTCTTGGTCTGTTGCAGTATATGCCATAAATAATTTCCCTCCTGTTCGGTTATTATGCACGCTTGAATCTTTTTGCGTCTGATTTTATGTGCAGATGCGGAAAATCAGACGCAAAAACTAATTATTTTGTTTCTTTCTCAAGCTGAGCAACAAT
The DNA here is from genome assembly GCA_910588775.1 of uncultured Lachnospiraceae bacterium. Taxonomy (GTDB): domain Bacteria; phylum Bacillota; class Clostridia; order Lachnospirales; family Lachnospiraceae; genus MGBC164599. Next base: position 23,642 of record CAJURH010000020.1, read on the forward strand.
GTCGTTTAAGTCTTGTTTCAGTTCGCTTGACAATTCCGCCGGCTGATAATTGTTGATCAAATCTACCGCTTTGCGCCTTGCCCGCTCTTCCATGGTCAGGCCACCGTCTGCCTTCCAGTCGTCGTATCTCTGACGATTGTGCAGTTCTGGGAACCAGATTTCGTCTTTGTAATTTTCCAGAGTGTGTTCTTCTGAAAGGAAATTGCCTCCTGGGCCTACTTCCTCAATTACATCCACGGCCAGTGTGCTTCCATCCACCGGAATGCCACGCATCATGCGTTTCACCTTGCCAATGAGCTCGTCGCTGAGCACCACTGCCTGCAAGGAGGTGGCCATTCCTGATTCCATATATCCATTGTCGTGGATCAGGTTGCCGCCGCTTAAAGCCGCCATCAGGATGTTATGGGCGATTTCAGAAGCCTGCTGAGCGTCGCAGCACTTGGAATCGGAACATCCGGAAGTGGAGAACATCGGGATCTTGTAATAGTGAGCCATCTCGGAAAGGCCAGCTGCCAGGATGTTAAATTCCGGTGAACCATAGGTAATCTGTGTGGTAGACATATCCATGGTTGTGATTACGCCGCCCATGATAAATGGCGCGCCTTCTTTGACTAACTGGTGGCATACCAATCCACTTAAGGACTCGCAGATGGAAACTACAATGGTTCCGGCCATGGTCATAGGAGCGGACACACCGGCCTGCGGAGCTGGCGTATAAATGCTGGGGATCTCCAGTTCGGCCAACGTCATGGAAATATCCAGAGCATTAAACTCGTGCACCAATGGGGTTACAGGTTCTGTATAAATGATAAAAAGAGGATTTTCTTGGAGTGCACGCAGTGAACCCCTCACTTTTACGCCCATTTCCACCATAGCTTTTACGTTCTTCACGTTGTATGCCCAGTGAACAATCGGTTTTACGGAATTTTCCAGCATGGCCTTGAATGTATACACATCCATCAGTCCAGCTTTCACATCTGTGATGGTTCCAAAGTCCATCTGATAATCGATGTTGGGAAGCGCGTCGATTACGCGGGAAGCCCGAGCCGTATCCGCCAATGTGGGAAGACGGCGTTCCCCAGTAATGGGATCATGGGTATAGATCGCTGTGGGGCCCGCGCCATAATAATAATTGTTGCCTTCCAAAAACATCACACGCTCGCCATCCCGGTTACCAACTACCACGCGGGAAGGACAGCTCCGTATTGCCTTTTCCACCATAGCCGCAGGAATCCGCGCCCGGTTGCCATCGATATAAGCGCCGCCTTTTTTCAGAACTTCCAATGCCTGATCGCTATGTATTTCAACGCCCACGCGTTCCAAAACTTCTAAGGCCGCGCTGTTGATTTCTTCTTTTTGCTGCTCTGTAAACACCTGCATACATAGACTTCCGTTTTGAACATAATTACTTCTTTGCATCATACCATCACCTCATAATCAATCGAGAAAAGTTTGGAGTAACAATTTGGATTCAAGTAATATATCACTTGCAAATACTTTAACATATTTATTTTGATATGTAAACTGCATAAATATACATATATATTTCCCTAATATTGTGCAATATTCACAACAAATTAAGGTTATTATCAGAAAGAGCCCAAAATTGATATATTATAAAAATATTGTTCGGTATATTATATTAAAAAAACCGGGGAAAATTCGTATATTCACTCTTCAAAACACACAAAAAAGCCCCTCTCCAAAAAGTCATAGGATGGGACTCCCGGTTTTTGGAGAGGGGCTTTCGCCCGTTTTTTCGTTTTATAATATACCATTTAAAGATATAGGATTAAAGATCGATGACCTGCACCTGATTTCCACAGGACTCCACAAATCTTTTCAGATCTTCAAAACGCAACCACAAGGTGGCCGTATTGTCGTTGGGATGAACGCCGATTTTGTCTTCCCGCTCCAAAGATTTGTCAAACACCACAATCACATCGTGGGCCGCATTGTTGATGACGCCCATGGGCGATACGGAACCTTTGGTTAATCCCAGATGCTTTTCCAGCCGCTGTTCACTGGCAAAGCTTAAGGCCGTGGAACCCAGCTTTGCGGCAATGCCTTTCAAATCCGCTTTCTTGTCCTTTGGCAAAATAATCAGATAGTGCACCTTTCCTTTCGCATTTCTCACGAAAAGGTTTTTCACCACTTCTCCTTTCTCCGTGATGCCCAATTCGTCCATTTCCGCCATGGTATATACGGCGGGATGCTCCATGACGGTATACAAGATGGATTGATTGGAAAGCGCGTCGTATACTGCTTGTTTCTTATCCATGTGGCTTTCTCCCTTTCTTTTTTCAATATATTCAGATAATTGCGAAACGCTCATTTCGTAAACAAAGTTCGAGCAAAACAGATAAAAATCAAGCGTATGAAAGACCGTTTTAAGCTCTGTTTTATCTATTTTGAACAAACGTGGAAGTAGGTATTATCAGTTTCGCAATTATCTTGAAAATGCGCCCGTTTTCTTTGCGCAGGATTATAAATTGTTGACTTTGTATATGTCGGTTCCGATGCTGCTCCTGGTCATCTGCACAATAATGTCGATGTTTTTGTTGGAAGCGTTGACGGCCGCATCTTCGTCTCCTTTTGATATGGCATGCGCCAGCTCGCGATGGGCGTATGCAATGTCTAAAGTGCTCTGACGGTTGCTGTAGAAATTGCGGTAGTACAGACGTCTCCCAGATAAGTACAAGGGCTGCAAGGCGTGGCCGATAAATGGATTCCTGCAGCATTCTTCCATACATTTGTTCATATCGTTATCTAACTCCATGGCCAACACCACGTTGTTGTCCAGCACAGCGTCCCGAAATTGATCTCCAAGGGTCAACAATTCTTCTCGCTCATGGGAATTGGCAAATTTAGCGGCTTTTCCGGCCATAAGCGCCTCTAGGACGCGCCTGGTCTCCAGTTGAAGAAAAAACTCGTTTAAATCAATTTCCGGAAAATAAATTCCTTTATACGGGATGATTCGCACAGCGTTTTCCAGTGATAGACGAATGATCGCTTCCCGCACTGGCATTCGTCCAATGTCCAGTTGTTTGCTCAGTTCTTTCTCAGTTTTGATACACCCGGCAGGTATCTTCGAAAAAACAATCATGTTTTCTATTTTTTTATATGCGATATCTGACAAAGACTCTCTTTTATTAATCATAAGTCATCCATTTATACTCCTCGTACAATAAGTTTATAGCCTGAAACAGCTTGAAAACAGACTATGGACTTATTTTTCCTAGATGGAAAATAATTCTTGACCACCCATGCCATTTACAGTTACTTCAATTACAAAACCTCAACTCCACTGGGCCGCATATTAATATATTACACTAAATTTCTACTTAGTGCAATAAGATTTGTATAAATTGGCTTGGCCGCCAATACAAACCATTCGACTTCATAATTGAACATAAAAGGCCCCCTTTCGCCACACATTGCCGCTAAAAAGGAGCTTTAATCTTCTAAACATATTCATTCCAATTATAATACACCGCCTGCGTATTCCCATTATCTTCCGGCAAATCCTGTATTTTCCACATGTTTTAAATGGCCGCCTTATCGATCCGTTCCACTTAAGTTTGTAGAATCATGGGGACTTCCGCCTCCGCCATGGGGATGAAAGACTTGCTTACCTCTCCTTGAAAATATATCACATATTCTCCAAAATCTCTTGAGCGAATTCATCAATATCTTCCGGAACTCCCTGTTTCAAGATCCCACATTTTGGACAGAGCAGCACCGTAAGAAGCTTTCGTTCCCTGCGCAAAAATGCGTTCTGAAATTGCCACAATACCGTACTGTTCCACACTTTTTTCGGCGACTGGTATGTGAGATCCTGCCCCATAATCATGGAATGATTCCAGTCAAACCGACAAAGGCTATAGGTGCCATTGGAATTAATCGCCATCTCATAAAATACATATGGACATACCTGCACTTCTTTGGATTTTCCCCCTAAAAGCCCGATTTCATCGTTGACCTCCACCTGCATTTCTTCGTATTTAGGCCAGTAATCAATGGCATGCTCCACAGAAATTCCGTCTGTGACGCCGCCAAAAATTTTGAAAAATTCCTCCTCCTGACTCTTGGTTAAAATGTCTCCATTAATCTTTATGTTCATCTCGCACTGGCCGCGATGTTCATAGAAATAGGCGATATTTTCCACCAGGGAATCATAATTGATTTTATATCCGGAGAAATCCATATATTGCGCCGCGTTCACGCCCTCAATGGATATATTGATTCTGTCCAGCCCCGCGTCGATGATTTTCCGGCTTAATTCCGGCTTGAGCATGGACGCGTTTGTGGTGGTGTCCACTCGCTCACAGCAGCCGGACTCTTTCGCATAGCGCACCATGTCCGCAAAACGCGGGTTCAAAAGAGGCTCTCCCTCTTTGTACAGCCGGATTACCTTCACCTTCTCTTCAAATTCACAGATGCCGTCGATGAGGTTTCGGTATACCTGGAAACTCATGGGGCCATGCCCCCGTCCCTGAATGCTTTTTATCTGGGAAATGTTTCCCGAAGGACAGAATTTACAGTGAAAATTACAGGTGTCGCAGGGATCTATGTGAATCACATAGGGTGTGCGAAGGGGCAATGCGTTCTTTAATTCCACAGGGTCGTAAATGTCGATACGCGGTTTTATCTGGGCTGCCATTTCCATGATCCTCCTTTTCTCTTTTGACCAAACGCCTGACGCTATCTTACTATTATATACAAAAACAGTTTCGTATTCAATCCATTTATACAGGTCCAAATTATGCATATTGACATTCACTTTCAAAAGCCGTAAAATAAATTAGAAAAAACAAAATAATGCAGGTTACGGACCTAAACTTACTAATATTTGGGATAACGACTGTAAACATTTTTAAAGTAAGGAGGGTCTGTTTTTATGTATTATATCATCGATAATTACGATTCTTTTGTCTACAACCTGTCCGCCTATCTGAAAGAAGCGGACCAGGATGTGCTTGTCCGGCGGGCCGACGCGGCCTCCATTGAGGAAATCTACGCTTTAAAACCACAGGGCGTCATCCTCTCCCCCGGTCCCAAACGCCCAGCGGATGCAGCGGAATCCATCCAAATTCTACAAGAATTCCAAAACCGAATCCCGATCCTGGGCGTATGTCTGGGTCATCAGATCATCGGACATGCCTTCGGCGCCAAAGTCTGCAAAGGACGGCGGCCTATGCACGGGAAAATCACCCCTTTGCGCCATAACAATACAGACCTGTTTCTGGATCTGCCCGCGTCCTTTGAGGTCACCCGCTACCACTCCTTAGTGGTTTCGCAAGAAGATTTGCCTTCCTGTTTCCAGGTCAGCGCCTGGAGTTCGGACGGAGAAATCATGGGCATCACCCATCGCGCCATGCCTATTTACGGCGTACAATTCCATCCAGAAGCGGTCCTGACCCAGTTCGGCCATGAACTGCTGATGAATTTCCACAAAATATGCGAAAGGTGGGTGACTGGCTATGCGGCTTATGCAGGAATTTAGACAATACCCGCCTATGGAGCGGATTTTCGCCCAGGTGCAGCGCCAAGAAGACACTGTTTTTCTGGACTCTTCCCTGCAAAACCAACTGGGCCGCTACTCCATCATCGGCCTGGACCCGTATCTGAAACTGGTGAAGGGGGAACCGTTCACCGTCAATGGCAAGACCTCCAGTGATTCCTTTGAGTCCTGGGTAAAAAATTACCTGAAAACCCACTGGGAGGAAAACGATACAGATCTGCCGCTGACATCCGGCGCAATCGGCTATTTTTCATACGATTACGGCCGCGAAAAAGAAGGCGTGGCCTCGCGCCACCCAAAAGAACTGGATATTCCAGATTGCGTTCTGGTTTTTTACGACAGCTTCATTATTGAGGACTGCCACAAGCGCCGCCTGTGTCTGGTGGCCAACAGTCACGAGCATGACGCGAACGCCTCCATGTCTCGAATGAAAGAACTGCTTGCCCAGGCGGAAAAAACCATTTCTTCCTCACAATCAGTGAAAGAAAACGCCACGGTTACTGCCAATTTCACCAAACAGGATTACATGGACGCTGTGCAACAGATGATTCATTATATTATAGAAGGGGATATCTACATCGCCAACATGACCCAACAGCTTAAGATTGCCAGCGCCATGCCGCCTTTTGAAATGTTTCAAAATCTTCGCGCCTGCAATCCGTCGCCCTTTGGCGGATACTTAAATTATGGCGACTTCCAGATTGTGTCTGCGTCCCCGGAGCGTTTCCTTCAGATGCGAAACGGCGTAATCCAGACCCGACCCATCAAGGGAACCCGAAAGCGGGGCGCCACGGCTGAAGAAGACGCCGCGCTGAGGCAAGAGCTTATCCAATCTGGCAAGGACAAAAGCGAGCTTCTGATGATTGTAGACCTGGAACGAAACGATTTGAACCGCGTCTGCGTTCCAGGCAGTGTAGAGGTAACGGAATTGTTCTCGGTGGAAGCCTACGCCACTGTTTTTCATCTAATTTCGAATATAACCGGGGCGCTACGTCCAGAACTGACCGTCATGGATCTGCTGGAGGCGACTTTCCCCGGAGGCTCCATCACCGGCGCGCCCAAACTGCGGGCCATGGAACTGATTGACCAGCTGGAGCACAGCCGGCGCAATCTGTACACCGGGTCCATCGGCTATCTGTCCCTGGACGGAGGATGCGACCTGAACATTGTCATCCGTACCGCTGTACACAAAAACGGCGTCTACCATCTGGGCGTTGGCGGCGGAATTACCTATGAATCGGATTTGGAATTTGAATACGAAGAGACTTTACAGAAGGCGCAGGCGCTGCTGCGGTCGCTGAACTGCGTTTGAAGAAATCATGGAGAGAAATGCTATGCAAATTACACTGGATGAAGGCTATCAGTTTGGCCTGGGGGTTTTTGAAACCATTGCTATACAGAGGGGCGCCCCCCTGTTCCTGGACTGGCATCTAAAGCGGCTCAACCACTCTGTGGAGGAATTGCATATAAAACAACCGTCTGTAGAAAAATTCCAGGTCCTTTCCTGGCTATCTTCCCAGCGGACAAAAGGATGCGGGATGAAAATTATGGTCTCCGACGAAAACATAATTTTCACCCTGCGGCCCAATCCCTATACCCCCGAAAAAATCCAAGCCGGGTTTCGGCTGGCTTACAGCAGCGTTTACCGTAACGAAACCTCCCCTCTGGTGCGCCACAAAACTTTCAATTATGGGGATTGCATCCTGGAAAGGCGCCGCGCCACCGCGTCCGGGGAGGATGAACGGATTTTCTGCAACAGCCGCGGAGAGATCTGTGAGGGAACCGCCACCAATATTTTCTTTGCCCAAAACGGCAGACTCTATACCCCTCCCACCTCCTGCGGATTGCTCCCCGGCATCCTGCGCCGCTTTATTCTGGAACATTTTTCCGTCACGGAACGGATTATAACAAAAGAAAACGCGCTTCATATGGAGGAATGTTTCGTCACCAACTCCCTGATGGGCGTTATGCCTGTCCATACATTGGGTGAAAAATCTTATCTCAGCGGGCCGGTGACCCGCTCCTGCATGGAGGCTTACGCCTCTTCCTGCAAAGTCTTCTGAAATTCTTTCAGGGCCTGTTTCTGTCTCGGCGACAGGCCGCGGGGGATTCGCACATTCAGCGTCACGTACTGATCCCCCCGGCCTCCCATTTTCTTCGGTCGGATCAACCCCCGGTTCAAAAGCTGTATCCGGCTTCCAATCTGCATCCCCTCCGGTATCTCGTAGCTGACAACCCCTTCGATGGTGGGGATTTTCATCTCTCCGCCCAAAACCAGGGTGGTGTAATCCACGTCACAATTAGAATAGAGATGGTAGCCTTTGCGCTCAAACTGTTTGTCTTCATCCACCAAAACAATTACGATTAGATTTTTCCCCTCGGTGGGCACCCGTTCCACTTCCTCTTCGTCGCAACAGGCGATATCCTGCAGGAAGAAATACTGCCTCTCGTAAGAACCCGCAGGGATCTTCACCCGAAATTGCCACTTCTTCTCCTTGTACCCCAGTCCATGGCATTCGGGACAAATCTCCTTGGGAATCTTTCCTTTTCCCCGGCATGTGTTGCAGAATACTTCCCGGCGCACTTTGTAACCCCAGTTGGATTCAAACTGCACCGCGCGGCCTTTTCCATTGCACACCGGACATTCGTAATATTCTATACCCGCATTTTCTCCCTGGCACTGCGGGCACTTCTCCTTGATATAGAAGGTCACGGTCTTTTCCACTGCCCGCAAGGTCTCCGCCAAAGTCAGATGAACGGCCATGCGGATGCTCTTAGGCGGCGGCCCTTCATCCTCTTCTTTCTTCTTCCTGCCCATGTCGCAGGCGCCGCAGTGCCCGTCTGCGGTCTCGTATCCAGAATCATCACTCTTTTGTTGCGGCCCCATTTTCCGATAAGTTTCATGTCCCAGATAATCGTATTTTCGCCGCAACTCCGGGTCTGACAATGTGGCGTACGCCTCTGATATTTCCTGGAATTTGGCGTTGGACGCCGAATTGTTATCTTTGGAATCCGGATGGTGCCTTTTCGCCAGCTTTCGATAGGCTTTCTTAATCTCCTCCTGGGTTGCGTCCGGTTTCACCCCTAATATCTCATAATAACTTTTCACTGTCTTAGCCTCCTTCCACTTGACTTTCTATTAGGCAATTACAAAACACCCATTTCGTAAAGAGAGTTTGCAAAATAGATAAATTAAAGAGCGAATTGAAGGCGGTTCTGCGCTCCGTTTTACCTAGTTTGATATTTTCTATTTCTATTATAGTCCATTTCCGTCACAAAATCAATAATTTCTACTATTTTAGTCCAGAAATCCAAGGGTCTTGATTTCCTTCAGGCTCTGGATACCCAGAAGACGGATTCCTTTTATTTTATCCACAGTTTTTAGAGACACTTTCGGCAAAATCACCGTCTCAAAGCCCAGTTTCTTGGCCTCCTGCACCCGCTGCTCGGCCATGCTCACCGCCCGGATTTCCCCGCTTAGGCCCACTTCCCCGAAGGCAATCACCGAATCCGGGATGGGACGGTCCCGGTAGCTGGAAATCACTGCCAGCACAATGCCCAAATCAATAGCTGGCTCGTGCATCTTAATGCCCCCGGCAATGTTCACATAAGCGTCGCAGTTAGCCAGGTTCAATCCCAGCCTTTTCTCCAGCACTGCCATCAGCAGGTTCACCCGGTTAAAATCCGCTCCCGCCGCCGTTCTTCTGGGTATCCCAAAGTTCGTCTTACAGACCAGCGCCTGCACTTCTATGAGTATAGGCCGGGTTCCTTCCATAGAACAGGCCACCACCGAGCCCGACGCGTCTTGAGGCCGTCCGTCCAGCAGAAAATCCGACGGATTTTTCACTTCCACAAGCCCCGTGTCCCGCATCTCGAACACGCCGATTTCGTTGGTGGAGCCGAAACGGTTCTTCACACTCCTTAAGATCCGGTAGGACGCGTGCCTGTCCCCTTCGAAGTACAGCACCGTGTCCACCATGTGTTCCAGCACCCGCGGACCGGCCACATTCCCTTCCTTGGTCACATGTCCCACAATAAATATGGAGACGCCTTTTCCCTTGGCGATCTGCAGCAGGACGCTGGTGGATTCCCGGACCTGGGATACGCTGCCAGGGGCTGAGGCGATTTCCTCATTATACATGGTCTGGATGGAGTCTATAATCACCGCCTGTGGTTTCTGCCGCTCAATCACCTGTTCGATTACACCCAAACTGGTTTCGCACAAAAGCAACAGATCATCGGTGAATTCCCCGATCCGCCTAGCCCGCAGCTTAATCTGCCGCAGAGATTCTTCTCCAGATATGTACAAAACTTTTATGCCTTTTTGCGCCAGATGGCGGCACATCTGCAAAAGCAACGTAGATTTTCCAATGCCCGGATCGCCGCCTACCAAAACCAGTGACCCTTCCACAATCCCACCGCCCAACACCCTGTCTAACTCTACCAGACCGCTGCTTAGGCTGGCGTCTTCCTTAAGGTCTATTTGCCGCAGCGAAACTGGGTCGTTTTTTACCACTGTGTTTCCCGCGCTTTTTCCTGTGGATTTGGAAACAGGCAACTCCTCCACAAATGTGTTCCACTCCTTGCACCCGGGACACTGCCCCATCCACTTGGCCGACTCATAACCACAACTCTGACAAAAAAACGCCGTCTTCTTTCCTTTTGCCAACTTCTCCTCTCCCTTCCATCTATTGACTATCTATAGTGTATGTTCCTGTAAATTCATATACAAAAAGAGGGCGTCACAAAACCTGCAACACCCCCTCCACTTTATTTCATCTGTACGGAAATTACAATTTTACAATCTTAACTTGCGCAATCGCCCCATTTCCCAATTCTGCGCTGAAGGAAAGTTTTCCTCCCAGGTTGGTCTTCATCTTGCCAATGCTCTCCTGATTGATGAAAATCTCGTAATCCATGCTCTCTTCCAGCTCCACCGTAATCTGGGAATCGCCATATCCTTCCACGCGAAAACTCATAGCGCCATCTGTCTGTTCCAATTCAAATACAGCCGTTCCTGGAACAGATTCGTAGACGAAAACGCCATTTCGCTCTAATTTTGTGATCTCTTTAAAGGTCTTTACCTTATACATATCTCCCTGGTGATCAAAATCGGATACTTTGGATTTTTTATCCAGTTCATAATCTCCAAAACTGATACTCCCATTGCCCTCTGTACGTATTAATTCCTTTACTCCTGCCATTTCCCTTCCTCCCACGGCTATATCTGTTGTATTTGTTATTCTGATTGAGCCTCTCGACGGCTTATACATATTATATAATACTTCATCCCAATATGCCAGTGCGATAGAAAAATTTAATATCTTTTTTAGAGTATGTCGTACGGGCCAGTGCCTGTCGCGCCTCTACAGCCGCTTCCCGCACCCCTGCAATCCATTCCATAAAATCCACAAAAATGACTGATTCTTTGCGAAGGGCAAAGCGAATACCGTCAAAATCCAGAATTTCATAGATTCCAATATCTTGCACATCCAGTACCGAACGCTTTTTCAACAATAACCGCTAATTCCTCTTTCTCTGATATTACAAAAAACCCGGAAAAAGCCACTGCCTCCTCCGGGTTCCGTTTTCGATTCTTCTGTACAATAGCATTTCGTCCAGTTAGAAACCAAAGCCCTGCTCTGTCCGCTCTGTATCAATGCCAGTCCTACAAAGCAGAACTCTAATCTCTAGCTGAATAAAACACTTTTCAGGGATAAGTATAAAAAGCATGATCACCGTGTTCAAACAACAGTTTTAAATCCGACTCAAACCAGTCCACATTGCTCTCCAATGCCTGATCTTTCGCCACGAAAAACAACGCTCCCTTGGCATAATCCAAGCCCTCTAAAACTTGTCTGACTGCCTCTTTTGTCATTTCTGAAATCTCGACAGTGCCTATTCTACCGTCTTCTGTCGGTGAAAACTGCGTCGCGCCGTTATTCCTCTCCCAAACCACTTCTGAAACTGTGTCGGGAAAATGATGATCTTTCACACGGTTCAGGATTACATTGGCCACTAAAATCCGGGATTTCATATCCTCTCCACCCGCTTCCGCTTCCACTATGCTCAGCAGCGTCTCGTAGTCCACATCCGACATAACCGTAGACGACGATGCCCGGCTCTGGGAGAAATAACTGAGATTCTCCACCGATGCCTGTACACTTTCGCCCACCGATATGGCGCTGACGGTCATGGCCTGAGAGGCTCTCTGCCCTACAATCACCGCTTCATAGCTGCTTCCAATCTTGCGGATGGGATAGTCTGGCATTTCCGTCACGTAAATCCCATTCACAACTCCTGAAATTCCAGTAGATACAATGCCCCCTTCGCTGGTAAGGGTTTCGCTTGCCATAACTTCCTTTTCCGCAGACGCAACAACAGCCTGCTCACCCTTCGAAGTATTGGCAGGGGTTTTCCTGATTAAGAAAACAACCATAAAGAAAGATGATAACATTGCCACTATAGTCAGTAGCGTATACATGCGCCTTACAGCCCGAATCCTTCTCCTATTTCGTTTCCTTCTTATTCTTCTTCTCTTCATATTCTTCACACAAAGTCCTTTGGCGGATCTCCTTACAATGTTCTTGTAATATTTTTCCCCTTATTGTCCCCTAGGTTTTGTGTATTACAGCTTATCCAACTGCACTGAAGATATAATGATTCCCTTCTATCATTATAACGTAGCTTATTATATCAAATATTTCTGTAAAAATCAAGTCCCAGAATGCTTTAGAACATGTCTGAGAACCACTTTCTGTCAATTGCATATCACAATTTGTATCCATTTAGGCATAATATAGCAGACTACCCAACCAAATATTCACAGAACGGAACGAAAGCTTACAGATAGCCTAATGGGGCTTCAAACATACTTTAGGACCGATTGGCGTCCAAAACCAATCCCACACTGAGAATCGCCGCCGCAAATAACCCCTGTATCCCCAGCCCTTTCCAGACATCCCACTGCTGCTGCGCCGTAAAAGATGCATTCATGGCCAGAATCTGATTTACGCTTTCATACCAGTAAAAAGGAAGAAACTGGGCAAATGTCCGAACCCCTTTTCCCAGCACATCCATGGACACGAACACGCCGCAGACGAAGCTCATGCCCAGAGAAATCACATTGACAACGCCGCTTATCACCACCTCTTTGTGGGCCACTGCGCCCACCACAAAAGCGATCGCCAAGGAAACCAAGGTTACGGCCAGCGCATTCGCCATGTAAAGGGGCATATTCGAATCCGCCAGACAGTCCTTTCCATATAAGATAATGGGCATCAGCATGCACACTGCCCAGACCCCTACGCCCAAAACCAGGTACCCCAAGACCAACTGGGCGTTTTGCCGCTGGGGCGGCATGGACGCGCAATTCATGCGGCGGCGCACGTCCCTTTTGCGAAATCCAATCATAATGTAACCGATTACATAACAGATAATGGAAAGAATGATGTAAGGCATATACTGAAACATATAGGCATAGGGCGCCCAAACGCCCCCATGGCCGTTTTTGTCCAGAAGCTTCACCTCTGTCTTGGCTTCTTCTATCTCCGCCACTTTTTCATAAATCTCTTCTCCCTGAAATCCTGCCGCTTCCAACACTTTTACCCGATTCAGGAACTGGTTCACCTGCTGATCCACATAGAACGCGCTGCTGGCGCCTGGAATCTTGATCGTCTGCAATTTTCCCACAAACCCCTCTGGAATAATCGCCACATAGTGGACATTCCTATAAAACAACTCTTCCTGAATCACGTCTGGATCATCTGGCATATCAATCAGATGATGACGCTGACCCAAATATTTCGTCAGTTCCCGGGCAAGCGCGCTTCCGTCCCGGTCTATCACCGCCACATTCAGACTTTCCTCCTGGAAATCCTCCACTCCCTTTCCGTCTGTGAGAAATTGCATGCTTATGCAGATGGTAAGAAAAATGCAAAAATACAAAATCATCAACCCTGCGTTTCTTTGGGCCATCCGCAAAAAACATTTAAATACTATCATAGCGCACCCTCCTTACGGCAAGATAAGATACCAAAACCATGGCCACGCTCATAACGCCTAGAATCCCAACGCTGCGCGCCAGTCTTTCTCCATCGTTGTACACGCTAATGCTGTAAAAAGCATCACTTAATACAGCCGCCGGATTGATTCGGTTCACCAACGGACAATGGTGTTCAATCACATCTTTCATCTGGCCAAACATCAGCCCCGCCAGGAACCCAGGAAACAAGGTGGCCAGCACGCACAGCCCCATCTTCATCCCCAGGGCCAGACGACTGACGCTGCCCAACAGGATTCCCAGAGAAATTCCAATCATGCTTCCCATCCACTCCACCAGCACAATAGACGGCATGTCGCTGCCCAAATCAATTCCCAACACAAATCGGATATATGCCGTCAGAATCAACACATTGCAAAAATGGATGAAAAACAGAGCCAGCATATCCGTCAGCGTCAGCAAAAGCTTATGGGTGGGCGTTATGCTCCTGCGCGCCCCCAGCGCCGACAAATTGGCCTGCGTATCCACGCTGGACTGCACCCCCAGAAACGCTCCGCTTAGACAGGCATACGCAATCAGCGCAAAAAAATACGTAACATTTGGGTCCATGGTCCTACCCTTTACGCCCACGTCTTCGGTCATCTCCCGCCACTGACTCATGGCGGCCGCCGCGCGGCCCATGTCTTCCGGATGTTCTTGGGCTATCAGAGCAAACATGGCCGCATTTTTATCATAGCTGTCCATCAGAGATTTGAGAATGCTGGGACGGATGCCCGATCCGGCCACAGTCAAAGACGGGGTTTCTTTGCAGTGAAAAATCCCGGCCACTTCATCCGCTAATAACGCTTCCCTGGCTTCTTCTCCTGTCATGGGCGTGACCCGAAGAATATCCCCATCCATGGAATCCAGAAATTCCAGGAAAGTTTCCGCATAGACAGATTCTCCCCCGTCCAACGCCACAGCCACCGGAATCATCTCCATATCCTCCCCCATATCCCCGCTGCCAAAGGAAATGTAGAAAAACGTGCCCAATATAATAGGGAAAGCCAGCGCCCAGAACATGACGCTCCCCCTTCGCACAGTCTGCAAAATCCGATATTTCAGTAAATGCATAACATCCGCCTCCTTTAATCCCGCAGCGCCTTTCCAGTGATTTCCAGAAACACATCATTTAACGTGGGAAGCTCTGAAAAAACTTTTCCAAAGGCGATATCCTCTCCCTGCAGGTAATTCAGCACGCACACCAGATTGTGCCTGGCCCTGCTGCAACGAATCACCAACTTCTGCTCCTGGTAAGACACGTCAAAGACATGGGGCAGCGCCCGGATTTCCTCCAGATGCGTCTGTTCCAGAGCCACTGCCTCAATGGTAATCGTCTCCCCTGTCTTAATCATATTTTTCAGTTCTTCTTTGGTCCCTGACGCCAGCACGCGGCCATGGTCAATGATGGCAATTCGGCTGCAAATTTGTTCTACCTCTTCCATATAGTGGGATGTATAGATGATCGTGGACCCCTGACGGTTCAGTTCCAGAATACCCTCCAGAATCTTGTTTCTACTCTGGGGGTCCACCGCCACTGTAGGTTCATCGAGAATAATCAACTTGGGGCGGTGGGCAATGCCGCAGGCGATGTTCAGCCTCCTTTGCAGACCGCCGGATAGTTTCTTTGGCCTTACTTTCGTATAATCCTCAAGCCCCACAAACCGGATGGCCTCTTCCACCAGTTGTCTGCGCTTTGCTTTTTCCCGGATATACAGGCCGCAGAAATAATCAATATTCTCCCTGACGGTCATCTGGTCAAATACAGCCACATCCTGCATCACCACGCCAATGTCCTTTTTCAAATCATAGCTGTCTGGATGCATGGGTTTGCCCATAATGGTAATGGAGCCTTTGTCGTACTTCAAAAGAGCCAGCATACAGTTGATGGCCGTCGTCTTACCGGACCCATTGGGCCCCAGCAGGCCAAAGACTTCCCCTTCTTTTATGTTCAGATTCAAATGATCCAGAGCCAGCAGATTTCCGTATCGCTTTACCAGGTTTTGTATTTCAATCATCCGCGTTCCCTCCTCGCAATTACCTATGTTTGCAGTATAATCCAAATCTTTTTCGCATAGAAGTGTCGGCCGTCAGTTTTTTTGTGACAGATGTCATGAATTTTTGAAGAAAAAAGATGCGCAGTCTTACTTGCTGTGCCAACGGGAAAGTTCTATAATAGAAGCGCCACGATTTTCACAAAAATTTTCTCAAGAGTTATATGGATATACAAATATGAAAACCATTGAAGACCAAAGCGTTCTGCTGTTGTTTGCTTTTAGCGGACTGTTTTTTTACAAACCCGACATTATATTTATTGCCGGATTCCTTAGCTGCGTCATATTCATCACTTTAAGCAGCCATCCGCGGCGCCGCGCCATTCGGGGGATTTTCTCCATCCTGTTTCTTTTCGGCGCGTGTTTTTACCCCCGGCTCTTGTGCTTCTCCCCCGTGGTTCTGTATGCGCTGCTGCTGTATAGAAATTATCCGGGCCTTGTATTGTTTCTGATCCTGTGCTTGTATCAGTGGCAACTGGGCGCATCGTCTCTGATTCTATTTCAGATTCCTGGCTTGGCCGCCGCATTCTTGCTCCAGCGCCGGACCAGCGCCATCGTCTCTCTGGAAGAACAACGCCGCCAGATTCGGGACGACAGCCGGGAGTTGAACCTGCTGCTGAAGGAAAAGAACCAAGCGCTTCTAAGAAACCAGGACGCTGAAATCTATGCAGCCACTTTAAAGGAGAGAAACCGCATCGCCCGGGAAATCCACGACCATGTGGGGCACATGCTGTCCTGTTCCATTTTGATGACCGGGGCTGTGAGAACCATCAATGGGGACCCAAGCCTTGAACAGTCCTTAAATCAACTGGAGGACACCCTGCACGGAGCCATGGACAACATCCGGCAAAGCGTCCACAACCTCCACGACGAGTCGGTGGATTTAAAAGAAACCCTGAAACGCCTGACAGCTTCCTTCTCTTTCTGCCCAATCACGCTGGAGTTCGATATGAGCCGCCGAGTTCCCACTGAGATAAAATACTGTTTCATTGCCATTGTCAAGGAAAGTCTACATAACATTGCCAAACACAGTAACGCCAACCAGGCGCAAGTTATCTTGCGGGAACATCCTGGCCTTTATCAGCTTTCCATTCAGGATAACGGAAACATTCAGGAATCTCCGTCCCACCCTGGACTGGGATTGGAAAATACCGGGGACCGGGTCCACAGCCTGGGCGGGACCATGCAGATTTACCGGGAAAACGGATTTCAGATCTTTATCACCATACCGAAAAAAGGAAAGGAGCCTCTATGAAAATCGCAATTATTGATGACGACGTTCTTGTGTCCACCGCCTTAAAGACCATTCTGGAAGCCAACAATTCCCTCTGCGTCTGCGCCACAGGAACCGACGGCGCGCAAGCGCTGCGCCTGTATGAAACTCACCAGCCGGACGTACTTCTGATGGACATCCGAATAAAAGGCATGAACGGGCTGGACGCATCCCAGCGCATCCTCTCCCGCCATCCCCAGGCGCAGATTCTGCTGTTGACCACATTTTCCGACGATGAATATATTGTGCAGGCGCTGAAAATCGGCGTGAAAGGCTATCTTCTGAAAACAGATTATCAAAGCATCGTCCCGGCTCTCTTCGCCGTCTGTAACGGCCAGACCGTATTCGGCCGGGAAATCATCTCCCGGATACCGGAACTGTTGCAAAAGAAAGGGGATTTTCCCTATGAAAGTCTGGGGATATCCGAAAAGGAATATGAACTGATTCGGCTGGTGGCCGATGGACTGAATAATAAAGAAATCGCGGAAAAAATGTTTTTGAGCGAGGGCACGGTGCGCAATTACTTAAGCGCTATTCTGGATAAGCTGGAGCTTCGGGACCGGACCCAGTTGGCTGTGTTTTATTATCGGCATCTGTGATTTTAGAGCATCTTTCTTCCAGGTAATTGCAAAACATTCTAAGTTTGTTCAGAATATGCAAAATGGGATTATTATCGACTGCTTATATTATAAGAGAGCGGATTTTCTCCGCCCTCTTACATTGCCAGCACGCTCCGTTCGGCGTACATCGGTTCAACAAAATTTTTTAGCATTACTTTTGATTGCTGTCTGAATATCCAACATCTGTTGTTTATAATAAACACATATTCTTTTTAATTAATGTCTCGGCTTCTCCATAACCAACTGCACTGCCTCCGCAATCAGAAGCACCATCTCATTTTCCACAGACGGGTCCATCTGCACGGATTTGGAAAAAAGCTCCCCACTCACCGTGGATACATATTTGGGCTTTAACTTGCTTAAGACGAACGCCGCCACGTCCGACTGGCACTGGTCACACTGGCAGCACCCAGATTTCTGAAGAATGCTGTCCATCCGTCCAATCACAATATCTTCCATTACATTTTTTACTTTTACAGCCATAATCGACACTCCTTACTGTGAAAGTCCGCCGCCAAACAGGCGGCATGCACTCAGGGATTCCTAACGCGGTTCGCCATCACTCCAAACGCTCAAAGTCTTCCGCGCCATGTTTGCACAGCGGGCAGATGAAGTCTTCCGGCAGCTCATCGCCCTCATAGATATAGCCACAAACTTTGCAAATGAAGCCTTTTTTGTCCGCATCGGGTTTCGGCTTCACATTGCTGTGGTAATACGCATAGGTCATGGTCTCTATCTTGGAGAGCACGGCGCTTTCCGTCACGTCACAGATGAACATTTTGTGGGTGCCCAGATCAATTTCATCTTTCACTTTCGCAGAGATGTACCCGTTGGCATATTTGTCCAGAAACAGCATTCCGTTGGCGCTGCGGTGCACATGCCGAAATCCCTCAAACTTGTCCACATTTTTACCCGACTGGAAGCCGAATTTCTCGAAAATATAAAACGGCGCATTGTTGGACAGCGTGGACACATTTAACACCCCTGTCTTGGAAATCGTCTCACAGGAATAATTGTTTTTATTTACCGTCACCGCAATCCGGCTGGGCGTGCTGGTAAGCTGCGTCACCGTGTTACAGATGAATCCGTTGTCCCGCTTTCCGTCGTTGGTGGTCACCACATACAATCCATAACCGATGTTAAAGAAAGCAGTGGGGTCAATGTTGTCCGCTTCCACGTGGTCTGCCACGCAATAGGAATCCACCAGCTCAGCCGCCAGAGCCGCCAGCTCTTCTTTGGTGGCGTCGTTCATGGCGGAACGGATGGTCACGTTGTTCTCCGTAAATGTAATGTCCTTGGAGTCTTTGAACGCCTCTTTCATAACCTGGATGGCCCGCGGCGCCCAGGAACCATTCTCTATAAATGCAATGGTGCGGTTCTGGTAGCCTCTCTCCACCAGATGGTCGATGAACGTCTTCATAAATGGGAAAATGTCCGCATTGTAAGTAGTGGTGGCCAGCGCTAGCTTGTCGTAACGAAAAGCGTCTTCCACCGCTTTCGCCATATCACACCGGGCCAGATCATGGCACACAACTTTAGGCGCGCCTGCCGCCTCCAGTTTCTGGCACAGCAATTCCACAGCGGCTTTCGTATGTCCGTAAACCGATGTATAGCAGACGCAAACACCCTCGTTTTCTACCCGGTAACTGGACCAGATGTCGTACAAATTCAGATAATAGCCCAGGTTTTCCGTAAGCACAGGTCCGTGTAAGGGGCAGATAATGGCTATATCCAGGCCAGCCGCTTTCTTTAGCACATTCTGCACCTGTTTTCCATACTTACCCACAATGCCGATGTAATATCTTCTGGCTTCGCACGCCCACTCTTCTTCCACGTCCAGCGCCCCAAATTTTCCAAATCCGTCGGCGGAAAAGAGGATTTTTTCACTGGATTCGTAAGTCATCAACACTTCCGGCCAGTGAACCATGGGCGCAGACACGAAATTCAATGCATGGCTGCCCAGGGAAAGGACATCGCCCTCCTTCACTTCCATCGTGCGTTCCAGTTTCATGTCTGGGAAAAACTGTCCCATCATCGTAAACGCCTTCACGCTGGCCACAACGGTGACAGAAGGGTATTCACTTATGAATGCCTCGATGGACGCAGCGTGGTCCGGCTCCATATGCTGCACCACCAGATAATCGGGTTTTGCATCCTTTAACACTTCCTTAATGTTTGCCAGCCACACCTGTGTCTTGGACTGGTCAATGGTATCCATAATTGCAATGGAGTCATCCATAATCACATAGGAATTATAGGCCATGCCGTTGGGAACTACATACTGGCCTTCAAACAAATCTATATCGTGATCATTGGCGCCTACATAATAAATGGAATCCGTTACATGATTTACCATAAGAATATGCCTCCTTTATCTCGTCATGCGCTCTCGGAATCGGACTGATTCCAGACGCACATTGTCTACATTTCCATTTTCTATTATAACTACATCTTATTTTCCAGGCAACTTATTTTTTTCTATTTTTTTCCTTGATGTATGTAGGCAAGGAATCGGTCCGCGTATTTCTCCAGTTTATATTCACCCACCCCGGACACTTCCAGCATCTGTTCTCTATTCTGTGGTTTTTTCACGCACATGTCTGCCAGCGTCTTATCGGAAAACACAAGATAAGGCGGCACATTCTCTTCCTGGGCGATTTCCCTGCGCAGCGCGCGCAGGCTTTCGAATAAATGGTTGTCCGCTTCGGACAGCGCGGCGGCCGCCGTTTTCTTCTTTCTCTTTCGCGGCAGATTTTCCGCTCTGTCCTCTTCCAGTTCTTTCGCCAGCTTCATGGTCAGCGGCGCATCTGTTGAAAAGCCTTTTGCCCGCTCTCCAGGATACAACACCGGATAATCGCCATCGCTTATGGCAAGGTATTCCTGCATGGCCAGCTCCTGAATGATCTGGCGCAGCCTCGTCACCGACAGATGGGACAGCTTTCCGTACTCCGGGTTTTTGTCCATCCCTTTGCCCAGAAGCCTCTGGCTTTTACTCCCACGCAGGATGTCCACGATCATGGTAATGCCATAAGACGTCCCATTGGCCTGTATGCAGGACAGGATGCAGCCCGCCTCTCTGACAATGTCCGCCTCTTCATACTGAGTCAGACAGTTGGAGCAGTTCCCGCAATACCCGGAGCGTTTCTCTCCAAAATAATTCAGGATATACTCCCGCAGGCATGTGCTGGCAAAGCAATAAAAGGACATCTGCCGAAGCCGCTCCCTGTCCCTCTCCTGGACAATCTTTCGAGTCTGCTCATCCAATTCCCGGTTTTCCTCGTTATTGTCTATAAAAAAGCGGTTGGTCCGCACATCCCTGGGTTCATAATACAAAAGGCATTCCGAAGGCTCCCCGTCCCGGCCTGCACGCCCGGCTTCCTGGTAATAGCTCTCCATATTTTTCGGCATATTGTAATGAACCACAAAGCGCACGTCCGACTTATCGATGCCCATGCCAAAAGCATTGGTGGCGATCATCACCTGCCTTCGGTCATAAATAAAATCCTCCTGGTTTTGCTGTCTTTCTTCATCAGAAAGCCCCGCATGGTACCGGGTGACAGAAAATCCTTCTTCCCGAAGCCGGTAACAAAGCTCCTCCACTTTCTTGCGGGTCAGACAGTAGATAATCCCACTGCACCCTGGCGCCTGCGCCTCTTTCTTATGGAGGTAAGAGAGCAATGCCTGGTATTTATCCGCCGGCTTTTCCACAGAAAAGAATAGATTCTTCCTGTCAAATCCTGTGGTCACCACTTTTGGATTCTGAAGCTGCAGGATATCCAGAATATCGTCCCGCACATCTGGAGTGGCCGTGGCTGTATAGGCACCCACCACAGGCCGGTAGGGCAGCCTGCCCAAAAAATCCAAAATCTTCAGATAACTTGGCCGAAAATCCTGTCCCCACTGGGAAACGCAATGCGCTTCGTCCACCGCCAACAGGGAAATGTTCACTTTCGCATCCAGCGCAAATTCCAGAAATCCCCGGGTTTCCAGCCTCTCCGGGGCCACATAAATAATTTTGTACCGTCCCTGCCTGGCCAGTCCCAGCGCCTTTTGATATTGCCCTGCCGTCAGGGAACTGTTGAGAAAGGCCGCGTGGACGCCCACCTGGTTCAGCGCCCGCACCTGGTCTGTCATAAGGGAAATCAGCGGTGAGATCACCAGCGTAATTCCATCCAGCATTAACGCGGGAATCTGAAAACACATGGATTTCCCGGCCCCCGTGGGCATAATGCCCAGCGCGTCCTGTCCCTGCCCGATCGCTTCAATCAGCTCCAGCTGCCCCTCCCGAAACTGTTCATATCCAAAATAGTGTTTTAAAACTTCCCGCGCTTTATGCATCGTCTTTCCCAATCATTTTTTCTTTCGTAACATCCATTATCACACGCCTCCAGTAATCTTTCCCAGTATATCGCTAATTGCGCCATAAATCAATGCCGGATAATCCGCAAAGTATTTGACAGAGAAATGGATTTCCATTATACTATTTACATAAATTTTGCATAAATTTCAGGAGGTTTAATCTTAAGATGAAATACGATATAGTCTGGGATGATTCTTTCAACACAGGTGTGGAAATCATTGACACGGCCCATCAGGGACTTATGAACTGCATTCGCAGAATGGTCAATATAACCAACGATAAAGACGCCGATGAGGAAAAGAAACGGTGGGTGTGTGAAGAGGGAATCAAATATTTCAAAAACTACGCTATAAAACATTTTGCAGAAGAAGAAGCCTACATGCGTTCCATTGACTATGCAGATTATGCGAGACACAAATTTTTGCACACAGAAATGCGGGAAATCACAATTCCCGAACTGGAAAGACAGCTAAACAGCGCCAATTACTCGGAACAGACCGTGGAAAATTTCCTAGGCGCTTGCATGGGATGGTTGACTGGACATATTATGATTGAAGACCGCAAAATCACCCACGGGGATCTGGAGGCTATAGAACCTCAGCAAGACCGGGAAGAGCTTCAACAATTAATCCATGCAATTTCCCAAACCATCCAGGACATATTCGCCTTGGAAGTCCAGGTGGACGACGAAAATTATGAAGGAGAAAATTTCGGCAAAGCCCTCTACTATAAACTGACTTACAAAAATGACCAGGGAGAAATGCTCCACGCCATTTTTGCCGTTGAAAAGCCTCTCGTCTCCAACACCGTAGGAAAAATGTTGTTCATCACTTTCCCCATAATCAACAAAACCGTTATCTCCGCCATGCAGCAGATTTCCCAGCAAATCATGCGCAGCCTTCGTACATATTTTGCACAAGCAGACAGTTCATTCTCTCTATGTGAAGACGAAATGCTCAGCGCCAAAGAGTTCCGGAGGGAATTCGAAACCGGAACCTCTCAATATAGTTTGTTATTCCAAACAGATCTGGGCTACTTCGCGTTCTGCATTCGAAGACCCTAGAGCGTATCTTAAGACTCATTCTAAAAAGATAAAAAATTCATTGAGGAGCTTACAGCTATGCCGCATTCCGCCACAGCAACCCCTGGCGCTGTCGTGCCCAACAAACCAAATACGCCTAACCAGGCAGATAATGCCACATCCCTGCCCAATCAACCAAATCAGCCCAATTCCGCCAATGCCTACGCTCCCAAGCTGAACCGGGAAAACACGCCTGTGCCGCCCAATACGCCAGGCGTTCCCAATGAACCTAATTCCCCCAATGTTTATCAGGAGCCGGACTACGCCTCCCCCGCTGTGCCAAACCAGCCGATGAAGCCCAACGCGCCCAATACTCCAAACGCGCCGGTCACGCCGGGCGTCAGCTTATCCCAGAACAATGTGCCCGCCAGCGCCAACCAGCCGGTTAAACCCAACCAGCCAAACGAACCCAACACAGCCAACACCCCCAGCCTTTCCCAGGGCGATTTGCACAGTCAGGTTTCCTTAAATATGGGAACAAGTGGAAGCAAAACCCATTCCACGCAGGCGCAGGAAACGAAAGCCGCTCAGTCAGGAACCGCCAGCTCCTCACCGGAGAACTCTTCTGGCCAAACTCTGGGCGTCAGCCTTTTGGCGGTCCTGATTCTGACCATAGCGGGATTCCTGTTCTGGAAACGGAGAAAAAAAGTCAATCCAAATCAAGACGATTCCGAAACCCCTCCCATAGAACCGTGAGAAAATATTCATACGCCCGGTCATAAATCCAGAAAAGCCCCTGCCCTGCCACCACCGCCGCCCACAGCCACGCGCCTTCAAACCCATTGGCAAAAATCAACCGTGGAAAAAGAAACAGGGCCGGCAGATACAGCAGATTAAAGACCAGAAATTTCCCAACCCACAAAAAGACTCTGCCGCCTTTTTCACGATGTCCTGCCAGCCGAAAAAGCCATTCGTCTCCAAGAATATACATTCCCATAGCCGCAAATGTCAGGCAATAGAGTTTCTGGGGAGCCAGCAAGAATCCCAGAACTACAGCGCCCACGTAAAATGCCAGCCCGGCGGCAAGTCCCCCTTCCCGTATGATTACGCCAACCAGGAAGGAAGCCGC
Organism: uncultured Lachnospiraceae bacterium; assembly: GCA_910588775.1. Taxonomy (GTDB): domain Bacteria; phylum Bacillota; class Clostridia; order Lachnospirales; family Lachnospiraceae; genus MGBC164599. Next base: position 47,664 of record CAJURH010000020.1, read on the forward strand.
CGCCAACAAGGACAATGTGTTAAATTCTAAAATTCCACTAAGCGCAATGCACAAAACAGCCAGAGCCATCAACACGCCTCCTACGGCTGTTTTTTTACTGTTTAGATGCATGAACACAAGTCTCCTCCCATACACTCACAGCAGCTATCCGCAATCCAGAAGTCACAACAGCAATTCCCCGTAGTAGGAACTCCCCACCTGCCGGTCATTCCGCCGTAACTTCTGGTTTGATAGCGCCGGCCGTTCCACTGGAGCTGGTTCAAAAGGCTTTGATACTCCATATTGCCCGGTTCCATACTCACCGCCGTCTGTATATCGCTAAGCGCCTGCATATTGTTTCCCAAACCATAGTGAGCCACCGCACTGTAGTAATACCA
>CAJURH010000021.1 GCA_910588775.1 uncultured Lachnospiraceae bacterium
ACCCCTGTTACCGCCGTGAAAGGGCGGTGTCTTAACCACTTGACCATGGAGCCATTTCCCTAACGCCGTTATTTATACTATCATATTATTTCGGTTTTCGCAAGTGTTTTTTGAAAAAAATTTAAAAAATTTTCCAGTGGGCGTCGTCCTTCTCAAACGGGAAAACAACTGTCTCTTTCGATGATGCGGCAGGGAAATTCCACCCGCAATTTTTCCGTGTGGCCATGGAGAATCCGGTCGTGGAGAATTTGCACGGCCATATGCGCCATGGCCTCCCTGGGGATATGTACGGTGGTCAAAAGCGGGCTGGTGGTTTGGGCCTCCTCAATGTTGTCAATGGAAATCACGGAGATTTTCCTGTTCCGGTGGCCTTTTCTTTTTTTTAGCGCCAGCAGGGCGCCCACGGCGGTGATGTCGTTGGCGCACAGAACGGCTGTCAATTCTTCGTCGGCCAGCAGTTGTTCCATGGCCTGGAATCCCTCCTCTTTGGACTGCCCGGTGGACACAATGCAGGAATAATCGATGGAGAGCTGGTTGCGGATCATAGTCTCGCTGTATCCGATGTAGCGACTCTCATAGGAGCAGTCGCCGATATAGCCGATTTTTTTGTGGCCTTTCTGTATCAGATATGTGACGGCGGCCTGGGCGGCCTTTTGCCCGTCGCAGACCACTTCATCAATCTCGTAGTTCATAGGGTTACGCCAGATGCCCACCATGTTTGGCGTGTGCTTTGACAAAGTTTGCAGCAGTTGGGAGGAGCATCGGCCCAGAATGATGAGTCCGTCGCATTTTTTTAATTTTAACCCGGCCTCTTCTGTGTTGGCGGCCAGTTTTTCCGAAGTAAATCTTTTTTGGAAAATTTCGCATTCCAGGCCGCGATACAGTTCCTGAAAAAAAGGGTCTTTATCCAAGGTTTCCACCCGAGCCAGGACGATTCGGATATGCAGAGTTTTTGGGGGCTGGGTCTGTCCAAGTTTCAGGTTCCGCGCGGATGCGTTGGGCACATAGTGGATTTCCTGGGCCGCCTGCCATATTTTGGTCTTCAGTTGTTCGGAGGCGCATTTGGAGTGACTGTTGTTTAGCACCCTGGATACAGTGGAGGGCGAAGCGCCTGTCATTTCGGCTATTTTTTTTAGTGACATGATTTTACTCCTGTTGATGGATGGTTAAGGCAGCGTAAGTTCTTCCTCTGCGATTTGGCATTTGGGTTCAAATACGAAGAAATGTTCTTCGTCCCAGGGACCCGTTAGCAGTTGTTCCAGGTACGTGTTGGAGCCGTCGATTTTCAGAACGTCCAGCCCCAGGCATTGGGCGAATGCGCAGGCGTCTTTGGTGAGTGAATCCATCTCGTAGCAATGTGTGTCTACGATGCCGGCGTGTTTATAGTTTTCCATCATCATATCGTAGATTTCTTTCCCGGTCTCGGCGCCGTATTTTTCCATAATTTCGTCATAATAAGCTTGTCCATGTCCTTCGTCGTAGAGCCATCCATGGGTCAGAAAATAGGTCCCAGAGGGCAGCTTGCGCCTTTGGTCCATGGAACCAAGGAAGAAAGTGACGCAGTCGTCTGTTCGGGGGAAGATCACTTGGCAGTCGGCTGTCTCCAGGCCCGCCACGGAGTTTCCGCAGGTTGCGTATCCCAAAAGGATGCGTTTCACTTTGTTTTCACTGGCCTCGTGAATGAGCGTCTGTAGGGTCTCGCGCAATATTTTTGGCGTGTCGTGTAGACTGGATTTTAGATAGATGACTGGAAATGCGATTCCAGTGACGGCCATGGCGTGTTCCAGCTCTTTGCGGATGGTGTGGCAGGCGATGATTAGCGTATCGGAGGCTTCTTCTGGATGAAATGTGGAAAAGGCGATGTTTTCATGCATGGCAATTCTCCTTGTGGTTGGAATTTTCAATTAGTATAACAAAAAAAGTCTGTGCAGACAATATGCAGATACCAGGGGCCTGAGCGGCCCCTGGTCTGACGCGGTTTACGCCTGCGTGATCATCTGTTTGTCAAACTCCGGATTGTAAAAGTAGTAGTTCTTTTCGTTTAATTTATCCTTGGTCTTTTCCAGAGCTTCGCCGAAACGCTGGAAGTGCACGATTTCCCTGGTGCGCAGGAATTTTAAAGGTTCTCTTACTTCCGGGTCGGTAATCATGCGCAGCAGGTTATCGTACACGGTTCGCGCTTTCTGTTCCGCGGCCAGATTTTCCGTCAGGTCGGCGATGGCGTCTCCTTTGGACTGGAATTCCAGGGAGGTGAAGGGAACTCCCGCGGCCGCCTGGGGCCATAAGGCCGCGGTGTGGTCGATATAGTAAGCGTCGAATCCGGCGGCTTGCGCTTCTTCGATGGTCAGATGCCGGGTGAGCTGGTAGACCATGGCGCAGATGATTTCCATATGGGCCAGCTCTTCCGTGCCGATATCTGTGAGAAGGCCGCCCACCGCCTTGACAGGCATGGTGTAACGCTGGGACAGATACCGCAGGGAAGCGGACAGCTCTCCGTCCGGTCCGCCGTACTGGCTGATGATTAACTGGGCGGTTTTGGGACAGGTTTTGGTTATTTTAACTGGAAATTGCAGTCTCTTTTCATACGTCCACATTATACGCACGCTCCTTCCCAAGGCATTGGCCCTTCCTGCCAGCAGTAGCCGGCGTTTGCATTTATGGGGTCTGTGTCCGCCATGCAGTCCATGGTCAGAGGGTAGAATTTCTGGGCAAAATCTTGTAGAAGCTGTTTGCGCTGCGTCAGGTTGCTTTTCAGCATGTCCAATGCCTGGGCATCCTGGGGATGGGTGTCCAGGTAGAGGCGCAGGTCATCTGTGATGAAACTTATCTGGTAAATCTGCAGCATCATGGTTTCCCGTTCTTGCTGCTGGGGATCTGAAAAGCTGGATGTTTCACAGCAGACGCGCGGGGCGCCTGCGTCATCCGCCGCAAAAAAGGGCATGTCCAGATCTTGGAAAACCGTTCCTCTCTTCAAAGCCTGCGCCGCGTCGTATGTGGCGCCCCAGGGCTGTATGGGAACGGATGTAATGGCTAAATGCTGTAAATTCATGGAAAACACTCCTTTCTCATGATCTTTTGTATCGGCACGCAACGTGCTGGATATAGTATCTGCAAAAGTTTCTTTTTTTCACAGGGAGTATTTGTAAATAAAGTATAAATGAATCCTGTTTCTAGATGATTGCGGGACTCAAATATTATAAACGGAGTTTGGACAAAATAAATAAGAAGCGAATGAAAAATTTGCAAATATTTATAATCCTGTTACCATGAAAGGAGTTTTTTAATGGAGAAAAAATTGAAGTCGTATACGAAATGGGGGATTTTGCTGGCGGCCCTTATGGGAGTTTCATTGCATTTCTTATACGATCTTACGGGGAATTCCGTGTGGGCGGGGTTGTTTTCCCCGGTGAATGAGTCGGTATGGGAACATATGAAGCTGGCGTTCTTCCCGCTGTTTGTCTATTTTCTGTATGAGATTTTCCGCATCCGGAAGAAAGTTCCGTCCCTGTCCCGGGCAAGCGCATGGGGGATTTTGACAGGGACGTTTGTGATTCCGGTCGTCTATTATACGTATACGGGCATTTTGGGGCGGCATATCCTGGCAGTGGATATTGCGACGCTTTTGCTGGCCATTTTTCTGGGGTTTAGCAGACAGAGGAAAATCATTGGCCAAAGCAGCTTTCTGCCCACAGGCAATGGATTTCTGCCCTGGGGACTGGTTATCCTGACGGGCCTTTGTTTTTTTGCATTTACGTTCCAGCCGCCGTCGCTTCCGCTGTTTTTTGGGCCGTAGAGACGTTTGGTAAGTGGATTTACGGAAGACGGATGACCTCTCCAGGGTAAATTAGATTGGGATTTATGATGTTGTTTATGGAGGTTAAGTGGGCTACGGAAGTATTGTTTCTAAGGGCGATCTCCCACAAGGTATCCCCCGGGCGTACGGTGTATGTGGCGTTGGCGGATGCGTTGGATGTTGGAATTCGCAGTTGTTCTCCTGTGTAGATTAAATTGGGATTGGCGATTTTGTTCATAGACGCCAGGCGTTGTACAGTGGTTTGGAACCGGAGGGCGATGTGTGACAGAGTGTCTCCTGGGCGCACGGTGTAGTATGTGTAGCTGTCTGTGTCTGGGGCGGCGGCGTCGGTTCTGATGCGCAGGGTCTGCCCTGGGTAAATCAGCTGTGGATTAGATATGTTGTTTTCCTGTGCAATAGCGGCTACGCTGGTGTTGTACCGGCGCGCAATATCCCATAGAGTGTCCCCGGGTTTTACCTGATAGGTGATGGTTCCGGGAGAAGGGGTGGGCGAGGGATCTGGTTTCACTTGTCCAGAAGATTTCAACAACATGGCGCTAGTGAATATATCCCTGTCCACGTAGCCGGATATGCCGGGTATCTGTCCCCGATCGGTATATTGCCATCCCGCCCAGGAGGTCCAGTTGACGGCGGAAGAGGGCTGCGAGACGCCGTAAGAGGCCGCCCACAGGGGATATTTTGTCAACGCGCCACTGAACATGGCGCCTGCATTGTAGGTATTGCTATAGACCACTGCCTTCTTGCCGCTGACTTTTTCAGTTTCCCGGATAAAGGCCAGGCCGATTTCAGTGGCTTGGGCGGCGGAGAGGTTGGTCAAATCCTCGAAGTCCATGGCCAGTCGGCAATCGAATTTCTTTCCCTGAATGACCTGGGCAAAGAAACGCGCCTGGCTCTGGGCCTGTGGAACGCTGCGCGCTGTTACATAGTGATAAAAGCCGATTTTCAGGCCGGCGGCCTTGGCTCTTTGATAATTTTGTTGAAAATACGGATCGATGTAACTGCTTCCCAGGCTGGAACGGATGTATACAACCTTTATCCCGGAAGCCGCTACCTGTTCAAAATTGATATTTCCCTGCCATTCACTGACATCTATTCCCTGCCACTGTTCGCCTGAAGCGGGGGGCAGAGCATAGACAGATGCCGCCGACGCTATGAAAAGGGCGAGCGTGAGGGTCATAAACATAAATAATTTCTTCATAAAATCTGAAAAATCCTTTTTTTCGTTAATTTATGTTATGTCCACACGCTCTTTTGGGTTACAGTCTATTCCTTAGTTCGGCAAATTCTTCTTCCAGTTTTTCCAGGCGCACCCGAAAGCCGGAGAGCTGAACTTCCCAGATCAGAGTTTTATCCGTTACCCGGATGGCCTGGTTCAGCTTGTCGATTAAGTTGCTGTGGTTTTCCGCCAGCAGTTGGATGTTGTGGCGGATTTCCTCTTCGAGTTTCAGTTCAATGCCGGTCACTTTTAATTTAAGAGTGTTCATGTCGGTCTTCAAGTTCTGGATGTCCGTTTTCAAGTTCTGACTGTCCATTTTCAAGTTCTGGATGTCCGTTTTCAAGTTCTGGATGTCCGTTTTCATGCTTTGGATATCCGATTCCAGATTCTGAATGCGAAGGTCCATATTTTGCATATACGCCTTCATATCCTTCATGTCCGTTTTCATGTCTCTAATTTCGGACAGAATCAGATCCAGTTTTTCATCGTTCGTCATATATGTATCCTCCTACCTCAATATTTGAAATTTGCGTGGTTGTTAAGAGATGCAATCTATGAGCGTTTTCTGTAAGGACAGTATACTATATTTTAAGCGCAGAGTCATCTCTTATTTTGGACAGGTCAGGGTTCTTTCCCTGGCATGTTCAGAATTACGACGGCGGCGATGACCAGGGCGATTCCGGCGAGGGAGGAGGCCGTGAGGGCTTCGCCAAATACGAGGCATCCGGCGATGGTGGCAACCACAGGTTCTACGGAAGCCATGATGGAGGCGGAGCTTGCCCGTACGGAAGATAATCCGATGGTGTAGAATAAGTAGGGCAGCGCTGCGGTTAAGATGGCCAGAAGGAGGATGCATATAAGCGCGTTTCCTGGTTTTGGAGAGGTCTGTATTTTCCGGCATATGTCACCAGGGTCGCTGATGATTAAGGAGCCGATTCCGGCGCAAAGGAAAGAGTATGTAGTTACGGCAATAGGGGGATAGCGCCGGAGTGCAAAGGAGCCTAGGATGCTGTAAAGCCCGTATCCGAAAGCGGAAGCCAGGCCAAAACCCACTGCTGTCAGGGATATGCGCCCATTCCCGCCGATTCCAGTTACCAGGATGCAGCCGGAGAAAGCCGTCAATAGGGCCAGAAACTTGCGTTTGGTGATTTTTTCCCGGAACAGAACCAGGGACATGAGCATGACCATAATCGGGGCGGTGTAAAGCAGGATCGCCGCAACCGACAGGGAAGCCAGGGAAATGGTCTGGAAATAGCACACGGTGAAAAGCAGTATGCCGCAAAGTCCTGTTCCGATGAACCATCCCATGTCCCGCAGGCGGATTTTCAGTTTCTCACGATCCAGAAGCGCTGTTCCTGCCAGGAGGATTACGGCTCCTACCGTGATGCGCAGGGCGGCGATTTGTATGGACGTAAGCTTAAAGGCGCTTAATGTTCGGACGAAAATTCCCAGAGTTCCCCATAGAGCCCCAGCAGATAAAATCAAAATGGGAGCTGTCTTTTTCGTGAGTGTAGTCAATTTTAGATTCCTTTCTTTTGGCGGTTTTGTTAGATAATTGCAAAACAGTTATTTCATAAATTTGCGTTTGCTCAAACTCTGATTACGAAATGGGAGTTTTGCGATATTAACAGTTATTCTTCCGATTATAACGTATTTTTTGTGTTTTTGCGAGAGAATATTTGCCATTGGAGGTGAATTGTTTTTATAGATGAAAGCTTAAAATGTCTTCTTTTAGAAATTCCAGACAGGCTTTCCTGATTTGGCTGGGTTCCAGGGCGATTTATCCAAATCCTTCAGGGCGCCAGACGGTTTCTCCGATAGGGGATGTCTGGCGTGGAAGAAGGCGTAATTTCGCGTAGCCGTCTGCGAAAACGTATTTTAGATTTTTGAAATGTCATGGCATGTCCTTTCCGGTAACAATGGAGACAGTTATTTTCAAGCGAAATTCTGTAATTCATAAGATGAATGAAAGGAAATTTTCCAATAGAAAGTTCGCGTCGTTATGTTTTTTATGAATCACATATATTTTTCGTTTTTGAATATCTGTGACAGGTATTGCTTTTAAATCATAGGCGTCGCTTAAGAGCGAAAGCCAATGCTCTGGGCAAAGGGAGATGCCCAGATTTTTCTGCGTAAGGCGAAAATGAGTTTGCGGATCGTCGGACCAAAATGCAATGTGCGGAAGGATTCCTTTTTGGCGAAAGTCTTCTTCCAACGTGGAGTACCCTTTATTTTTTGTATCCGAGGTAATCAGAGGCTCTTCTTTTATATCGGATATATATAACCGGTCTCTTGAGGCGAGACGGTGTGCGGCGGGCACAAGAGCATAGATGGATTCCTGCATTAGATAGCGGGCCTGGATATGGGGAGAGGAAAAAGTTCCCATGCTAAAGGCCACGTCCAGCTCTCCGTTTTCTATTTTTTCCTCACAGGCGTAATCCGTTTCATTGGATATTTCAACAATGGTTTCCGGGGAAAATCGTTTGAAACGCTGGATGGAAACCTCGATGTCGTTTAATACGTTGATTACGTTGGAGGCGAATCCGACTTTTAGGCGGTTTGCCTTTTTTCTGGCATTTTCCAGAATGGTCAGAGTGTTTTGGAATTCTTCCATCAGGCGAAGCGCCTGCGCATATAACAAATCGCCAAAGACGGTGGGCTTCAGACGGTTTTTCTCTCGGGAAAAGAGTGGAAGGCCAAGTTCCCGTTCTAAATTCTGTATAGATTTCGACAATCCCTGCTGGGAAATATGCAGTTGGCTGGCGGACGTGGTAAAGCTGGAGGTTTTATATACAGTGATAAAATAGTTGAGTTGTTTAAAATCCAAAATCAGGCGCCTCCTTTTTCTTGAAAATGCTTTTTTTAGTATACCACAACTGAAAGTTGTGAATCTACAAAAAGTTTCTGCTTTATGAAAAAGTCTGCAGGCATTAAAATAGAACTAAGAAAATGAATCATAAGGGAGAGAAAAATATGCCAGAAGTAGTATTTCGTTTTGAGGATGGAAGGACCATTCAGACTTCAGCGGCAAAGGGAAGCAGCCTGCTGGAAACGGCCAGAAACGCCAACGTGGTAATCGATGCGCCCTGTTCTGGAAATGGGGCTTGTGGCAAATGTCGTGTGAAACTGGCGGCTGGCGCACTGCCGTCTAAAAAGACTCTTCATATTACGGAAGAAGAATTTGAGCAGGGATGGCGGCTGGCGTGCATAAGCTCTGTGGAAGAAAATATAGAAGTGGAAGTTCCGGATGTGGCGTCAGCTTTTAAGAAGAGAATGAAGATTGCGAATTTGGATTCTAAAGAAGAGACGGCGATTTTTGAGGAAGCCAAAAGGGAAATAGAAGGCACTGGAATCCATATGAAAAACGCAATGGAATTGTTGTCTGTGGATATGAAGGCGCCAAGCTTGGATGATACAATGCCGGATAATGAACGCCTGGAGCGGGCTGTAAAGCAGATGACAGGGGCCAGTGATGTGCGCATGTCTTATGCCGTTCTTAAAAAGCTTCCGGTTGTATTAAGAGAGTGTGAATTTCGAGTGCAGTGCGTGGCCGAAAGAGTCGGGGAGGATGTTTTTATTTATGACATTCTGCCGAAAGCCGGGGAAAATATCATTGGCGGGCTGGCTGTGGATATAGGAACAACGTCCGTGGTGGCGCTGCTGATTGATTTGGCTACAGGGAAAATTCTTTCAAAGGCGTCTGCCGGAAACGGCCAGATCCGATATGGGGCAGACGTGATTAACCGGATTATTGAATCCGCCAAAGAAGGAGGGCTAAAGAGGCTTCAGGATGCGATTGTCATGGAGACGATCAATCCGCTGATTCTGGAAATTTGCCGGGATGCGAATCTTGCTCCAGAATGTATTTACCGGATATGCGTGGCGGCAAATACGACGATGAATCATCTTTTTGCCGGGATCTGCGCGGATTATCTTCGCCAGGAGCCGTATATTCCCGCTTTTTTTAAAACCCATTCAATTCTTGCCTCGGATATTGGCATTCGTATACATCCGGACGCGCCAGTGGTTTTTGCGCCCAATGTGGGAAGTTATGTGGGCGGAGATATTACGGCGGGAACTTTGGTGAGCCTTTTATGGAACAGACCGGAATTTTCCCTGTTTATGGATTTGGGAACAAATGGAGAGCTGGTGTTTGGAAACAGTGATTTCATGATGTGCTGCGCGTGCTCGGCGGGTCCGGCTTTTGAAGGCGGAGATATAAGCTGTGGAATGCGCGCCACGGATGGAGCCATAGAAGCCTGCGAAATTTCTGCAGAGGATATGGAACCGCATGTTCGCGTGATAGGCGATGCAGGGCAGAAACCGGTGGGAATCTGCGGTTCAGGCATTATTGACACGATCAGCGAACTGTTTCGCACAGGCATGATTAATCCCAAGGGAAAATTTGTGCGGGAGGGAAAACGCATTCGCCACGATGAGCATGGTATGGGAAGTTATGTCCTTGCCTATCAGGAAGAAGCGGCGGGAAATAAGGATATCGAAATCACCGAGGTGGATATTGATAATTTTATTCGGGCAAAGGGCGCCATTTTCTCTGCGGTTCGCATTATGCTGAATTCCATTGACTTTGATATCACGATGATTGACAAGGTTTACGTGGCCGGCGGGATTGGAAGTGGAATCAACATGAAAAACGCTATCCGAATCGGAATGTTCCCGGACATAGAGATTGAAAAATTTCATTACATAGGTAATTCTTCTCTGACAGGGGCGTACGCAATGCTGATGTCCACAGAGGCTGAAAGGAAGATCTACGATTTAGCCGGAAACATGACCTATTTGGAGTTAAGCGCCATACCGGCTTATATGGATGAGTTTGTGGCGTGCTGCTTTTTGCCCCATACGGATGCGGAGTTGTTTCCAAGCGTGGTGTAAGGGGGATGTGGACTGGGAGTCCGCCTGAACAATTATAGGCAGCAAATGTAATTTTATATTTGCAGATGGCTGGAGGGAGATGACGAATAGACGGTGACCCGGTCTGACAGTTGGCTTCTGTGCAGTCAGTGAGAGAGGAAAATCCCTCAACTGTAGAGCCATTGCAGTTGAGGGAGTGTTCTTTTTGTGCGCTTATGACTGTTCCATGCATTTATCTGTCTATACGATAACAAATTTGGCTCTTGTTAAAATACTGATTTTGGTTTTGGTGAAATTTACCGGTCGAAATGCACGCCATTCCAATACACGCATTCTTTTATCTTGGTTTCCGGCAGAAGTTCCACGCCGTCCAGCGCCCATTTTTTATATTCCTCGAATCCTACCCGGTCAATGATATAGCCGATGTGCTCTTTTCCGCCGGGCGCTTTCGGGTTGATATATTCCTTTACGAAACGGTATGTATTCAGAATGATTTTCACAATCGTATCTTCGTCCGTCCAGATAAGGAAGTCTTCACCCAGCCGGGGATTTCTCTTTCCGGTGCGGCCCATCAGCGTCAGGCGATAATATTTTTTCGGACTGCGGGTGAAGGCCCTGGTGGGACATTTGGTGACGCATACGCCGCAGCCGATGCATTTTTCTTCGTCGCGAATGACTTTATAATTTTCCATGCGCAGCGCGTCCACGGAAAGGCTTTTGCAGCCTTTGATGCATGCCTGGCAGCTTACGCAGCGGCTGGGGTCGTACTGGGGCATGGTCATGCCGATGATTCCGAAGTCGTGGAGCCGCACTTTGCCGCAGTCGTTGGGGCACCCGGTCAGCGCGATTTTAAAATGCAGGTCATTGGGGAAAATCTCATCCTCAATCCGTTTTGCAAACTCGGATGTGTTGTAATTGGCAAAGGGACAGACGTTGTTGCCGATGCAGGCGCACACGTTCCTTGTGCCAGAGGCCGGATAGCCTGTGCCCGGATTTTCCTGATTGATGTCCAGAAGTTCGATAATCGGCTGGAGCATTTCATTGATGGCGTCCATGTCTTCCAGGCGGATGCCCTCGATTTCAAATCCCTGTCGAGTGGTCAGGTGGACAATGCCGTTGCCGTATTTCTCGGCGATCTCCTGGACCAGTCCGAGGATTTCCGCCTTTAAGTAACCGCCGGGGACGCGGATGCGGGATGCGCCTTCGCCCCTAACTTTACCGATCCGAAACGCGTTCTTTTTCGCTTTCTTTGTGTTGATATCCAAACTCATATGCCCACCTCCTAATCAATCAGATTTTTGCCTTCAGAATAGTTGAACACCGGGCCGTCCAAGCAGATATACGTGCCATCCATTTTGCAGTGGCCGCATTTTCCAAGGCCGCAGCACATTTTCCGCTCGTGGGAAATCCAGATGTTTTCTTCGGGCACGCCTCTTTTTAAGATTTCCTGAATCGTGAACTGAATCATGATGGGCGGTCCCACGGTGATGAATACGGCGCCCAAAATGTCCATCAGAGGCAAATCTGGAATGTATTTTGTCACCATGCCGGTGAGGCCCTCGTAGCCTTCCGGGGCGGCGTCCACGGTCTGAATGACTTTCAGGTTCTTCTCCCATTCTTTGAAGTCTTCTTTGAAAAGAATGTCGTCCGGGGATTTGAATCCTGCGATTAAGGTGGTCTTCACTGCGTCCTGGGGATTCTGGGAGAAATGGTCCACAATGCCCTTTACCGGAGAGATTCCTGTCCCACCGGCAATGATGATGACTTCTTTGCCCTTGAATTTCTCTATATCGAAGCCATTGCCGTAAGGGCCACGCATCAGCAGGCTGTTTCCCTCAAAGTGTTCGAAGATTTTGCCTGTGACTTTTCCCACCCGGCGGATGGTCAGATCCACGGTGTCTTTTCCGATGCCGCTAACGGAGATAGGCGCTTCTCCATATTTGGGGATGGAAACCTCGAAGAACTGGCCGGGTTTTACGTTCCCCACAAAGCCCATGCGGAAGGTGTACTCAATGTCCGTATGCCGGATGATTTCTTTTACCTGGGAAGGAAAAGGGATATATTCGTTTTTCATTTAGGCTTCCTCCTTTGCAAGGCGGTTGATGAGGGATGCGTAGGATATGTACTCTGGACAGACGGCGTCGCAGCGTCCACAGCCTACGCACATGGGATAGCCGAACCGCTTCTCGAAGTCGTAGATCTTGTGCATGACCTTAAAGCGCATCCGCGCGCCCTGGGTCTTTCGGAATTCAATGCCTCCGGCGATCTCGTCGTATCCGTCCACCTGGCAGGAAGCCCAGACTCTGCGGCGTTCCCCCACGTTTTCGTTGTCCCGGTACAGGATGTCCTGCATGGTAAAGCAGGTGCAGGTGGGACAGACGAAGTTGCAGCGTCCGCAGCCAATGCAGCGGCCTGTATATTCTTCCCAGATGGGGTTCTTGAAGCTTTCCACGGACAGGTTCTTGGGCAGGGTCACTTTCTCCGGGTTCTCCGTCACGTATTCCGGTTGCACAGCGCAGGTTTCAGCATTTTCAAAGTAGGGCAGAAGCTCCTGGGACTTACAGTCAGCCAGCACGGTATCCCCGGTCAGCTTCAGATACAAGTCGTAGGAGTCTGCGCGGTTGGTTCCCATGCTGGCGCAAAATCCTGTGTCGCAGGAGTCTGTACATCCCATCAGCGCAAAGCGTGCTTTATCCCGCAGGCGTTTATAATAGAAGTCTTCCGGTCCGTTTTCTAGATAGATGGCGTCCAGCCGCTTGAGTGCGTGCAGGTCGCAGCTTCTTAAGAAAATCAGAATTTTCTTCTCACTGCAGGAGGGAACGGTTGTCTCGTTCTCTGTGAAATAAAACAGCGTCTCGTTGATGGCCAGCAGCGCTTCCTTGAATGAGTATTCGGACCTGCGTTCCCATTGGATTTCGTCCAGCGCGTCGATTTTTCCATAGCGGATTACGTCTGTGTCGGAAAAGCAGCCTTCATCGGCAAAAACCTTCGGCGCAAAAATATCATAATTTTCTTTTAGCCGCGCAAAAATCTGGTCGGCAGCTTCTCTTGCCATTTGATATCCCATAGGCTTTCTCCTTTTTTATGAAAGATTCCTTTTGAGTGTTGGTTGTATTATAGAGAAACTTCCGGAAATATTCTGTGACAATTATCACAAAATGGGGGATTTATTGTGAAATTTTGCCATTCGCTCCATGTCTGGAATATATATTTTCTTCTTCTGCATGTAAATCAGTCCTTGGTCGGCCAGTTTCTTGCAGACGCGGGAGGTGGTTTCCCTGGGCGCGCCTAGGAGGTCGGCCAGGAAGGTGACGGTCAGATCCATGTCGATGAGCGTGCCTTTGTCGGTGGGGCGGCCGAAGTCGCGGGCCAGCTTCCACAGCTTGGCGGCCAGGCGGCGTTCCAGATAGATGCTGCCCACGGTGTTTTTCAGCTGGTGTTCCAGCCGGGACAGTTTCCATTCCTGGTAGGCGAAAAGGTTTTTCGTTAGCTGAAAGTCTTTTTCCATAAGGGCCAGCAGCGTTTCCCGGTGAATTTGGTGAAAATGGCAAGTTTCTAAAGTTTCGCAGTAGACGGCATTGGAATCGTACAAGAAGCTGTCGTTGACGATGTTGTTTTTTCCCAGTATGAATAAGATTTTCTTTTTGCCGCATTTGGTCAGCGTGTAAATCTGGACTTTGCCGCCCAGGATGAAGAAGATGTCCGGGCGGCGCTCCCGTACCCGCAGGATGAGATGTCCTTTGGGATGGGAACTTGTCTGTCCAAGTTGCAAGAACTGGTTGACGGTGTTGGGTTTTAGATTATCCAGTATCCATAATTGTGAAGCGTCTGTGTAATTTTCCATATATAATCCTCTACTTATGCCATGCGCTGTATACGCCTCCGTTTGCCATGGCGCCCCGGCAGTCGGCTAATTCGCTGACAGTCACTAATTGATAGCCTCTGCGCACCAGTTCGGGTATGATGGTTTTGGAGGCTTCCGCGGTAGGGCCGTACAGGTCGTGCATGAGAACCACATCACCGTCTCTTACGGAACCTAAGACCGCTGCCTGGGTGGCCGGGGCGCTTCTCGTCCTCCAGTCCAGCGTGTCGATGGACCATAGGATGATGGGCATGCCCACAGCGCTTTGCACGATGTTGTTGTAGCCGCCGCCAGGGGGACGCATGACCGTAGTGGATGCGCCTGTGATGTTTTGGACGACGTGGTTGGTCATGGCAATCTGACTTTGGATGGCGGGAATGCCGATAGAGTTCAGCATACTGTGGCTGTATGTATGGTTGCCGATTTCGCATCCCAGCGCATGGGTGCGCTTTATGGCAGAGGCGTAGCTGGCTACTCGATCGCCCACCACGAAGAAAGTGGCCCGGCTGTTGTATTTTTCCAGCACGTCCAGAATGATGGGTGTGTATTGGGAAGGGCCGTCGTCGTAGGTCAGCGCCACCATTTTTTTGTTCAGGTTAATTTTCCTTGTGAGAGCGCCCTTGGAATTATAGTAGCGTATATAATGGGCGTCTTTTACCCGGCAACTTGTCACTTTGCCTTTTTGCAAAGTATAGGCCATGGTTTTGCCGGGGAGCTGCTTCGTCACGCGGCCGTTTGCCGTGGCGTAGACCAGCTTTTTGGAGGCGGTCAGGTACAGTCCGGCGGAATTGGATTTTTTGCCGTTGGGCTTGAAATAATATTTCTTTTTATTGATTTCCCGGGTAGCGTTTTTTACCAGTGTCATTTTGCCCTTTTTGCAGTCGTAGCATTTCTGGGAGGAGATGTTGTACATGCGGGTGCATTTTCCCTGGGCGTTAAAATAATATTTCTTCTTATTGACAGTCTTCCAGGTCTTTTTCTGGACGGACCACTTTCCTTGGGCGTAGTCGTATTTGGAAAAACGCCAGAACCCGTTTTTCTTTTCCATCCGGGAAATAATGCGGCCGCCTTTGGCGGTCTGAAGAACTTTCATTTTGGACAAGGGCTGCCAGCCCGCCTTGGTAATCTGGATTCCTTTGGAATTGAAAAGGTATAATTTCCCGTCGGGAAGCGCGCATGCCTCTTTTTTGGTTAGCGTCATTTTGCCGCTGCTGTATTTGGCGCATTTTTTTGTGGCCGGATTGTAGATCTTCGTGCATATGCCCTTCTGATTAAAATAGTAGTCCTTTTCGGATGCCGTCGCCCAAACGGATTTTTGCATTTCCCATCGGCCGGACTGGGCATTGTGTCTGTAAAGCTTCCAGATGCCGTGGACTTGTTCCATGCGGGCGGTTACGCATCCTTGGGTCACTTGGAATTTTTCGCCCGCAAACTCATGCCAGCCAGTTTGCGTGACGCGCACGCCTTCTCTGTACAGTACATAATCGTCTCCCTGCCGGATGAACCCGTTGGGTGCGGATGTAGCTTTGGCGGCGTGGGCGCGCAAGGGCGGCGCTAGGCACAGCGCGGCGGACAAAAGCGTCAGCAGGAAGACGGTTTTTCGGTTGGTTAATTGCATTTTATGCCTCCTTATGTTTGTTAAAATATATTAGAGTGTGTTTGAAGGACCCCATTCACGCCGTCTACGGCATCCTACGGATATTTGCCCCTTATTCGGTTGACGTTAGCCCGCTATTTATGCCCTTTTTGGGTGTGCGCCGCTAAATCTTCCGCAAAGTTGGACATATAGTCGACATAAAGCGGTTTAAAACACTCTCTAGCCGATTGCGAAACGGACGCTTCATACTCTTGCGTTTGTTCAAAATAGATAAAACGGAGCTCAAAATCGTTTCTGAATTTCGCTTCTTAAAATTTATCTATTTTGCTCGAACTCTGGTTATGAAAGGAGCGTTTTCGCAATTATCTAAATAGAAATATATCATATTTCTTTGATGAAAGGTTAATCTAAATTTTCATCATTGTCGATTGATTATAAAAGGGTTTTATGGTATAGTTTGGATATGTCAGCAGATGGAATTTAAGGTTGCTGGCATTGTTGTTATCCCGGAATAAAAAAGGCACAGGCATAGTTTGCGGCCGTGGAAAAAAAGGGGTGTCCGCGGCGGGAATTCTGAATAAGATAATTTTGCAGGTTTTTATTTTGGGAGGTTGCAAAAATGGTAACGGGGGACGCTGGCGTAGGAGTTTGCAGCGGCCCCAAAGTTTTCAAAAAAAGAAAGGAGAGGAGTATGAAGCGGATCATTTCATGTCTGCTTGTCGTTGCTCTTGTTCTGGCGCCCTGTGTGCAGGCCAGCGCACAGGGAACGGAGTTTCAGATTTCCGAAAACAATCAGGAAATCAATGAGACACAAGCGCCGGGTGACGAGCAGGCTACAGATCAGGAGGAAAACGCGCTGGATTCAGAAGAGTCATCCGCTGCCGCTTTTGGGACGGAGGATTCCCAGCAGCAGGATATAACGGAAGAGCCAGAAGAACCGGAAGTTTTTGCAGATGAAGCGAATGCGCAGAACCAGCAAAATGAAACCGTAAGTGGAGATCAGCCAGAGCTCCCACCCTCACAAGAGGAACGGGGACAGTTGGATGTGACCATTGTCTCGTCATTGGCTACTAGGAAGTCGATTGATTTCAAGGCGTCTATTTTGGGAGCTGATGCGCCGGTTCAGGAACCGGAGAAAACAATTACTTTAAAAGAATCTGTTACGGTGGAAGACGGACAGGAACAGGTGACTGCAGTTCGGGCCAACGCTGTATTTACAGATCTCTCACCCCAAGAGTACACAGTGACGGTGACTGCGCCGGGATTTGCGGCGTACACACAGAAGATTCTGATTGATGATTCCATGGCGTATAAGATACAGCTTATGACCGGACCGGTGGAAGGATTTGATGAGAATAGTCATCCGGGCATTCTTCGAATTGGCGATGTGGACGGCAATGGCCAGATTGACGACGCGGACAAAGATAAACTGGTTGATGTTTTGGATGGAGCCGACGGCAAAGACCTGCAGACGGATCTAAATGGCGATGGCCAAACGGATCTGGTGGACTTGGAGTATTTTGCAAAGAGCTATCAGGAACCGGATGTGACGTCAACGGTGCAGACCCGCGTGCCTGAAGAAGTGGTGACGGTGAGTCCCAACAGCGTGAAGGTGGTGCAGGGAGCCATTGAGGATGTCCTTACAAGCCAGGGTGGTCACGTGGCGCTTTCTCCGGCCAACGAAGGGACCATCTCCCCGGAAAACCCTGTGGAAGTGGAGTTCCAGTTAGATGACAGGAAGCAACTTCCCGTCGGAGGCGTTGTGATTGGGACGGATTCGGAAAATCCGGTCACCAAGGCGGAGATTACTTTTACATATGAGGATGAGAATGGTCAGGAGCAGCAGGCTTCGGCGTATTACGATGAGGCGCAGGTGGCGGAAGGCGTGCACTATCTTCTGAAGAGCGCGGCGGCGCAGGCCCTGGGCGTGACTGTAACCAGAGATTCGAACGGAGCTATCTGTTTGAACCTGGGAACGCAAGCGCCGATTAAAAAAGTAACCATTAAGATTACGGGCGTGAAGAAGAATAATAACCTGGCGGAGATTTCTAAAGTGGAATTCATAGGAGACATGGCTAGTAGAATTCCGGAACCGCAGACGGATATTCCCCAGGGCGTTACGATTGAGAACGCCAGTCAGGCATTTACGGTGAACTGGAAACCTTGCGTCAACGTCACAGGTTATGAGGTCTGGGTTGCGTTGGAAGAGGCTCCGGATAAACCCGCCATCAAGCAGGTGACTGGAAATACCCTGAAAATTACTTCTATTGGGGAAAGCAAAGACGACAAGATTAAAAACGGTAAGAGATATGTAGTTAAGGTGCAGGCTGTAAACGGCACATGGAGAAGCGGCTACAGCGAGGAAAAAATTGCTGAACCTAAGTCCGATAAGGTACCTGTACAACCTGATTATGTAGGTCTTACTGGAAAATACCGGTCGATTGTCGTTTCCTGGAAAAAGGTGGAAGATGCCGACTCCTACAATGTGTATTATAAGAAAGTTGAAGGAGAAACCCAATATAAAAAGATAAGCGGCATAACCGGCACAAGCTACACGATTTCCGATCTGGAAGATGTGACGAAGTATGAAGTTTATGTGACCGCAGAGAATACAGTCGGGGAAGGCGCTCCATCGCTCACTCATTGGGCGTCAACGGTGGATTTGGACCCGGCGAAGATGCCTAAATATAAGCGGATTAACGAAGCGGGCGAAGGACAGGTCAGCCCACATATTAAAAGCGCCACAGTTATTGGCGGCGGAGAGATGGTGGATAGTCCGCTGGATACGGAAAGAGGGACGATACTTGGCACCGTAGACAATGACCATGGTTCTTATTACCGTATTCATTCCTGGGATCTGGGCGGGTTTAACGACAACAACAACGGTCTTTATTACGAATTTGATCAGCCCTATAAGATCCGGAATATAGGTTTGCAGACATCGGAAGCGCATTATACGGATTTTTCCTATAGAAGAATACGTTATTGGGATGAGAACAATGTTCCGTCAAATGCCACATTTACCTATGAAACGAAAACGGACGATAAAGGAAAAAGATATTTCTGGATTCGGCTTTCCAAACCGATTACGGCGAAAAAGATTAAAATTGGCCTTGGACGCTATCTAGCAACAGAAGCGTATAGCCTTATCACTGTCTCTGAAGTGAATTTTTATCATTATGATCAATTAGAGGACGATATAGAGGCCCTCTATGAGGATGGATTGCACACTGTGTTGAAGAAAGAGGTGACGCTGGAAACCATTAACGGGCTGCGTACACGGCTGAATACGAAAGACCCAGCCAGTGGAGAATATCATCCGGACAAAGCGCTGCTGGAGAAAGATCTGCAGATGGCTGAAGATATTCTGAACGCGAAGGATTTAACCGCGCCTGTGAGCATCCATAAGAGCATCACAACCAGTGATAAAGGCCGCGGATTCACCGGTCTGAATGCATGGCAGCCGTTGGGCGTGACAGCCGCGGCAGGCGAGAAGCTGAATGTTTATGTAGGCCATGAGACTATGAATGCGGGACAGAATACGGGGCTGCAGCTTTGCGTCAGCCAATATCATTCAGAGTCCAGTGGCGTGATTACCTATACGAAGAATTTGGTAATCGGAAGAAATCAGATTGACATACCGAGACATGAAGCGCCAGAGGCTGGATGTGAAGCGGGCGGCGCGTTGTATGTGCAGTATACAGGAGCCAGAGACGATAACGACAAATATGCGGTGCGCGTAGACGGTGGAGTGCAGGTTCCGGTTCTGGATCTGTATCGCGTTACGGACAAGGAACAGAGACTGGCCAAGGCGGAGACATATGCGGCTGAACTGGATACTTATGTAGGAAAGATGGAGCAGACCCATGAAGAACGCCACCAGGTGTCTGAGAATGCGCTGGTGAATGTGGAGTACAACGCGCAAAACTGTATTCTTGGCGCTTCGGATATTTTGTTGGATAACATGTTGCTGTCGCTGCCAGCGCAGCAGATTTTAGCGGGTTCCGGAACAGGAACAGCCGCACAGAGGGCGGCGAAAATCGTGGATTCCATGGATGCTATGGAAGCTATGATGAATCTGTTCTATCAGCATAAGGGGCTCAATAACAGCGCGAAAGATGAAGTTGACAGATTGCCAAACAGGCACTTGAATATCCGCTACCAGAGAATGTTTGCCGGCGCGTTTATGTATGCGGGAGGCAATCACATCGGAATCGAGTACGGTTCTGCGCCGGGTATGATTGGCGGCGTTCCGGTTCAGGCGGATGAGAAAGGAAAATATATAAGCGGCCAGTACTTCGGCTGGGGCATTGCCCATGAGATTGGCCATGACATCAATCAGGGCGCATACGCCGTTGCGGAGATCACCAACAATTATTTTGCTGTGCTTGCGCAGGCGAAGGATACCAACGACAGCGTGCGGTTCCAGTACAGGAATGTTTACGATAAGGTGACGTCTGGCACGAAAGGCCGCGCAACCAATGTATTTACCCAGTTGGGTATGTATTGGCAGCTTCACCTGGCTTATGACAATGGCTATAATTTCAAAACTTATGCAGATTATAACGAGCAGCTTGATAATCTGTTCTTCGCCAGAGTGGACACTTATGCAAGAACGGCGTCCAAAGCTCCGAAGCCAGGCGGCGTTGCGCTGAATTTGGGCGGTGGCACAGATCAGAGTCTGATGCGTTTGTCCTGCGCGGCGGCTGAGAAAAACATTCTGGAATTCTTTGAACGCTGGGGAATGACTCCGGATGCGGGTACGATTGCCTATGCGGAGCAGTTTGAAAAAGAAACCCGGGCAATCTTCTATGCCAGCGATGACGCCCGTGTTTACCGTCTGGAACATGCAGGAAGTTCTTTAAGCACGAACAGCGCGGTAGAAGCGGTAGGCGACGGCACAACAGCAAAGATAAACGCCTCAGCGGCGAATAAAGTGGACATTACGCTGCAGTCCAAGACTATTCCAGTGCAAGACATTCTTGGCTATGAGATTACACGGTGCATTACTTCCAATGGAGACGTAAGCGAGCAGGCAGTGGGATTTGCCCTGCCAGACGCAAATGGCGCCAGTTCATTTACCGACACGGTGACAACCATCAATAATCGGGTCGTATCCTATAAGATTACGTTGATCGACAAATACTTGAACCGCTCAGCAGTTAAGGAGCTTACTCCAGTGAAGATTGAGCATGAGGGAGAAATTGACAAGACGGCCTGGACCGTGAGTGTGAACAATGTAACATCCGATGAAGACAGCACGGTTAAAGATGAAGCGGATGATGACCTTCCATGTGGACCGGAGAAAGAGCATCCGATCGTCAAGACCATTGACAACGATCTCAATACGGCCTTTACAGGCACAACAGCGGAAAATGCAGAGGTAATTCTGGAATTTAACCGGATGGAGACGGTGGTTGCATTTAAGTATACGAATAAGTCAGGAACGCCGATTGGCGCTTACAGCATCAGTATGCAGGGCGAAGACGGCGTATGGAAGGAAGCGGCAGCGGGAACTTTCGATGCGAACGAAGACAGTCAGACAGTGTATTTTGCCAATGACATCGGAAATATAGCGGCCTATAACGCTACGGCATTGAAACTTTCCATCAAAGATCCGGTGGGAACCAACATATCCATATCCGAATTGGATGTGCTGGGAGTGACCGGGGACAACGTGGACTTCTGGGATGACAGCGATGGACAGCCGGCAATCGGTAAGTTGGCAACGGCCTATAAATATGAAGGCGGTGAGATTCCCGCAGGTTCCACAGTATTTATGGGCAAATACAAGGGAAATCCCGCGTATAACATGGTGCTTCTGTATGACCAGGATGGAAACATTGTGACTGGCGCCGACGAGGCGGGCGATCAAAATGCATCTCAAATGATCTTTGCGAATGTGCCAGAAACCGGCCTGATCCAGGATGTTAGCAATGGTACGTGGGTATATTGGATTGAACCGCAGTTTAAGCTGCCAGATTTGAAAAAAGTTCGCGCAGAGCTGTATCGCGTGGACAATGCCCAGACCAATGAAGGTCAGAGGATGGTCAGCGATTCTCTGTTCAGGGATATGCCTGCCGAATTGCCAGACGTTACCATCAGCGGCAGCGGCACAGACGGCAGCGCAAGTGATAACAGCGCAAGCAGTAACAGCAGCAACAGCCAGTGATGGAAGCGATAAAAGGAGTAGGACATGAAGAAATTTAAAATAGGAATAATCATGGCAGTGTTCGCATTTATCGCAATGCTGCCGCAACAGACGTTTGCCGCAGAAAACCAAGCGCAGGAAGCCATTAAACTGGAACGCCAGGAAGATTCCATGGCAGTTTCGGTTCGGCTGACGCTGCCCAACGCGGCTGGAGAGAAATTATCTTCTCTCCAGCTCAGCCTGAAGGTAGAGCCAGCGTCCCCTGCGAACTTTAAGTTTGACGACAAAATAACCAACACAGCGAAAGTATATGAAGCGCGTTGCAATGAGACCACGGGAATCATGAACGTCTATATAGCGGGGACGGCTTCCTTATATGGGGAGAATGAAACCGCGCTTACTTTGGGAGAGCTAGCCGTGGATGCGGACAGTGCGGCCAAGGTGAAAGTTACGGCTAGTGATGTGAAGCTGGTACGGGGTTCCAAGCTGGAAACGCTGGAGTTGACAGATTCCATAGAATTTGATTTCAAACCAACGCCAGAATCACCAGCGCCAGAATCACCTACGCCCACGGCAACGCCTACGCCTACAGCGACAGCGACGCCTACGGCAACGGCAACGCCTACGGCAACAGCAACGCCTACGGCTTCACCCAGTGTGAAACCAACTGTGAAACCGACTGTAAAGCCAACTGTGAAACCGACTGTAAAACCGATCCATACCCCGAAGGCCACAAAAGTGACCAAAGTTGGCAATGGAAAAGCAGGGATTGTGGTAAAATGGAATAAATCCTCCAATGCATCTGGCTATTATGTATACCGGAAAACAGCAAAAACAAGCTGGAAAAAGATTGCCACAGTAAAAGGAAAAGACAGATTAAGATACACAGATAAATCTGTAAAATCCAAAAACGGCATAAAATACTATTATACAGTTAAAGCGTATAATGGCAGCAAAGTCAGTGATTATGACAAGGCGGGTAAGCAGATTCTCCGGTTGACGACGCCGACTCTAACCAAGGCGACCAGCAAGTCACATAAGAAAATGCTTGTAAAATGGAAACGAAATAAGAAAGCCAGCGGATACCGGATTCAGTATTCTACTTCCAGTAAGTTTAACAAAAACAGTAAAAAGGTAACCGTGAAGCCAGGGAAAACTACATCAAAGACGCTGTCAAAACTGAAAGCCAAAAAGGTTTATTACGTTCGAATCCGCAGCTATAAGAAAGTAGGCGGCAAGACGTATTACAGTGGATGGAGCAGTGTGAAGAAGGCAACAATAAAATAATTGCAGAAACTGGTTTTAGCCCTATCGAAAGATAGGGCTATTCCCGGTATTTCATTGGTTCAATATTTAGTGGAAAGCATACATGCTGCGGAGTGTTTCTTATAGCATTTGTTTGTGGGTCCGAATATTGACATTGGACCATGCGTTTGTTAGAATAATGCATATAACTACTGTATTGAAATATACATACAGGCTTTGTTCGGAAGTTTGCCAGCGTTTTAAGGTTGAGTAATTCATTATAAGAAAATAGGGGAAAACAGGGATGTATCATTGTCATATTCAATTTTATTTAGTAGGACATCCGCACAGGGCATTTGAGATTATAGAAGGAATGCCCCCGC
Source organism: uncultured Lachnospiraceae bacterium (assembly GCA_910588775.1). Taxonomy (GTDB): domain Bacteria; phylum Bacillota; class Clostridia; order Lachnospirales; family Lachnospiraceae; genus MGBC164599. The sequence continues at coordinate 23,144 of CAJURH010000021.1, forward strand.
TTGAACATTTCACCCATGAATTTTCAAAAAGCGGTGAGCCGGATGAAAAGTTGGCGGCTAAGGCCAATGTGATTTTAGCCAATTTACAGAATGTAGACGCTAAGGCATTTGTGAAGCTTTTGTCTCTCTATAAGGCCGAAGACGCCGAATTGATTCTCTTCGCAGACAAAAAACAAATTGCGATGCTGACCGAGGACTGGGCGGATGTCACCGATATATGGACCACGCCCATGGATGAGGAGGAAGTGGGATTCCGTTTCGCCCGGTGGCAGCAGGCATGTAAGGTGAAAAAAGATTTTTGGCAGACCAGCCATTTCTTTGAAGCCACCATCAATAGCATTCCTAGTCTTATTTGGTATAAGGATAAGGACGGGGTCCATGAGAAGGTAAACGATAGTTTTTGTAAAACGGTTAATAAGAGCAAGAAACAGGTGGAGGGGCGAAGACACGCGTATATCTGGGATGTGGAGCAAGACGATCCTGTCTGTATCGAATCGGAGCGGGAAGTTATGACCAAAAGGCGAACTTTTATATCCGATGAAGTCATTCAGACCGGCGAGGGCATGCGCACACTTACTACCTATAAATCGCCATTGTACGATATCGACGGCAGCGTAATGGGAACTGTGGGCGTGGCCATAGATGTGACCCAGGAGCGGGCGTACGAGCGGGAATTGATAAAGAAGAATGAGACGCTGGAGGCGATTTTTACCTCCATAGATTGTGGTGTGCTCTGTCATAGTTTGGACGGCAAGCGGATACTCAGCATAAACAGGGCCGCGCTTCAGCTTTTGGGTTACGAATCCCAGGAGGAAATGCTGCAGGAAGGCTTCGACATGGTTGCCGCGTCCGTTATGGAGGAAGACAAAGAGAAGCTTCAGGAATGGATCAAGGAGCTGAAAGAAGAAGGGGACAGCGCCAGCGTGGAGTATCGGGTGCAGCACAGAAACGGGGATATTCTCCATGTCATGGGCAATATCAAGCTTTTAAGAGAAGGCGATGAGCTGTTCTATCAGCGTTTTATTTTGGATTGTACGGAACAAAAGCAGCAGGAAAAGAAAAATGAAAGGCGTCAGATGGAATTGGTACAGGCTCTGACGATTGATTTTAACCTGGTCTGCTTTTTTGACTTGGACACAGGCATGGGAAGTCTGCTTCAAAGTGACGAGGCCAATGACAGTGCGCTCAACTCTATTTTCAGTGGGCAGATATCCTTTAGTCAAAGCATGGAAGACTACATACAGGAATTTGTCTATGAAGAAGACAGGCAAATGATGCGGCACGCCTTTTCCATGGAGACGCTGAAACGGGAATTGGCGGAAAAGCGGCTGCACTATGTGAAGTACCGTGAGAGCAGGAATGGGGAAGTCCAATATTTCCAGATGAAGGCTGTGCGCACGGGCACATGGGAAGGCGCTTACGGCATTGTTCTAGGCATTCGCAGCGTGGATGAAGAGACCCGGGATGAGCTGGAGAAGAAAAAAATGCTGGAAGACGCTCTTATGCAGGCCAATCGGGCAAGTAAGGCTAAGAGCGTGTTCCTGTCAAATATGTCCCACGATATCCGCACGCCCATGAATGCCATCGTCGGGTTTACCACCTTGGCGATTACGCACATTCGTCACAGGGAGCAGGTGGAGGAATATCTGAAGAAAATAATGGCGTCCGGAGAACATTTGTTGAGTTTGATTAACGATGTTCTGGACATGAGCCGTATTGAGAGCGGCAAGATTCATTTGGATGAAAAGCCGTGCAGCCTGCCGGACATCCTTCATGGTCTGCGCAATATTTTGCAAGCGGATATTCATGCGAAACGGCTGGAGCTGTATATGGATGCCATGGACGTCCTGGACGAAGAGATTTATTGCGATAAGCTGCGGTTGAACCAGGTGCTTTTGAATCTTCTCAGCAATGCGGTGAAATATACAGAGGCCGGTGGCACGGTCAGTATGCGGATTACGGAAAAGGCTGGAGCGCCCACAGGCCATGCCAATTATGAATTTTTCATTAAGGATACGGGCATTGGCATGAGCGAAGAATTTGTATCTCATATTTTTGAGCCGTTTGAGAGAGAAGAGAACACCACCACAAGCGGCGTGCAGGGAACGGGGCTTGGAATGGCCATTACGAAAAATATTGTGGATATGATGAATGGCGTTATCGAGGTAAGAAGTGAGCGAAATGTGGGAACGGAAGTTACAGTGGCTTTTACATTCCGGCTGAATTCCGATCGCAAGGAAAGCCAGGATATTCCAGAGCTGAAAAATCGCAGGGCGCTGGTTGTGGATGATGATTTTAACTCCTGTGACAGTGTGTCCTATATGTTGCAGCAGATTGGCATGCGGGCAGAGTGGACGCTGTCGGGAAAGGAAGCGGTGCTTCGCACCCGTCAGGCAGTCATGCGTGGGGATGATTACAGTGTGTATATCATTGACTGGCTGCTGCCGGATATGAATGGCATCGAGATCACCCGCAGGATACGCAAGGAAATGGGCGCAGACGTGCCAATTATTGTTTTGACGGCATACGATTGGGCGGATATTGAAGACGAGGCGAAAGAAGCGGGCGTTACGGCTTTTTGCAGTAAACCGCTGTTCTTGTCTGAATTGAGGGACTGTCTGTATTCCATCGTCAATGCGGATGAACGGGATGAGGAGACGGATGATCAGGAACGGAAGAGTTTCTATACAGGGCGTATCTTGTTGGCGGAAGATAATGAGTTGAATCAAGAAATCGCTGTGGCGATTCTGGATGACGCTGGATTCTCCACAGAAGTTGCAGGAAATGGTCAGATAGCTGTGGACATGTTGGGTAAATCCCATCCGGGGTATTACCAGCTTGTGCTTATGGATGTCCAGATGCCCGTAATGAATGGGTATGACGCAACCAGAGCGATTCGTAAGATGGAAAATAAGGAGCTGGCGTCCATACCGATTATCGCCATGACCGCCAATGCATTTGAGGAGGATAAGCAGGAGGCCCTTGATTGTGGAATGGATGGCCACATATCTAAGCCTATTGATGTGGAAAATTTGCTTGGAACATTGGATAGGATGTTGCGGCGCGTCTGAAAAAAGAACCCTGGAATTTCCCGTAACAAAAAAAGAATCTCGTTTTTGCGAGATTCTTTTTTTGCGCGCTATATTTTTTTGCCTAGCATATCAGGGTTGGTGGCGTGGGTCAGTGCGGTTTCCCGGCTTATTACGCCGTTTTTGCATAGTTTCATCAGACTAGTATCCATGGAAATCATCTCGTCTTTCACCGAAGAATAGATGAGTCCGTCAATCTGATGCACTTTGTTATCCCGAATCATGTTGCGGATAGCGGGGGTTACAGTCATAATTTCAAATGCAGGGACCATCTTCCCGTCCAGAGTGGGTACAAGTTGTTGGGAAACCACAGCGTTTAACACGGTGGCAAGCTGGACGGCAATCTGTCGTTGCTGGTTGGCCGGGAAAACGTCAATGATTCGGTCAATGGTGTTGGCGGCGCCGATGGTGTGCAGGGTGGACAGAAGCAAATGTCCGGTTTCAGCGGCAGTCATGGCCACATTGATGGTGTCGTAATCCCGCATTTCACCCAGGAGAATTACATCTGGGCTTTGGCGCAGCGCCGCTCGCAGAGCGGTCACATAGTTCTCTGTATCTACATTGATTTCCCGCTGGCTGACAATGCTCTTATCATGGCGGTGGAGGAATTCCAGCGGGTCTTCCAGCGTAATAATGTGGGATTCTTTGGTTTTGTTAATCTGGTCGATGATACAGGCCAGAGTGGTGGACTTACCGCTTCCAGCCGGGCCGGTGATAAGAGCCATTCCGTTTTCCATGTTGCCCAGCCGGATGATCTGTTCCGGGATGCCAAGCTCTGTGGGATCGGGCAGTTGGAAAGTGATGATTCGGATTACGGCGGACAGCGCGCTTCTCTGTCGATAGGCGCAAACGCGGAAACGGGAAATGCCTGGGATGGCAAAAGAAAAATCGTCGTCGCCGTGATTTTCAAAGGATGTAAGATCCCGATTGTCGGCCAGTTTGTAAATCTCTTTTAACATGGCTTCCGTATCTGGCGGCAAAAGCCGCGCGTCATCAATAGTGTAGATTATGCCATTTTTACGGAAGGAGACGGGACGTCCGGCTACAATAAATACATCCGAAGCGTTTTCCGATACGGCCTGCTGTAATATAGTTTGAATATCATCCATTTCAAAAACTCCTTTGATTCGTATTTACATTTACGGTATAGGCATAAGTTGTAGGGTATCGTCAGTTTCCCATTTCTGGGTATTTATCGTCTGCCATTTCTCAATCTGATAGTAACCGGTTTTTGGCGCTTTTTCCAGGTCATTGACGGTTAGGAGCACATCCAGGGCTTGCTTTTCATTGATGGGGACCTGGTAGGAAATGGTTGCTTCCTGGGGGTTGTACTGGATATCCGCGTCGATGGAGTCTATCTGGTCAAAATCCAGTTTTTTCAGATTTTCACTGGGTTTATCAGAGGAAGCGATGGCGGCCAGGATGCCGTCAATCTGCCCCAGTAATTCTTCAGCCTGGTTGGTGGCGCCGTAATATTCGGTTTTTCGATCGGCGATGCGCTGGCTGAAGTTTTTGTCGCTCTGGGCGCTGGAAAAAGACAGTGTGGCCAGCGTTACCAGGCACAGAAGAAGGAAAACAACCAGAAGGAAGGAAGAACCCATATTTACAAAAGGCGCCTGTCGTCTGTTTTTATTCATGGGAGGGCCTCCTTTGGAGATGGTGTTTGACGGTGAGTTGATAAATGGGCGTTTCCAGGTCGGCTTGCTCCATAGAGATATATGCGGTCAGAATTCCATCTTCTTCAGTGAGCGCAGTCAGCAGCTTGTAGGCGCTATCCGCCGGGCTGCAGGGCGCAAATCTGTCGTTGTAATAAACGCAAATGGAAGAGCCGTTTCCACTTTCTGTTTTTGCGTTTTCATAGGCCTGCTGGATTAAGTTCAGTGCGTCTGCTGTTCCGTTTGAAGCGTTTATGATCTCTGCAATTCCAGAACATTCGTTGACTGCATAATTCAGATTCCGGGCGTCACGGCTCAGAAGATGAGATTTTACAAAGAACTGCACACAAACAGCGCTTGCAAGTGAAAAAAATAAAATTGCAAGGATCAGTTCCAAAAGAAATAAACTGGATGACTGTGCCCGGTTTCTGTGTTTCATAAGTTACCTCTCCTTTTTAAAGAATGCCGCCTGAACGGATTCCTACAACTGTGGATGCTTCCTGTCCGTCCGCGTCGGTGCAGGAAAATTGGAACATTCTGTCTTTCAGTGGGCGCATGGAGAAGTCCTCCACGGAAAGAATGGACTTTCCCATGCTGGCCGTGAATTCCAGACCGTCTTTGACAAATAATTCCTTTAATTCATTCTCGTATACATAAATATAGGTCTTATATACAGCTCCATTGTAATTGTGCTGCAAAATCAGTGCGTCGCAGCCGTCAAAAGTTCCGATGGATACATCCCCTTCGGCGTCGTTTTGATGAATTTTTTCACTTATGTAGGATAGAGACGTCCGCGCGGTGTAGTTCAGTGAAGAATTTTCCGTGGTGGACCGATACACTTCCGTTGCCAGCAGAATTACGGCCAGAGCGGACAGCGCAAATACGAAAAGCAGCGCCACCGGAAACAGAAAGTCGACCATGTGACTTCGCTGTGTTTTGTTTTGCATGGTCAGTCTCCTTTCTCGATGATGGTAATATCCGGCAGGATGTTGGAGCCGGTAATCCGGTAATCCACGAAGAATAAATCCTCATCGTAGAATAGGCCATAATGCTCTTTTAGATATTCCAGACTTTCCGGGTATGCGCCCTCCACCGTGTAACAATAGGTAATGCTGCGTGTCAGGGCGTTTTCCAGGCTTTCCCGCTGTCGCTTTCGCGTGCCGGAGGACAGCGAGAAAATCTGCTGGTAGAACACACCCACAATCAGCAAGAAGACACAGAAAGAAAGGACGAATTTCCTGTATACATGCTTTTTCTCCCCGTATTGAAAACGAGCCATGGAATCCCCCCTTTTACAAGCTAGACATAATGCCCGTCAGCGGCAGCATTACGGATAGCAGGATAACGCCTACAACCAGTGACAGGATAATGACCAGCGTAGGTTCTAAGATTGCCAGAGCATTGTTCATGCGGCTGTCGATGTTGTCCTGGTATAGTTTGGACAGACGGTCCATTACCTGTTCCATGGAGCCAGTCTTTGAGCCGATGGAGGCCATTCGGGCATATACGCCGGAAAAGATACCGGCGCTGCGCAGCGCTTCGGATAAATCTTCGCCTTCTTCCATCTGTTTTTGGCATTTCTGGAGTTTTTCCAGGAAAACAGGGTCGTCGCTTAAGCCCTGAACCAGTTCCATGCTCTGGTCGGGATTCAGGCCGCTGCTTAAGGTTAAGGCCATGCCGCTGGCAAAACGGCAGGCGGCGATTTCTTCATAAATGGGACGGATAAATCCCAGATGGTAGCCGGCTTTGCGGAAAAACTGCCGTCCTGGCTGGGTGTGGGTGCAGAAAAGAATTGCCGCCACAGCCGCCAAAAGAAGCGCGATCAGGACGATGGAATATTGGTTGATGGCATTTCCCAGATTCATCAGCATCCGGGACAGCCCAGTCATTTCCGTTCCAAGCTGAACGAATACCTGGTTGAACATGGGCATTACTTTGACCAGAAGTATGATAATGACGATCACCATCATTCCGCCCATAATCAGAGGATATGTAACGGCGCTCTTGATGCTTTTCGCGATGGCGTCCTCTTGTTCGTAGTGAACGCTTAGAGACTCCATCACTTCGTCCAACGTGCCGGTTTCCTCACCTATTTGTATCATGTGTATCATATAAGAAGGAAACAGTCCTGTTTCCGACAGGGCCTGGTACAGGCTGCCAGTTTCCTGCATATTTTCAATAATTTTTTCCAAAACCGCTTTTTCCTCCGGGGAAGTGGCGTCTTCCAACATGATCGTCACGCCCTCCAGAGAGGAAATGCCTGATTTCAGGATTAAAGCGATCTGACTGCAGAAGGCGGAAACCTCCATATTTGAAAACGGCCTTCCCTGTCCTTTTTTCCTGTTCATAATCATCCTCCACATTAATAAGAATATTTTACAGTGTAGTTGCTTCCGTCCCCAATGTATTCGCCTACGGAAGTGCGGTTGTTGGCTGCTGCCAATGTGGGGTCCATCAGGGTCCAGCTATTTCCGTCAAATTCTATGATTTTGTCCACCCATCCGGATTCCGTCAGATATACATCGATCCACGCATGATAGGCTTCGCCGGAGTAGCCCACCTGAAGCTTGGTGGGAATTCCCTGGGAGCGCAGCATGGAGGTCATCAGCGACGCGTAGTCGAAGCATACGCCCGTTTTGGATTCCATGGTTCGGTCGATGTCCGGAATATAGCCCGCCGGAATGTTTGCAGCCAGATCCTTGTCATAAGATATGTTGTCGGTCACGTACTTGTAGACATTTTCCACATAATTCAGATCATCCGAAGATTCCTGGGACAATTCAATGGCGTAATTGGTCGCCTTGCTTTCCTGGGTGTACCATGCGTATTGGTTGGGGTATAAGAACGGTTTAAACTCGTCATTTAAAGTGACTTCTATATCCTGGGCGAACGCCAGCGCGTACATGTCGTCGTAGGCGTTTTCCAGCACGTCTATATGGTAAGCGCCGTTTCCGCCTGGAAGGGGAAAGGTTTCATAGGCGCCATTTTGGCCAAGGGTGTAGGTATATTGTGTGCCGTCCGGAAGCGTAATCTGCATTTTTACTTTCGTCGCGCCGCCGGAATACTGAACCATCACGTAGCCTTCCCCCGTGTTGGAAGCGTCTATGGAAATGATGTCGTTCCCGTAGACCACGGAGCCGGTGGCCTGGGGCAACAGAAACTGTTGCACGCTTTCCCTTTTTTTCCCGGAATCCTTTTTGGCGGAAGCTTCCTGCGATGCTTTTTCGGAATCGTCTGTATCTTTGTCCGACGCAGAGGCGCCGCCGCATCCGGTAAGGAAGAAGGCGGCCATAAGGGCAGAAATCAATATGTGAAAAAAGGAAAGCTTTTTTACATTCACCTTTGCGAACCTCCATTTTCCCACTGGAATATGTTTGAAAATTTGTTTGCGCCATCAGGCGGCTTGCTGATTCTATTTTGCCATAATTCAGTTGATTTATCAAGAAGTTTTTGGCAAGGGGCGTTTGCCCTGTGAATATGTGGATAATGTGGATAAATTGGGGGATTTTGTATAGGAGAGGTCGAAAAAACGGGGAAATACAAGACGGCAGTCGCTTTTGGGAATACCCACAGATTTTTAAGCGGAAAAATGTGTATAAATATGTGGATAATGTGGATAATTAATAGAATCATATGTAAAAACAGGCGTTACGGGATGTGTATAAAAAATTTTGTCTTTTCAAAGTTATTTATCGAACAGGGCGATCGCGGACGAGGATGCCTGCCTGAAAACAGACATCCCCGTCGGATAGCGTTCCTTTAGTTATGGAAAATGCGTCAACCGCCCAGCAGGTTTTCCCCCACTTTCACGATGTCGCCAGCGCCCATGGTGATCAACACATCGCCTTTTTCACAATTTTCCAGCAGATAGTTTTCGATTTCGTCAAAAGTGGGGAAATACTCACAGCAAGTTCCCAGTTCTTGGATTTTCTTTTGCAAATCCATGGAGGTGATTCCGATGTTATTTTTCTCCCTTGCCGCGTAAATATCGGCCAGCACAATATGGTCGGCCAGGGTCAGGGCTTCGGCGAAATCATTTAGCAGGGCGTGGGTGCGGGTGTAAGTATGGGGCTGGAAAGCGCACCACAGTTTCCGGTGGGGATAATTGCGCGCTGAGGCCAAGGTGGCGCGGATTTCCGTGGGATGATGGGCGTAGTCGTCGATGATGGTTACGCCGCCCACAACGCCTTTTTGCTGAAAGCGCCGGTCAGTGCCGGGAAAGCCGGACAGTCCGTTTCGTATCACGTCCGCGCTTAGGCCCAGTTTCTGTCCCAGGGCAATGGCGGCCAGGGCGTTGGACACGTTGTGGCGGCCGGGAACAGACAGCGTGAAATCCCCCAGCGGTTGGCCGTCTTTTAGGCAGGTGAAGGACGGGTTCCCTTTCTCGTCATACAGGATGGACGAGGCTGTGTAACGACCGGGGCGCTCCAGCCCATATGTAATAATCTCACAGGGAAGGCCCTCGGTGATGGTCTCGTATTCTGGCGTGTCACTGTTGATAATTAGGCAGCCGTCTTCTGGAAGAAGTTGCGCGAACTGCCGGAAAGACTGCCGGATGTGGTCGATGTCCCGGAAGAAATCCAGATGATCTGCATCCATATTGAGGATAATGCTGATTTTCGGAAAGAAGCTTAAGAAACTGTTGGTGTATTCGCAGGCTTCCGTCACAAAGTTCCCAGAATTCCCCACCCGGATGTTTCCGCCGATGGCAGGCAGGATTCCGCCCACAGTCACAGTGGGATCGCAGCCGCCTTCCAGCAGGATATGGGAAACCATGGAGGTTGTGGTGGTCTTGCCATGGGTGCCGGAGACGGCAATGGGCATATCATAGTTAGCCATAATCTGACCTAGAAGCTCCGCGCGGGTCAGCATGGGAATGCCTTTCTCCACCACGCAGGCGTACTCCGGATTATCCGGGTGGATGGCGGCCGTGTATACCACGAGTTCCATAGAGTCGTCGATATTGGAAGCGCGCTGTCCGATGAAAATAGTGGCTCCCTTTTCTTTTAGTTTCTTGGTTAGAGGGCTTTCGTGGGCGTCTGAGCCTGAAACCTGGAAGTTTTTGTGAAGCAGGATTTCCGCCAGGCCGCTCATGCTGATGCCGCCGATGCCGATAAAGTGCACATGCAGAGGGCGTTTGAAGTCTATTTTATACATAATGGGTATCTCCTTTCAAACATTTCAAATGTAGATAATTGCGAAACTGCCCATAAAAGCATGAAGCGTCAGATTCACAATTAGCTAATTTTAAACGGGAATGCCGTATACTTATTCATATTATAACCTTTGAAAGAGAAAATGAAAAGAGTGAAAACGGCGCGTCTGAAAAGGGGACGTGGGGCGTTATTCAGGGAAAAGACAAAATATGTGTAATTTATACAACAAATGAGAAAATTATGAAAATTTCTTCCAGATTCGATTAGACAATTCGATTAAAAAGACGAAAAAAAGTAAGGTTAAATTGTAAAAAATGTTCACTAATGGTAAAAAGTGTGGTATAATAAACTCATCATAATAGACAAGAAGACAAGAGGTGATTGCATGATAAAAAAGGAAATGATTGCCATGCTCTTAGCAGGTGGACAGGGCAGCCGTCTGGGCGTTTTGACCGAGAAAGTTGCGAAACCGGCTGTATCTTTCGGCGGTAAGTACCGGATCATTGATTTTCCATTAAGCAATTGTATCAATTCAGGTATTGATACGGTTGGCGTGCTGACCCAGTACCAACCGCTTTTGCTAAATACTCATATAGGTATTGGCATCCCCTGGGATTTGGACAAGAATGAGGGTGGCGTGACCGTGCTGCCTCCCTATGAAAAAAGTACAAACAGTGAATGGTATACGGGTACGGCGAATGCCATTTATCAAAATATGGACTATATGGAGCAATACAATCCGGATTATGTGCTGATTCTGTCCGGAGACCATATTTATAAAATGGATTATGAAGTGATGCTGGATTTTCACAAGGTGAATAAAGCGGATGTGACCATTGCCACAATGCCCGTGCCCCTTGAAGAAGCCAGCCGTTTTGGCATTGTGGTGACGGACGAGACCAACCGGATCACCCAGTTTGAGGAGAAGCCGGAGAAGCCCAGCAGCAACCTGGCCTCCATGGGAATCTATATATTCAGTTGGCCGACGTTGAAGGAAGCGCTGTTGGCTAAGAAAGACCAGAATAATCTGGATTTTGGAATGCACGTGCTGCCCTACTGTCATGAGAAGAAGCAACGCCTGTTTGCCTATGAATATAATGGATATTGGAAAGACGTGGGAACCTTGGGATCTTACTGGGAAGCCAATATGGAGCTGATCGACATCATTCCGGAATTTAACCTTTACGAGGAGTTTTGGAAAATTTATACTAAGGGGGATATTATTCCGCCCCAGTATATTTCTAAGGAGGCTGTCATTGGCAAGAGTCTGATCGGAGAAGGCAGTGAGATCCATGGAGAAGTTCAGAACTCCGTAATCGGGCCAAATGTGTACATCGGGCCGGGAACGGTTGTGAAAGACTCGGTGATCATGCGCAACACATCCATTGGCCGCAATACATCCGTGGACAAGTCCATTTTGGCGGAGAATGTGAAGATTGGAAACAATGTGACGCTGGGAGCGGGCGAAGAGGCGGAGAATGTGACGAAGCCGAAAGTGTACGCCTTCGGCCTGGTGACCATCGGAGAGCATTCTGTGGTGCCGGATGGCGTAACAATAGGTAAGAACACGGCGATTTCAGGCGTGACGACAACTGATGATTATCCGGGCGGGGCGCTGCCCAGCGGCGGAGTGATAGCAAAGGACGGTGAAAGCGCATGAGGGCGATAGGGCTTATCTTAGCAGGCGGCAGCAACAACAAAATGAGGGAGTTATCCAATAAGAGAGCCATTGCGGCGATGCCCGTGGCGGGCAGTTACAGAAGCATTGATTTTGCCTTAAGCAATATGTCCAACTCCCATATACAGAAAGTGGCGGTTTTGACTCAGTATAACGCCCGTTCTCTGAATGAACATTTAAGTTCTTCCAAATGGTGGGATTTCGGAAGAAAGCAGGGCGGACTCTATATATTTACGCCGATGGTGACAGCGGACAACAGTTGGTGGTACAGAGGCACGGCGGACGCCATGTATCAGAATCTGAACTTTTTGAAAAACAGTCATGAGCCTTACGTGGTCATCGCTTCTGGCGACGGCATCTACAAGTTGGATTACAACAAAGTGCTGGAATACCATATAGTGAAACGGGCGGATGTGACCGTGGTCTGCACAGACATTGATGGGGATGACATCAACCGTTTCGGCGTGCTGAAAATGAATGAGGAATCCAGGATTGAGGAATTTGAGGAAAAACCGATGGTTACCCAGTCCCGCACGATTTCCACAGGCATTTACGTACTTAGAAGACGGCAGTTAATCGAGATGCTGGAGAAATGCGCCCAGGAAGACCGCCACGACTTTGTAAAAGATATTTTGATTCGCTACAAGAATCTGAAACGGATTTACGGCTATAAAATAAAAGACTACTGGAGCAATATTTCCACCGTGGAATCTTATTATAAGACAAATATGGACTTCCTCAGACCTGAGGTACGGGAATATTTCTTCCGGGAAGGACCAGAGATTAAGACGAAGATTGATGATTTGCCTCCGGCAAAATACAATCCGGGCGCCAATGTGAAAAACAGCCTGATTGCCAGTGGATGCATCATCAACGGTGAGGTGGAAAACTCGGTTCTGTTTAAGAACGTATTTGTGGGCAATAATTGTGTAATAAAAAATTCGATTATCCTTAACGAAGTGTATTTGGGGGACAATACGCACATAGAGAATTGCGTAGTGGAGAGCAGGGACACCATACGTGCGAATTCATACCATTACGGGGAAGATGGTATCAAGATTGTTGTGGAGAAGAATGAAAGGTATGTAATATAATCCGAAAGGGGCAGAAATTACTATGAATATAACCGATGTGAGAGTACGAAAGGTAGCAAAAGAGGGGAAAATGAAAGCGGTGGTATCCATTACCATTGATGATGAGTTTGTGGTGCATGATATTAAGGTGATAGAAGGAGAAAAGGGCCTGTTCATCGCGATGCCCAGCCGGAAAGCCACTGATGGGGAGTACCGCGACATAGCGCACCCCATCAACTCGGCAACCCGGGAAAGGATTCAGCGTATTATACTGGAAAGGTATGAAGAAGCCATGAATATGGAGGCGGATCGTTCAGCGGAAGCATCGGAAGTAATTGAATAATAAATTATAGAAGCGCAATAAATGCCGGACCCGGTTGTGATGGGGTCCGGCATTTACTTTTCTTTTCACTTACGAAAATCAAACAGGTCTTTGATTTCAATTCCCAATGCGTCAGCGATGTCAAACAATTTGTCCAGGGATACGGAAGTCTTTCCATTTGGAGCTTCGATATTGCTCATATGTGTCCGGCTGACATCCGTAGCTTCTGCAAGCTGCAGTTGGGTAAGGCCTTTTAATTTGCGATAATATGCGATGGTCAGCCCAAGTTCCCGATATTGTTTCTTTCTTTTTTCATCCATGACTTTCTCCATGACTTTCTTTTCCTCCTGGTTCTATTGCGTAGATGTAATTTTCTATTATGTTAGTTTACAAATTTTATATAGAAAACTAAACAAGATGTAGATTAAAATTTGCACATTATTAGATAGCCAAGCAAAGAGCAAAAATATTTATTACGCAAATATTACATTTTTTTGACGAAAAGGTATTGATTTTATTTCGCTATGTGGTATAATGTGTAACGTAAATATAAATGAGGTGTTATATCTATGAAAAAAATAAGACTTTTAACCACAGCGGTGGCAGCGTCTGTGCTGATTACGGGAGGGAGCGTACCAGTGCATGCGGCGTCCACGCAGGAGAGGATTGAGGCTGTTCAGGAGGGGAAAGCCCAATCGGAGTCAGAGCTGGCTGAGACGCAGAATCGTTTGGAAAGCTTGGAAAATCAAAGGGGAGATTTGGAAAGCTATCTATCAGAGCTGTCACAGCAATATGAAAGTTTAAGCGCCAGCCTGCAAGATCTGACTGGTAAAGCGAAGCAGAAACAAAAGGAATTGAAACTGGTCAAAAAAGAATTAAAAAATGCAAAAGATAAAGAAAAAGAACAATATGAAAGTATGAAAATCCGGATTTCATATATGTATGAAAATTCCAGGGGGAGTTTATTGACCACGCTTTTATCTGCAGACAGCTTTACAGATATACTTACCCGGGCGGAAAATTTTATGCAAATATCCAAATACGACCGGGAAATGTTAAAGAAATATGAACAGGCCAAGGAAAAAGTTCAAGATCAGAAACTGGCTATTAAGGTGGAACAGGAAGCCATTGCCGGATTACAGGCAGAGAGCATCCAAAAAAGACAGGAAATTGAAGATCTGTCTGCTTCTACCCAAGAAGAGATTGCAGCGTTTGGACAGGAAATTGACCGCGCACAAGGGGAGGCGGCCAGTCTGTTAGAGCTGGTGAATAGCCAGTCTGTTCAGCTTAATGATCTGATGGCCCAGGCGGAAGAAGAAGCTGAGGCGGCCAGAAAAGCGGCGGAAGCCGAGCTTGCAAGACAGCAAAAGGAAGAGCAGGAGAAAGCGGCGGAAGCAGCCAGGGCAGCGCAGCGGACTGAGGAGTCCAGCCAGGAGGAAACGGTTCAAAGGGGAGAAGAACCAGATGTTTCGTCCCAGGAGGCGGATGAGTCCGTGGCAGAAACGAAAACTGAGGATATTCCGGCAGAAGGGGAGTCTGCGCAGGAAACCGATGAGGACATGCCCGCGGCAGAGGAAGAGGCGGAAACTGCAACGCCAGAACCTACAGCGGAGGCGACGCCAGAGCCAACTGCACAGCCGGAGCCTACAGAGACGGCAACGTCTGGCAGTGCAGGTACATATTTAGGTGATTTTACATTGACAGCATATTGCAGTTGTTCCATATGTTGTGGTTCCTGGTCAGGAGGAGGGACGGCCAGCGGAACTACGCCCACGGCGGGGAGAACAGTAGCCATGGGAGGCGTGCCTTTTGGAACGAAGCTGTTGATCAACGGAAATGTCTATACTGTGGAAGACCGGGGAACAGGCTACGGACATGTGGATATTTACATGGACAGTCATAGCGCGGCGCTGCAGTTTGGAAGCCAGAGGGCTTCTGTATATCAGTTGAATAATTAATGAAAATATATAGCCGGGGCCTGGGATAAAGTGGCCCCGGATTTTCTGCTATGGAGGTGAAAAAATGCAAAGCAATATAAGGAGGAGATTTCTGGCGGTTTTGCTGGCGGTTATCTTATGCTCCCAGTGGAGCTGGAGCCTGGAGCCTGCGTGGGGCGCCGCGCTGGAGCCGGATATGAATGGCGCGATTATAGACGATGAAAATTTTCCCGATCCTATTTTCCGGGACTACGTGGCGGACGCGTACGACAGAGATGGAGATGGATTCCTGGATGAAGAGGAGAGTGTGAACGTCCAAGACATAGACGTGTCTGGCAGAGGAATCAAAGATTTAAAGGGGATATCTCTTTTCCAAAACGCGCGGACGCTACTATGCGCGGGCAACCGTCTAACCAGTCTGGATGTGAGCGCTTTGGAGGGATTGGAGCTTCTGGACGCAACTTGGAATCAGATTTCCGAGGGCGATCTGTATTTGCCGCCAAGCTGGCAGGGCACAGAAGAGGCGGCGGCAGCCATCAGCCATAACGGCGTCTTCGGGGAACATATGCCAGAAGAAGAGGTGTGGATCACAGAGGAGGTTTTTCCCGACGGACAGTTCCGCAGCTATGTAGCTCGTATTCTGGACGACGACCAGGACGGCATATTATCCAGTTTGGAACGGGCGCAGGTAAGTGTCTTGTATCTCAAAGGTCTAGACATTGAAAGTCTGAAAGGTTTGGAGAATTTTCCAAATCTGCTTTATCTAAATTGTGAAAACAATCGTTTGACCGAGTTGGACTTGACAGGCAATGTTCTGTTGAAAAGCGTATATTGTCGGGAGAATCCGCTGGCTTTTATCAATGCGTTGGATTGCCTGGCTCTGACGGAGCTGGACAGTGACCCGGATGTGGCGGTCAGACGCTTCCTGGAAGGCGCCGTTTCGGAAAATGAAGTTTTCGAAGACGGGGTTTTTGAGGATGGGGTCTCTCAGAATGGAGTTTCGCAAAACGCGATTTCCGAAAATGCAGTTTCCCGCAATGAGATTTCTGAAAACAATTTACCCGCGAAAGGTCTGGCAAGAGAAGCAAAGATTCAGCCGCTCTCATCCAACCAGAGTCCGGTGCAGGAAGTGATTTATAAAATTACATTCCAGTCCAATGGGGGAAGCGCGGTCAAGGCCCAGACGGCAGTCAAAGGGACCAAGGTAAAGAAGCCGGCCAACCCAACCCGTTCCAAATATCTGTTTGCAGGCTGGTATCATGGCGGGAAGAAATATGATTTTGCAAAACCAGTTACTCAAAATCTCACGTTAAAGGCCAAGTGGACCAAAGTGAGCGTGGGCGCCGGGCGGATTCGTTCCCTGACCAATTCTTCCAGAGGAATCTTAAAAGTTAATCTGGCCAAGGTCAAAGGGGCGAAAGGGTACCAAGTCCAGGTGAGCGCGGACAAGAAGTTTAAGAAGAGTAAAGAGACCTATCTGGTTACAGGAACATCCCTGTCCATCCGGGACAGGTATAAGAATAAGACATACTACGTGCGGGTACGGGCTTATAAATTAGACTCCAAAAAAGCGAAAGTCTATGGCAAATTCAGCGCCAAAAAGTCGCGGAAGATTTCCAAAGGCATTCAAAAAGTGGCGCCGTCTAAGACAGCGGGCACGATTACCTCAGTGACGCTGGCCACTAAGAAGACAGTGAAGGTGAAAGCCACGGTGAAAAATTATGTGAAAAGTGTGGACAGTTATTACTATCTATTCCACCTAAGCTGCACAGGCTCGTCTGTGGCAAAAAACGCGAAGCCGGACGCGAAAGTGAAGAAAAGCACGAAAATAGAGATGAAGACGCCTCTGGACTATGGCACGTCCGCCAGCAAGCTCCAGTCCAGGTTTGTGCTGGCGGTGAAAACCGATAAATCCGGCTCATACCAGATTATCTGCACGCCCCAGTTCATCTCCAATCCGGAGAAATTGGCTACTTACAACTATGCATTTCCCAAAGCGGCCACGAAGAAAGGGCTGCAGGTGGACCCTAATTATTTTGACGATGCGGTGAACCTGGGAGTGAAGCACACAGCCTATAATATATGTCTGGATGACTTAATCGCTACGCCTCAGCAGAAGAATGTAATGCAGGGAATTTCTTATAAATACAATGGCTCCACGTACTGGTTTAATCGGGGCATTGTGGAGAGCATCGACCGGACGCTTAATCAGTACAAAAGCCAGAACATGATTGTCTCGGCTATTATGCTGCTTCGCTGGCGGGACGACATTTCCTACCTGATTCCCAAAGCGGCCCGTACGCCTGGGCACGGTTTCTACGCATTGAACACGTCAGAGGCGAAGGCGCGCAAACATTTGGAGGCGGTCTTCACATTTCTGGCGCAGCGGTATGCGCCGGATAAACGGATTGCCAACTGGATATTGGGCAACGAAGTGAACAATTACGGCACATATCACTACACAGGGAGTTCGTCTCTGGCCAATAACGCCAGGATATACGCCAATGGGTACCGACTGGCCTACATTGCCGTGCGCAGTGTGTACGCCAAGGCCAGAATCTATATTTCGCTGGATCAGGTCTGGACCTATCTGGTGGCCAATTCCCATACGGGTAAGCAGTTTCTGGAGAAATTCGCCGACTACTGGGAGACTTATGGAGACCTGGGGAATTTCAATATAGCGTTCCATCCTTATCCGGCTCCACTGGAAGATCCGGCCTTTTGGACCAATTCCAGAGGGCTAGTCAAGAAAAGCATCAACAGTCCGTGCATCACCATGTCCAACTTAAGCATTCTGACCAATTATGTGAAGAAGAAATGGGGCAGTGGCGTTCGGTTCATTCTCTCAGAACAGGGATTCACTTCCAACCGGTATGGTACGAATGTGGAGGAAATCCAGGCGTCGGCCATGGCGTACGCTTATTATCTGGCGGAGTTTAACAATTCGGTGGATGCGTTCATCCTGCACCGCCATGTGGATCATCGGGCGGAACAGGCCATCGGTTTGCATCTGGGATTGTGGACCAACGATGGGAGCAGCGCGAATCCGGCACAAAAAGGCAAGAAAAAATATGCGTGGGAGATTTTTAAATACATGGATACGGCGAAGGGAGCGTCAAAGACAAAGTTCGCTTTGCCTTACATAGGAGCTTCCAGTTGGAAATCCATTGTTCCAGGATACAACGCAGCTAGATTTTCTTAAGGAATATTAGAATAAAGGCTTCCATATAATTAAACAGCGGTAATAGTGTATAATGGAACCAGGAGGTTTTAAATGCAGACATATCGTCGTTTTGTTTCTTACGTATATCAGTACGAGAATGGGAAGAAGGCCGGAAACCGCGGTTTTATTAAGGTGGAAGCCAGGGGGAATACCTGCAGTATGCAGATTGCGCTGAAAGGCGTTTGCAGAGATGGGAACGGAAAATGCAGAATTTTTGGCTTTAAGAGAGAAGATGGGCTTTTAAAAGGCAGCCTTTTGGCGGAATGTCCTGTGAAGACTGGCATTGTGCAGGAACAACTGGCGTTTCTCAGGAGTTCCATGGGAAATGCCGGTTACAGTCTGCATGAATTGAGCGGCGTTATTTTTCAGGGCGACGACGAAACCATGTATGGCACACAATGGGACGATGAACCCATGAAAATGGAGAACTTCCAGCCGGATGAAAACAATGCTGTGCAGCAGAAGAGAGAAGAGCCAGAAGAAGAGCTGGTAAACGAAGAATCTATGGAGCCGGAGACGGAGTGGCCGGTACAGGAAGAATTGCAAGAAGAGATATTAGAAGATGCAAAAGAGCAGATGCCTGTAGTGGAAATGCCAAATGCGGAACCAAGACTGGATACTTTGGAAATGCCTACAGAGGAAAGTGAGCCGAGGCCGGAAGTCATGGCAGAAAGCCCATGGGAAGAAAAAATGGCGGAGACGGCGCGGATAGAGCCAGAAGAAGAAACAATAGTGGCAAAATCTCCAGCAGAGATGAGCGCGCCAGATCCGGTAATAATAGCTGAAGGCGCACGGGAAGAAAGAGCGGCAATGGAAGCGGAGACGCCAGTGATTGCAACGGAAAGTGTACGGGAAGAGAGAGCGGCAATGGAAGCGGAGACGCCAGTGATTGCAACGGAAAGTGTACGGGAAGAGAGAGCGGCAATGGAAGCGGAGGAGCCGGTGATTGCGGCAAAAAGCGCACAGGAAGAGAGGGCGACAATGGAAGCGGAGGAGCCAATGATTGCGGCGGGAACGGTGCAGATGGCTCCAGAGGCGGCAGTTAAGAATCCTTCACAGGAAGATATGGCGCAGGTGGAGATGATAGCGAAGGCGCCCATTGAACGGCAAGTGGAAAGGACGGCGGAAGTTGTTCGGGATCGTCCAATGGCGGCGGGAATCAGGATGGAAACGCCACAAAACGAGAGGATAGACATACACGGTGCAGGAATCCAGGAAAAAAAAGAGAGGCAGCCAGAACTAAAAAAGTTGGAAGAGCAGCAAATAGAAGCGGCAAAAGAGTTGTCAAGAGAAAGACAAAATCCAGAAGAGCCAAGGCCATTGAATATATTGCCGCATACAGGCGCAGAAGAAGAAAACTTCTTTGGTGCAGAAAAAATGGAAGAAGGCCCACTGGAAATTTTGGACACGACAGTGGATATCTCCGACCTTAACAGAGATGCCCAGGATAATTACATAAAACCAGATATGGAGGCGGAAAATGTGTCCGAAAAGAGGCGGTTCAATCCGTTCACAGATGGAGTTCTGGAAGACTGCCAGCGGATTACATTGGATGATCTTATGCGGTTAGATCCCAGGGATCAGGGGTTGAGGAACAACCGTTTTGTACAGCATGGGCATCAGATGTTTGGGCATCTGCTTCTGGCGAAAGTGGCAAGGAATTCCCAATATATTTTAGGGGTTCCAGGCATATACCAGCAGCAGGAGAAATTTATGGCGGATATGTTTGGGTTCCATAATTTTAAATGCGCGAGGCGCAGAGGAGCGAAGACGCCTTGTTTTGGCTATTGGTATCGTCTAATCTATCCCCCGAAGCTGTGCATGAGGAATAAATGTCCGGACTAATTTTAGATAATGTTCCATTTCCGCTTTCGTGCAAGCCGTGTATCCGCGGCGCATGACTTGTGGGGAATCCTGATAAGCCTGCAAATAATACTGTTGCGCGCCAGACAGCCAGCGGCATATTTCAGAAAAATCTTCTTCCGTGTGAAGCTCCCGGACAACGGTAGTGCGAAATTCATAAGGCAGCGGATTGGTGAGCAGCCAGCGCACAGAATGAGAAATACAATCCATATCAGGCGTGGAAATCCCTGTAAGGGTCGGATAGCGCCTGGGAGAAGATTTAATATCCATCGCCACATAATCAATCAGATGTTCCCCGGCCAGTTTGTGCAGAAGGCCGGGGTTTGTGCCGTTTGTGTCCAATTTCACTGGGAGGCCCAGCGATTTAATTTCCCTGCAAAGGCTGGGCAAATCAGGATCTAGAGTTGGTTCTCCGCCGCTGATGCACACGCCCTCCACAATCCCCTGGCGTTTTTTCAGAAACTGGAGAATATCGCCTATTATATAGGAAGGATTTCTCATGGGTGCGGTTACAAGAGAGGCGTTGTGACAGAAAGGGCAGCGGAAATTACAGCCGCCCAGGAATATGGTGGAAGCCACTTTGCCGGGATAGTCCAGCAAAGTGGTTTTGGTAAAGCCCTGAATATTCAATGTGGGACGCTCCTTTTGAAAAAATCATAGATCATGCGCGAAGCTGAAATCTGTGAACGGAGCTTTTCAACTCCTCCGCCTGGCTGAGCAGCTCTTTGGCGGAAGTGGCTGATTTCTCGGCGGTTGAGGCATTGGTCTGCACCACGCCGGATATCTGCTCCATGCCTTCTGTCAGCCTTGCAAGGGCTTTGGCCTGCTGGGCGGCGGATTCTGCGATTCGTTCCACCAACTCCGTTGATTTTTGTGCGCCGGCAACGCATGTGGCTAGGTTCTCCGTTGTGGCTGCGGACAGAGAAGCTCCTTGTTCCACCAGGTTGATAGAGTCGCGAATAAGTTTTGCGATGTCCTGTGCGGCTTCCGAGCTTTTGTTTGCCAGACTTTGCACTTCATCTGCTACCACGGCGAATCCTTTGCCAGCAGAACCAGCGCGGGCCGCTTCAACGGCTGCGTTCAGCGCCAGAATATTGGTCTGGAAGGATATATCCTCAATGGTCTTGATGATTCCGTTAATTTTCTGGGCGGAGTCTGAGATATTGGACATGGCGGTCACAAGATCGTCCATTTTCTGGTTGCAAATATTCAACTGTTCTTCCGCGTCAATGGAAGATTTGCGGGCGTTGTCCGCGTCCTCAGAGGTATGTTGCACCTGCTCGGACAAATCCTGGATGCTGGAGGACAGCTCCTGGACGGCGGAAGCCTGATCTATGGTGCCTTTGGAGAGCACTTGCGCGTCAGCGGCTACCCGTTCCGACTCTGTAGAAACCAGCTCGGCGGTTCTGTTTATGTGGGAAAGCGCATCGTTTAGAGAGTCCAGTATCTGCTGCATGGCATTCTGAATGGGCAGAAATTCTCCCCGGTAATCGTTATCGATGGACAGATCCATTTTCCCCTCGGCCATCTGGGCCAAATTAGCGTCAATGTCGTTTATGTATTTCTTCAGTTCCCGTTTGGTCTCGTGAATGGATTCCACCAGCATCCCGATTTCAGAGCTGTCGGATTCCAGCAGAAAATCGGCGGAAAGATTTCCGCGGGAAATTTCGCCCATCTGATCGCGCACAGAAATCACCGGGCTTAGAATCCGTCTCCGCGTAACCGCCATGATGTATAATTGCAAAATCCCCACGATAATTAATGCGATGAATATGACAACTTTAATGAAATTAACCTTTACAGCCAGCGTGGAAACTTCGTTGGCTGTTCTGTTATCCAGCGTTTCCAGAAATTCTTCCTTCAGGGAATTGATTTTGGCAATGGATGTATTGTACTGTGTGCCATAGACGTAGTCTAGAGCGGCTTCCATCTTCCCTTCCTGCACATCTTTCATGGAGTTGTCTTCCAAGGGAACCAGCTCATTGGAGAGAGATGACATATCATCAATCAGGGCCTGTTCTGTCTTGGTAATTCCGATTTTCTGTAAAGCGGCAACCCCTTTTTCCCGGTTTTTCAAAGTGTTGACTTCATTCCAATAGTTATCGTAGTGCTCCTGCTTGCCTGTCGATGCGTAGGCGCGCACTTCATTTGTCAGATAAGCAGATCCATTCATAAACCGATTTGCATTATAAGTCAGGTTAAACCGATCCTTGTTGGCGTCGTTTAGTCGGCTGTTTGTACTGCTGTAGGCGATCAGCAGCAACGCAGTCAATACCAGCGCAAGAATGGAAAATCCGTTTAAAAGAATGACTAGTTTCGACTGGTTCATTGCTCTTTTCATTTCAATCCCCCTTAAAAAGATAATTAATTTGTAACATACAGTTTACAAGAAATTTCAGAAAAATTCAACACTGTATGAAAGAAAATATTCAGCGGCGCTCCCTGGATTGGGCAAAGATTCTTGACAAAATCCCAACAGACAGGTATATTTATTGTGTTTGAATGTAATAGGTGGTATTGTATGGCGTCCGCTCTTTTACAGGGCGTATTTTTTTACCTTGAGTGAAATCAGATTTTTGAAGTTATCACTGCGGTTTGGGCAGTGATAGTATAGAAAGCAGGAGGTATATTCTAGTGTATCAAAAAGTGGATACGACTTTGAATTTTGTAGACAGAGAGAAGAAGATCGAGAAGTTCTGGAAAGAAAATCAGATCTTCGAGAAGAGCATGCGGGAGCGGGAAGGCAGCCCTTTGTATACTTTTTATGACGGGCCGCCCACTGCAAATGGCAAGCCTCATATCGGCCATGTGCTGACCCGCGTAATCAAGGACATGGTGCCCAGGTACCGCACCATGAAAGGGAATAAAGTTCCGAGAAAAGCCGGGTGGGATACCCATGGCCTTCCTGTGGAGCTGGAAGTGGAGCGTCTTCTTGGGTTAGATGGAAAGGAGCAGATTGAGGAATACGGTCTGGAGCCTTTTATCAAACACTGCAAAGAAAGCGTGTGGAAATATAAGGGTATGTGGGAGGATTTCTCCGGCACAGTGGGATTCTGGGCGGATATGGGAGACCCGTATGTGACTTACCACAACGAGTTTATCGAGTCAGAGTGGTGGGCCTTAAAGCAGATTTGGGAGAAAAAGCTACTGTACAAAGGTTACAAAATCGTGCCCTATTGTCCACGGTGCGGGACGCCTCTGTCCAGCCATGAGGTGGCGCAGGGCTATAAAGACGTGAAAGAGCGTTCGGCCATTGTACGGTTCCGGGTAAAAGGCGAGGAAGCTTATTTCCTGGCATGGACCACAACGCCTTGGACGCTGCCCTCCAATGTGGCCTTATGTGTAAATCCCGTAGAATCCTATGTGAAAGTGAAAGCCGCCGACGGATGCGTGTATTATATGGCGGAGGCTCTGTTGGATACGGTACTGGGCAAACTGGCCAAGGAAGATGCGCCGGCCTATGAGATTTTGGAAAAATATGTGGGCAAGGACTTAGAATATAAGGAATACGAGCCGCTGTTTTCTTTCGAAGACGTGAAAGTCAAGAAGAAAGCGTATTACGTAACTTGCGATTCCTATGTAACGCTCACCGACGGTACAGGCGTGGTGCACATCGCTCCTGCCTTCGGTGAAGAC
>CAJURH010000022.1:0-13627 GCA_910588775.1 uncultured Lachnospiraceae bacterium
AAAAGATATCCGGAAAATCGAAGATGTGGCCAATGCCACGTTCTTCTACGGACGCGGGTACTCCGAGGGCATCTATTACATGGAGAGAAGCATGCAAGGTGGAAAGGTCTACGGCATAGACGAAAATTATCTGGATACCTGCGGCTATGTGATTCAGGCAGGACGGGGATTTGTGCGTGAGGACTATGAGGACTACCGAAAAGTCGCGCTTCTGGACGCGGAAGCCGTGGGCAGTCTTTTCCAAAACGAAATCCCGTTGGGCAAGACAATAGAAATCAAAGGGGAGCCTTTTGTAGTGGTGGGAGTCTACGCCCAGGCTGAGACATTCCAGCCTATTATCAACAGTTACCAGGAATACTATTCCTATTATGGAGATGCGGGCACGGGAACGCTTCTGGTTCCCAACGCGGCCTGGCCCATCATCTATAAGTACGACGAATCCGAAAACGCCGTGCTGCGGGCAGCCAATACAGAGGCTATGACGAAGGTGGGAGACAAGGCTGCCAAGATTCTAAACGAAGCAATAGAAGACAGCAGCCAAATTAAATACAAAGCCAATGACAACCTGAAGGTTGCCAAAGACCAGCAAAAACTCAGTGAAAGCACCAATGGGCAGCTTCTATGGATTGCCAGTATTTCCCTTTTAGTAGGCGGGATCGGCGTGATGAACATCATGCTGGTTTCCGTCACAGAAAGAACCAGTGAGATTGGCCTGAAAAAAGCAATCGGAGCCAGAAAAAACCGAATCCTGTTTCAATTTCTGACGGAGGCCGCTGTGCTCACCAGTTTGGGCGGCATTGTGGGGGTCATATCTGGAATCGTGCTGGCCAATGTCATATCCAGGATGGCCGGAATCCCCATAGCCATCAGCGTTCCCGCCATAGTGGCGTCCGTGGGATTTTCAATGGTCATCGGCATCGTGTTTGGCCTGCTTCCTTCTTTTAAGGCTGCCAATCTGAATCCCATTGAGGCGCTGCGGCGGGATTAGAAAATTATTTGAAGAGGCGTAGATAAGGAAAGTTTCCTAAGGGAGCTCCACTATTGAAATAAGATAGTGGTTGCTCCTTTTTCGTTTGCGGTAGGATTTGCCCGCTTACAGTTGACAAAGAATAGCATGTTTTGTAGAATTAAGGTCGATACAAACACAAAATTTGGGGGTTAATAAATCATCCTATAAACGCGGAAGTATCTTTAAGATTCTTCCGCACCTATTATTTTAGAGTCTGTTCCAAAAACAAATACATTCTAAATTTTAAGAAGAAGGGCAGTAAGAGTATGATAAGAGAAATAGAAGTAAAAGAGCTTACCCAGCAGATACGAAACATGTGTATAGAGGTCAATTATTGTCTGTCTGAGGATATGGTCTGCGCCATGAAGGAAGCGGCGGATCAAGAGCAGGGCCAGTTGGGAAAGAAGGTTTTACAGCAGCTTAAGGAAAATCTGGAAATTGCCCAAAAAGAGCAGATTCCCATCTGCCAGGATACAGGCATGGCGGTGATTTTTCTGGAAGTCGGCCAGGATGTCCATTTCACAGGAGGGGATCTGGGACAAGCTGTGGATGAAGGCGTGCGCCAGGGCTATGCAGACGGGTATCTGCGCAAGTCGGTGGTGGGCGATCCGCTGGTACGGGAAAATACAAAGGACAACACGCCGGCCGTGCTCCACACGTCTATTGTGCCGGGCAACCAGGTGCGCATTACCGTGGCCCCCAAAGGCTTTGGCAGTGAGAACATGAGCCGGATTGTCATGTTAAAGCCCGCCCAGGGGGTGGAAGGCGTGAAGGAGGCCATTTTGTCCGCCGTGCGTGAGGCGGGCCCCAATGCCTGTCCGCCGCTAGTGGTGGGAGTGGGCATCGGCGGCACATTTGAAAAGGCGGCGATTTTGGCCAAGCAAGCGCTGACCCGCCCGGTGGGGGAATCAGCGAAAGCCGCGCACATACGCAGCTTGGAAGAGGAAATGCTGGAAAAGGTCAATGCGCTTGGAATCGGCCCAGGGGGCTTAGGCGGCAATATGACGGCTCTGGCGGTAAATATCAATACCTATGCCACCCATATTGCCGGGCTTCCGGTGGCGGTGAATCTGTGTTGCCATGTAAATCGACATGTGAAAAAGGTGATATAGAAGACAGGAGGAGAGGAAAATGGAGTATCGGATCACAACGCCTCTGGATAAAAGTGTAGTTGAAAAGCTTACGGCTGGAGATTATGTATGGATCAGCGGGGTCATATATACAGCGAGGGATGCGGCCCACAAGCGGATGCAGGAGGCATTGGACAGGGGCGAGAGGCTGCCTGTGGATTGGAAGGACAATATCATTTACTATATGGGGCCATCCCCGGCAAGAGAAGGGCGCGTAATTGGTTCGGCAGGCCCAACCACATCCAGCCGGATGGACCCTTATACACCCAGACTGCTGGATATGGGGCTGGGCGGCATGATTGGGAAAGGAAAGCGCAGCGCGCAAGTCTCTGAGGCCATTGTAAGAAATGGAGCCGTTTATTTTGCGGCGGTGGGCGGTGCGGGCGCGTTGCTGTCCAAGCAGATTAAAAAAGCGGAAGTGGTGGCTTATGGCGATTTGGGGACGGAGGCCATTCGCAGATTGGAAGTGGAAGATTTTCCTGTGATTGTAGTCATTGATAAAGATGGAAATGACTTATATAAAAACAACGGCAAAATATAGTTTCGCGGTCGTTCGTGACCTTGCACAAACTTTTTTCATGAAAAATGTATATAAGGTAAAAGTTCATGTTGGACAGGTCAAAAGGCTTGATTTCCGTTTTGGGTTTTATTATAATCGGAACGAAAAATACAGCAATCCTTACACAGATAATGTAACGACCCTCTGGTTTCTATAATGATTGCGCTGTCTATTTTGCCGTCTGCTGCGTTGGTTTTACGCTTCGTTTCGGTTTGCGCTAAATGTGGGTCACTGGCACATGGCGCCGTTGATGCCGTAGTCACCGCTATAACTCATTACCTTTGCCTTGCAGAGTGACAAAATATGCGGATACTTTTTTATAGAATTCAATTTGTCATTGCATTAGAGTGAGAATGTCTGTGGATCGTTGTATAAGAGGGTGTCGCCCTGTTGGATAACTTACATCTAGGAGGTTTTTTTATGGAAAATGATTTGAAAGCAAGACAGGCAAGGGTTGATGCAGCGGTAAGCTTGCAAGAGGGAGATCGAGTTCCTTTCGCTCCAAAATTTGGTTATGGCGCATATGTGCAGGCAGCGGGGATCAGCATGTGCGAAGGTTTGATGGATCTTAGGAACATGAAGCCAGGCGTGGAGAAAATACTGACACAGTACGACCTTGATTTATACTGGGGGCCGGCTGCATATCCCTCCAATGTGCTTGAAGTTCTGAATTCAGTGGCCATTAATTGGCCAAGCCCGGATGGACGTCTGGACAGGAACTCCGGATATCAGATCAACGATATCACGTATATGGATATTGATGATTACGATGAATTCCTGAAAGATCCTTCACACTTTTTTATGTCCAAGGTCTTTCCGCGTAGACATAAAAAGTTACAGGGACTTGCAAAATTAAGCTTTCAGGAGATTGTTGAGTTCTCACATTATGCTTCCATGAGCGCTTTTGCGGATCCGGAAGTAAAAGAAGCTTTGCTTACGCTGATGAATGCGGGTGAGCAGGCTGTTAAATGGATAGCCGCCCAGGGAGAACTGGCCCAAACGGCTCTTAAATTGCAGACTCCGTTGGGATGTACCCTCGGCCAGAACGCGCCGTACGATATGTTGGCGGATAACCTGCGCGGGTATATAAACGTACCGATGGATCTGTTCGAGGTGCCTGAGAAGGTACTGGCCGCAGTTGATTATTTCACGGATTTGGCGCTTGAGAACGTGAGAGGTTTGAAAGAAAAAGGCGTCCACTATGTGTTTATGCCATTACACGGCGGGACAGACATTATGATGAGCAACGAGGCATATGAGAAATTCTACTGGCCTTCTCTATATCGCGTGATGGAAGAAATCATCAACCTTGGAATGACGCCTTATGTTTTCTGCGAAGGTCCATACAATTCACGTTTGGAAATAATCAAACAGGTGCCCAAGGGTAAATGTATCTATATGTTTGAAGAAGTTGACATAGAAAAAGCCAAGAAAGTTCTGGGTGACTCAGCCTGCATATGTGGAAATATTCCTACAGCGGATTTGATTTACGGCGACAAGCAGGATGTGATTGAAAAGACCAAGAAGATGCTGGATGTCTGTGCGCCTGGCGGTGGATTTATGATGGATTGTTCTATAGTCATTGACCATTATAAAGAAGAGAACTTTGACGCATGGTATGAGACTACTTTGAAATATGGACAATATAAATAAAGACCTGGTCCCCCGCAGCTTGCTGCGGGGGCATCCATTTTACGATATATTATTTTAGAAGGATGTAGGATTTGGATTATGAAAAAGATAGATGAAATCAAATTGAAAAGGATAAATAAGCTTGCATTGGCATTTGCCATTGCGTTCATGCCTCCCATATGGGCGACGCTAAGTTCCTATGCAGGAATCCAGACGGGAGCGGTCGCCCTGATTGTCGCGGGCCTGTATGTGACCAATGGAAATAAGAAAAAAGACGCGGTAAGGATTACATTGGGTTTCCTGTTGGGGGATCTCTTTTCGGTTGTGGCGATATGGTTGATGGAAAACATTCCATTTTCAGTAAATATAAATACATATATGGCTTTATTCGTGCTCGGCGCGGCAGCGGTTCTAATAGGCGAGTCATTGCCCAAAGTCATATTCACGCCAGGTTTGCTCTGCGGCTGGGCAATAGGGCTTACGATCATGGGGCCGCTGGGAACATCTGGCATGGGAACCCTTCCCTTTCAGATTGCAGCGTCCATGGTCGCGGGAGTGGTATACGTCGGCATAGGCGTGGATATGTTCCAGAGATGGCTGGTGCGTATGATCACAAAGGGCGCCGCCACCGATTCAAAATAATTGCGGATAGGCCAGCAAGAGCTTTGCGGTGACAGTGATAAACGAATCTTAACATTTTTTATGGAAAAGCAGGCGTTCATGTGGTAATATTAGGATTAGACCATTATTTAAAAGTCAGCCTATAGGTAAAAGCCTGCATCATAAAAAGGAGAGTGAAGATGGGTAACGTAAGACGAGTGTATGTGGAGAAGAAACCAGACTTCGCCGTGGCGGCCAGGGAATTAAAAGAGGAAATCGGCAGTTATCTGGGAATCCCCCAGGTGACGGGGGTGCGCGTGCTGACCCGCTACGATGTGGAGAACATTTCCGATGAAAGTTTTGAGAAAGCATGTCATACGGTGTTTGCAGAGCCGCCTGTGGATTTTTTGTACCGGGAAGAGATTCCGGACATGCAAGGCGCGCGGATTTTCTCTGTGGAATACCTTCCGGGACAATTTGACCAGCGGGCGGATTCCGCCGTGCAGTGCATCCAGTTTTTAAAAGAAGACGAAAATCCGGTGATTCGTTCCGCCACCGCTTATGTGATTGAGGGTAAGATTACAGAGGAAGAATTTGCCCAGATCAAAGAGCATTGCATCAATCCAGTGGATTCGCGGGAGACGAGCCTGGATAAGCCGGAGACATTGATTACAGATTTTGAAGAGCCAGACCCGGTGAAAATCTTGGAAAGCTTTTGTAAAATGGAAACGGAAGAATTAAAGAAGCTATACGATTCCCTGGGTCTGGCCATGACTTTCAAAGATTTCCAGCATATCCAGAATTATTTTGGTGGCCAAGAAAAGCGGGACCCCACCATGACGGAAATCCGCGTGCTGGACACCTACTGGTCGGACCACTGCCGGCACACCACGTTTTCCACGGAATTAAAGGACGTTGCCTTCGGAGAAGGGGATTACCGGGCGCCCATCGTGGACACATATGAAAGGTATTTGGCGGACCGTGCGGCGCTCTATGGGAACCGAAAGGATAAATGCGTCTGCCTGATGGATCTGGCGCTTCTGGCCATGAAGAAGCTGAAAGCGGAAGGAAAGCTCGCCGACCAGGAAGAATCCGACGAAATCAACGCCTGCAGCATCGTGGTTCCCGTGGATGTGGACGGGAAGGAAGAGGAGTGGCTGATTAACTTCAAAAACGAAACCCACAACCATCCCACGGAAATAGAGCCCTTCGGTGGGGCGGCCACCTGCCTGGGTGGCGCCATCCGGGACCCGCTGTCTGGTCGTACGTATGTGTACCAGGCCATGCGCGTCACCGGTGCGGCGGACCCCACCGTGTCTGTAAAAGATACCCTAAAAGGCAAGCTGTCCCAGAAGAAACTAGTGCGGGGCGCGGCCTCCGGCTACAGTTCTTACGGTAACCAGATTGGTCTGGCCACCGGCTATGTCAAAGAAATCTATCATCCAGATTATGTGGCGAAACGTATGGAAATCGGCGCGGTTTTAGGCGCGGCTCCCCGCCGGGGCGTGATTCGGGAAATGCCCGCGCCCGGGGATGTGATTATCCTGCTGGGCGGCCGGACGGGGCGGGACGGATGCGGCGGCGCCACCGGTTCCTCCAAGGTTCACACGGAAGCCTCCATTGAAACCTGCGGTGCGGAAGTGCAGAAAGGAAACGCGCCCACCGAGCGGAAGATTCAACGCATGTTCCGCCGGGAGGAAGTCAGCCGCATTATTAAAAGGTGCAACGACTTCGGCGCAGGCGGCGTATCGGTGGCCATTGGAGAGCTGGCCGAGGGGCTTCGTGTGAACCTGGACCTGGTTCCAAAGAAATACGCGGGGCTGGACGGCACGGAAATCG
The DNA here is from genome assembly GCA_910588775.1 of uncultured Lachnospiraceae bacterium. Lineage (GTDB taxonomy): Bacteria > Bacillota > Clostridia > Lachnospirales > Lachnospiraceae > MGBC164599. The sequence goes on from CAJURH010000022.1 coordinate 6,770, forward strand.
CTATCTCGGAATCCCAGGAACGAATGGCTGTGGTGGTGGAGCCAGGCGATGTGGACGCTTTTTTGAAGTTCGCCCAGGAGGAAAACTTAGAAGCGGTCTGCGTGGCGGAGGTGACCGAAGAGCCACGGCTTGTTCTGGCCTGGAGAGGGCAGGAGATCGTCAATATTTCCAGAGCTTTTCTGGACACCAACGGCGCGCATCAGGAAGCGAAAGTGGCCGTGGACATTCCCAACCGGGCAGGAAATCTATTTGCTGAAAGGGAAGACGTCCCCGATGTGAAGGAAAAATGGTTGACTGTCTTGGCGGACTTAAATGAGTGTTCCCAGAAAGGGCTGGTGGAGATGTTCGACGGTTCCATTGGCGCGGCCTCTGTATTCATGCCCTACGGGGGCAAATATCAGTTGACGGAAACCCAGGCTATGGTGGCGAAAGTTCCCGTCCTGCAGGGAAGCACCAACACCGTGACCATGATGAGCTGCGGATTCGATCCCTATCTGTCCAGTTGGAGTCCCTATCACGGAGCCGTCTACGCTGTGACGGAATCGGTGGCCAGGATTGTGGCGACAGGCGGAGACTATCGAAAGATTCGCTTCACCTTCCAGGAATACTTCCGCCGCATGACCGAAGATCCCCATCGCTGGAGCCAGCCGTTTTCCGCGCTTTTGGGCGCTTACGCGGCGCAGCTTGGGTTCGGGCTTCCCTCCATCGGGGGTAAAGACAGCATGTCGGGAACATTTAACCAAATCGACGTGCCGCCTACGCTGGTGTCCTTCGCCGTAGACGTGGCGAAGCTGCAGGATGTGATTACGCCAGAGCTGAAACGTCCAGGCAACCGCCTCGTCTGGCTGCGGGCGCCCAAAGATTCGTATGATTTGCCGGATTATGCGGCGCTGATGGAGCAGTACGATAAATTGCGCCAGGATATGCAGGCGGGCCGGGTTGTGTCAGCCTATGCGCTGGGCAGACACGGCATCGCGCCTGCGGTGAGCAAGATGGCTTTCGGAAACGGGTTGGGCGTGAGAATCGAGCATTCCGTGGATGCAAGAGACTTGTTCGCGCCGGGATTCGGAGACTTAATCTGTGAAGTGGTCGAAGGCAAAGTGGGAGAGCTGGCCGTTACCTATACGGAAATTGGCCAGGTGACAGACGGCGAAACTCTGAAATACGGCCACATACAGATTCCTCTTTCGGAAGCGTTGGCTGCTTGGAAAGGGACTCTGGAGAAAGTTTTCAAAACCCGCTCCGGCTCCGAACAGGAGGAAGCTACGTCCGTCTGCGCGGCGGGACTTGCTCCTTCTGAAGAAGGGACATATGAAGACGGACTGTATCATGGGGCCAAAGTCCATGTGTGCGCCCACAAGATTGGACAGCCTACAGCGTTCATCCCCATTTTCCCAGGCACGAACTGCGAGTACGACAGCGCCAGGGCCTTTGAGCGGGCTGGAGCCAAGGTCATCACGCGGGTATTTAAGAACCTGACTCCTTCAGATATTCGGGATTCCGTGGCAGAGTTTGAGCATGCCATCGGCCAGGCACAGATGATTATGTTCCCGGGCGGCTTTTCCGCAGGGGATGAGCCGGATGGTTCCGCTAAATTTTTCGCCACGGCTTTTCAGAACGCCAAAATCCGGGAAGCCGTCCAGAAGCTTTTAGACCAGCGGGACGGGCTGGCTCTTGGAATCTGTAACGGATTCCAGGCGCTGATTAAGCTGGGCCTGGTTCCCCATGGGAAAATCGTGGGCCAGACGGAAGATTCTCCCACATTGACCTACAACACCATCGGCCGTCATATTTCCAAAATGGTGTACACCAAAGTGGTGACGGACAAGTCCCCCTGGCTGGCCCAGGCAAAATTGGGAGACGTTTACTGTAACCCGGCTTCCCACGGAGAGGGCCGATTTGTGGCGGATCGGGAATGGATTGGCAAGCTGTTCCTAAACGGACAGGTGGCCACCCAGTACTGCACCCCCGACGGGGAAGTGTCCATGGATGAGGAGTGGAACGTGAACGGCTCCTATTACGCCATCGAGGGAATTACAAGCCCCGACGGCCGGGTATTGGGGAAAATGGCCCACAGCGAACGCCGGGACGACGGCGTGGCGGTGAATATATACGGCGAACAGGATATGAAGATTTTCGAGTCCGGCGTGGCGTACTTCCAGTAAAACGTAAACATGCACTAGATTCATAGACAGAGTTTTTACCCAAACTCGTGACATTTGAAAGTGGTTTTGCAATCGCCTAAACTAAAAAATGAAAAGAATTACCGGAAAAATAGTGAAAAGCGTTGCCTTTGTCTTTTGCATGGCGCTGTTGGGACAAATGCTGTTGCCAGCGGCGCAGGTGCAGGCCGCGTCCCGGAAAGCATTAAAGGCGTACAAAAATTATATGCAAAAACAGAGCAAAGACAGTATATTTGCCGTGTTTTATCTGGACAAGGATTCTGTGCCGGATCTGATTTATTATTTGCCCAGCAAAGAGATTTACACATGGAAAAACAATCAGATGAAGCGGGTGTACAGCTTTGATCTTTACAGCGGGGAAATGCCAGAAGGCCATCGTATTACCTATTATTATAAGAAAAAAGGCGCGTTTATCACGATTCCCCACGTGGGCGTCGCGGGCTGTTCTGGGGAAAATTATTATGTGTATAAAAATAATAAGTATGTGCCCGCGCTGGGCCGTACCAAATCTCCGGAAGGCGTTAAATATTGGAGGTATAAGCCGGGAAAATATTCTAAATACACACCGACAGCCATAACCAAGAGCCAGTTTCACAAAGCTCTGAAAAAACAGGTTGGAACAAAGAAAGCCACCAAAATAAAATACTATTCCAACACTGCGAAAAACCGCAATAAACAGATATGTAAATAAATCATGAATCTGCCGGATGGTTGAGATATTTCACCATCCGGCAGATTTTTTCAGATTTGATCGTTTTTCAGCGCGTCAATGATGTTTTCCTTCCGGATTTTTCCGGTGGCGTACAGCATAGTAAGAAACACAATGGCGAATACGCCGAGTACGCTGATGGCCATGCTTTTTAACGGAAAGCGGTAGGGGAAATCTTCCATGCGCTGAGCGATTATCATGGCTTTATACAGCAGCCAGGAGAGAATGCTTGCCAGGGGAACGCCAAAGAGGAGGGTGCGCAGTCCATAGAACAGGCACTCGAAATGCATCATCCGGTTGAAACCCTGTGGGGACATTCCCACAGACCGCAACATGGCCAGTTCCCGTCGCCGGATTCGAATGTTGGTGGAGATTGTGTTGAACACATTGGCCACGGCGATTAGAGAAATCATGGCCACAAATGCATAGGTAAACACATCCACCACGAAGGTGAGGCTGCGGAATAAGTCTACGGCCGCGGATAGATTTACCAGCGTATAATCATAGGTAACGCCCGCTTTCGTAATCGCGTCCTGTATCTGGGCCAGCGTCTGCGAGGGCGTATCTGTCCAGAAAGTCAATCCAGACTTGGTTGACGTCTCCAGTCCGTCAAAATCGGCCTTCATGGACCAGGGAGCCACCATCAGGAAAACATAGCGGGGCATGGAATCAAAAGGCAGCATGTCCAGCGGGTAGCTGTTCACCACCGTTGTGGAGACCTTTTTTGCCGGGGAGCCATCTGCCGTGAGAAGGGTGAACGCCATGGACTGATTTTCAAAAAAAGTCTCGTGTTCAGAGGCGTCCATCACAAGGGAAAGCGTTTTCCCATCTCTGCCGCTGTATTCTTCCCTGGAAAATCCCAGGCTTTCAATAAATGGATAATAAATGTCATCCTCGATAAATTGGGCGTACAGGGGGGCCTGGAAAGTCTCTTCTGCGTTTCTGCTGACGCTTTGGCCATAGGCGCTTACGAAATCAGCGGGAAGGTCATCGGTGGTGCAGGAATAGATGGCGTTGGTCTGCCATGTGCTTTTTTTTACGCCGTCTGTATTTTTCAGCTTATGGTATAGAGAGAGCAGTTCATCCTGGGACGTTTGCCGGGTATAGAAGGAGATGTCGCCGTCCACCTCCACCGTCATTTTCTTGGCCATGGCTTTCAATGTGCCGCCAAAGGCGTTGCCGGATACGAACAGCGCCACGCTTAGGGTCAGCGATAACACGACGCTGCGGTAACGGCGTTTGTTCCGCCGAAAATTTTTCAGGGCCAGTATGCCTTCCAGGCCATAGACGCTTCTGGCCAGTCTGGATATCCGCATATCTTTTGACTGGGTTTTGATTTCATTAGTCTGGCGAATGCACTCCATCACCGGGGTGGCGGCGGCTCTTCGGGCCGGAATGTAGGCGGAAATGTAAATCGTCACCAGACTGACTGCCGCTGCCGCAGCCAGCGCGGGAACGGACACGGACAAAACCAGCGGTATATCGCTGGCGCTCATGGTGGCGAAATTTCTGGCCACTAGAGGCAAAAGCAGGGCTACGCCGCCGATTCCCGCCGCCATGCCAAAGGGGATGCCCAGCAGGCCGATGCAGGTTCCTTCAAACAACACCGAGTTGCGAAGCTGTTTCGCGGTTGCGCCCACCGACATTAGAATGCCAAATTGATGGGTGCGCTCGTTCAGCGATATATGAAAGGCGTTGTAAATCAGAAATACCGAACTGACCAAGATGATGGCAGCCACCACGCCGCCCACCGAGAATAACACTGCGTTGAAAATTCGGTTGTCCGATGCGCCGTAAAATCGCAAAATATCTTCATTCAGCGCGTAGGCAGGCCCATTCTGGAAGTTTTTCGTATAGGCAGTGGCTTTTCGCGGATTGTCCAGGGTGATGAACAGGCTGTAACGGTTGGCGGAATGGGGTTTTGTGATGGCTGTATACCCGGGAGCGGAATGCCCCTCGAACCCGGCCCGCTCGTATGTGCCCACCACGATGTAAGTCTTCGCTGTGGTGGCCGTCAGATTCTCACCCTGGGCATAGGCATCCAGTTGTGTGAGAGTTTTTCCGTTTTTTTCGCGTCTGCCCACGGCCAGATGAAGAGATTGTCCCACAGGAATCCGAACGCCCGCTTTGATGGCGATGTGATTGGGGATCAGGATTTCTTCTGGGCTTTCGGGCAGTCGGCCGGAAATCAGGTGGATGGGCAGTTTATTGAAAGCGCGATCCGTGAATCCGGCCAGGAACAGATAGGGTTTTTCCGGGCTTTTTGCGCCGTCCAGCAGAGCGTAGCCTATATTTTCATAAGAAAACGTGTCGATTACGTCCCCGTCGCCGGATCGATCCTGGATAAATGGGGCGTCCACATCGGCGAATTGCACATGCCAGTCGCCGGATTTGGAAATGGAACCCTGGATCAGGTATTGGATAAGTGAAGTTCCGAAGGTGGCCACGGCAGTAAACAGCGCAGCGGATAGAGCCACGCCGACGATGGTCACGAAGGTGCGGGTGCGGTTTTTCTTCAAACTTTGGAGGGAGACTTTGTGGAAAATATTCATGGCAGTTTCACCTGCCTTTCGTCCCGCAGTATTTTGCCGTCGGCGATGGTGATGATGCGGTCCGCCTGCAAGGCAATGTTTTCATCGTGAGTCACAAGAATCAGCGATTGATGGTATTTGCGGTGGCTATTCTTCAGGAGACGAATGATTTCCTGGCCGTTGCGGCTGTCCAGGCTTCCAGTGGGTTCGTCCGCCAGCATCACCGCCGGCGCGTTCATCAGGGCGCGTCCGATGGCCACCCGTTGTTGTTGTCCGCCGGAGAGCTGGTTGGGCAGATGGGTCTTTCGTTCTTGCAGCCCCAGCAAATCCAGCAGGTCGTTTAGTCGCTCCCGGTTGACTTTCCTTCGGTCCATGAGAACAGGCAAGGTGATGTTTTCCACCACATTGAGGGTGGGAATCAAATTGTGGAACTGGTAAATCAGCCCCACCTGCCGTCGGCGGAAAATGGCTAGTTTTTCGCTGTTCTGGCCATACACATCCTGGCCGTCCAAGTAGATTTTCCCGCTGGTGGGTATATCCACGCCGCCGATGGCGTGGAGCAAGGTGGATTTTCCAGAGCCGGAAGCGCCGATGATGGCGGTGAAGTCGCCTTTTTCCATGGTGAGGGAGATGTGATCCAGGGCCATGACCTGGTTTTCTCCTTTGCCGTAAACTTTGCATAGATTTTCGATTTTCAAAAACTCCATTTTATGAGCCTCCTTTTTTAGCTTACCCATAGAATAAGACTTTGGACTTACATTTCGGTGACTTTTTGGTGACGGTTTCGTCATATTTCCGTTATATTTCTTATTTTGGAAAGCGGATGGAGAAAATGGCGCCGCCTTGGGGATGATTCCTGGCGGTAATCGTTGCTTCCTGGCGCAGAAGGATGGTTTTGGAAAGGGCCAGCCCAATGCCGTAGCCGGTGGCGGCGGAGTTTTTCCCCTGGTAGAACCGTTCAAACAGATGGGGCAGGTCTTCCTTTTCAAATCCGGCGCCGTCGTCTTGGATGATGATTTCTGTAAATAAGGGATTGTCTGTGCAGGCGATGTGGATGGTTCCGTTGTCTCCTGCGCTCTCCATGCAGTTTTTCACAATGTTTTGGATGGCTTCGGAAAGCCAGTGGGCGTCTCCGGTGATTTCGATTTCTGTCGGAATTTCCGTTTGCAGTTGGATGTTGTGTAAGTCCATGGGAATCAAAAGAGGCCGCAGGGAAGCCGTTATCAGAGTTTTTAGCTGGATGGGTTCCTTTTGGAAAATCACTATGTCCGCGTCTAACCGGGATAATTTCAGCAGGGAGGTGAGCAGAAAGTCCATTTGCGCGAATAATTCGCCCGCTTCCCGAATCAGTGATTTTTGCTGGGATTTGTCGGGCGTCTTTTCCAACAGAGATAGAATAATATTGACTGAAGTAAGCGGCGTGCGAAGCTGGTGG
>CAJURH010000022.1:13637-44951 GCA_910588775.1 uncultured Lachnospiraceae bacterium
CACGCATCCTAACACTCTTTCCTACACGACGCTCTTCCGATCTGGTGGGAAATGTCGGCCAGGGAGTCGGCCAGATGTTTCTTATCCTGCAGCAGCGCATGGTTTTGTTCTCGTATGCGCATGGTCATTTTGACAATCTCACTTTGCAGGATGGAAAGCTCCCCTTCTTCGGCTTCGCTGATGTACAGGCATTCGGCGTTGTGAAGCGTCTGGTCAATCTGGTGGGAAATCCTGGCAATGCTCTGGTAACGGGCGCGGGTAAAGCTATAAAATAGGATTCCCAGGGCAGTGGCCAGGCAAAGCGTCAAGAGGGCAGCCATCGGGTGAATGAGAAAGCCTGCGGCGGCAAAGAAGGCGGTGATGAGGAGGAATCCCATGGATAGCTGGCGAATCTCTCTATTTCGAAACATGGCCGCCCCCCAGTCGGTATCCGGCGCCGTGAACGGTGAGAATAATCTGGGGATGGGCGGGGTCGTCCTCGATTTTGCTGCGAAGCCGCTTGATATACACGGTCAATGTATTGTTGTTGACAAATTCGCCTGCCGCGTCCCACAGCTCATCCAGCAGCCTGTCCCTGGTGAGGATGTTTCCGGGATTGAGGATGAACGTCAGCAGCAGGCGGTATTCCAGAGCCGAGAGGAAAATCTCTTCCCCGTTCTTTTTCACAAGGCCGCGCATCCGGTCCACAGTCAGTCCGTTTTGTTCAAATATGGTGGGAGCGTGGTCGGTTTTTCGCAGGGCCGCTTTGATTCGGGCAACCAACTCCCGCGGCCGAAAAGGCTTGATGATGTAATCGTCCGCGCCAATGTTTAAGCCGGTGACTACGCTGGCCTCATCGCCGGATGCGGTGAGAAAGAGGACGGGAATGTTCTGGGTCTCTTTAATCTCCGTGCAGACCGCGAAGCCGTTTCCGTCTGGCAGAGAAATATCCACCAGCGCCAGGTCGAATTTGTGGGCAGTCAGCATAGAGAATGCCTCCGTCTGGGTGGAAGCGTGATGGACCGTGAATTCTTCGGAGCGAAGCAGAAGCGATAGATTTTTGGAAATCGCTTTGTCGTCTTCAACCAAAAAAATTTTCTTCATTTTGTCGTGTCTCCATTTCCTTCGATATATATGTTTTGTTTGAGTGTAGCATATTTTAGGCGTGAAAATAAAGAGAATGGTTAGATTTCTCAATGAAAAGTTTCATTCTGATAAAATCACAGAAATATTTGAATAATTTAGGTTACAAATTTATAGGCTGGCATCATTTTGGAAATAAAACTTTTTTCGTCGATAAATATGTTGTTTCAAAGAGATAAAGTGAAATATATATTTATTTTTGCTACTATATATATTGTGATTTTCTTGGCTTTATGGTATGATATAGATACAATTACAAAGGAGGATAAAAAATGAGTGATAACAAAATATCCATCATAATTGCGCTCATTGGCATGGTGGGGATGATTGCTGCCGCCATTATTGGGGCAAAGTGGGGACAAGATAATTTTAACATAGCAGTGCAGTTGGACGGAAAAGATGTTTTGTTGAAAGATGCGGATGTACAAGAGATTGCGTTGGAAAATGAAGAATTGAAAAAGAAAGTTCAGCGCTACGAAGATGAAATGGGGGAATTGGAGTCTTTAAACGAAAAGCTGAATTCTGATCTAGATACCGCAAATAAAAATTGGAGTGGGGCGCCAGAGGTTAGTTTTGAAAATTATGGTTTTGTAGTTAATGGAGAAGATAAGAATGTTGGTACAGAAAATTCTATGGTAAAAGTGAATGGAAGAGAGTATTTTTCAAAAGATTTTTTGAAGGGCATGCTTGATGAGGGCCAGAGTTTAACTGTGGAAGATAATACATTGTTTATCGGACCCGTGATTGCCGATAAAGCTGATTTATTTGAACAGATTGTTATGGATACCGAGGGATATGTAGATGAAGGCGTATCAGAAACGGATTCTTTTGGCAATGAATATATCAACGCTTTGAGCTTAAATGGTGGTGAGAGCATTATGTATAATCTGAAAAAACAGTATTCAAAATTGAAATTCACTATAGCTGTAACTGAGTATTCGTCAATCGATGGAAATGGGATTGTTAAAGTAAAGGCTGACGATGATATTGTCTATACATCTCCAAAATTCAATAAGCAAACAGAGCCTTTTTCAGAAGTATCCATTCCTATTAATAATTGCACGTTTTTATCTATAATTTACGAGAGCGACGGAGGTGTTCGGTGTCTCATACCAGAAGCGGAAGTATACAATTAAAAACCAATTTTTATGGTAGAAGGGGCTCTTTGTAAAAAATCAGAGCCCTATTTTTGAATACTGATCGATGCAAATAGATGCTGCCAACTCTTCCCGCGCCACATAGAGGCTCCGGTCCGGCCGGACATTCACCGTCCATTTCACCAGCGTCATGCACCGATGTTGGATTTCGATGCAGGTGATGCAGCGGGGATGGACGCAGCTTCCCGTGTTGCAGTATGGGGCGTGAACGGTTCCGATCATGGGACGGTGGGTGTGCCCGGTGATCAGGATAAGGTCTTCTTTTTTGGCCCAGTCGGTCAGCTTTTTCTCGGCATGGCGTTTTCGATGATTGTTTTTGGCCGCGCTGGTGGGGTCCAGAAATCCCAGCCGTTCTGCAGGTCCCCATACGTACCGCACAAGAAAGCGGCTAAGGGGCCACAGATTGCTGTTTAGAAAATCGGTCTGGTGGCCATGGGTCAGATAAATGTCTTTTTTATGCTTTTGGTCCTTTAAAATCAACCCAGAGTGGAAAGTGATTCCTGGAAACAGGGGAAGCTTCTTTTTGCCGGAAGGGCATGTATAAGACGTGAAACACTGTCTGGCCCTCCAGGGGGATTTCTTCACAATATCGTGGTTTCCATACAACAGATACAGCCGGTTCTCCTGGTAGAATTTTGACAATAGCCAGAACACGTTGCTGTGCACTTCGATAATCTGCTGCATGGAACGGTTTTCCCAGAGTTCATCCCCGTCACCCAGTTCGATGTAGGTGTACCCCTGTTTGTAATAGTGTTTAAGCGCGGCAAAATATAGATGCTGGTTTTTCAGAAAGTTATCGTTGGAATTGCCCACTCCCCGATGGCAGTCGCTGATTAAGACATATCTCGACTGTTCCGTGAGGGGGAGCGTCGGGGCGCCTCGAAAGGCTTTTTTCAATCTCCAGTCATAATTCATGCTAATTTTTTCCGTTTCTTTTTAGGTTTTTGAATGGCAATAATTTTTCGGAAAGCGAACGGCAGGAAATAATACAGATAGAGAAGCCTGTCGACGCTTCGGGAAAATGGCCGGGTAACCCGGCGGTACAGTTTACACAGAAGGCGGTTCTTCCACTGGGAAATGGCGCAGCGGATTTTGAATACCTGCCGTGGCTGTATGGCGGTAGGCGTGTGAAAGCGGAAAATTACGGTTTGATTGTTCATGCACATAATATCCCAGCAATGGCCATTTTCCTTCAATGAATCCATGAAAATATGCATCATTTCACTGTTTGGGAAAGTGATGGAAATAGTCATTTGAAGCTCATCGGGTTCCGAGAACATCCCCATGGAAAACCCGGCCAGCCACCAGTGGCGTTTGGATAGTTTAAACAAAATTTGATTTTCCTTTTGAAAAGTTATGCGGATGGGAAGCATTTCCTCATCCTTTACCGCGTAAAAGTGCGCGTTTCTGCGCTCGGCCAGGGGAAGGATCGCGTCAGTTTTATAAATTCCCACCTCACATCCCGTATTGATTCCATACTGGCCTTTCCAAAGCTCAATCATCCAGGTCTTTCCGTCATAATTGAAATAAATCGGCTCACAGTCAAGCGCCATTTGAAAAAAAGGCGCGGAATAGTCAAAAAATTTAGAATAGCCATAAGGACGCTGCCAGGCGTTGATTCTTGAAACAAAGATATCCTGTTTCTTATCATAGACAAATCCCATTGGTGAGGTCAGACTGGAAAGAAGCTGGGATTTTTCTTCTAAAGACAAACAGCGCACTTTCTGTATGGCGCTGGGTTTTCGGCATAGGTTTAAATAAGTGGAAAGAGCGCAAATCATACAAATCAGAATCAAAATGCTTATACCAAAATACATAGAATATCATTCCTCATTTCTTTTGGTATATTGTATGTCTGTCCGTGGGTCTGTGACAGTGGTAGTTGTCTTTTCATTTGTAAAAAAGGCGCTTAAGGGAAATATTTGACATGGGCAATGTTACATGCTATGGTAAAAGAATCAATCAAGCAGAAGAGGAGGAGCAGCAATGAGCATTGCAGACGGTATTTTTATAGATATGTGTCAGGATATCCTGGATAACGGGGTGGACACGAAAGGAGAGAAGGTGCGGCCCATCTGGCAGGATACGAATGAGCCGGCTTATACGATCAAGAAATTTGCGGTGGTGAACCGTTACGACCTTCAGAAGGAATTTCCGGTCATGACCCTGCGGCCAACGGGACTTCGCAGCGCCTTTGACGAGATTTTATGGATTTGGCAAAAGAAATCCAACAATATTCATGAATTGAATAGCCATATCTGGGACAGTTGGGCGGACGAGAACGGCTCCATCGGCAAAGCCTACGGCTATCAGTTGGGGGTGAAACATGCCTACAAAGAAGGGATGATGGATCAGGTGGACCGGGTGCTTTACGACCTGCGCCACAATCCGTTTAGCCGCCGGATACTCACCAGCCTGTTTGTGCATCGTGATTTGCAGGAAATGGCCCTGTATCCCTGCGCCTATTCCATGACCTTTAATGTGACCCAGCGGCCGGGGGAGGACAAGCTGACGCTGAACGCCATTTTGAATCAGCGCTCCCAGGATGTGCTGGTGGCCAACAACTGGAATGTGTGCCAGTATGCGATGTTGGTGCATATGTTTGCCATTGTATCGGATATGCAGGTGGGAGAATTGGTGCACGTGATTGCGGACGCGCATATCTATGACCGTCACATTCCCATTGTAAAGGAACTGCTCAAACGGCCCACCTATGAAGCGCCAAAAGTCACGCTGAATCCAAATGTGCGGGATTTCTATGATTTTACCGTGGAGGACTTGCAGGTGGAGAATTATCAGGCTGGACCCCAGGTGAAGAACATTCCTGTGGCGGTGTGACAGGGGGAGGATGAGACAGGACAATGAATTTGATTGTAGCGGTGGACAGAAACTGGGGAATTGGAAAAGACAACAAACTTCTGGTTAGCATCCCAGCGGACATGAAATTATTTCAGCGGGAGACCATTGGCAAGACGGTGGTGATGGGCCGGAAAACGCTGGAGAGCTTTCCGGGGGGCATTCCCCTGGCCAGACGGAACAACATCGTCCTGACCAGGGATGAGGATTACCGGGCGAAAGGCGCTCAAATTGTGCACAGCCAGCAGGAATTGCTCTTGGAGGTTGCCAACTATCCGTCTGAAGACATCTATATCATCGGCGGCGACAGCGTGTACCGGCAGATGATTTCCTATTGTGATGTGGCTCATGTGACCAAGATAGATTTTGCCTACGAGGCGGATTCTTATTTTCCCAACCTGGACGCGATGGACGACTGGGAGATAACGGCATCCAGTGAGGAGCAGACTTATTTTGATTTGGAATATACTTTTGTAAAATATGAAAGGAAACGATAAAAATGCGCAAAAATTTTGAAAAAATTATCATGGGAATTCTGTTATTAAGCTGTATATGCATACTGGGACAGCCTGTGCAGGCGGCGACACAAAAAAGCAAGGCTCTGAAAGCGTATAAGACATTTCTGTCCAAGAACACAGTCACATGGCACAGCTATTCGCCAAAAAAGATCAATTTGAAAAAGTGCAAATTTGCCCTGGCGTACATCGACAAAGATTCCATTCCGGAATTGATTTTGTACAGCGCAGGCAATGCAAACAGCCATGCGGACGGATATTATGAACTGTATACTTTTAAGAACGGCAAAGTCAAGTTTGTGACCAATCTGATGGATGGCTTTTCTTGCTATAAGAAGAAAGGCATTTTCTGCGCGGTGCATGAAGGGACGGGAGGTTATGCGCGTTATTATTATAAATTATCGCAGGGCAAGGCCGTCTATAAGTTTTTGAGCGTCAGTGAGAAAAAAGCCAACATGGATCTCAATGGAGACGGTCGGATAGGCGTATATTATGATAAAGTGACCAAGGCCAGAACGCCGCTGTATGAGTCTGCAACGGTAAGAGTCAGCAAGACGGCTTTCAACAGGGATCTGAAGAAAATCGTGGGCAATGCAAAAAATAAGACCGTGAAATATTATTCCAATACAAGGGCGAATCGGGCAAAACGTTTAAAATAATTGTATCTTTTTGGCAATTATGCTATATTAAATAAGAATAAGAGTTGGCTTGACTGAAGTGAAAGGGATGAAGAATATTATGACAGAAATTCGACTGGAACAGACAAAGGAACCGAAGACACTGCCTTTACCGGAAGATCCGCTGGTATTTGGAACCATATTCACGGACCATATGCTGGAGGTGGATTATACAGACGGTAAGGGCTGGCACGATGCCCGGATTGTGCCTTATCATAATCTGGAACTGGACCCTGCGGCCATGGTGTTCCATTATGGGCAGGAGATGTTTGAAGGGCTGAAGGCTTACAAGACCGAGGATGGCAGAATCTTGCTGTTCCGCCCGGACAAGAACCTAGAACGTGCCAACAACTCCAACCGTCGACTGATGATACCGGAGATTCCAGATGACATTTTCCTGGAGGGCATTCAGAAGCTGGTCCGGATAGATGAGCGGTGGATTCCCACGAAACCGGGGACTTCCCTCTATATTCGCCCGTTTGTCATTGCAACAGATCCGTTCCTGGGCGTGCGGCCTTCCTATACTTATAAATTCATGGTAATTCTCTCGCCCGTAGGTCCATACTATCCAGAAGGGTTAGATCCGGTGAAAATCTGGATCGAAGATGAATATGTGCGCGCAGTGCGGGGCGGCATCGGCGAGACTAAGACAGGCGGCAATTACGTGGCTTCCATGGCGGCGCAAATCAAGGCTCATGAGGAAGGGTATTCCCAGGTTCTGTGGCTGGATGGCGTGGAGCGGAAATACATTGAAGAAGTGGGAGCCATGAACATTTTCTTCAAGATAAACGGCAAAGTTGTGACGCCTGTGTTAAACGGAAGCATTCTGCCCGGTGTAACCAGGGACGCCTGCATTGCGCTTTGCAAAGAGTGGGGCTATACCCTGGAGGAGCGGAAGATTTCCGTGGATGAGCTGGAGAAAGCGGCCAGAGACGGTTCCCTGGAAGAAGTGTGGGGAACGGGCACCGCTGCGGTTATCTCACCGGTGGGTCATCTGCGTTATGAGCAGGATGTTTTCCAGATTCAAGACGGCGGCATCGGCGAACTCAGCCAGAGGCTTTACGATACGGTGACGGGCATTCAGCTTGGCAAAATCGAAGACACGCATGGATGGACTGTGGAAGTGAAATAGGCGGGAAAATTGCAGAAGAAGACAATTTTATTGTTGGAAGATGACGAAAACCTAAACCGGGGAATCGCCATGCGCTTGGAAAAGGAGGGCTATCATGTCCTCCCGGCGTTTGGCATGTCTCAGGCAAAAGACCTGTTTGAACGGCATGAGGTGCATCTGATTATCACAGATATAACGCTAAAAGACGGCAGTGGTCTGGAGTTCTGCCGCAAGGTCCGGGAACAGAGCAGCGTATATCTGATATTCCTGACGGCGCTGGATGATGAAATGGACATTGTAAACGGCTATGATCTGGGGGCGGATGATTATATCACCAAGCCGTTTAGTCTGATGGCCCTTTTGTTAAAAGTCCATGCCCTGATGAGGCGGGTGGAAGTGGCGCAGACATCTTACCTCGTATGCGGGGATATACGCGTTTCTCTGCGGGAGATGAAGGTATGGAAAGGACAGGAACCGCTTTTCTTAAGCAAAAAGGAGATGCAGCTTCTCATATTCTTTCTCGAAAATCCCCGGCAGATTTTCTCAAAAGAACAGATTGCAGATGCTGTGTGGGATATGGACGGGCAATTTATGGACGATAATACAGTTCCCGTCAACATCAGCCGTTTAAAGAGGAAGCTGGGTAGCGATGGGATACAGAATGTGCGAGGCATTGGATATATATGGACAAAGGAAGTTTTAAAAGAGTAGTCCTTTTTGGAGGGCTGCTTTTTTGCGTAATTATTGGAAATGTTGTGTTTATGTTGGCGTGGGCGGATACGGTGCGCACCCAAGACGAGGAAATGCTGGGTCAGCTCATTCTTATGAAGCCGCAGGATGAAAAAGGATATGTAAGCGTCATGCGTGGAAAACAGGCGGCTGACAGGGAGGCCGCCATTCGGATGGGTCGCATTGCAGATGAGAAATACGGTTATGTGGGCGACTATGCGGTGACCTCTCCGGCAGTCGCCGCCTTCTTCCCGGTCCAGGCTTTTCTAACGGTATTGCTGGCTCTGCTGCTGGGCGTTTTGATATTATTTCAGAAAAAAAGGCAGGACCAAACAGACTTGGAGATATTCGCCATCCGCGACAGTCTGGACCAGGCCCTGGAGGAAAACAAGAATCTAAAAGATCGGATGGAGAGGGAGGAGGCCAAGACAAAAGCGCTGGTTACGGACGTGTCCCATCAGTTGAAAACGCCGCTGGCTTCTCTGAAAATGTGCTATGAGATTGCGGATACCAGCAGTTTTACCAGGGAAGAGCAGCAGACATTTTTGGCGCAGGGACTTTGTGAAGTGAATAAATTGGAAAATCTAATTCGATCTCTGGTACAGGTGTCCCGGCTGGAGGCCAACATGATTCAGATTCGCAGAGAAAAGGCTAGTCTGAAAAAGATTCTGCACAATGCGGTGGACAGCGTCTATATGAAAGCGTATGACCGGGGGATTTCTATTTCTGTCAACGAATTTGAAGACCGGGAAGTCAGTCTGGATTCCCATTGGACCCAGGAGGCGCTGGTCAATATTCTGGACAATGGGGTGAAATACTCTGAACAGGGCACATCCATAGAGATACGGGTGAGGCCCATGCTCAGCCACTATCTGCTGGAAATCGAAGATGAAGGCATAGGAGTTGAGAGAGAGGAAGCGAACCGGATTTTTCAAAGGTTTTACAGGGGACAGGCAAGACAAGTGCAGGAGACGGAAGGCTCCGGCGTGGGCCTGTATCTGACACGGAAGATTCTGGAGGCACAGGGGGGCACGATCTGTGTGAAAAAGGGGCGAAAGGGCAGTCTGTTTATGCTTACCATTCCGCTGAAAGCCTGATTTTCATTCATTCTTACAAATCTGTTATATATATAGCCCCTTTTTTGTAAGAATCAGCATGTAAAATGTAGGTTAAGATGAAACAGGAAAGGGGCAAGTATATGAGTGAAAAAATATTAGAAACCCAGGATTTGTGTAAATATTATGGCAGTGGGGAAAATACGGTGAAAGCCATTGATCATACCACCATGTATATTCAAAGAGGAGAGTTTACCGCTATTGTGGGGCGTTCCGGATCGGGAAAGAGCACGCTGCTTCACATGCTGGGAGCGTTGGATCGGCCGGACAGCGGTAAAGTGCTGATTGAGGGCAAGGACGTGTTCAGTCTGAAAGATGAGCGGCTGGCCATATTCAGAAGACGCAAGATTGGATTCGTGTTCCAGAATTTCAATCTGATTCCATCCCTGAATGTGTGGGAAAACATTGTCCTTCCCATCGGCCTGGACAAGAAGAAAGTGGATCGGGATTTTGTGTTGGATCTGGCGGCCAGAATCGGAATCAAGGAGAAGCTGGAATCCTTGCCCAATACTTTATCCGGCGGGCAGCAGCAGAGAGTGGCCATCGCCCGCGCTTTGGCGGCTAAGCCGGCCATTATCCTGGCGGATGAACCCACGGGCAGCCTGGATTCCAGCACGGAGTTGGAAGTGATTTCTCTGCTGAAGGCATGCGTCAATGAATATGGCCAGACACTGGTGATGATTACCCATGATGAGACCATCGCGCAGATGGCGGATCGGGCGCTGGTGATCGCAGACGGCAAGGTGGTGAGCAAATGAATACGGTAAATCAAACAGCATGGGCGAATTTTAAGAAAAACAGAGGGAAAAATATTTTAACGGGCATAGCCATTGTTTTGACCACGGTGCTGGTTTTCGTTATCCCCACCATAGGATTCGGGCAGATAGACGCGCAAATGGCGGCCGTCAATGAACTATATCCCACTTTTCACGGGATGTACCGGGGCGTGGATGAGAAGACGGTGGAAGAGATGAGGCCCCGTGCGGAGGTGGAGGTCATGGGCCTTCGCCAGGACGTGGCGCAGATACCCATAGAAGACGGCGTTGTGCAGATGTTGTATTGTGATGAAACAATGCTAAAGTTGGGCAAAACAGACCTGGAAACAGGATATCCGCCGGAACGGGACAATGAGATTGCAGTGTCGGAAGGAATTCTGGAACAACTGGGAATCACCGCGGGCATTGGGGATACGATTCAGATACCTTTCCAGGTTATAGAGCCGGATGGCCTTGGCTATGAACAGACGGACGAGTTTGTAATCACCGGGATATTACCCACCACCAAAGAACAGCGAGAGGCCAATTCCTATTTTGCGCTGGCGTCAAAAGGATTTATGGAAGACAAACAGCCCGAAGACAGTCGAAAATACCGGGTTGTGTTTCGGATAGCCGGGGCGGATTCCATGACGATGGACGCTATTGAAAAAACGTTCGAGGAAATGGCGGCGGATCTGGGAATTCCCCAGTCGAATGTGGTGTCTAACGGGGATTATCTCTGGGCCAATTATGTGGACCCAGCCTTTTACACAGGGGTTGTGGTTGTCCTTTTCGTGGTGGTTCTTGCAGGAATCTTGACGATTTGCAGCATTTATTACATTTCCATTATCTATAAAGTGCAGGAATACGGAAAAATAAAAGCGTTGGGAGCCACGAAGAAACAAATACGCCAGATGGTCTTCCGGGAAGGAATGCTGGTGGCTGGCATCGCCATTCCCATTGGGCTGGCCCTGGGCAGCGTTTTTGCAAAAGTGGGGCTTCGGTATCTCTGGACTTCTTTTGCCGGGAATGATCTGGTAAAAATGATTGGGCAGGTGATCGCCCAGAATAAAATCAACATATGGAAGCCGTGGATCTTTGGGATGGCTATTGTAGTCACGCTACTGACTGTGGCTGTGTCCCTGGTGCGACCCATGCAGATTGCCTCCCAGATTTCGCCGGTGGAAGCTATGCGCTACGATGGAGGTATGAAGATACAAAAGAAAAAGAGAAAAGGCCATCAGCAGATGAGCCTGGCAGGGTTAACAGGCGCCAATCTTTCCAGAAATAAAAAACGCACAGGTTTGACGGTTGTGACTTTAAGTCTGACGGGAATTCTCTTTATGATATTATCCACAATTTTATCCTGCGCCGACGCAAAAGAAATCGCCAGAGAGTCTATGTTCGATGATTTGCGGATTTCTGTGGACAGTCAGAGGGGAGATAAAATGCACCCAGAACGGGAGTGGACAGTCATTTGCAAAAACAATCCATTAAATAGCAGTCTGGAAAAGGAAATATTGAGGATTCCCGGTGTGAAGCAGATCACCAAGTCAAGTGAGTTGCAAATATGGTTAAAAGATCTATTGGATGAGGGCGAGCCCTGGGGGTCCGGCTTGGCGGGCATTCCGGAGGCGTATGCGTCCAGAATGGAAGACTGCATTGTGCAGGGCAAGGTCACTTATGAAGAACTGTTGCAGGGCGATAAGGTCGTTATGAACAAGAGTTTTCTTCACTGGGCGCCTGACTGGAAATTGGGAGATACAGTGAACATGGTCTTAGAGTGTGGAGACGGCCAGGTGGAGAAATCCTTTGAAATCGTGGCCATCGCCGACATGCCAGAGGGGCTTTCCCATTATGCGGACTTTCTGCTTCCTAAAGAGACGGTGGATGCTCTGAGCGGTTACGACATGGACTATTACTGGTCCATAGACACGGACAAGAAACAGACGAAGAGCGTGGAAGAGGCTCTGAAGACTATCCTGGAAGAGCGGGAATTCCTGGAGCTGAAAACGTATGAAGAGGAAGTTGCTTATAATGAGAAAAACTCTGGATTTACAGCGCAGATTTGTTATGTGTTTATGACAGTTTTAGGATGCATTGGCATTATGAATCTGGTCAACACACTGATTAATAGCATCTATGTAAGGCGCAGGGAATTGGGAATTTTGCAGGCTATCGGCTTGTCAGAAAAGCAAATGGAGCAAATGCTTCAATTGGAAGGGCTGTTTTATACAGGGGGAACGCTTGGCCTGTCGCTGTGCGTAGGCTCTTTGGCCGGATACCTGGTGTTTCTCTACGCCAAAGAAAATAGAATTCTGGGAATTGTGAGCTTCCATTATCCGGTCTGGCAGGCGGTATTTCTGGCAGCGGCAGTAATTGTTATACAGTTGGCGCTTACGTGTCTAGTTATACGGGTATTTCGGAGACAGAGCATGATTGAAAGAATACGTTTTTCAGAATGATTCTTGGCGGGGCGGCGGGATGCTGCCCCTTATGCTATTTTGGATTTTAAAATTTTGATTTCAGATTTCAGGTCGTCTATTTCTTTTTGAAGGTTTCTTATAATTTGCAGAAGCATAGATGTGTTGTCATTTTCCAGTTTCGCAATCTGGTAATGCTGCTGCATTTTAGACAGATTGTTCTGGATTGCAGAAATTTGTTCTTCTAAAATGCGGCGTGTCCGGTCCATTTCATTTAAAAGCATATTTTCGGAATCGGAAAGCTTAGAGTCTAGAAGATCATGCATCTTAGTTTCAGAATCAGCCAGTCGGGATTCCAGAAGGTTATGCATTTTCGTTTCGGAATCGGAAAGCTTGGATTCCAGAAGGTTTTGCATCTTGATTTCAGAATCAGATAACTTGGATTCCAAAAGGTTTTGCATCTTCGTTTCGGAATCGGAAAGCCTGGATTCCAAAAGGTTTTGCATCTTCGTTTCGGAGTCAGCTAGTCTAGACTCCAGAAGGTTTTGTGTTTTGTTTTCGGATTCGGTCAGTCTGCTGTCTAATGCTTGGTGCAGGATATTTTCCAGTAATTGAACATCTTTACTATCTAGCATTTTACCTCCATTTTGTTTATGTATAATATTTGATTGCAATATATATGCTCTTATGTTATACTCTAACATATCTTATTTATTTAAGCAAGTCTTTTTTATCATGCGTTTTGAATGGAGACTGTGGCGTTGAGGGGGATATTAAGCTATGAGCATATGGAATATATAAATGCGAAAAGGGAATGCGTCCATATCCCCATGGGGGGCTTGTGGTGTGGGTGTTTTTTTATTATGATTTTATAGAACGGCATGGTATTGCAATATTTGAAACTCACTCCATTCGTTTGCGCCTCTGGGGATGTCTGCATAATCTTTCGGGGCAAATAATAGCATTTATCATCTCTAGAAGAAAGGCAGCCGCAAGGCGGCTTTTCTTCTGTGTCTATGATAGGTGATTTCGAAACGCCCATTTCGTAAACAGAATTTGGGAAAAAATAGATAAATTTAAGGAGCGAATGAGACATGGTTTTGAGCTTCATTTTATCTAGCTGGCATAAACTTTGCCTTTTATTCAGTCAATGTAGTCCGCGAAACCACTCTCATTTGGAACAAATCTTCCATATTATGCCCTATGAGTACGAATTGTGGTATGCAGTTGACGTAAAACAGTTTTCAAACACACTCTAGTGTATGAGAGGAAGAAATGAAAAACATCAAAAAAGCGGCGGTATCTTGACTTTTATTGGAAAACAGTTTAAAATTAGTACGATGTGATTGTACAATGAAAATTTAATAAGGAGGTGCTCCTGTGACAGGTGCAATAGTTGTTATTATTGTAGTTGTCGCTGTAATCGCTGCACTGCTTATTGCAATTCCGATTGCTTATAAGACTGCGATTGCCAATAAGGAAAAGGTGGACGCCCAGACCATTGGCACCGCAGAGGAGAAGGCAAGAAACATCATAGATGAGGCGCTTAAAACTGCGGAGACAAAGAAGCGGGAAGCTCTGTTGGAAGTAAAAGAAGAATCTCTGAAAAAGAAAAATGAATTGGAAAAAGAGACCAAGGAACGGAGAGCGGAGCTGCAAAAGTATGAGAAGCGTGTCTTATCGAAGGAAGAATCTGTGGATAAGAAAGCGGAAATTGTGGAGAAGCGTGAGGCGGAATGTACGGCGAGAATCACAAATATACAAAAAAAAGAAAGTGAAGTAGACGAATTACACGAACAAGGAGTGCAAGAGCTGGAGAGAATCTCGGGCTTGACCTCCGAACAGGCAAAAGAATATTTGCTGAAAACTGTTGAAGACGATGTGAAATTTGACGTTGCGAAGCTTTATAAAGAGTTGGAAAGCAGGGCGAAAGAAGATGCAGAGAAGAAAGCCAAGGAGTATGTAGTCAATGCTATTCAAAAGTGTGCAGTTGACCATGTGTCCGAAGCGACGATTTCTGTGGTCCAGCTTCCCAATGATGAGATGAAGGGACGCATCATCGGCCGGGAAGGGCGTAACATCCGCACACTGGAGACGCTGACAGGCGTTGACCTGATTATAGATGATACCCCGGAGGCGGTTGTGTTGTCCGCGTTTGACCCTATACGCAGGGAAATAGCGAGAATTGCATTGGAAAAGCTAATCGTGGATGGCCGGATTCATCCGGCGCGTATTGAGGAGATGGTGGAAAAGGCCCAGCGGGAAGTTGAATTCAATATCCGAGAAGAAGGAGAGGCGGCGGCTATGGATGTGGGCGTGCACGGCATACATCCAGAACTGGTACGTCTGCTGGGGCGCATGAAATTTCGGTCCAGTTATGGACAGAACGTGTTGAAGCATTCCATAGAAGTGGCTCAGTTGTCAGGGCTGTTGGCCGGAGAAATTGGCGCAGATGTGCGTGTGGCCAAGCGCGCTGGACTGCTGCACGACATTGGAAAATCCATAGACCATGAGGTGGAAGGTTCCCATATTCAGATTGGGGTGGATTTATGTAAAAAATACAAGGAATCCCCGGTTGTTATCAATGCTGTGGCCGCGCACCATGGGGATGTGGAACCGGAATCTCTGATCGCTTGCATTGTGCAGGCGGCTGACGCGATTTCGGCGGCCAGACCAGGCGCAAGGCGGGAAACTCTGGAAACCTATACCAATAGGCTCAAGCAGTTAGAAGACATTACAAATGGTTTCAAAGGCGTAGAGAAATCTTTTGCCATTCAGGCGGGGCGAGAGGTTCGTGTTATGGTCCTCCCAGACTATATTAGCGATGCGGATATGGTATTGCTTGCCAGGGATATTTCCAAACAGATTGAGGCGGAATTAGATTATCCAGGGCAGATAAAAGTGAATGTTATCCGGGAGAGCCGTGTGATAGATTATGCGAAATGATATTATTGCACATATTGGTCTTAAGTTATAAATGGTACAGGCTTTGTAAACAAAATGTTTGCAGGCCTGTGCCATTTTTTGTGTTATATTCTGTTGGAGGCCGTGTTCTAAATATCTGGAATCCCCATAGACTGATAAGAGGTGATTTTGAATTGAAGAAAAATCAAATGGAAATCTTATTTGTGTTGGGATTCGTGCTGGGCGTGGTATTGCCCAATTTTTTGTGGAAGACAGAGTTGGAAGCCAATGGACTGCCTGGGCTGTATCTTTTGACCAGAGTTAGTCAGGGTATGCCGGCGAACCCGGAATATTTTATATATGTAATCAAGACAAGGGGGGCTGTATACGCAATGTGCATGTTGTGCGGCCTGTCTGTTTTCGGTCTGCCGGTTTCTGTGGTGGCAAGCGTCTGGATGGGTTTTTTGATGGGGGCGGTTTTGACCGTATCGCTGTTGGAATTTGGCGTGGAGGGGATGTTTTTGGCAGGCATTTTATTTTTCCCGCAGTATGTTGTATATGTGCCGGCTTCCCTGGCGCTATACAGAAGAAGTTTTCAGCTTTCTTTGAGATGTTGGAAAAATCAGCGGGGGTCAGCGCAGGAGCGTAGAGAATACGGGATTTTCTGTGTTTGCGTCGGGGCGCTGCTGCTGGTGGGGATGTTTCTGGAAAGTTACGTCAATCCGGTTTTGATTGAAAAGGTGATGGATAAACTGCACTTTTTCTCAGGAATGTAAAATGGTCATTTCAGTTGTAAATTTCAGTTGACAAACAGGTGGATGATAGGTATAATTTTAAAAGTGTAGTTAGAGTCTGCCTGAGAACGCATTCTGGCGTCAGCGCTCTTTCCCTTGCACAGAATCTGTTTCTTAATTTCGGTATAGTCCGTTATGCCGCTATGATTGGGAATGGATTTTCAGCAAATGGCGGCGGTGGCGTACAGTTGTAAAAAGCATTTTCAGACATGCCCTAGGAGGGAGTTATGCGCATTCAATTAACAGAGATTCTATCAGCAGATGGACAAGCTTTGCACCGGGAAGTTCCTTTGGAACGGGATACCATGGAGGTTGGGGCAGAGCGTTTCAGACTGTTTGAAAAAAGTCCGGTTACGTTGGATATTGTCCACACAGGCGATCGGGTCATCGAAATAGAAGGTAGCTGTGAGGCGTCCGCCAAGATTCCGTGTGGAAGGTGTCTGGAAGAGGTAGACATTTCCTTTGCTCTGCATATTTCCAGAAAAGTGGATCTGAAGGAATCTGATGAAGAGCGGGTGCGGGAATTGGATGAGGGTAATTTTATCACAGGAACGGAACTGGATGTGGAACAGTTGGTTTACAATGAACTGTTGGTTCAATGGCCGATGCGGGTTTTGTGCAGAGAGGACTGTAAGGGGCTTTGCAGCCGTTGCGGAGCCAACTTAAATAACAAGCCCTGCGACTGTGACAGGACCAGCCTTGACCCCCGGATGGCGGCAATTTGTGACATATTCAGTGAATATAAGGAGGTGTAAAAATGATCTGTCCAAAAAATAAATCGTCTAAGTCAAGAAGAGATAAGAGAAGAGCGAACTGGAAAATGTCAGTTCCGAATTTGGCGAAATGCAGCAAGTGCGGCGCATTGGTTATGCCCCACAGAGTTTGCAAGGCTTGTGGAAGCTATAATAAACGGGAGATTATCTCTGTTGATTAAAAAGTAAGTGGAAGGGTTTTGCGAAGATCCTTCCACTTTTTTATCTTAATTTGCGTATGGTTTTCAGATTCCGTCCAGAAACCCTTTTATGAATTTGAGGGCGGCTCCTGTAGCCACAGAGTCGGGGTAAGGGGAGCCGTGCAGGAGAAAGGACTCTTCTTCCGGGAAGGCGGTGAGGGTCTGGATAATCTGGTGAAGGCTTTGAAAGTCCTCTTTTTTCATATAAGGGGCCAGATGCCCGCCGAGGATAACGGTGCAATCAATGACTAGGTGTAAATTGTTGATGAACATGGCCAGATGCTCCAAGTATTCTTTCCACCGATTTAGATTATCCTGGCGGCCGACGTCTTTATTCTGGAAAAATGTTTTTAATGTTTCCCGGGGTTTGAGAAGAGCGTCCGCGGAACAATAGCATTCGGCACAGCCCAGTTGTCCGCAATAACATTTCTTCCCATTGGGAATCAGGGTCATGTGCTCCATGGTTCCGCTTTTTCCGGTACGGCCTTGTTGAATCTTTCCCTGTATGATTATGGCGCCTCCCAGATGATGCCCAAGGGAGAGATAAATGGAGTCCTGAATTCCTGGAAAGTTCCACAGAGCGCTTTCGGCGGCGCATTCCGAGTCGTGGATGAACAGGCAGGGCAGATCCAGATGTTTTTCAAATTTCTGGGCGGTCAGCCCTTCGGTGTCCAAAATCTTAGAATAAGTCATCTGCGTGCCGTCGGAAGAAACCAGCCCCTGTATGCCGAATCCAACGCCCAGGATTGTCTGATGGGGGATGGGGGCGTTTTTTATAAATTCCAGAATGTATGCGCTGACTTGACGAAAATATGCGTCCGAGTTTTCAAAGTTTAAATGGAAACATTGAGAAGAGATTTCTTTTCCCAGTAAATCAACGGCGACTATGGATATACTGTTTTTCAAGATTTCCACGCCGATGGCGGCGCGCGCCTGAGGAATGATTGCGTATAGGTTAGCCCTGCGCCCCACTTGCGAATGTAGTTGCCCGGACTTTTCAATCAGACCATTTTGCAGCAATGCATTCAGGTGTTGATTTACGGTGGGCAGACTAATCTGTAATCCCTGGACAATAGACTGTTTAGAAGTTTTGTGATTTTTATATATGAAGTGATATATGTCTGAATAATTTTTCTTTTTAATATCTGTTAAGGATAATTTATCCATTTTATCTTTGATTCCTTTGAGTGTGTAATATTCGTCCGATTAACATAATATATTTTCCAGACTCGCTTTTATTGTAGCATAAATATTCGGCTGCTACAACCATGTTTTCGGAAGGCATCCGTTGTTTTTTCGGATTTTGTATTGACTATTTTTCAGATGTTTCGTATGATGTGTGGGTAAAGAGCCACTGTGTTATTGATATGAAGATAACTGTTTTGTCTTAATGTCAATGGGACAGTGGAATTTCATAGTGGCTAAGGAGAGGAATATGTCTGATTTGGTGAAAGTAGCGGTGGATGCCATGGGCGGCGACAATGCTCCAGAGGCGCCGGTAAAAGGGGCGGTGGACGCTCTGAATGAAAGCGAAAGCCTCTATATCTATCTCACTGGAGTGAAAGAAATTGTAGAAAAGGAACTAAGCAAATATACGTATCCAAAAGAGCGGTTGGAAGTGGTGGCGGCCTCTGAGGTGATTGAGACGGCAGAGCCTCCCGTTGCCGCCATACGCGCAAAGAAGGATTCATCCATTGTAGTGGGCCAGACAATGGTGCGAAAACAGCAGGCGGACGCTTTTGTTTCCTCTGGAAGCACAGGCGCCGTGCTGGTGGGAGGACAGGTGATTGTGGGAAGGATTAAAGGAGTGGAGCGCGCTCCTCTGGCTCCTCTGATTCCCACAGCCAGGGGAATGTCTCTGCTGATTGACTGTGGCGCCAATGTGGATGCCCGCCCGTCCCATCTGGTGCAATTTGCGAAGATGGGGTCCATTTATATGGAAAACGTGGTGGGGATACGCAAGCCGAAAGTGGCCATTGTGAATATTGGGGCCGAAGAGGAGAAGGGAAATGCCTTGGTAAAAGAAACGTTTCCACTTCTGAAAGCATGTGAGAACATTCACTTCGTGGGAAGCATTGAGGCCAGAGATATTCCGGCAGGGGACGCGGATGTAATCGTGTGTGAAGCGTTTGTGGGCAATGTGATCCTGAAGCTCTACGAAGGCGTGGGCGCCACCTTGATTTCAGAAATCAAGAAATCCATGCTGTCATCTCTTCGCAGTAAGCTGGGCGCCATGCTGGTGAAACCTGCTTTAAAGACCACATTGAAGAGGTTCAACGCCAGCGATCACGGCGGAGCGCCTTTATTGGGACTGAAAGGGCTGGTGGTGAAAACCCATGGAAGCGCTTCGGCTTTGGAGATTAAGAACGGAATTTTCCAATGTTTGCAGTTTAAAGAACAGAATATTGCAGATAAAATAAAGGAGCACATTGCAATGTGACAGTGTGTATCCAGTGAAAAGGGGGAAAAATGGAGCTGGAAAAATTGTGTTCCATTATTGCGGAAGCGTTAAACATAGACGTCAAAGAAATAGGGGAGGATACGGCGTTTGTGGATGATTTGGGGGCCAATTCCCTGGACATGTTTGAGATTCTTGTGGGTGTGGAAGAGGAATTTGACATTGAGCTGGACAGCGAAGCGGCAGACCGGATTGTGTCTGTGGGCGATGCGGCGGAAGAAATCAAAAAAGCAATGGAGTAGGGGTGTTGTGGGCAAACAGCGCCCCCTCCTTTTGATATGTATAGATGGGAGACAGTAAATGGGAAATGGAAAAGATATAAAAAAATTAGAAGAAACTTTGGGTTACCAATTTCAGGATATAGGGCTTCTGCGTCTGGCGCTGACCCACAGTTCCTACGCCAATGAGAAGCGGATGGGAAAGAGTAAGTGCAATGAGCGTCTGGAATTTCTGGGGGATGCGGTGCTGGAGCTGATCAGCAGTGAGTTTCTATTTCACCACAACCCGGACATGCCAGAAGGGGAGCTGACCAAGAAAAGGGCCAGCATGGTCTGTGAACCATCCCTGGCCATGTCCGCAAGAGATATCCGGCTGCAGGATTTCCTGTTGTTGGGAAAGGGAGAGGAGTTTACCGGAGGCAGAGAGCGGGACTCCATAACCTCCGATGCCCTGGAGGCGGTGATTGGGGCCATTTATCTGGATGGTGGAATTGACTCGGCGAGAAATTTTATTTTGCGTTTTGTGCTCAACGATCTGGAACACAAGTCCCTGTTCTATGACAGCAAGACCGTCTTACAGGAGATTGTCCAGGACCAGGGGATGGTTCCGGAATACGTGATGACCGGATGCACAGGCCCGGATCACGACAAGAGGTTTTTCGCGGAGGTTCACGTCTCCGGGCAAATATATGGAAAGGGAAAAGGGCATACGAAGAAGGCGGCGGAACAGGCGGCCGCTTATGAAGCGGTTTTGTTTTTCCGGAAACAACAGGTGTGACATGTATCTGAAAAGTATTGAGGTGCAGGGGTTTAAATCATTTGCCCAGAAGATTTGCTTTGAATTTCATAACGGAATCACAGGCATTGTGGGGCCAAACGGCAGTGGGAAAAGCAATGTGGCGGACGCGGTCCGTTGGGTTCTGGGGGAGCAGAGCGCCCGTCAGTTGCGGGGCGGCAACATGCAGGACGTGATTTTCTCCGGCACGGAAAACAGAAAACCCTTAAGCTACGCCACTGTGTCCATCACCTTGGACAACGGCGATCACAAACTTCCAGTGGCTTTTGAAGAAGTGACGGTGGCCAGGCGGCTTTACAGATCCGGGGAAAGCGAGTATCTCTTAAATGGCAGCGCCTGTCGGCTCAAAGATATTCAGGAAATGTTTTACGACACGGGAATTGGCAAGGAAGGATATTCCATCATTGGCCAAGGGCAGATTGACCAGATCTTAAGCGGAAAGCCGGAAGATCGCAGGGAATTGTTTGACGAAGCGGCAGGAATTGTAAAGTTCAAACGCAGAAAAAACACGGCTCTGAAGAAATTGGAGGATGAAAAGCAGAACCTGCAGCGGGTGACTGATATTCTGCAGGAATTGAGCCGACAACTGGAACCACTGGGCAAACAAGCGGAGACGGCCAGGATTTATCTAAATAAGAAGGAAGAGTTGAAGCGGCAGGATGTGTGCGTTTTTCTGCTGGAGACGGAATATTTTCACCAGCAGTTGGAAGATGTGGAAAAGAAGAGCAAGCTGGCAGAGGAAAACCTGGGAGAAATCTCCACAGAATTTCAGCAGGCCAAAACCGCCTATGAAGATTTGGAAAAAAATTTGGCGAATTTGGACGAGAAGATAGAATTCGCCCGGAAACAGGCCCAGGAAAACACATTGCACTGCCAACAGTTAGAGGGCCGTGCAGGGGTGTTAAAAGAGCAAGTCCACGCGGGAAAAACCAATGCAGAGCATTATGCAGGGCGGCTGGCGGCAGTGGAAGAAGATCTTCAATCCGGGGCGAAAACACTGGAAGAGTATGCCGCCGAAAAAAAGCGGTTACAGGAAACCGCGTCAGAGCTTGAAAGTCAGCGACAAAAGCGCCAGGAAGAACTGAAATCACTCAATCAGACGGTGGCAGGCTACAGCCGGGAAATCGAGGACGGGAAAAACGAGATTATTGAAATCCTCAATCGGAGGGCCAACACCAAAGGGAAAATACAGCGATACGACACAATGATGGAGCAAATTCAGATACGGCAGACGTCCCTGAATCAGAAAGCCCTGCGCCTAAAAAGCGATGAGTCGCAGCTTCAGGAAGCGCAAAGAGAAACCCAGAACGCTTACCGGCAAATTACAGAAGAAAAGGAGCGCCTGGCCCAGGACAATGGACGCATTTGTGAGGAAATCCACAGGATTTCAGAAAAGATGCAGGAACAAAAGCGGCGCCAGGAAGCGGAACAGGGCCTTTACCACAGGGATGCGTCCCGTCTGGAATCCCTGCGAAACCTGGCAGAGCGATACGACGGATACGGGAACAGCATCCGCCGGATTATGGAGCGAAGAAAAGATATGCCGGGCATACAGGGCGTGGTGGCGGATCTGATACAGGTGGATAAGGAATATGAGGTGGCTATTGAGACGGCCCTAGGCGGCAGCATTCAGAATATTGTCACCGACAATGAGCAAACCGCCAAGCATCTGATTGAATATCTGAAAAAAAATCGTTATGGGCGCGCCACATTCCTGCCATTGACCAGTGTGAAAAGCCGCAGCGGCGCCATGCAGGATTCGGTGTTTCAGGAGCCGGGCGTAGTGGGTTTGGCCAGCGGCCTTGTCCAGGCGGAAGCCCAATACCAGGAACTGGCCAGATACCTTTTGGGAAAGACGCTGGTGGTGGAGAGGATGGACCACGCCATTTCAATCGGGCGGAAATATCGCCACTCCCTGCGGATGGTCACCCTGGAAGGAGAGTCTTTTAGTCCGGGCGGTTCCATGACAGGGGGTGTTTACAAAAACAACAGTAACCTTCTGGGCCGGCGGCGGGAAATCGAAGAGCTGACAGCCACCGTCAGGAATCATAAAGAGAGTCTGCAGGCATTGCAGAAGGCGCTTCAGGAGAACAAAGAACAGAGAAACCGTCTGCGGGAAGAAGAGAGCCGCACGCAAAAACAGTTGCAGGAAGCATCCATCCGTCAAAACACCATGCAGCTCAATCTGTCTCAGCATGAGGAAAAAGTAAACGACATAAAGGCACAATTCCAGCGATTGGAGAGGGAACGTCAGGAAATCGGAGAGCAGGTGCGGGAGCTGGAGGCGACCACCGCATCCATCCGTAAAGAGCTGGACGAATCCGGGCAGGAAGAAAAAGAGACGGAAAGTTTCATCGAAAGTCGTCAAAAAGAGCTGGATGATTTGCAGCAGGAAATGCAGAAACGCCAGAAAGATATAGAAGAAGACCATCTTGAGGCATCCGCGTTAAAGCAAAAAGAAGATTTTCTGAATACGGATATGCTGAGAATCCGCCAGCAGGGTAGGAAACTAAAAGAGGAACAAGAACAGCTTCAGGAAAGTCTTCAGTCCAGCCAGCATGAAATAGAACAAAAGGAAGAGGAAATCCGCCGGCTGCAAGAAGAGCGAAAAGAAGCGGATGCATGCGCTGCCCAAAGCCAGGCCCAGGTGCAGGCGCATCTAGAAGAAAAAGAGGCGGTTTCCAAAGAGCACAAAGCTTCTTTTCAGAGGCAGGAGGAACTGTCTAAGCAAATGAGCCTTCTGGACAAGGAAAGCTTCCGTCTGCACAGCCAGATGGAGAAACTGGAGGAAGCCCAGGAAAACCGGGTGAACGTTCTATGGGAGGAGTATGAGGTTACGCCGTCGGACGCCCCTTCGTATGCTTCCACAGAAGAAAAGAGGGGGCGTGAGGAGCTGAAAAAGAGCATCGCCCAGCTTCGGGCTGAAATACGGGGGCTGGGGGACGTGAATGTAAACGCCATCGAAGATTATAAAGAATTGCAGGAGCGGCATGCGTTCCTGTCCGCCCAACACGCGGACCTGGTGGCGGCGGAAAAGACGCTGCTGCAGATTATCGACGATCTAGACACGGGAATGCGGCGCCAGTTTGCGGAAAAGTTCAAGGAGATCCAGAGGGAATTCAACAAAGCCTTTCAAGACCTGTTCGGTGGCGGCAAGGGCGCTTTGGAGCTTCAGGAGGACGCGGACATTCTGGAGGCGGGCATTCGGATTATATCCCAGCCCCCGGGAAAGAAGCTGCAAAACATGATGCAGCTGTCCGGCGGGGAGAAGGCGCTGACGGCCATTGCGCTTTTGTTCGCCATTCAGAACTTAAAGCCGTCGCCTTTTTGTCTGCTGGATGAGATCGAGGCGGCCTTGGATGACTCCAATGTGGTAAGATTTGCCCAGTATGTACATAAGTTGACGAAAAACACACAATTTATTATAATAACCCATAGGCGGGGAACTATGAACGCCGCAGACCGCCTCTATGGGATTACCATGCAGGAAAAAGGCGTCTCCACTCTGGTATCGGTGGATTTGGTGGAGAACGATTTAGATAAATAGGAGGGCATTTAGAAGAAATGGCGGAAGAAAAGCAAGGTTTTTTTAAACGGCTGGTAAACGGCCTGGCGAAGACAAGGGAAAACATTGTATCGGGAATTGACTCCATATTCAGCGGGTTTTCCAGCATCGACGACGATTTCTATGAGGAAATCGAAGAAATACTGATTATGGGGGACATCGGAATCAACGCCACCACAGCGATTCTGGAGGACTTGAAGGCGCAGGTGGCCGAGAAACATATCAAAGATCCGGCAGAGTGCAAGCAGATTTTGATTAACAGCGTCACCGACCAGATGCGGGTGGAGGACACCCAGTATGAATTTGAACACAGGAAATCGGTGATCCTGGTCATCGGCGTAAACGGCGTGGGCAAAACCACCTCTGTGGGAAAACTGGCCGGAAAATTAAAAGATCAGGGAAAGAAAGTAATCCTGGCGGCGGCGGACACCTTCCGGGCGGCGGCAGGGGAGCAGCTCACCCAGTGGGCCAACCGGGCCGGCGTGGAGATGATTGGCGGACAGGACGGGGCGGACCCGGCTTCCGTGGTCTACGACGCGGTGGCGGCGGCTAAGGCCAGAGACGCGGACGTTTTGTTATGTGATACGGCCGGACGGCTGCACAATAAGAAAAACCTCATGGAAGAGCTGAAAAAGATTTACCGGATACTGGAGCGGGAATATCCAGAAGCCTACCGGGAAACGCTGGTAGTGCTGGACGGGACCACCGGACAAAACGCGTTGGTTCAGGCCAGACAATTCAGTGAGGTGGCGGATTTGACAGGCATCATCCTGACCAAACTGGACGGGACGGCAAAAGGCGGCATCGCAGTGGCCATTCAGTCGGAGCTGAACATACCGGTGAAATATATCGGCGTGGGGGAGAGCATCGACGACTTGCAGAAATTCGACGCGGAAGCGTTTGTAAACGCGTTGTTTAATATACAGGAAGGATAGATAAAAGATGTTGACACTGGAAAAATTTGAAGAAGCATCGGAAATTGTGAAAAAGGTAACCAGGGAGACCCGGCTCATCTACAGCGAATATTTAAGTGGGCAGGCAGAGAACAAAGTGTATCTGAAGCCGGAAAATATGCAGTTGACAGGGGCCTATAAAGTGCGGGGAGCCTATTACAAAATCAGCTCCCTTACCGAGGAAGAACGCCAACAGGGCCTGATTACAGCGTCCGCGGGAAATCACGCCCAGGGCGTGGCCTATGCGGCCAGGGCTTTTGGCGTAAAAGCCACCATTGTGATGCCCACCACCACGCCCCTTATTAAAGTGGAGCGGA
The DNA here is from genome assembly GCA_910588775.1 of uncultured Lachnospiraceae bacterium. Lineage (GTDB taxonomy): Bacteria > Bacillota > Clostridia > Lachnospirales > Lachnospiraceae > MGBC164599. The sequence continues at coordinate 39,055 of CAJURH010000022.1, forward strand.
CCAAAAGCTATGGCGCGGAGGTGGCGCTTTATGGAGACGCGTACGACGAATCCTGCGATTTTGCCCGTCAGGAGGCGGAGGAGAAAGGCTATACGTTCATCCATCCTTTTGACGATCTGGCGGTGGCCACCGGACAGGGAACCATAGCCATGGAGATTATCCAGGATCTTCCCTTAGTGGATTATATTCTGGTTCCGGTGGGCGGCGGCGGTCTGGCGGCAGGGGTGGCCACGCTGGCCAAGCAGTTGAATCCGCATATCCGGGTGATCGCCGTGGAGCCGGCAGGGGCCAACAGCTTGGAAATTTCTCTGGAGAAAGGGGAAGTGTGCACACTGCCCCAGGTGACCACCATAGCCGACGGTACCGCCGTAAAAGCGCCGGGGGAGAAGATTTTCCCCTATTTACAGGAAAACATAGACGAAGTGATTACCATTGAAGACGATGAATTGATTGTGGCCTTTCTGGACATGGTGGAGAATCACAAGATGGTGGTGGAAAATTCGGGGCTGCTAACAGTGGCGGCGCTGCGTCATCTGGATTTTACCGGCAAAAAGGTGGTTTGCGTCTTAAGCGGTGGAAATATGGATGTGATCACCATGGCTTCCGTGGTGCAGCATGGCCTGATTCAAAGAGACCGGATTTTCACCGTGTCTGTGCTGTTACCGGATAAACCTGGAGAGCTGGTGCGGGTTTCATCTGTCATTGCCCAGCATCAGGGAAATGTCATCAAACTGGACCATAACCAGTTCGTCAGCACCAACCGCAGAGCGGCGGTGGAGCTTAAGATTACCATGGAAGCCTTTGGAACCAATCATAAGCGGCAGTTGGTCAATGCGCTGGAGCAGGCAGGTTTTCGTCCGAAGGTCATTCGGCCTATTTTGTAGTTGGGGTAGGTATGAAGATGAATATAATAGGAGCATTTGCAGTTCCTCACCCGCCGCTGATTATTCCAGAGGTGGGAAGGAGCCGGGAACAGCATATACTGGCCACCGCAGATTCTTACGAGGCGGTGGGGCGGCAGATTGCCAAGGACAAACCAGATGTTTTGGCAGTGATTACGCCCCACAGCGTAATGTATGCGGATTATCTGCATATTTCGCCGGGGATGCAGGCCAGGGGGGACTTTGGCTCTTTTGGAGTTCCCCAGGTGTCGGTGCAGACGCCTTATGACCAGGATTTTGCCAATCAGCTCTGCGCCCAGGCGGAATACCAGGGAATTCCCGCTGGATTTTTAGGGGAGAAAGACCCGGATCTGGATCATGGCGCCATGATTCCGCTGTATTTTATACAGAAGTATGCCGGTCCCATTCCCATTGTCCGCATCTCGATTTCCGGTCTTTCCTACCAGATGCACTACCAGTTGGGACAATGCATTTGTCAGGCGGCCTTGACCAGCGGCAAGAAAACAATGATTATTGCCAGCGGCGACCTCTCTCATAAGCTACGGGAGGACGGGCCTTATGGGTTTACCATGGACGGGCTTTTGTATGATGAGAAGGTCTGCAAGATTTTCACCCAGGGGGATTTCTATTCGCTTTTGGATATGGACCCGGCTTTCTGTGAGTCAGCCGCCGAATGCGGCCAGCGGTCTTTTCTGGTGATGGCCGGAGCCTTTGACGGATGGAAGGTGCAGTCCAAATTGTTATCTTATCAGGGGCCTTTTGGCGTGGGCTATGCGGTGGCGGCTTTCCGGCCAATTAAGGAGTCGGCGGATCGCAAGTTTCTGGAAAAGCATATCCGGGAAAAGGAGAGGAAGAGGTTGGAGCGCAAGGAGCATGAAGATGCGTATGTGCGGCTGGCCAGAGAAGCGCTGGAACACTATATCCAGACGGGAGAGCGGCTTCTGATTCCGGCGCGGCTGCCCCAGGAGTTCTATGAAGAGCGGGCCGGGGCTTTCGTGAGCCTGAAGATTGACGGAAGTCTGAGAGGCTGCATTGGCACGATTATGCCCACCCAATCTTGCATCGGAGAGGAAATCATTGAAAACGCCATCAGCGCCGCCGTTCGGGACCACCGTTTCTCCCCGGTTGCGCTGGAAGAGCTGCCGCTTCTGACTTACAGTGTGGACATCTTAGGGGAGCCGGAGCCTATTCAGAGCGAGGATCAGTTGGATGTGAAACGGTATGGGGTCATTGTCCAGTCCGGCCTAAAGAGGGGGCTTTTGCTTCCGGATCTGACTGGGGTGGATACGCCCCAGGATCAGGTGCGAATTGCCCTGGAGAAGGCGGGAATTCCCACCTATGCCAATTACACCATGGAGAGGTTTGAGGTCATTCGCCATCTGTGAGGCCCACGTCCATGCTGCCGCTGCGGAAACCTTCCAGGTCCAGGGTCAGGTAGGGCAGCTTTAAATCTCTTAATTGACGGAGGATTTTCTCTCTGTGGGCAAGAAGCCGGGGGAAATCCTCCGGGTCTGTTTCCAGCCGCGCCACGTCTCCATGGACGCGGATGCGCACGTTTTTAAAATGCAGATTTCGTAAGAATTGTTCGCCTGCGTCAATCCGTAAGAGCAGTTCTGTGTCTATAGGAGAGCCGTAGGGCAAGCGGGTGGCCAGGCAGGGAACGGAAGGGCGGGAAGCTACGGATAGGCCGTATTCTGCGGCCATCTGGCGAACCTGCGCCTTGGTTACGCCGCACTGAGCCAATGGGCTTTTTACGCCCAGTTCTTGTATGGCACGCAGCCCTGGCCGGTAAACGTTTAAATCGTCTTTGTTGGAACCCTCCAGCACAGTGTCTATCTGCCGCATTCTGGCAAATTTCCATAATTTTTCAAACAGCATTTTCTTACAGTGATAGCATCGATCCGGAGGATTTTCCAGTATGCGGGGATTTTCCAGTTCGTTTATTTCCAGTACATGATGGGGCGTCTGCATGGACTGGGCCAGTTGCCGGGCGACGGATAAATCCGCCTGGGGATGGAGCGCGGTGTGGAAGGTTACGGCGTAAACTTGTCTGTCTGTTTTTTGGCAGGCCAGGGAGAGCAGGCGTAAAAGCAGCGCGCTGTCCACCCCGCCGGAAAAGGCCAGCACAACGTCTTTCTCGGCGTATGTCTGAATCTGTGAAAGCAATTTGTCTTTTTGTGTGGTCATAGATAACGCCTCCCTACAAGGAAAGTCTCTGTAAATCTTCGTAAAATCCAGGATAAGAGATGTTTACGCAGTCTGCGTCCTCGATTACAGTCACTCCATCCGCAGCCAGTCCGGCTATGGCAAAGGACATGGCGATCCGGTGATCTTTGTAGGTGTGTATGCGGGTTCCGGTGAGAGCAGCGCCGCCGCGGATGATCATGCCGTCGGATGTGGCCGTGACGTCTGCGCCCATGGCGGACAGGTTTTCCGTCATAACGGCGATTCGATCCGATTCTTTCACTTTCAATTCTTCTGCGTTACGAATGATGGTTTCGCCTTCAGCGAAGGCGGCCATCACCGCCAGCATGGGCAGTTCGTCAATCAGCGTGGGGATGATTTCCCCTTCGATGACGGTTCCTTTCAGAGAACTGGAGCTTACCAGCAGGTCGGCGGTGGGTTCTCCGCTGTCTTTTTGCTCATTTAGATATTGGATGTCTGCGCCCATGGCATGGCAAACTTTCAGCATGCCGCTGCGGGTGGGGTTGACGCCCACATTTTTGATTAAAATCTGTGAATGGGGGACCAGGAGTCCAGCGGCGATGAAATAGGCGGCCGAGGAAATGTCGCCGGGCACCAGGACTTCTTGGGCCATCAGCGCTGGTTCCGGTTCAATGGTGACGGAGGTTTCCTGGCAGCTCAGTTTAGCCCCGAAATGTGTCAGCATCAATTCGGAATGATTCCTGGACAATACAGGTTCAGTGACGGTTGTGGGGCCGTCTGCGTACATGCCTGCGAACAAAACACAAGATTTTACCTGGGCGGAGGCCACAGGGCTTTGATAGTGGATGCCCTTTAAGAAAGTTCCATGAATCAGCAGAGGAGCGCAGTTGTCGCCCTTTTGGCTTTGGATGTTGGCGTTCATCTGCGTCAGCGGGTCCATGACCCGTTTCATAGGGCGTTTCTGGATGGATGCATCTCCAGTTAATGTGGAAGAAAAAGCTTGGGGCGCCAGGAGGCCACAGAGCAGACGAATGGTGGTTCCACTGTTTCCCACATTCAGGATATCTTGGGGAGCGGTTAGACCGTGCAGGCCTTTGCCGCGCACCAGGACTTCGCCAGGCGTGTTTTCGATTTCAATGCCCATACGCCGGAAACAGTCCATGGTGGCCAGACAGTCTGCGCCCTGTAGGAAATTCGTAATTTTTGTTGCGCCTTTTGCCAAGGCGCCCAGCATAATGCTTCGGTGGGAGATGGACTTATCGCCGGGGATGTTCACTTCCCCGTGCAGGCCGTTGGATTTTTGGATGTTCATAATATATTTTCAGAAGCTCCCTTCTTGTTTTTTTTGTTGAATAGATGATTGCGAAGCGTCTTTTCAGCATTCAGAGTTTGTTTTACTCAAACTCGCGCCATTTGAAATTAAGTTTCGCAATCGTTTTTTATCGAATATGGATGACGTAATTGCGTTTTTTTAAGATTTCCAGGGCTTTTTCACAGTCGCAGCCTTCGTAGAAATCAATGCGCAGCACGCCTTCTTCAAATTCCCGGTTGTGGATGATGCCGATGTTCTTGATGCTGATCTGCTCCATGGCCAGCAGTGTGGCGATGGTGGCGACACCCCCTGGTTCGTCGGCGATATCACAGTACAGGAAGTGGGATTTGCGCAGAGGGCCTTCCGGCAGGATTTCAATGGAATCCCGGTAGTCTCTGGCCTGAGAAAACAAGCTGTACAGTTCCTGGGCTTCTCTTTGGTCCAACTGGTACCGGACCTGAATGAGCATACGGATATAGGCGTCCAGGGTTTGGGAGATATTTTCTGGATTCTCCAGGCAGATCTGCTGCCACATATCTGGAGACGAGGAGGCGATTCGGGTGATGTCCTTGAACCCTCCTGCCGCAATCAGCTTCATGTGCTCGTCTTCCGTGTCCAGTTCCCGCACAAGGTTCACAAGCGTGGCGGCTACAATGTGGGGCAGGTGGCTGATTCCTGCGGTGATGTAGTCGTGTTCCTGGTGGGTCAGCACCAGAGGGATGGCGCCCAGGGAGGAAACCAGTTCCGTATAGTTAGCGATTTTCTGTATATTCACATTCTCCGAGGGGGTCAGAATGTAGTAAGCGTTTTCCAGAAGACGCGCTTTGGAATTGTCGTACCCGGTCTTCTCGGAACCCGCCATGGGATGGCCGCCGATGAAGCAGTCTGTCAGTGAAAGCTCCACTGCCTGCTGGTGAATCATCCCCTTGACGCTGCCCACATCGCTTAAGATGCAGTCTGGAGAAATATATTCTTTAAGAAGTTTCATGTAGTGGATATTGGTGGAAACCGGCGCGCACAGAAAAACGTAGTCGCAGCAGCGGAAGCGGTGGTTCACTTCTTCGCAGATTTCGTCAATGACTCCTTCTTTTTTGGCGGCGGCAAGCGGTGGAAGGCTGCGGTTGTATGCCAGAATGTAGCTGTCTGGGTGATATTCCCGGATCGCTTTTGCCAGGGAGCCGCCGATGATTCCAAGGCCGATAAACCCTATGTTTAATTTCATTTATCTTAAGTCCTTTCTTTTAAAACTCCTTTCCTATTGTAAGTGACGCGGGAGGAAAAGTCAAATTTCAGTGTTTACATTATTTTCCGGAAATGAGTTGTTTGTCAGATGGCATTTAAAAGATAAAGTTGTAAATTTGCTGAAATTTGTTATAATAATAAGAAAGAGTCGTTTTTTGGATTGAGGAGGCAATTTTAAGAGAGAAAACAGCATAAGAATGAAAATATTATTTTGGAATACACATGAAAATAAAGGTATTAATCGGTATATTGTAAATTTGGTACAGGACTATTGT
>CAJURH010000023.1 GCA_910588775.1 uncultured Lachnospiraceae bacterium
GGCCTCCTGGTCCCAAACCAGGCGCTCTAGCCAAACTGAGCCACACCCCGCAACGAGGACATATCTGTTGTCTATGCTGTTGCGTAATTATTTCTTCATATCCAACGCAAGGTATATTATATTATAGCAAGTCCGAAATGTCAACTACTTTTTTTATTCTTTTTTCATAAAACGCATATTGTAACCTTAAACAGCATATGCTATAATGCTGACAAACATAAATCCTTCTCTATATGCCAAATATTGACAGAAATAGCATTTGGAAATCATATATATCTCCATTCTTCTCCCTTAACCCCACAGACCTGCGCATTTCATTGATGAAAGAAAATATATTGACATTCCCAAACCATTTCAACTATACTTATCTTAAAAGCTTTTCAAATTTCTCATGCATACTTTATGTACACACATCGACAGAAATGGAGGTTTCAATTTGGAACGGTTAAAAATAGAAACGCCCGGACAGGAACAGCGCGCATTTCAGGACCTATGCGCCGACATAAGCAGGCGTATCCGCGTAAGCCCCATGGGCCTTTGTCCAGTAGACATTACTTTGAACGTGATACGCATGTGCCATGCCCAAAGCTGTGGGAAATGCACGCCTTGCCGGGTGGGCCTTGGACAGTTGGCCAACATGCTTGAATCCGTCCTGGACGGCGCCGCTGAAATACATACCATTGAAAAGATTGCGCGCACCGCCAGAACCATCATAGACACCGCAGATTGCGCCATTGGCTACGAAGCCGCTAAAATGGCATTGAACAGCGTGGAAAATTTCCGTCAGGATTACCTAAGCCATATACAGAACGAACACTGCATGTACGGCTTGAAACACGCAGTTCCCTGCACCGCCATGTGCCCGGCCCACGTGGACGTGCCTGGATATATCGCATTAGTCAAAGCCGGACGAAACAAAGACGCCATCCGCCTGATTCGGAAAGACAACCCGTTTCCTTCCGTATGCGGCTACATCTGTGAACACCCCTGTGAAAATCATTGCCGCCGACGCATGCTGGATGACGCGGTGAACATCTGCGGCATCAAACGATACGCGGCGGACCACGCGGAAACCATAGACGCGCCCGTCTGCGAAGCTCCCACCGGGAAAAAAGTGGCCATAGTGGGCGGAGGCCCGGGCGGCCTGACCACGGCCTATTTCCTCACACTAATGGGACACCAGACTGTAGTATATGAACAGCGCCCCAAACTGGGCGGCATGCTCCGCTACGGAATCCCAGATTACCGGCTGCCTCAATCCGTTTTGGATGCGGATATCCAATACATTCTGGACGCTGGCGTGGAAGCGGTAATAAATACCAACGTCGGCGAAGATATCTCTCTGGAAGAACTGAAAAAGCAATACCATGCCGTTTACATATCCATCGGCGCCCACGACGACAAGAAACTGGGCATTGACGGCGAAGACAGTGAGCATGTCATCAGCGCAGTCAAGATGCTGCGAAACATTGGGGAAGGCAACATACCCAGCCTGGACGGCAAAAGAGTCTGCGTCATCGGCGGCGGAAACGTGGCCATGGACGCCACCCGGACCAGCCTGCGCCTGGGGGCAAGCCACGTAACATGCGTATATCGCCGCCGGGTGGATGATATGACCGCCCTGCCGGAAGAAATACAGGAAGCGCAGATGGAAGGCGCAGAGATTTTGCCCCTCCACGCGCCGGAGCGCATAGAGGCGGATGAACAGGGACGGGTAAAAGCCCTGTGGGCGCAGCCACAGATTATCAGCCAAATCAGCCCAGACGGAAGACCATCCATCCGCAAAGCCGAAAAAGACTTGGTAAAAGTCCCCTGTGACTACATTATTATAGCAATCGGACAGGCTGTACATCTGAAACCATTTGAAGAAAGCGGCATCCGGGCCAAACGAGGCGCCATCCAAGCCGAACAGACCAGCTTCGTAAGCGGCAGCGGAAATGTATTCGCAGGCGGAGACGCAGTGTCCGGACCTGCAACCGTTATACGGGCCGTAGCTGCGGGAAAAGTGGCCGCCGACAACATCGACCAATTTTTAGGCTACCACCACACAATACAAGCGGACGTGGAAGTTCCGGCCCCCCAACACACCAACACTCCGCCCTGCGGACGCGTAAACCTGGCCGGACGCAGCATCGAATCCATCAAAAACGATTTTGATCTGGTCAGCATTGGCATGAGCCATCAGGAAATGGAACAGGAATGTTCCAGATGCTTACGATGCGACCATTTCGGATACGGCATTCTTAAAGGAGGGAGGAACATCCAATGGTAAATATTACGATCAACGACATCCAGGTGACGGCGCAGGAAAACAGTACCATTATGGAAGCCGCCAAAACAGCAGGCATTGATATTCCGCACCTCTGTTATCTGAAAGAAATAAACGAAATCGGCGCCTGCCGTCTCTGCTGCATCGAAGTGGAAGGCGAGGAAAAACTGGTCCCCGCCTGTGACAACGTGGTACAAGAAGGCATGAAAATCACCACCAACAGCCCCAGAGTCCGCAATGCATGCCGGACAAATCTGGAATTGATTATGAGCCAGCACGACGGCCAGTGCACTGCCTGCGTGCGCAGCGGAAACTGCCAGCTTCAGAAACTGGCCAACGATTTTAACTTGCTGGAAAGCAGCTTTCAGAAAGAACTCCCCGCCGGAAAAGCGGCGCAATGGGAGAAAGACTTCCCGCTGATTCGCGATGCCGGAAAATGCGTAAAATGTATGCGTTGTATACAAATATGTAATAAAATCCAGAATCTGGGCGTGTGGGATCTGGTAGGAACAGGCAGCCGCACCCGTGTGGACGTATCCGAACACCGCACCATCTCCCAGACTGACTGTAGCCAATGCGGCCAATGCATCGTCCACTGTCCGGTAGGAGCTTTGCGTGAACGGGACGACGTGGACAAGGTTCTCGCCCAACTGGAAAATCCAGATATCGTCACCGTTGCCCATATTGCGCCTGCCGTTCGCACCGCCTGGGCGGAACACCTAGGACTGCCAGAAGATTCCGCAACCGTCAGCCTCCTGGCCAGCGCTTTAAAACAACTGGGTTTTGACTACGTATTTGACACCAGTTTTTCCGCGGACCTGACCATCATGGAAGAAGGATCCGAATTTTTGGAAAAGAAAACCGGCGGCAAATTAGAGCAATATCCATTATTCACCAGTTGCTGCCCCGGATGGGTTCGCTTTGTAAAAAGCCAATACCCCCAGCTTGTGGGCCAGCTCTCCACGGCCAAAAGCCCCCAGCAGATGTTGGGCGCCATCGTGAAAAGCTATTTTGCAGAGAAACAAGGGATCGCCCCGGAAAAAATCCGTTGCGTCTCTATCATGCCCTGCGTGGCGAAAAAAGGCGAATACCAGCTTCCGGCCATGCACAAAGACGGCATCCGGGACATAGACTATTCCCTGACCACAAGAGAACTTTTACGGCTGTTCAAAGCTGAGCGCATTCACGTAGAAAACTTAAAAGAAGTCCCATTTGACAATCTTCTGAAAGAATACACCGGCGCTGGCGTTATTTTCGGTTCCACTGGCGGCGTTATGGAAGCGGCTCTGCGAAGCGCATACTATCTGGTAACAGGAAAAAATCCAGACCCAGATGATTTCCAGACAGTCCGCGCAACCGATGCAAAAGACAATCAGCCCTGGCGGGAAACCGAATTCGACATAAACGGCACGACTGTGCGCACAGCAGTCACCAGCGGCCTGGGCAACGCCCGCAAACTCTGTGAAGCCATCCTAAGAGGAGAAGCGCACTATGATTTCGTGGAAGTGATGGCATGTCCTGGCGGATGCGCAGGCGGTGGCGGACAGCCTATCCACTGCGATGACAAAAGCCGGACGAAAGACCGGGCCGATATTCTGTACAAACTGGACAAACATATGCCTATCCGCTTCAGCCACGAGAATGAAGACGTAAAACGCCTCTACCAAGAATACCTGGGCAAGCCATTAAGCGAAAAAGCGGAAGAGCTGCTGCACACCAACCATTATAACCATTGAAAACTCTCTAACCTGAAAATGAGGTGAATATCTATGGAAACGAGAAACACTCCTACAGATGATGAGAATCAATACACCTGCACTTACAAATACAAGTGCCCCAACGACTCCACCGAAGCCACTCACACAATTTTATACAAAAAAGCCACCTGCACCCGGGTGGATGACGTGATCCTACATTTTCACTGCAGCAGAGATTCCGGCTGCGTAAAATGCCAACAGAACTACCTGTGATAAAATTATCCTCTATTCTTCAGAAAGGCTGGTTTGATTGTTCATATGAAAATGAAAAAAATCTCGTGGGTAATCCTGTGTCTGTTCGTCTTATTCCTCTGTTGGGGATGCAGTTCTCACGAAAAAGAGAAAGAACCTTCCGAAAACGAGAAAACAAATAAGATAGCAATCGTTACCCCGGAAAATGGACCCGAATCAAACACCAAGGCGCAGACCCCGTCGGATAACGCAGAAAACCTGGAAGATGCCAAAGAAAACTCAGAAACCACTGCCCCAAACGAAAACAGCGCCGCAGAGACAGAAGGGTCAGACGATGCGGAGGCCACTCTGGCGCCTCCCGCATCCAGCGACGACCCAGACGAGCAGATTGCATATTACCTGGAAAATATGACGCTTGCGGATAAAGTGGCGCAAATGTTTATTGTCACCCCGGAATCCGTCACCGACTCCAGCGTTGTTACCGTGGCCGGGGAACAGACTAAAGCGGCCATTGAAGAGATACCTGTAGGCGGTTTCGTTTATCTGGCCCAGAACCTGCAGACCCCTGACCAAGTAAAAGAAATGCTGTCCAATGTACAACAATACAGCATGGATCGAACCGGATTGCCTATGTTTACCTGCGTCGATGAAGAAGGCGGCAGCGTGGCAAGGCTGAACGGAAACCCCAATTTCAACCTGAACTATATTGGAAATATGGCGGACATCGGAAGTTCTGGCAATGTAAACGAAGCCTACGCCGTTGGCCAGGAATTGGGCGCATATTTACGGGAACTGGGTTTCAATGTGGACTTCGCCCCAGTGGCCGATGTGCTGACAAACCCGGACAACGAAGTAGTTCGAGAGCGTTCCTTTGGAAGCGATCCCCAACTGGTGGCTGACATGTCATCCGCCGTATTACATGGTTTAAGGGAAAATGGAGTTCTCGGCACATTCAAGCATTTCCCTGGGCATGGAGCGACGCAAGGCGACAGCCACACAGGAAATGTAACCATCTCCAAAACATGGGAAGAGCTGGAGAACGCTGAGTTGATTCCCTTTCATAGAGGCATCGAAGAAGACGTAGACTTTATTATGGTGGGCCATATATCCATGCCCAGTGAAATCGGCGACGACACCCCGGCCTCCCTGTCTTTTCGAATGATTTCAGAAAACCTAAGGGACGAGATGGGCTATGATGGCCTTGTTATCACAGACGCCATGAATATGGGAGCCATCGACCAACTGTACTCCTCCGCTGATGCCGCAAAAAAAACCATCCAGTCGGGAACAGACATTGTTCTGATGCCGTCTGATTTCCCCAGCGCATATCAGGCAGTGCTAAACGCCGCAAATGCCGGCACAATCCCTCAAAATAGAATCGACGCATCCGTCACCAGAATCTTAAAAGCGAAACTGCGCATCTTAGAGGAAATGCAAAATAAACCAGCTCCCCTGGAGTGAGGAGCTGGTTTCATCTATTTCTTAATAATACACTTCTTCGCACTTGACCATGAACTATAATATTTCACCTTAGCCACTGTCTTATATGTACGAATCCGCACATAATACGTCTTTTTCTTATTCAACTTTGTGAGAGTCTTCGCCGTTTTTGAGCCACCAGGAACCAACTTTGATTTGGCCCCAGTAAACTTCTTGCTGGTGGAATACTGTATTTGATAGCCGGAGGCTTTGGAATTCTTCTTCCATTTAAGAGCCAGTTTCTTTCCAGAAACATTCTTCACCCGAGTCAGATTTACCCCTGCGGGATTTACTGTTATCGTAATATTTTTCGTAACAGTAGAGTAATCCCCGCTTCCAGCCGTCACCTTAATGACTGCTTTTCCCGCAAAATTTTTGGCGATTGTTACTTTACCGTCCTTGGCTACTTTGACATCTCTGTTCTGAGACTGATAACTGATTGATCCACCAGACGCGCGGGCATCCAACCGGAAGGTCTGTGCGCTTGTCTTCGACACTTTGTTGTATTTCGCGGTTACTCGAATCTGATTATCCGCCTTCCCAATTTGGAAATTCTTTGTAACGCTTCCTGTGTAAATTCCTTTTCCCATAATGGTTACGGAAGCCATGCCGGCATGAATGTTATTGCTGTACTTCACCTGATAATCTTTCGAAAGCGTTAAAATCTCATCCCCATTCTTCACGGTGACGGCCGGCTTCTTCGCATTGCCGTTGTAAATGTAGCGTCCTGTCGCCAACGTAATTTTACAGGATGACAGCTCTACTTCTTTCTTTTCCAGCTTGGGAATGGACTGCACCTTCAACCTCTCCTGGCACCGGATACAATGAATGGATTTCTCACCGTCTCTCTCTGTGGTGGGTTCCCTGTCCACTGTATACTCCGAATCCCATTCATGTCCCATTGGTGGAATGATTTCTTGTTTGTCTATCACCTCATTGCACACACTGCAGTGACTCCCCTGCGTCTTTCCTTCCTTTGTACAAGTGGCGGAAACGGCCTCGTCTATTGCTTCCCGGTGTCCTGAAGCGGGAATCTTTTCCAGCCCATGCAACGTCTCGCCACATTCTTTGCACCTGCTGCCTTTGGTCCTTCCGGCCGTTGTACAAGTGGCTGAGATTTCAGGATATTCAACCGACGTATGTTCGTGATCCAATCCCACTTTGGGAATAACCTGAACATCCTTTCTCTCGTCACATTTGTTACAATGAATAGATTTTTCACCATCTTCTTCTGCCGTCGCCGGTCTGTCTATGGTATATTCTTCATTCCAGTCATGGCCAGCGGGAATGATTTCCTGTTCCTGTAAAATTTCACCGCATTCTTCACAATGACTCCCCTCGGTTTTCCCTTCTTCCGTGCAAGCGCCAGGCACAGCCTCGTCTATCACAACCTGATGGCCCTTTGCAGGAATAATGTCCTGCGCTTCTATTACCTCACCACATTCACTGCAATAGCTCCCTTGCGTCTTCCCTTCCTCTGTACAAGTGGCGGGGATTTCGGGAGATATAACAATTTTATGAACATGTCCCGGTTCCTCTTTTGGAATGGACTGTATGTCTTTTCTCTCCTGGCACCGCCTGCAATGAATGGATTTCTCACCGTCTTCTTCCGCCGTAGCTGGCTTATCAATGGTATATTCCGAATCCCAATCATGACCCAGTGGTGAAATGATTTCTTGCTCTTCTATCACCTCGTTGCACACACTGCAATGGCTTCCCTGCGTCTTTCCTTCCTCTGTACAGGTGGCGGGAATGGCTTCGTCTGTCACAAGCGTATGCGCTTTCTTCTCAACAACAGTCCCTTTGCGAATCAGCGCGCCACATCCACTGCAATAAACGTCCCCTGTATAGCCTTCCCGCTGGCAGGTAGCCTCCAACGCATTCCTCACCTCTTCCGTATGCACATGAGGTTGCTCCAGCCTCACAGCCGTCAAAACCTCTCCTGATGCATTGGGACTTTCCGCCAGGATATATTGAAGTTCTCCAGAGGAGCTGATATTCATTCCATAAATGTACCCGCTTTGTTTCTGCGCATCTGACAACGTAAAAACAGGGACGCTTTGCTTCGTGGCAACATTCAGCTCATAGATGGAATCCCTGCCTGAATAATAATATTTCCCGTTGAAGCTCCCCACTCCGACAAATTTTCCCTGCCAATACCCGCCGCTTGATCCGATTACCGTCCATGTATCTGTAATTGGTTTGACAGATTCCGACAGAACAAAATCCGTTCCATCGCAGCTATATTTACAAATGCTGTCGTTCCCATTAAATCCATACCAGTTTCCGTCTATGTAATCGAATCCCACATCTGCTTTGTTCCAGAAATAATTATCGTACTTTGTATTGGACGCTGCCGTGTCCTGGATGCCGCCGGAAACCACCCAGTCGTCCACTTTCAAATGGGTCTCAACGCCTGCTCCCGTTTTAAAAAAAGCTGTGCTTTTCATAAAATACGCATGACAGGCTCTTCCCAGCCGATCATACACCGGATCGTTCCAGGTCACATCCACATTGTAATAGGAACCACCCAGTTTAACCAGATTCCAGGCATGATTCAGAGATTCACTGGTCACCATTTCACAGGATAAGCCCAATTCCTGCGCCAAATCCAGAAAAGCAAGGGCATATCCCTGGCACACTGCCGCCCGGCCCACCAGCGCATCATAGGCGGTATATTTCACATAACTTGTATCATATTCACAGTTACGCGCCAAGTAATCGTTGATATAGAGGGCTTTTTCCATATCGCTCCAGGACGGTTGCGCCCCGCTTACCGCACGGACCACCTCTCTGTCATAAGTTTCCCGCATGGATTTTGCCTCAGATGCATTTTTTGTATACTGAATATTTACTCTCAGTACGCCATTGGAATTATATGAATAACTGCATTGACCGGAAACATAAAAATATTTCGGATTTTTATTCAAAGTCTCTGCGTATATTCCTCTGAAATCTTCTACTTGTATCTGATAGGCCGTAAGATCACAGGTGGATGAAAAAGAATCCCACGCCGCCTTCAGCGCATCTTGAACCTGCTCTTTCTTGTCGCTTTCTACTGAAGACGCACTGGCCCTCTCTTCTGTTTCTGGCAGAAAACCCCCTTCCTGAATAACTGTGTGAGACAAGTCTGCGTAATCTTCCTGCACTGCCTCATTGACCTCCTGGGAAACTCCGGCAGCCAACGCGTTTGCCGGAAGCCCGGTTATAACTATCCCAACGCTTAAAAATAACGCCAAAATCTTTCTCTTCATTTTTCCACCTTTCCTTTTCTCTGTTTTCTAAACCATCCTCTCCTGCTACAGCAGACAACGATGCCCGACAGAAGAACTGGAACAGAAAAGACTCTCATGGACGCCCGCATAGGCTCCGGTTCATCCTGCTCAGAAACCTGGGATACGGACGGACTTTCAACAAATTCATCCGGTTTATCGCTGGTCTCTTCCGCTCTCAAAACCGGATCCGCCACTTCCTCTTCTACATATGTAATCTGCGTATCGGTTTTCGTCCCAGAGTCACTCTTTCTCACCTTTTTCACATCCTCCTTGTCGCCCTTTAACTGAATTGGCGTTTCCTGTGGATTTGACGCAGCCGGGGAAGGTTCCACCCTCTGCGGCATCACCGTTTGCCAGGAATTTATCTCTGCCTCCAGAGCCGCTATGCTATCCGCCACCTGAAGAGCAACATTCCCTGAGAAAAAATCCTCTTCCAACTTCGTCACAGGCTTCTCTTCATCTTCGGACTCCTCCACCATTGGATCTATAAGTTCATCCACGACTTCGTCTCCTGGAGCCTTGGGAACTTCCGTCTCTTTCCCAGAAGTTCCCACATGAAACGTGGTGACATCGTAAGATGTATCGGAGACCTGATTCATTTCTCCTGTAAATAAACCGTTGGATGTGCCTTTCATAGATGGCTGCTGCGCCTCCCAAACATCCGATTCAGAAATTGTGTCTCCATTTTCAACTCCCTCTTTTGCTATCTTACGATAGACCGCCGTATACACCATACATTCCGTGGCTATTTCAGAAAGCTGTGGCTCCCATCCTGCAAATTCATAGATATACCGTTCATCTTGCTCCCGTTTGGGAACCACAACATTTTCTATCTTTTCACCATATGCGCAAAGCCTGGAATCCAGAATGTTCCCATCGTAATCCAGAAAATCAATGATATAGCTTGTCTCGAAATCTCCCGAAAACGGAGCGTCGTCTGCGCCTGCATATGCAGGGGTCGACATCCATAAACAGATGACAACCGTCCATACAAAACAGATTTTTCTTTTGTTTTCCATCCAATTTCTCCCTTAATCACGCCACTTCAATCCCATAATGTCCGCAAAGCGCAGCCAGTCCTCCCTGGAACCCACTGCCAATGGCATTGAACTTCCATTCACCGTTCCTCCTATACAATTCACCCACCACCACTGCCGTCTCAATGGAGAAATCCTCCCCCAGATCGTATTGCAGCAAGTCCACGCCTGTGGCCTCATCCACAATATGGATAAATGAATTGGATACCTGCCCGAAGTTCTGTCTTCTCTCTTGAGCTTCGTAGATGGTCACCGTAAAGACCACCCGTTCAATATTTTCGGGGATTTTCGTCAAATCAATCTGTATCTGTTCATCATCTCCATCCCCGACTCCTGTCAAGTTATCGCCCATGTGCAAAACCGATCCGCTGGAATGTTCCAAGTTGCCATAGAAGATAAAATCCTTTTCCGTGGGACATTTTCCATTGGCTCCAACCATAAACGCCGCCGCATCCAGGTCAAAATCCGCCCCCGAATCGAATGTATTCACATCCCATCCTAACCCTACCATGATATTTTTCAGATTGGGGTTACCCTTGGTCAAATCCACTTTCTGTCCTTTTGTTAAATTGATTGGCATAGTCCTTTCCTCCTTAGAATAAAAATCAACTGCTCCCACATGGCTTCATTATACAGGGCGACGAAGGAAAATTCAATAAATCCATGGCTGCCCAAACAATTTGTGATGTCTGAAAACGGCAGTTGATTAATTTTTACAATCTTTATACACCAATCATGCCATAGATTGTAATGTATACCGTAAATATGCTATAATGTAAAATATCTATAGAAGTTTATTCCAAAAAAATTATTTAGGAAGGAATATACAATGCTGTGTCCAAAATGCGGTTGCCAAACACCCGACCATTCAAACTTCTGCGAACAATGCGGTGCGCCCATAAAAAACATCCGCTTCGGCATCCCGGCCAAAAAAGGAGCAAAACTGGCCGCTGTAGTCCTTGCCATAACCGCCTGCGTCCTGCTCTCAAGCGTGGGAATATTCCTGACTGCACAAAAACATAGTTTTCTGAAAAACTCTGCACTGGCCAAGATTTTCTCCCAGTCAAAATCCACCGATGACGATAAAAAGAAAAGCGCCCCGCCGGACAAGCCTGCTAAAATGAAGGCCGCCGACATAGACGCTTCCCAAACCCCCACCGTTGAGATTTCCGGAAAGCTTGATTATGACCAGGCCGAAAACGCCTCTGTGCGCCTGACAAAATCATGCGACATTCAAGCGCTCAATGAAGAGGATGAAGAACAGTTTGTGGAAGACGTAACGAATATAAGCGTCTCCATCGCTCCAACCTTAAACATAGGCCCGCCCCAGCTAAATAAATATTCCGGCTACCAGGTATCCATCTATGGACAAATATCCATATCTGACGACCAGGTCTGCATAAATGCGGAACAACTGGACATCACCGATGAAAACTATTACGATCCCGAAGAAGACGGCATCCACAGGTACACATACCATGTGGACGACTGTACCTGGAATCAGGCGTTCGAGAAGGCAAAACAAGCCGGCGGTTATCTGGTGCGCGTAAACAGCCGGGAAGAGTATACCTATATTTTATCGGAAATCCATAAGAATGGTTACGACAAGATCCAGTTTCGCGTCGGGGGCCGCAGAGAGCCTGGGAGCAAGGATTATTATTGGGTGGATGAAAACAATCAGACATACGGGGAAATCGTCAATGGCCCGGATTATTGGGCGGCTGGCGAATGGCTGGAAAACGAGCCCAGCTATCAAGATGGTAAGACTGAAGAATGCTATCTGGATTTTTGCTATTATGATAATGGAGAACGGTGGATGTGGAACGATGTACCGGATGATATTATTGGAGCAGTTCCGTATTTCTCTGGGAAGATTGGGTATATTGTGGAGTATGAGGATTGAGGAGGTGATATTTTTACAGGTTCCGCTTGGAGACTTTAGCAGTTTCGAAACGCACTCCGCCCCCTTATAACCTCTAATGCCACTGAGGTTATACCAATTATAGCCTTACCAAAATATAAAAAACATCTTAAAACACCGCAAAGGCAGCCATCCCCCACGAAAACAGCATCATTCAAAAATTCCATTCTTTTTCACACGTCGAAATATTAAACTAAAATCCCCTTTATAACCCTAATCTCTCCTAACTACCTAATCACTGCACTGGCTGCCAGCGGCATTTCTCTACATACCCTCCCCCTTTCCATAATATTACAGCCATTTTATTATACATTTCCTGGAAACCCCTTTACAATATGCGGCTCTTTTTGTGGGCAAAATATTGCGACGTTGTCCCTGTGGACACTCCTGTGGACAGATTTTTTTTACAGAATTTCCCAGGAATAATTAGACTGTATTTTTACAGTCTGTTAATATATAAATACTTACACAAAAGAACACAAAAGAAACGAGGATAAAATAATGTCAGAATTTTCCGACTCTTTTAGAGCATTTATTAAAGAAAAAGATGTCAATGTATATTCCATGGCTCTATACTGCAACACAGACCGTTCCACCATGTATAAATATATCAGTGGGAAACGAAACCTGAAGGATTTTTCCCTTTTTAAGAAAATCTCCGAGTTTATGCGCCTCTCCCCCAAAGAATACCAGGAGTTTCTCCAGACTTACCACATCACCAATATCGGGGAATATACCTATTACTGCCGCCAGAACGTGGAAAATTTTATTTTAAATTTCCCCGAAAATCTAATTCCGCCCAAACCGCCCAAGAACAGCTACGGAGATTTGCCAGATTATTTCCGGAAAAGCCCTTGCTTCACGCTGCACTCGCGGGTGGAAATCAACAATTACCTCTACTGGATGATCCACCAGGAAAGCAATTCTTCCCAGGGACATTTAGCGTTGCTTTT
The DNA here is from genome assembly GCA_910588775.1 of uncultured Lachnospiraceae bacterium. GTDB lineage: Bacteria > Bacillota > Clostridia > Lachnospirales > Lachnospiraceae > MGBC164599. The sequence goes on from CAJURH010000023.1 coordinate 12,884, forward strand.
GCAACCTGATTATGAATTTCTGTTTCATCTGCTGGCCAGCATCAAACCTTCGCAGACTCCCATGAAAATCGAACATATTTTTTGTCTAAACACCTCTGAGCAGATGACAGATTCCAAGAAGATTCGCAACCTCCTTTATATGGAGAAAATTATGCCCCTGTTTTTCGCGGGCTTAGATTACCATCCCTATTATTTTTACGACGATATCAACGCCCATTTTTATAATCTGAACACGCTGCCCTGCCTGCTGCTGACCAGTTCCGGCGCGCTCATGTGCTCTTCGGATTTCAAACAGGGCATCCTTTACTATGACGAAGAAATTCTGGGTTTTCTGTGGAAAATGTACGATAACATCAAGCGGAAGACTTCCCCTCTTTTTCATATTGTAAACTCTGTTCTGGAAGAATGCAATATCCTGGGCGGCATGGGATGGAATCTGTCCCCCAGTTATGGAATCCAGGCGGAACCGTGCCTAATCCCATATATAACCCCAGAAATTCTCGAACGGGTGGTGCATAAACATCTGCCCATGCGGGATACGATGATGGTAAATATTCAGAATTTTCTGGCCGACAGCAAAAGCCGGATTCCCAGCCCCAATATGCACGCCTATCACACCCGCCAGGGAATCCTTCATTTTCTGGAAACTGGACGACTTCAGGAGATACCGGAAGAAATTTATATTCCCTTTAATATGGAAGAAAGACTTCAAATGCTAGAGGAAATGTTGGAGTATATGTCCGCTGGAGTCTACCGCATGCTCAAGGGACCGCTGGAGAATCTCCCTTTGAACCTGCACTTAAGTTTCACCTCCAACAACGGATACATCCTTTTCAGCAACCATGCCGGCAAAAACATTTACCTAATTATTGAGGAATCCAGCATGCTATCCGCCTTTATGGACTATGCCTCCAACCTGGACGAAAGCTATATCTGCACGCCGGAGGAAACCGCCGCCTATATCCGGAACGCCATACATAAATACAGAAGCGGTTTTACCCCCCCCCTCAGTACAAACGCATGTTTCTATAGTTTCAATTAATCATTGTAAACGTAGCCCGCTTCGCTCTCCTCATTTGGAACAAATCTTCCATTTATCATGACTTGTGGGTACAAACTATGACATGAAGTTTACATATTTCAAAAACACTCCAGACGGGATATTTACCGGACTGATAAAGACAAAATAGAACACTTGCAAAATCCGCGAAAATCTTCTATACTGTGTGCATGGAAAATATTATTGTTCAATGGGAAATTTTTAAAGAAAAGTTAATGTATCTGGGATATTGGGACAAATTGCTGAACCATTTGGAAACGATTGTGATGATTATCCTGCTGGGCGTGCTGCTGTTCGCCCTGATGAATTGTTTCCTGGGGCATCAGTTGATGCGGCTGTGGATGACCGTCATCGGGCTGGCCGTGGGCGGGTGCTTCGGCGGCTATATGGGACTTCGGCAATTTTACGACAAGAACGCCATCTTCCTGACCGCCACTATCTGCGCTTTCGCCGTGGCAATCGCGGCCACATTGGTTTACCGGGTGGGCCTGATCGTTCTGTGCGGTGGTGTGGTCTTTGCCACACTGGAACTTCTGTTTCCGGTTTCCTCCATGAGTGTACATATGGGCTTTCTGGCCCTGGCGCTGGTGGCCGGCATCGCCTCTTTTGAGCGGGAAACGGTTGTGGTCACCTGGATCACTGGCGTATGCGGAGGACTGGCCGCCGCCAAGGCAGGTTTTCTGCTGCTTCACTGGCCGTCCACCGTCATCGCCATTCTCGTCGGCGCGGCGCTGGCTGCTCTGGGAATTAAGTACCAGTACAGCCAGATACGAAAAAATCCGCCCAAACCCCGGAAGCGAAAACATTAGGTGCGTCTTATAAAATCAAAAAGACTCCATTTTCTCCAAATATTCTTCAAACACCTGCAGGGCGCTTTGCACCGGATCTTTGGAAGTCATGTCCACGCCGCAGATTTTCAGCAGGTCTATGCAATCCATGGAATTTCCGCCGCTTAAGAACTGCTTGTATTTCTCCACAATGCCCGGTTCCCCCGCCAGTATCTTGCTGCTGATGGCAATGGCGGCGGAGAACCCGGTGGCATACTGGTATACATAAAATGGATTGTAGAAGTGAGGAATCCTGGCCCATTCCATTTCGATGGCCTCATCTATCTCCATATCAGGTCCATAGTATTTCTCATTCAGTCCGTAATAAATCCGGCATAAATTCTCCGCCGTCAGCGCTTCACTCTTTTGCGCCATCTCATGAACCGTCCGCTCAAACTCCGCAAACATTGTTTGCCGAAACACGGTTCCCTTGAACTGATCCAGGAAATAATTCACAAGGTACGCCTCCTCATCTTTATCCGGGGCCTTCGCCAACAGATGATGAATCAGCAGCGCTTCGTTGCAGGTAGAAGCCACCTCCGCCACAAAGATTTTGTACCCGGCGTATATATAGGGCTGGCTTTTATCGGAGTGGTAGCTATGCAGGGCATGCCCCATTTCGTGCGCCAGGGTGAACACATGGTTCAACGTCCCGTTGTAATTTAACAGCACATACGGATGGGTTCCGTAAGCGCCCCAGGAATAAGCCCCGCTTCGCTTTCCCTGGTTCTCATACACATCAATCCAGCCGCCTTCGAACCCTTTTTCCAGCAGGCGAACGTAATCTTCCCCCAGAGGCGCAAGCCCTTCCTTCACCAGCTCTTTCGCCTGGTCAAAAGTATATTCCCGGCCAGGTTTTTCCACCAATGGCACATGCAAATCATACATATTCAGCTTCTCCACGCCCAAAGCTTTGCGACGCAGCCGCACATAGCGATACATGGACGGCAGATGGCTATGCACCGCCTCTATGAGCTGGTCGTACACGGACAGCGGAACGTTCGCCTGATCCAGCGCCGCCTCCCTGGCTGAATCGTAGCTGCGCATCCGGGCGAAAAAGAGCTCCTGCTTTATGTTCGCCGAAAACGTGGCGGCCAATGTATTTCGAAAGGCATCATAAGACGCATAAAGCTTCTCAAATGCCTCCTGACGCACCCGGCGGTCGCGACTCTCCAGAAACTGTACGTACCGCCCCTGGGTCAATTCCTGCTCCACACCGTTCTCATCCTGAATAGATCCAAATTTTATATCCGCATTGTTGAACATCATAAAAATATTCTGGGGAGACTGCCCCATCTCCGAGGCTTTGGCCAACACCTCTTCCATCTCTTTGGATAGAATATGCGCCTTCTTCCTCCGCTTCTCCTGCATATACCGCTTATAAAGAGCCAGCCCCGGTTCCTGGTTCAGATACCGCTCCCAGACTTCCTCAGTAATCTCCAACAACTCTGGCTCCATGAAGGACAGCCGCTCACTAACCTGCACCATCTGAAACTGCGCCCGGTCCGCCATGTCTTGCCAGCCGGCATTTCCCATATCCTGATGAGACTTCTGGCTGGCGTACACATACAGCCGCTCCATCCGCAGCAAAATAGCGTCCTGCGCCGTAAGGGCCTCAAGCAGCGTCTTCGAAGACTGCGCCAATTTCCCCTGATACCTGGCAAAATCCCCCGCCTGCCGCTGTATTTCCAGAAGATCCTGCTCCCACACCGCATCGCTGGCGTATAAATCCTCCAAACGCCAACAGTCTTTCGCATCCATTTCTTCCCGCTTGGGATTCTTCCTAATCTCACTCATTGACTCATTTCCTCCAGCATTTTTGTATATTTAATGTAAAACCTTCATAAATGCACGCCGGAACGTCTTCTTCAAAACTATATTCCTGCGTCTTTTTCTCTTTTTCAAAATCAAAGACAAGAACCGCGGATTCACAATCCAGTATTCCCGCACGCCTGCCATACGATATTTAAAAAGCTTTATGCCATAATCCATCTGGGAATTGGACGGGGATGTAATCTCAATCACCCAGTCCGCGCGCGCCGTTGCAGCCCCGGTCGTCTATTCTATCTTTATCACATATGACGGAAATATCCGGCTCCACGTAATTTCTGCCATCCGCATTCAGAAAAACGGCAAACGGCGCCGGAAATACTTCGCCCTGTCCTGCATGGGCATCCATATAATCCGCCCTCTGCCCATCCGGAAGGGCGTATATATCTTCAACAGCGTGAACGTCTGTTTGTATCGATGGCATGACAACACCCCCTATCTCTGTAAACCTTATGATACCTTAGGGATTTTTCCATTTCAAGGATTTTTCCACAATTTGTTTTCGATTTTTCTTGACACGGCGCTCAATCTATTGTACTATTGTATTATGAACTTAATACAATAGTACAGGGAGGGGTGACTGTATGACATGGAATCTAGATTCCAGCCGCCCGATTTATGCGCAAATCGCAGAACAGGTGCGTCTGGATATTATATCCGGCCTTTACCAGCCGGGAACAAAACTTTCCTCTGTCCGTGAACTGGCGGCTCAGGCAAAGGTAAATCCCAATACAATGCAGAAAGCTCTGGCAGAGCTGGAGCGCAGTGGCCTGGTCCATTCCATGCGGACCAGCGGAAGATTTATCACGGAGGATACGGATATGATTAAACAAATGAAAGAAGACCTAGCAACAGACCAGATAAAGGAGTTTCTGGAAAAAATGTCCAGCATGGGTTTTCAGCCACAGGATACTTTGGAGCTTATCGAAAAAATCTTGAAGGAGGAGCAGCCATGAGCGCTATTTTAGAATGTGATAATTTAACGAAAAGATATGGGGCAAGGACCGCTCTAGACCATATCAGCCTTACACTGGAGTCCGGACGGATCATCGGACTTTTAGGCCCTAACGGAAGCGGGAAATCCACCCTGATAAAATTAATCAACGACCTGCTCAGCCCTACGGAAGGCTCCATTCGCATCGCCGGCCATACGCCCGGCCTGGAAACGAAAAAAATCGTGTCCTACCTGCCGGAGCGCACCTATCTGGATGAGAATCTGAAAGTCAGCAGTTATATTTCCTATTTCGCTGATTTTTACGAGGATTTCGACACAGGCCGGGCTGTGGATATGCTGCATAAATTGAACATTGACCCGGAGCTGCGCATCAAGACTTTATCCAAAGGAACTCAGGAGAAAGTGCAACTTATCCTGGTTATGAGCCGTCGGTCCCGGCTGTATTGCCTGGATGAACCCATTGCCGGCGTAGACCCGGCGGCGCGGGACTATATTCTGTCCACCATTATCAATAACTACGATGAAAACGCCACCATATTGATTTCCACCCACTTAATCTCCGATGTGGAAAATATCCTGGACGAAGTGGTATTTATACACAACGGAAATATCCGCCTTCAGGCACAGGTGGACGACATACGCTGCAATCAGGGCAAATCCATCGACGAATTATTCCGGGAGGTATTTAAATGTTAAGAAAAATCTTCAAATACGAATGGAAAACGATTTCCCCGCTACTGCTGGGGGTCCACGGAATCGGGCTGGCCGTGGCGGTCATCTGCCGGATTGGCATCAACCTAATGGGCGGCGTTCGCAGTGCGGATATATCTATCATGACTGCTTTGCTTTTGATGGCGGCAATCATGGCCATTGGTTGCATCGTGTTCTACACTTATTTCTATACTGGATACCGCTTTTACAAAAGCGTGTTCACCCAGCAAGGATACTTGACCAACACTCTGCCCGTGACAGCCGACCAGATGATCTGGGGCAAAGGGCTGACCGCTATCATCTGGATAGTCATCGATTGCCTCTGGGCCCTTGCCGCCCTGTTCATTCTGGTCCTCTCTCCCGGGGAAGCGGCTGAGATTTTCCAAGAACTGCCCAAGGCAATCGGCTCCCTGTTCCACAACGAAGCTCCCGTCTTTACCTGGCTGATGGTTATCTCTGTAATACTGGCGCCTTTTTGCATGGTCATACAGATATATGCCGCTGCCGCCATCGGAAACCTGTTCACAGGACATAAGCTGCTGGCGACCATCGGATCTTATATCGGCATCAGCTTCATTCAGCAGATTCTGGGACTGGTCATTTTGGCTTTCTCAGCCCCGCATATGGCCCAGCTCAACTACCAGATCGAGCAGGCAGGAAACAATGCATATGCCCAGATTTATGCCATAGACGCCATGACCCGTTACGTTGGCCTGGGGCTGGCATTCAGCACGCTGTGTGCTGTAGGTTTCTATTTTCTGAGCAGATATGTGCTGAATCACAAACTGAATTTGGAATAAATAATCCTTGCGTTTTTTCAAATATAGTGTATAATGTAAAAAAAGAAGTCTACAGATTTCTTCATCACAAGATGAGTTGGGCGACGGTTCTGACCCAACGGTAAAATAAATATAACCGAGTGATGAGTTGGGTGACGGTTCTGACCCAACGGTAAAATAAATATAACCGAGTGATGAATGCAACTAGAAGGGTCAATGCTCTTCTAGTTGCAATTTTATACCCATGGAGAACTAAATGAATGCACATTCCCATTGATCCATTCGATTACCAGATACTGAATCTGAGTCAACAGTTCTATTTAGATTATCCCCACACCCTCTACAAAGAAATTTTAAAGAAAAAAGCCCGTCCCTATGCATGTCTTCTACTGCAATCCCATTACGGATATTTTATCTGCATTCCCTATCGAAGCCACATCAATCATACATACGCCTTCAGATTTAAAAAAAGCGCCCGGTCCCGAAAGATGAAGTCTGGACTTGATTATACGAAAATCGTGATAATCAATGATTTAAAATATATCAGCGCCTCAAACGCAATCGTTGACAAAGACGAATTCAACGAAACCCGTCTACATATCGAACAGATCAAAAACAATTCCCAAAAATATATTGATAACTATGCCCGTTATCATAGAGGAGAAATCCCCCTCTCTGATAACAGAAAATTTGAACGCATCTATCAATACTCCACCTTAAAATATTTTCACCACGAACTCCTTATTCCAACATCTCCAGACATTCCTTCTGAAGTTCCGTCTCTCTCTGGCGATAGAGAAGCTGCTGGCTGTAATGGAAATATTGCCGATTCCCATGGGCGCTGATAAATTCCATGGCGCACACATTCTTGGTAAGCCCAGAGACAAACAACACCATTTCCTGCTCCTCGCCGAAGCAATTTTCCACGAATCCAAACGCCTGGTCCAGCTTTCTCTGAAGACACTCGATCATTTGCGCCCGCCGTTCCACTTCCCGCTGGAACAAATCGCGGACACGCATAAATCCTTCTTCTTTCTCATACAGATGGGCTTTCCGCAATTCCAGCCAATATTCCTCCAGCTTTTTCAAAACCCATTCCTCTTCCCGCTTATCTCTCATGGATGCCAGGCCCGCCTGGATTTTTACCTCAAGGCTGTCTCTGCGCTGGGTGATAAAAGTTTCCATGCATTGGCAGTCGTTCTCTGGATCTAAGAATTTCTTAAAATGCTGCAAAGCCTGATGTAGCAGCGTCACCTTCCCGTTTAGCCAGCGGTATTCCATCCACTGACCATTCAGATAGTCCAAAACCAGATTCACCACAGTAAACCGCTCTTCAAAAGACGCTTTCCTGGCCATATCCGTTTTCTGCTCATATTCTTCCTGCCCAATGGTTTCCTCAACAATCTCCTTTACGCCATAGTCCACACCGTATTTGCAAAAAAGCTGGTAGTAGGCGGCAAAATCCCTGGCCACTTCCTCTCTCTGGAGATACTGAATCACCAATGATTCCCCGATGGCAATGCCCAGCGCCTCATAGTGTTTTAAAATTTCCGACAGATCCTCCCAGCCCCTGGCGGTGACGAAGAATTTTCCATCCACAGTGTTTTCCACCTGGTAGAAGTTCTCTTTCTTAATGCTCAGATAAGACAGAATCGCCCCATGCACCCCATGGCCCCAAGCGTACTCCATCCACACGTCACAGTCTACATCGATATCTATTTTCCGAACCCGGTCTAGCGTCACAATATCAAATTCCCGGACGGATTTGTTGTATTCCGGAGGATTTCCCGCCGCGATAATCATCCAGCCTTCCGGAACTTTGTGGCTTCCGAAGGCTTTATTCTGGAGAAATTGCAGCATGGTGGGCGCCAGCGTCTCGGAAACGCAGTTAATCTCATCAATGAACAGAATACCTTCCCGCTTGCCCGTTCGCTCCATGCAATCATAGACCGAGGCAATGATTTCGCTTAAAGTATATTCCGTTACGCTCACCGTCCTGCCATCGTAGGTTTTCTCTTCAATCCGAGGCAGGCCAATGGCGCTTTGCCGGGTGTGATGGGTGATGGTGTAAGCCACCAACCCCACCTGACATTCCTGGGCAACCTGTTCCATAATTGCCGTCTTGCCGATGCCCGGAGGCCCCATCAGCAATATGGGCCTTTGACGCAACAGAGGATAGCAATAATTCCCATCCTGGTCTTTGCGTTGGTAAGCGCGAAGGGTATTGGCTATTTCTTCTTTCGCTTCTTTGATATTCATTTTCCTTCTCCTTATCTCCCCATAGGGGACTTCCCATTTGCCAAAAGGCACAAAGCCCACGGGGGTACGATTTCCATCTTGGGCGTTTCCTCCAAAAAAGCAAAGGCCACCTCATAGTCCGGCTTACTCTGGGGATAAACGCCGTCCCCATCGGTAAAATAAATCAGAGCTTTCAACTTCCGGATTTCCCCCTTCTCCTTTTGTTCCTCCACATAGCGGAACACCGGGCGGAAATCCGTCCCCCCTCTACCTTGTATCTTAATTTTCTTACTGTAACGGTTCCATTCCTCTTCCGAATGAATCACCGCCACATCCTGCACGCAGCAGTCGCACTGGACAATATGGACATTCATTTCATGGAAAAAGTTTTCTTTTTCACTTAAAATCCCATATGTCTCCTCCAAAAACTGCTGCACAATCTCACTGGTACAGGACCCGGAGGTGTCGATGGCAATCACCAGCTCCTCCAGCCGATTCACCTCTTTGTACTCCAATGGCTCAATCAGCGGCATATTTCCATAATGCTCCATGCCATAATTATAGAAGACATAATCAAAACTCTCGGTATCCAGCTCCACTTCCTCTCTGGGAATGGCGAAACGCTTCAAAAACCTTTTGTAATCATACTTATTGCTGTAAGCCAGCTCCAGCTCTTCCTGGTCTGTGCCCGCCTCCCGGCCTGCTCTACGCCGATGTCCCTGCTGGTTGGCGCCTGCGTACGCCCGAACCTTTTCCCATTTCTTCCTGGTCTGCGCCATTTTCACCGGATCTTTTTGGGCGCCCCACAGGCTATGGTCATCGAAAGAGAACGCCTCCTCCAGCTCTTCCAAGGAATAGGGAAACCGACTGTGGCCCAGCATATTGTAAATCTGCTCCGCAGACAATCCCTTTCCCCCCATCAACTGAAAGCATCGCTCCCGCACTGGATTTTCCACCAGCGAAATCTGAAGTCCAGGCAGCGCTTCCCTTTCGATCATCTGTTCCACCGCCATATCACAGGCCAGATTCCATTGCCGCCCACTGTAGACATTCTCACGGAACAAATGCAGATACAGACAATGAAGCAGTATGTGCAAATATCCCCTGCGCACAGCCGTCGGAGATTTCCCGTATATTTCCGCCAAAAAGGCTGGAGAAAAAAGCAAATGCTCTCCGTCGGTAGCGATTTTCTCCAGGTCTTTATCTGGCTTCGCAGGCAATCCAACGAATGCCCCGTCCAAATGGGGAAAAAAACTGTACAGTTCATTTCGACAGTTTTGCAAAATCTTCATCCCAAGATTCGACTGTCGGGCAAAAAATTCCTTTTCATCCATCCTCTCATCCCCCCTTTTCGTCAAAGGGTAAAATCGTAGTCATGATATCCGTATTTCACGTCTTTCAAATGAAGCAGCCACACCAGGGAGGCCGTCTTCTTCCGGTTTCGGGCGCTCCGTATGAAACCTTCCAGATGCCGACCGTCAAACCACCCCAGCTCCTCAAAAACTTTCATCTTCTCCACCGCTTCTTCCCCAATTAGCTCTTCCATGGCAGGGCGGATACGGCCTTTCAGATATTTTCCGTAGTCCTCCCGCTGGTCGGACGAAACGCCTTCCTCCATGAAATATCCCCGAAGGGCCACTGCCAACCGCACCGGCTCTTGCTTCGTCTCCTTGAATTTCCGGTAAAGTCTGCTCCCTTCCTTCTGGGCGTCTTCTCCTCTACCCCTCTGGGCCAGAGCCTTGGACACCACTTCCACGTCTTGCTGAAAACGGGTTCCCTCTTCCATAAACCTCACCCTTCCTTATATATAAATCATAGGCGGTTGCGAAATGCAAGCTCTGAATATAAAGTTAACTGTAACTGGAAAAGGGCCCGGCTTCGCCGGACCCTCCTGTATAAAGCTGCAATATTAATGATGGAACAGCCGGATTCCTGTAAACGCCATAATCATTCCATACTGGTTGCAAGTGTCAATCACCAGTTTATCCCGAACGGAACCGCCAGGCTGGGCAATATATTTCACGCCGCTTTTTCTAGCCCTCTCAATGTTGTCACCAAAGGGGAAGAACGCGTCTGAACCCAAGGTTACGCCTTCCATTTTATCCAGCCATGCTCTCTTTTCTTCTCTGGTGAACACTTGCGGTTTCACCTTGAAGATCTTCTGCCATGCGCCTTCTTCCAGCACGTCCATGTATTCTTCTCCAATATAAACGTCAATGGCATTATCCCTCTCGGCGCGACCGATGCTGTCCACAAATTCCAGCCCCAACACCTGGGGACTCTGGCGCAGCATCCAGTTATCCGCTTTCTGTCCCGCCAGACGAGTGCAGTGTATACGCGACTGCTGCCCTGCGCCAATGCCGATGGTCTGTCCGTCTTTTACATAGCAGACAGAGTTAGACTGGGTGTATTTCAATGCAATCAGAGCAATCTTCAGATCCCGGAGATTTTCCTGGGACAAATCCTTGTTCTGCGTCACAATGTTGGACAACAATTCGTCGTCAATGGGAAGTTCCTGTCTGCCCTGCTCGAAGGTCACGCCGTACACTTCCTTGTGCTCCAGCGGCGCTGGTTTGTAGTTTTCATCTATCTGAATCACATTGTAATTGCCCTTTTTCTTTGTCTTGAGAATTTCCAGAGCTTCCGAAGTATAGCCGGGAGCAATAACCCCATCCGAAACTTCTCTCTTAATCAACAGCGCTGTGTCTTCATCGCAGGCATCAGACAATGCGATAAAATCGCCGAAAGAAGACATTCGGTCCGCGCCCCTGGCTCTGGCATAAGCGCAAGCCAGCGGAGATAATTTTCTCTCACTGCTGATATCGTCCACCCAGTAAATTTTCGCCAGGGTGTCATCCAACGGCAAACCAATGGCTGCACCCGCCGGAGATACATGCTTAAAAGAAGCGGCGGATGGAAGACCTGTGGCTTCCTTCAACTCCCGCACCAACTGCCAGGCGTTGAACGCATCCAAGAAATTAATGTACCCTGGTTTTCCGCATAACACTTCAATGGGTAAGTCCTGCCCGTCCCCCATGTAAATTCTTGACGGTTTCTGGTTGGGGTTGCATCCGTATTTTAACTGTAATTCTTTCAAAATGATTGCTCCTCTTCTATTGATTTTTGTTGATAATTAATGAATCATAATCGCCTGTAGCAATGTCGATGTAACGCACAAACAGAGATACCTTGTTATCTTCGTTCAGGCTGTCCCAAAGCATTCCCGCAAAATCATTCAATTTATCAGAAATTTCCACCAGTTTCGGCTCTCCCTCATAGCTGGGCAGCGGATTTCCATCCCCCTCATACGTGTGGATGAAACGGCCTTCTCCCGGCAGACAGTTCTCGTAGGCAAAGGTATAGCGGATGCATGCATCCGGATTTCCGTTATTTGATTTGAGGATAGACATCGCATAGTTGAATCCGCCATTTTCGATATGAAGGATTCCAGAAATACGCGGCGTATAATTAGGCGCGTCCGGCTCAAATTCCCGGCTGCGCAGCGCCTGCTCAAAGGTCATTTGCTTATCCATGCCTTCGTAGATAGTGTCTGTTTGGTCCCCGTTGGTGACAATGGTCTTATTGCCTAACACTCGCACGGGTGCATAGATTACCAGGCTGGGGTCTGTCATCTTCGCCGGGTCAAACGCCTGGGTGCGAATGCCTTCCCCATCTTCCACGAAAATGCGGTTGCGGCTGTTCTCGCTCCTGCCCATGATAAAATATGCAGTCACGGCCTTTTTACCATCCTTGCTTCTACCGATGATAATCCCTCTTCCTGGATAGGGATTGCCTTTCAGTTCCTGTTCCAATGATATCATCTTCATTGCGTTTCCTCCTTTTGCTCCTCCATCTTAATATGTACGTCTTCCTTAAACCTCTCCCACTCTTCTGGATTTTCCACAAAATACTTGGGGCATATCTTCCCAGTCACATCGTAATGCCGGATCAAGTCATCGGTGGACAGCATGAAACGACCGCAAAGCCAGGCCGTCAACTCCACTACAGCATCGTATGTGCTCTGGTTGAATTTACCCGTCTCGTCTGGGTGGCAACACTCAATCGACAGTGTATCCACGTTTCGCTCGTTGGTGGCGTAGGACATTTCGCTGCTGGGGATACACTGTATTATCTCTCCTTCCAGGCCCACAATGAAGTGGCTGCTGGCCTGAGTAATCTGGCTGTCTTTTAAATTTTCAAAATAATCTCTGTTCTGCTGGGCGGTGGCCCCGGGATTGGCCGTGTAATGGATGGCAATCCCGTTAATCTGTTCCAGAGGAATCCCCGGCCGTGAAAACTCGTTGATCGTCAATAGCTGCACGTCCAGCGGCGGCGCACCCTCCCAGGATGTCTCCAGAAGACGCGCCCTTTTCTGCGCTTCCTTATCCTTGGCATAGCTCCAGACTGCCCGGACTCCTAGGCACAGAATAAGAAGAGAAAAAATGCATACGGAAACAATAATCAAATTTCTTCTGCGCTCTGCTATTCTCTTTGCCTTTCGGCCTGACTTTCTGTATTTATTCATCTACACTGTAATTTGGCGCTTCTTTCGTAATCGAAATATCATGGGGATGGGATTCCTTCAGGGAAGCGGCGGATATTTTCACGAACTGCCCTTCCGCTTTCAGCGTCTCTATATCAGGAGCCCCGCAGTAGCCCATGCCTGCCCGCAGACCGCCGATGAGCTGGAATACGGTGTCCTCCACATGACCTTTGTAGGCCACCCTGCCTTCCACGCCCTCCGGCACCAGCTTCTTGGCGTCGGACTGGAAATAGCGGTCCTTGCTTCCATTTTCCATGGCTGCAATGGAGCCCATGCCCCGGTACACTTTATATTTTCTGCCCTGGTATAACTCAAAAGTTCCCGGGCTCTCGTCACATCCTGCAAAGATACTTCCCATCATACACACATTGGCCCCGGCCGCAATGGCTTTCGTCATATCGCCGGAATATTTAATGCCGCCGTCAGCGATAATCGGAATCCCCGACTGGGCGGCCGCCTGGTAGCAATCCATAACAGCGGTAATCTGTGGAACGCCAATTCCTGCGATTACACGTGTGGTACATATGGAGCCCGGCCCGATTCCCACTTTCACAGCATCCGCCCCGGCCTCAATGAGAGCCTTGGTAGCCGCCGCTGTGGCCACATTTCCTGCGATTACCTGCGCACAGGGGTAGGCGCCCTTGATCTCACGCACGGCCCGCAGCACATTTTCCGAATGGCCATGAGCGGAATCCAGCACGATCACGTCCACTTTCGCTTCCATAAGAGCCTTCACCCTCTCCAGCACATTGGCGGTAATGCCCACGGCGGCGCCGCAGAGCAGCCGTCCTTGGGAATCTTTTGCTGACAACGGATAGCGGATCTGCTTCTCAATGTCCTTGATGGTAATCAGACCCTTCAGATTAAAATTCTCATCCACAATCGGAAGCTTTTCTTTTCTGGATTTACCCAAAATCTCTTTGGCCTCATCCAGAGAAATACCCTCTCTGGCTGTGATCAATCCTTCAGACGTCATGCAGCCCTTGATCTTCTTGGTGAAGTCTTCTTCAAATTTCAAGTCCCGGTTGGTGATGATTCCCACCAGTTTGCCGTTCTCTGCAATAGGGACGCCGGAAATCCGAAACTTCGCCATCAGCTCGTTAGCGTCTTCCAGCGTATGATCCGGAGATAGGAAAAACGGATCGGTGATAACGCCATTCTCAGACCGCTTCACCATATCTACCTCCGCTGCCTGGGCCTCAATAGTCATGTTCTTGTGGATGATTCCAATTCCCCCCTGCCGCGCCATGGCGATGGCCATCCGGTGTTCCGTCACCGTGTCCATCCCTGCGCTCATCATGGGAATATTGAGTTTTACTTCTTTTGTCAGCCATGTTTCCAAATTAATCTGGTTCGGAGTCACTTGTGAATATGCCGGTACCAGCAGCACATCGTCAAAAGTAATCCCTTCGCCTATAATTTTGCCCATTGTGTACCTCCCTCATCCTATGCATATAATCTTGTTCTTTGCCGTTGAACCAAGTTTAACAAAAATCAATAGGTGTGTCAATAACCGTCAATCCACAAACACTTTGTTGGGGAAGGTTTTTCGCATCGCATCCAGCATGGCGTCATCCGGCTCCAACAAGACTTTATATATTCCTCTGTCATCCCGGATGATCATTGCATAGACTCCCTCTTTGCCATTCCTAGAAGAATAGTCTTTGGTTTTCAGATTGACATTATTCCTATAACTATCCATCCGCGGGGAATCCTCCAAAGCGAATATCTCCATTTCTTCCAGATGAAACTGTTCCGCCTTTTTTCGCCTGCTCTTGGCATATATCTTATCAATGTCCAACTCCCGGTTCACCAGTAAATATTCGAATTCCACATCAAACATAGGCATAAGAAAGAAGGAGGCCACGCCAAGGGCAATTACCATGAGAATAAACCAAACATTTATAAACAAAGCCACAAACGCCGCCGCCACCATCAATAAAATCAAACCGCCCTTTTTCAGCCTGTCCATCACTGTCGCCCGTTTCTTCACCAAAACTTCTGAATATAAGTCGCCCATATCCGCCTCCTTTTATTATTTAAGTTCAACGCTTAAATCGCATGTTACCATATTATATCATTTCATGCTTAATCTGACAAGCTGACGCCAAAAGCTGCCCCAAGGCCAGAAGCTGTATGAATATGGACAGCTCATGGTGAAGGGACAGCTCTATTTAACTTAATTTAATGTCACAAGGATGTAAACGTCGTGCAGACTGGCTCCGGAAGTGAAATTATTAAATGGAAAGAGAGATATGGCAAACATATTGTTTGACATTTTTTGCAGTCCTGCGGTATTGAACAGGAGCTGTACTTTGATTTTTCTCCCTTCAATGCGGTAACTGTTGACCATTGCGTCACAGTCCCAGCGATTTTCAAAATAACATTTCCCATCAATATTATAGGAACCAATTTCCTCCCAGCGATAACCATTCTTGTATGCATAATACAGAATATATTTATTCCCGTTGAGAGCTGGCGGATCTTTTAGATATATGACCGCATCTACAATCAGATCGCCACCCAGCGTTTCTTTATAGGTGATTTCCTCTGCTTTTACAACAGCGGGTTTTACCCGAATGCTGCAGGAGCCTTTCACTCCGTTTTGCGTGGCGGCGGTAATCGTTACAGCTCCCTCTGCCATTCCCGTCACAATCCCTTGGGAATCAACGACCGCCACAGACGAATTGCTGCTGCTCCATGTGACGGTTGCCTGAACAGCCCCTGCCGGCTGGACAGCAGCGTTTAACGCCATCCGCTCGCCAATGCCCATACACAGTGGGCTAACCTGCCCAGGCGCTGTCACGGAAATGCTTTCCGGGAAAATTTCCTCTACCGTTACGCGACAGGATGCCGTTTTCCCATTGGCCGTGCTGGCTTCTATCGTGGTCATCCCAGCCGAAACGCCCGTCACCGTTCCGTCACTTACTTTCGCAACGGATGGATGGTCGCTGGTCCATGTGATAGATTTGTCGGTCACGTCATTGGGGAATACTGTTGCGGTAAGGGTAAATGCTTGGGCTGTCTTTATGGTAATGCTGCTTTTGCTTAAGGAAATCCCGGTGGGCGATACGGTTACTTCCACTGTACAGGCAGCCTGCTTTCCGTTGACGGTGGTAGCAGTTATGGTAGCCCTTCCTGGCGAAATGCCTGTCACCCTGCCATCGCTTACTTTTGCGATAGATGGACGGTCGCTTGCCCATGTGACTGTTTTGTCCGTCGCGTTGGACGGTGAAACGGCTGCCGTGAGAAGCGCTTCGCCGCCTTTTTCCAATGTAAGGCCACTCCGGTTCAGAGTAACATCCGTCGGCCAGACAGGTTTGGCTTTCACCGTCACTGTACACGTCGCTTTCTTCCCGTTGACAGTCTGAGCCGTTACTGTAGCCGTACCTGGCGATTTTCCTGTCACTTTGCCGTTATTCACTTCTGCTATGGATGGTTTGCCGCTGCTCCATGTAACTGTTTTGTTAGACGCATTGGCTGGCGCAACCGTGGCCGTCAGCAGCGCCGAACCGCCCTCTTCCATCGTAAGGGCGCTCTTGTTCAACGTGACCCCGGTTGGCTGTATGGTCTTAGGCGCCACTTTTACCGTACAGCTTGCCTTCTTACTGTTGGCTGTTCTTGCCGTAATGGTGGCTGTCCCGGCTGAAACTCCAGTCACAACGCCATTCTTTACTTTTGCTATGGATGTATTGCCGCTACTCCATGTAATTGTCTTTTCGGTTGCATTGGACGGTTGGACGGTGGCCGTAAGCGTCACCGTTCCTCCCACAGTGATGGAAACGCTAGTTTTATTCAGCGTCACGCCGGTCGGCTGTACTGTTTTCACTTTACTGAGGTCTAAAATGCCGTGGCCATAATATCTATCTTTGCCGGGACTGCCCAAATCCCGCACATTATTTTTTAACAAAGTCTCAATCTGGGCAGGGGTTTTGGACGGATACTTCAACCGGAACATGGCCGCCACCGCCGCCACATGAGGCGCTGCCATAGATGTGCCATTCAAGCTTTTATAACCCCCGCCCGGAACACAGCTTACAACGCCTACTCCAGGGGCGGCCACGTCCACTGAATCGCCATAGTTAGAAAAAAGCGCCCGCTGGTCATTCTTATCAACCGCCGCTACAACAACGGCTTTCGTAAGGTGCGCCGGGCAAAAATAAGCCGTGTTGTAACCATCATTTCCTGCTGCCGCCACGACAACAACGCCTTTTTTTATAGCGTAGTCAATATTATCATCTATGTAATTGCTGTGGCCGCCGCGCAAGCTTAAATTAATAACTTTTGCTCCATGATTAGCTGCATACTTAATGCCGTTCCCCACATTAAAACTAGAGCCTCCACCCTTGGCGTCCAAAACCCTGACAGGCAACACCTGAACATTTAGACCTGGAGTGCAGTCTACCACTGTGCCCGCCACATGCGTCCCATGATGATGCCCATCATTCGGATCGGAATCATTGTCCACATAATCGTATCCGCCCTTTTTTACCCGGTTTTTTAAAAAAGGATGGCTGGCGGCCACCCCGCTGTCCACCACTGCGACCACAATGTTGGTACGGATGGAGGAAATGGAACTGGCATATTTGTCCGCGCCAATCTTCTCCACTCCCCACGATTTTGCTTTTGCGCCAGCAGCCACACTATCCGCAGCATCCACATTGACATAAACATCTGGTTCCACCCATTCCACTTCCGGCCATTTTTTAATTTCCTCAAAAGCGACTTTTGCGGCAGACAGACTTGAAAACTGAACCAGATAGATGCCAGCCTCACTTTCTACAACGGCCTTTGGACTTAGCCGCGAAAAATCAAGTCCACCGCCTTTGCTGCAGACAATGAGCCGTCTGGAGGAAAACTCACTGCCCTCTGAGATTCCCGTTTCGAATTTTTTGTTATTTTCTTTGATCAGCTGCGCCCCTTCCCTGGCAAACTTATCGAAATCGGATGTTTGAACACTTCCAGCTTTGCTGTCTTCCACGGAAATTTTGCATGATAGAGTATAGGAAAATTTTTTGTTGGACGTTACTTTCAACCTAACGTTGGTTATACCAGTGGCGACGCCAGTGACTTTTCCATTTTTTACTGTAGCAATATTTTTATTTGTAGAAGACCATTTATACTTTACTCTCGCTGCTTTTAACGGCTTGTTTTTTACAACTAAAGAAACCGTTTTCCCGATGCCAACCGACAGACTGGTTTTGGATAATGCCGGCCTTTTGACCTTTAACTTATAGGAAAGTTTTGTTTTCTTCTTCCCCTCTTTTACCGTAACTGTAATTGTGGCTTTTCCGGCTTTTAATCCTTTTACCTTGCCCTTTTTTGATACAGATACGATGGACGTTTTATTAGGCTTGTAAGTGACGCGCGCGCCCTTTTTTGCATTTTTTACTTGAATCTTGCGCGTGCCGCCGATAGCCACACTTGCGGATGACCGCGCAAGCGTCAGCTTTTTGGCGGCATGCACGGTTCCAGGATTTAGATAACAGCAAGCAAGCGTCAGCGCCAACGAAAGCATAAACGCAAACAGGCGCATTTGTTTTGTCTGAATACCCATAGCTCCCCCCTTTCTCCTAGAACGAGTTTGAAAACAGCTTTCCGCAAAATGGGGGATGCAGATTGCTGGAATGTGTTTTCAGACACGCCCTAAACAACAAATTCCATATACTGCTATGGTACTATAAAAAGGCGGAATTTTCAATTAGATCTAAAAAGGGCCGACACTTACCATGTCAGCCCTCAATCTATTATTACATCATGCCCATTCCGCCGCCTGCAGGCATTGCAGGAGCGTCTTCTTTAATAGAAGAAACTACGGACTCTGTTGTCAGCAATGTGGAAGCAACGCTGGTTGCATTTTGCAGTGCGCTTCTGCTAACCTTGGCCGGATCCAGAATACCAGCCTCGATCATGTCTACATATTTTTCTTCGTAAGCGTCAAATCCTTTGCCAGCTTCCAATTCTTTTACTTTGTTGATAATCACAGAACCTTCCAGTCCAGCATTGTATGCGATGTGGAACAGAGGAGCTTCCAGGGCTTTTAACACGATGTTCGCGCCTGTCTTCTCGTCACCTTCCAAGCTTGCAGCCAATTTTGCGACTTCCTTAGATGCATGGATATATACAGCGCCACCACCTGCTACAACGCCTTCTTCAACGGCTGCTCTCGTAGCTGCCAGAGCGTCTTCCAGACGAAGTTTCGCTTCTTTCATCTCTGTCTCTGTTGCAGC
This sequence comes from uncultured Lachnospiraceae bacterium, assembly GCA_910588775.1. GTDB lineage: Bacteria > Bacillota > Clostridia > Lachnospirales > Lachnospiraceae > MGBC164599. The sequence goes on from CAJURH010000023.1 coordinate 32,057, forward strand.
GCCTACACGAATTACGGCTACGCCGCCTGCCAGTTTTGCAAGTCTTTCCTGCAGTTTTTCTCTGTCAAAGTCTGAAGTTGTTTCCTCAATTTCGTCTTTGATCTGTTTGATTCTAGCATCTATTTCAGCTTTGTCACCTACGCCGTCCACGATTACGGTTTCTTCTTTTTTCACCTTAACGGATTTTGCACGACCCAAATCTTCAATAGTCACTTCTTTCAGATCCCGTCCCAGTTCTTCTGAAATCACCTGGCCGTTTGTCAGGATAGCGATATCCTGCAGCATAGCTTTTCTTCTGTCGCCGTAAGCGGGAGCTTTTACAGCGGCTACCTGGAATGTTCCGCGCAGTTTGTTGACAATCAATGTGGTCAGAGCTTCGCCTTCCACATCGTCTGCGATAATTAACAATTTTGCATTTGCTTGTACGATTTTCTCCAGCAGAGGAAGAATTTCCTGGATGTTGCTGATCTTCTTATCTGTAAGCAAAATATATGGGTCTTCCAGAACAGCTTCCATTTTCTCCATATCTGTAGACATATAAGCGGACAGGTAACCTCTGTCAAACTGCATACCTTCTACCAGATCCAGCTCTGTGTGCATAGTCTTGGACTCTTCCACAGTGATAACGCCGTCGTTGGAAACCTTTTCCATAGCGTCCGCCACCATTGTGCCAACTTCTACGCTTCCGGAAGAAACGGCTGCTACGTTTGTAATCTGATCTTTGCCTTTAATCTGCTTGCTCATAGCCATGATTGCATCTACAGCGGCATCCGTAGCTTTCTTCATTCCTTTTCTCAAAACAATGGGATTTGCGCCGGCTGCCAGGTTCTTCATGCCTTCGTTTACCATGGACTGTGCCAGAACAGTCGCTGTCGTAGTTCCGTCACCTGCCACATCGTTGGTTTTTGACGCAACTTCCTTAATCAACTGTGCGCCCATATTTTCAAAGCCATCTTCCAGCTCAATTTCTTTCGCGATTGTCACGCCGTCGTTAGTGATCAATGGGGCGCCAAAAGATTTATCTAAAACTACGTTTCTGCCTTTCGGTCCCAAAGTTACGCGTACTGTATTTGCCAACTGATTTACGCCGCTTTCCAATGCAGCTCTGGCGTCTGCGCCAAATTTAATTTCCTTTGCCATTTTACCATACCTCCATTTTCTATATAAATTGGCTGATCTGTCTACTGAGTTATTCTACGATTGCCAGAATATCGGCCTGTTTTACGATGATATATTCTTCTTCATCCATTTTTACATCTGTTCCAGAATATTTGGAGTAAATAACCTGGTCGCCCACTTTTACTTCCATTTTCACTTCTTTGCCATCCACGACTCCGCCTGGTCCTACGGCGATTACCTCAGCCTGCTGTGGTTTTTCTTTTGCCTGTCCTGGCAGCACAATACCGGATTTTGTGGTTTCTTCTGCTTCTAATTGTTTTAACACAACTCTGTCACCTAAAGGTACTAATTTCATATCCCATTGCCTCCTGTTTTTCTAATTATCATCTTATTGCTAGCGCTCATTTTTGCCGAGTGCTAATCACTGCATATATATTATTAAAATTGCTCGGTTTCTGCAAGCGCAACAAAACCATTTTATTTCCATTTAACTCATATTATATCCAATAATCTCCTTTATACTCATAATTTCTCAAATTTCTGAAAAAGGAAGGACCGGAAAGTCCGGTCCTAGAGCGTGTCTGAAAATACTTTATGTCAACTACAAGTCATAATTCCCACCCATAAGGCATGCTATAGCGAGCTGTGCCAACCCAAATCGGAGCAAACGCAGAGCAAAGTGGGGGTTGCAAGTGGCGTAAATGATTTTTCATACACGCTCTTGTCCTTTTCTACCCCTTTTTCATGCGGGTTTCTCTGATTTCTTTTAACTCGTCAAAAATAACTTCATTTAGAACTTTGATGTACGTACCCTTCATGCCAGAAGAACGGGATTCAATTACGCCTGCGCTCTCAAATTTACGCAGCGCATTCACAATCACAGACCGGGTAATCCCAACCCTGTCCGCAATTTTGCTTGCCACCAGAATCCCTTCATTGCCATCCAGCTCCTGGAAAATATGAATGATGGCTTCCAACTCAGTAAAGGATAAAGTGCCGAAAGCAGATTTCACCACCTGCTTCTTCCTGTCTTCCTCTGCATTTTCTTCATGTACAGAGCGCATCATCTCCAGCCCCACTACCGTGGTGCCATATTCACTCACAATGATATCCTCTATTTCATAAGGCTTATCATCCCTGTACATAAATACAGTTCCCAGGCGTTCCCCCGCAATATCGATAGGATTAATGATCCCCTGGTATTTACGCATGTCTTCCCCTTCAAAGCCCAGTGTTTGCAGATTTACATTTTCTTTGGTAGACAATACGCCCAGAAACCTTTCATTTAGCAGCGGGTCCACATGACTGCCCACATGGCCTTCGATTAACTCAGTAATCTCTTCGACCCCTGGACTTAAACTGACCCCTAAGACTTTTCCTTTTCTGCTGATTACCAGTATATTGGAACTTAAGGTTTCCATCAATACCTGACAAATATCATTGAAAACTACCTTTTTTGAACTATTATTATGCAATAACTTGTTAATTTTCCTTGTTTTGTCTAATAATTGAACACTCATAGCCGTCCTCCCTTTTTTCAAAGAAATATTCGGTTACACAGCTTCAAAGACCTTAAATTTACAAAATGCTGTGTCGATTTTCCACACTGGCGTGAGATATACTGTAAATCACCATATGTAATTTTACCCTATACCTGAGTAAACATCAAGTCATATTTTCATGTTACCATACAATTAAAAGGAAATCAACAAATATATTTTGTATTCTATGCATATTTTCAAAATTTTCAGATAATATATGATAATAAATAATAAAAAAGGCGCTGTGTATATTGTACACAATGCCTTTTTCGTTCCAACTATTCTTTTGGTTTTGCGGCCACATAGCCGCACGCCTCGTCCGCGCATACTAATTTGCTGCCCTTTTCCAGCAAGTAACCGCCACATTGTGGACATTTCTCTTTAGACGGTTTCTGCCAGGACATAAACTCACAATCCGGATTGTCTTCGCAACCGTAATACTTCCGGCCCTTTTTCGTCTTCTTAAGCACCACTTCTTTTCCGCATAGAGGACAGGCAACTCCAATTTTCTCATAATAAGGTTTTGTATTGCGGCACTCTGGGAACCCAGGGCACGCCAAGAATCTGCCATGGGGTCCATATTTTATTACCATGTTACGCCCACACAACTCACAGATTATATCCGTTACTTCGTCCTCAATTTTTACTTGCTCCAGTTCTTTCTGCGCCGCATCCACAGCTTCTTTCAAATCCGGATAAAAATTGCGCACAACTGATTTCCATTCCACCTGACCTTCTTCCACTTTGTCCAGCAGTTCTTCCATAATAGCTGTGAAATGCACATCCATAATAGAAGGAAAAGCCTGCAGCATAATGCCGTTGACCACTTCCCCTAACTCTGTAATGTACAGATTTTTCTTTTCCTTCGCCACATAATGCCTGCTGATCAGCGTGGTTATGGTAGGCGCATAAGTACTGGGACGTCCAATCCCCAATTCTTCCAAAGCCCTTACAAGAGAAGCTTCCGTATAATGGGCCGGAGGCTGTGTAAAATGTTGTTCCGGAACCAGTTCTTCTATATTCAACTTCGTATTTTCGTCCAAACCTTTTGCCAATAGCACCCCCGTCTTCTTATCCTCATCCTGGGAATACACAGACAAAAAACCGTCAAATATAATTTTTGACGCTGCTACCGTAAAGAAATACTCTCCTCCGGCAATCCTCACTGAAGTTGTTTCATATTTTGCATCTTTCATCTGGCTTGCAGCGAAACGTTTCCATATTAACTGATATAGACGGTATTGATCTCTAGCCAGGGAATCTTTTATACTAGCCGGGGTACGCGCCAAGTCTGTGGGCCGGATAGCTTCATGGGCATCCTGAATCTTTTTTCCCTTTTCCAGGTTCTTCTTCCCATCCGCCACATATTGCTCTCCATAAGTCTGGCCGATATAATTTCTTGCGTTTTCTTTCGCCTCTTCAGACACCCGGGTGGAATCTGTACGCAAGTAGCTGATTACACCCACCGTGCCCTGACCCTTGATATCTATGCCTTCATATAACTGCTGCGCCAGACGCATGGTCTTCTGCGTAGAAAAATTCAAGTTCTTAGACGCCTCTTGCTGAAGGGTGCTGGTTGTAAAGGGCAGCGGAGCCTTTTTCGTTCTCTCCCCCTTTTTTACCTCATCCACCCGGTAGGATGCGCCTTTCAAATTTTCCAGTATACCATCCATCTCCGTCTGCGTATGAATGACTAATTTCTCGTCTTTTAAACCGTAAAACTTGGCCGTCAGTTTCTTCTTCTCTCCTGGGATGTCAAATACAGCATCCAGCGACCAATATTCTTCAGGGATAAACGCATTAATCTCATCTTCCCTGTCGCCAATGAGGCGTAAAGCCACCGACTGCACTCGCCCCGCACTCAAGCCGCGCTTTACTTTCGCCCACAATACCGGGCTAATCTGATAGCCCACCAGCCTGTCCAATGTGCGCCTTGCCTGTTGAGCGTCCACCAAATTCATATTAATATCCCTGGCTTCCTTCAGGGATGTTTTCACCGCATTTTTTGTGATCTCATTAAAAGTTATCCGGTGCATTTTGTCTTCATCTGTATGAAGGGCTGTTTTCAAATGCCAGGAAATCGCCTCACCTTCCCGGTCAGGGTCCGTAGCCAGAAAAATCTTATCCGCTTTTTTTGCAGACTTGCGAAGCTTCGCCAGCAGCTCTCCCTTTCCACGTATGGTAATATATTTGGGTTCAAAATCATGTTCCACATCAATGCCAAGCTGGCTCTTCGGCAAATCTCTTACATGTCCCTGGGAAGCCGCCACTTCGTAATTTTTTCCCAGAAATTTCTTAATGGTTTTCACCTTTGCCGGTGACTCCACGATTACCAGATACTTTGCCATGTCCTATCTCCTGTATATGCAATTAAGTAAGTGTCCATAAATTCCTAATCACTACAATGTATGGGCAACCTTACATAATAATTCTTACCGACCTCTCCCACAAGTCCCAGCATTTGCAACTCTGTCAGCAGCGATAACACTTGTCCTGGCGGATATCCGCACTCGCTGATCAAAGTTTCGTAATTCGTAGGTCGGAAATCTACACAACTATACACCAAATCCAAACCACTTGCAAGACCCAACTTACTTTTTTTGTTCCCCGCTTTCTCTCTATATGTATCGATTCCCAGCTCATTTAGAACCATTTCCGGCGATAATGCAACCCCAGCGCCCTGGGTTATTAAATAATTGCACCCTTCACTTAAAGCGTCCGTCACCCTACCCGGCACGGCAAATACGCTCTTCCCTTGTTCCAGGGCAAAATCCACGGTAATCAAAGATCCACTCTTTTTTCTGGCTTCCACCACCAGCAATACATCCGATAATCCACTGATAATACGATTTCTGGCTGGGAAATTTCGGCCTATAGGCGGTATGCCCGGCGGATATTCACTAATCATCCCTCCCATTTGGGGAATCTGTTCAAATAACTCTCTGTTTTCCCTGGGATAACACACGTCAATGCCGCACCCAAGCACGGCAAAGGTGGGCGTACGCCCTTGCAAAGCTCCCCGGTGAGATTCCCCATCAATCCCCACAGCCATCCCGCTGATAACCTGAACGCCATAATCGCTGAATATTTTGGCATATTCCCAGGCAATTTGCCTGCCATAACCGCTGCAGTTGCGGGCTCCTACAATGCCCACCGTGGCAACGCCCTCCTGGGGCAGTCTTCCATTTACATACAGACATGAAGGCATGCCTGGAAGCTGGCGCAATCTTATAGGATACATCTTCTGTTCTCTAGTAATCTTTTCCATTCTACCCTTTCTTTATTTTCTCAATAATCCTGATCCAATACCCGGTATCCAAATGCTTCCTGTATATGTGCAGCCTGTATCACCTCAGATTCCTCCAAATCCGCAATCGTGCGGGATACTTTCAGAATCCTGTGATAAGAACGAGGACTTAACCGTCTCTTTGTATAAATTCTCTCTATACACCGCCTCGCCTCCTCAGTTAAAAGGCAATACCGTTCCACATCCGCGCTCCCTAACTGACTATTAAATCTAACCTCCTCCTTCGCATACCGAATCCGCTGGATTTCCTGCACCCGCTTCACTTTTTCTCGCAATTCATTTGAAGAACATCCGGTCTCCTCACCTGCTATCTCTCCGTAAGTGGGCTCCCTGGTTTCCACGCATAGATCCAGCCGGTCCCATAACGGGCCACTGATCCTTCCCATATAACGCCTGACTTGCGCCGGCGTACACCGACACCGGTTTAAATCCGGATAATAACCACAACTGCAGGGATTCATCGGTACGCTGATTTTGATACAATTCAACGATGCACCCCCAATGCACCCCCCGCAAATGATTAAAGTCGCTCTTTCTTCATAATAAATGCACACTCTTCCGAGTGTGCATCAATAAATACCTATGTCATTGAATCCGAAATTATTTAGGAACTTTTCCCACTAATTACGCTTCCCAAGGATGGCCATCAAGATCATAATACGCTTCTCCATCAAACGATTGCAATTTCAGACTTTGAACCATATTATGTCCTTCTTCATCTTGATAGCATATATTAAACCAATTTGGAAGTCCCTTTGTATCCTCATATTCTGAATGCAAGATTTTTTTCACTTTTGAGGGCCATTTTATCACATCCTCCGAGTCCTCATATGCGACAGCCATTCTGCATTTTTCCCCCGGTTTTAGAATTACGGTAAGCAGTTTATCAAATACGATAAGATTTCTGGCCACCTTACCATTTACAATCTCAATAGAAATTTGAAGATTTCGATAACGGGTTCCTCCAGTAAAATCGGAATTAAGTATTTCAGAGACTCCAGGCAACCTTTTGTTAATACCTTCTATAGTAACCGAAAACGAAGGCTGGTTTTTGCGTACTCTGCTATTTTCTTTCTCCACTTGGATTTCTTTTACTGCATCTATAAAGGTACTTCTAAACCGTTCCCACCTTACATCAACAATCTTAGTAAGCCCAAACTTTTCTGTCAAATCGTCTTTCAACTCATTCAGTCTTTGCCTAAGTTCTTCTTCATCAGAATCTAACTTAATGGCTATTTGATCAGCACTAATCGCACCTCTTATCTGAGAAAAATCGAACCCTGGAAGCAATATTGATGTATACTCTTTTTTGGTGACCCAAGCTGCCCCCATTTCATTTAAACTCGCTGGACTCGAATAGTATCCGTCCGATAAAACAAATATAACATATAAGTCCAAATCCCAATCTGTAAATTTATTTGCAAGCCACTCATAAACCCTCTTATTCAACGGTATCCCATATCCTGGCACTGATGAACAGATCATCTGTGTTTGATCCAATCCTATATTCTCAAAAAGAGTAACCAAATGCTCTGCATAGTTCTTATCAGTGGTTGCATGGCTAATCAGCAACATAGGCATCTTATTTTCTGTCATTTTAATGTTCTCCCCTTCAATAGCTTTTTTCTTATCCTTAAAATATGTTTTTCCCAAATTTGACAGCGTAAGCATAACGCTTTTAGCATAAATCATATATCGGGACAGCATACCATATATCAATAATTTCTCCGCTTCAAGCGGTAAAGAATTACTCAGATGTTTCGGGACAGCATCATCAGAAACTGTAACAAAGTTACTGTCATTCCCATTATACTGTTCTAATGCAATTTCTAAAATCTTCTCCGCATCTGGGTCCATAACACGAAAATCACCTATGTACTTTGCAGCATTAACAATCCCGGATGCCCGTTCACGCCTTGCATTGTCCCGTTCCATCCTTTGATTTTCTTTCATCTGCTTTTCAATTGCTTTCTGTTCTGATGATTTCGCAGACATAACCTATCCCCCATCTCTATTAACTCGTATTTTGTACTTGAACTTAATCATATCATATTTATCGTCAAATTCCCACAAGAAAACAAGCCGAAGAACCCCAAAGTTCTCGGCTTATCAAAAATTTTCTTTCTATTATAAATAGCGAAATTTACACATTTTTACCTATCCATCAACTTTCACTTCGTTCCCC